>JAHIUD010000004.1 GCA_018817515.1 Pseudomonadota bacterium
GTCTGCCCTTGAACCGGAAGACCCTGGCCGTGGGGGGCGTGATCCTTGCCCTGGTCTCCGCTCTGGTTCTGGCCGCCACGACCTTTTCCAAGACCAAGCCGCCCCGCAGCGCCCCGGTGCCTGTGCGGGTCCAGCCTGTGGAGGGCGCGCTGGGGCCTTCCGGCCTGCGCTATTCGGCCAACATCAACCCGCGCGAGCAGGTGGAGCTGGCCTTCAAGGTCGGCGGCTACGTGCGCGAGATCGTGGCCGTGCCCGGCCCGGACGGCGCCAAGCGCGAGCTGCGCGCAGGCGACCGCGTGAGCCGGGGCATGGTGCTGGCCCGCCTGGACCCGCAGGATCATGCGGCGCGCGCCAACCAGGCCCGTGCTGCCATGGAGGAGGCCAAGGCCTCCCTGGTGCAGGCGAATAAGAACTTCGAGCGCTCGCAGGCCCTGGTCGCCGGCGGCTACCTGGCCAAGAGTGAGTTCGACCTCTCGCAGGAGCGCCTGGGCGTGGCCCGGGCCAAGCTCGACGGCGCGCGCGCCCAGCTGGAGCAGGCCAACATCCAGCTGGCCGACAGCCAGCTCAAGTCGCCCCTGGACGGCGTGGTGGCCAGCCGCAGCGTGGAGCATGGCACCCTTGTTTCCAGCGGCACCAAGGCCTTCGTGCTGGTGGACCTGTCCTTGGTCAAGGCCGTGTTCGGCGTGCCGGACACCATGCAGGGGCGCATCAAGCCCGGCGCGCCCCTGTCCGTGGTGGTCGACGCCCTGGGTGGCCGCGAATTCGCGGGCAAGGTCACGGCGGTTTCGCCCTCGGCCGACCCCAAGAGCCGCGTCTTCGACATCGAGCTGACCATCCCCAACCCGGACGCGCTGCTCAAGGACGGCATGGTCGCCACGGTGCGCCTGGATGGAGTCGACGGCTTGGACGCCGCTGCGTCCCAGGCCCCGGCTGCTGCCCAGGCCAGCGTGCCCTTGCAGTCCGTGGTGCGTCCGCCGAGCGATCCGAACGGCTACATGGTCTACGTGGCGGTGGATGAGGGCGGGCAGACCGTGGCCCGCGGCCGCCGCGTGGAGCTGGGCGATGTCACCGGCCGCAGCGTGCTGGTGCGCGGAGGCGTCAAGCCCGGCGAGCGCGTCATCACCGCCGGGGCCACCCTGGTCAGCGACGGCGCGGCCATCACCATCGTGCCGTAGGCCAGAGAGCGCAGCTCCCCTCCCACCCCGCGTTTCAGGCGGGCATTCAAGGATTCCGCATGCACGGCAAGGACGAGAGACTCATGCTGGAGAAGCACAACACGGCGCGCTTCTTCGTCGAAAACCGGCAGATCGCCCTGGTGCTGCTGGTGGCCATCTTCATTTGGGGGGCTGTGAGCTACTTCCGCATGCCCCAGCGCAAGGACCCGGACATCCCCATGCGCGTGGCCGCGGTGACCTGTTCCTGGCCCGGCGCCGCCGCCGACAAGGTCGAGGATCTGGTGACGCGCCGCCTGGAGGAGCGCATCGCCGAGAACGACAAGGTGGACCGCATCGAGTCCACCACGCGCACCGGCCTGGCCGTGGTCATCATCAAGCTGCACGACGAGGTCAAGAGCCCGGGCGACGTGTTCGACGACCTGAACCTCAAGCTCAACGCCGTGAGCGGCCTGCCCGACGGGGCCGGACCTGTGAATTTCATCAAGGATTTTGGGGATCCCACCACGCTCATGCTCACCGTTGCCTCGCCGCTGGAGGGCGAGGTGGAGCTTTCCCTGCGGGCGAAGCAGGTGCAACAGAGCATTGTGGATCTGCGCGGCCCGGCCCAGGTTACCACGCAGGCCACCGCCCAGGCCAGCACTCAGTCCAACAGCACCTCTGCCGACACTGGACGCGCGACCCTGGTGGAGGTGCTCCCGGCCACGGCCACGGAGCCGTCGGTGCGCCGCAAGGTGGAGCTCTTCGCCCGCTTCCTGGCGGACAAGGGCCTGGGCCGCGACGTGCGCACGAGCTATACCCCGGGCCTGGCCCTGCTTGATGTGCGCACGGACAGGACCGATGCGGAGTTGCAAGCGGCGGTGCTCGGCTTTGTGGCCGAGCGTCTGCGGGCCTCGGAGTTCCACCCGGACGCCTGGCCCGTGGCCATCGTGCGCGACCCGGCCAAGACCGCCGAGGCGCTGGCCCTGGTGGCGGGCAGCCGCTACGGCTTCAGCGACCTGGAGAAATACACCGACGAGATCATGCGCACCCTGCAGGCCCTGCCGGACGTCTCCCGCGTGACCCGCTGGGGCGTGCGCGATGAGGCCGTGTACCTGAACTATTCCCAGGAGCGCCTGGCGGCCTATGGCATCGGCCCCTTGCAGATCAAGAGCGTGCTGGGCGAGCGGAACATCCGCCAGGGCGGCGGCGTGGTGGAGGCTGCGGGCAAGTCCATGCTGGTGGACCCCTCGGGCGAGATCACCAGCGAGGACGAGCTGGGCGGCGTCACCGTGGGCCGCGCCAAGAACGGCGCCCTGGCCTATCTGCGCGATCTGGTGGACATTGAGCGCGGCTACGTGAGCCCGCCCGCCAAGCGCCATTACCACGTGGTGCGTGATGCGCGCGGCAACTGGTCGCGCATGCCCGCCATCACCCTGGCCATCACCATGAAGAGCGGCGAGCAGATCGGGAAGTTTTCCAAGGTGGTGGACGCGACCCTGGCGAACCTCAAGGCGCGGCTGCCTGCGGACCTCATCTTCTCGCGCACCTCGGACCAGCCCCAGCAGGTGGAGGACAAGGTCGACCTGTTCATGACCAGCCTCTACGAGGCCATCATCCTGGTGGTGCTGGTGTCCTTCGTGGGCTTCCGCGAATGGCGCTCGGCCCTGCTCATGGCCCTGTCCATCCCCATCACCCTGGCCATGACGTTCGGCATGATGAACCTGCTCGGCATCGACATCCAGCAGATCTCCATCGCCGCGCTGATCCTGGCCCTGGGCCTGCTGGTGGATGACCCCGTGGTGGCCAACGACGCCATCAAGCTGGAGATACGGGCGGGCAAGTCCTATGATGTGGCGGCCTGGCTCGGTCCCACCAAGCTCGCCAAGGCTATCATGTACGCCACCATCACCAACATCGTGGCCTATCTGCCGTACCTGATGCTCTCCGGCGACAAGGGCCTCTTCCTGTACTCGCTGCCCGTGGTCATAGGCTGTTCGCTTGTGGCCTCGCGCATCGTGTCCATGACCTTCATTCCGTTCATCGCCCAGTATCTGCTGCGGCCCGGCAAGAACGCGGGCAAGAGCGTGGAAGATCTGCGCAGCCAGGGCTTCACCGGGCGTTACTACCGCCTGGCCAGTTCGCTCATCGAGCACCGTTGGAAGGCGCTGGGCGTCTCGCTGGTCATCGTGGTGGTGGCCTTTGTCATGAAGGCCCAGCTCAAGGACCAGTTCTTCCCCTACGACCTGTCGCACCTGGCTTACGTGGACCTCTGGCTGCCTGAGGACGCCTCGGTGCTGGCCTCGGACCAGGCCGCGCGCAAGGCCGACGCGGTCATCGCCCAGGCAGCGGACCAGTATGCGCAGGAGCATCCGCAGAACGGCGGCAAGGACAGGAAGGTGGTCAAGAGCATGACGGCCTTCATCGGCGCGGGCGGGCCACGTTTCTGGTTCTCCGTGACCCCGGAGCTGGGGCAGCCCAACTACGCCCAGATCTTGCTTGAGATCAACGACGTGAAGGATACCGAAGGCTTCATGGAGTATCTCCAGCCCCGGCTCACCGCCGCCATGCCCGGGGTGCGCGCCAGCGCCCGCAGGCTGGAAAGCGGCCCGCCCGTGGGCATTCCGGTGCAGCTCAGGCTCTCGGGCGACGACATCCCGACCCTGCGCGCCCAGGCCGAGAAGCTTAAAGGCATCCTGCGCGACAGGCCCGACACCGACCGCGTGCAGGACAACTGGGGTGCGGAGATCTTCCGTGCGCACCTCAAGATCGACCCGGACAAGGCGGCGCTTGCCGGGGTGACCAATCAGGACGTGGCGCGGTCCTCGGCCGCGGGCATGAACGGCTTTATGGTCACGAGCCTGCGTCAGGGCCGCATCGAGGTGCCGGTGTACGCGCGGCTGCGCATGGAGGAGCGCGCGGGCATGGAGGACATCAAGAACCTCTACGTCAGCTCCTCCGACGGCGCGACCAAGGTGCCGCTGGGCCAGATCTCCACGGTGTCCTGGGGCCTGGAGACGGAGAAGATCGCTCGGCGCAACCACTTCCGCACCATCACCGTGTCCTGCTTCACCGCGCCCGGCGTGCTCACCAGCGAGGTCATCCAGGCCATCAAGCCGCAGCTCGACGCCTTCACGGCCCAGCTGCCGCCGGGCTACAGGGTGGAGATCGGCGGCGAGTACGAGGAGCAGACCAAGGGCTTTGGCGAGATGGCCATGGTCATGGGCGTGTCCATCCTGTCCATCTATCTGGCGCTGCTGTTCCAGTTCAAGAACGCGGTGAAGCCGCTTATCGTCTTTGCCGCCGTGCCCTACGGCATGTCCGGGGCCTTCGGCGCGCTGTATCTCGCAGGCTCGCCCTTCGGCTTCATGGCCTACCTCGGCATCGTGAGCCTCATGGGGGTCATCGTCAGCCACATCATCGTGCTCTTCGACTTCATCGAGGAGCGCCGTGCCGAGGGCGACGACCTGCGCATGGCCATTCTGGACGCGGGCATCATGCGCCTTAGGCCCGTCATGATCACCGTGGCGGCCACCGTCTTCGCCCTGGTGCCCCTGGCCCTGCATGGCGGCCCGCTCTGGGAGCCCCTGTGCTATGCCCAGATCGGCGGGCTCACCGTGGCCACCTTCGTGACCCTGCTCATGGTGCCGGTGCTCTATTCCATCGCGGCGTTTGATTTGAAGATCGTGGACTAGGTTCCAGGCCGCTGATAATTCATCATCTGCTGCGTTGCCGCGAAAATTTCAAGCCCTCGCGTATGTCGAATACGCGTCGGGCGTGAGAATTTTCTTGCGCCTTGCATCTGACGTTATTTGAGCGGCCTGGGAACTTGAGTGTGCCGACGGTCCGGTACTGAGGCGTCTGGACTTCCGTCCCGAATCAAAGGGCGGGTTATCGAGCGGCAGCTCGCAGCCCGGACTTTTGACTTGGATGGAGGGAGTTCGTGGAGAATCATTCCCCCCGGCGGGGTCCAGGGGCGTTGCCCCAGGCGGTTGCACGGAAAATAATTGGCCCCTGCCTGGGCGTTACAGGCAGGGGCCGGAGAGGAAGGCGGCCGCGCGCGTCCCTCAACACGCGCGGCCGCACCGCATGGGAGGGAGAGTTATACTGCCGTCTCGCCGCGCTCGTTGGTGCGGATGCGGACAGCTTCTTCAACGTTGAGGACGAAGATCTTGCCGTCGCCGATGGCGTTGGTGTTGGCGGCTGCGCGGATTGCGTCCACAACCGAGGCCGCGATGGCGTCGGTCACAACCACTTCGATCTTCACCTTGGCCTTGAACACCACCTGGTATTCAGCGCCGCGGTACATTTCCACATGACCCTTCTGACGTCCGTAGCCCTTCACTTCCGTGATGGTCATGCCGTGGATGCCGGCCTTGTCCAGGGCGTCCTTGACCTCGTCGAGCTTGTGGGGCTTGATGATCGCTTCTATCTTCTTCATGGCGTAATCTCCTAAAACCTAGCGGTGGGTCTTGTTGATGGAGAACTCGGGGTAGCCGATGACGGCCACTTCCGCCATGTCCAGGCCTTCCTGTTCGAGCTCGGGGGCCACGCGCATCTTCACGAACTTGTTGGAGACCTTGAAGAAGATGAACATGACCACGAACACGAAGATGATGTTGACGCTCACGCCGACGACCTGTGCCATGAACTGACTCGCGTCGCCGTAGAACAGGCCGGTGACCGCGCCCTTCACGCCGTTGGCGCCGTCGCCGTAGGTGCCGTCAGCGAAGAGGCCGAGGGCCAGCATGCCCCAGGTGCCGCAGACGCCGTGGACCGAGATGGCGCCAACGGGGTCGTCGATCTTCAGGGTGTTTTCGATAAAGAGCACGCTCATGCACAGGATCACGCCGGCGATGCCGCCGATGACCACAGACATGATGGGGGTGACGAAGGCGCAAGGGGCGGTGATGGCGACCAGGCCAGCCAGCAGGCCGTTGGCGGCCATGGAGACGTCGGGCTTGCCGAAGCGCATCCACATGTAGAGCAGGGCGGTCATGCACCCGCCAGCGGAGGCGAGCATGGTGTTGGCGGCCACGACGCCGATGCGCAGGTCGCCGCCGGCCAGGGTGGAGCCGGCGTTGAAGCCGAACCAGCCGAAGGCCAGGATGAGACAGCCGGCAATGGCCATGGGGATGTGGTGGCCGGGAATGGCGTTGGCCGTGCCGTCAGCGCGGAACTTGCCAAGGCGCGGTCCGAGGACCATGGCGCCGGCCAGGGCCGCGACGCCGCCGGTCATATGCACGACGGAGGAGCCAGCGAAGTCCATGAGGCCGTGGCCCAGGCCAAAGTTGGCGCCGAGCTGCGACAGGAAGCCGCCGCCCCAGACCCAGTTGGCGTACAGCGGGTACACGAACATGGAGATGAAGAAACCGTAGAGGCAGAAGTGCTTGAAGGTCCAGCGCTCGGCCATGGCGCCCGTGGGGATGGTGGCCGTGGTGTCCATGAAGACCATCTGGAAGAGGAATATGGTCAGCACGGTGCCATCATACACATCGCTGCCAAGGAAGAAGCCCTTGGTGCCGAAGAGGCCGAAGTCCTTGCCGAAAATGTTGACGATGAACTCGGAGTTAAGCACGCCGCCGCCACCAAGGGCTGCCGCGCCGCCGCTGCCGCCCATCTGCAGGCCGAAGCCGCAGATCCAGAAGCCGAGCATGCCGATGGCGTAGACCATCATGTTCATGCCCATGGTGTGGCCCGCGTTCTTGGCGCGGGTGAAGCCAGTCTCGGCCAGAGCGAAGCCGCACTGCATGAACATGACCAGGAAGCCGCAGATGAGCGTCCAGACCATGTTGATGGCGATGCGGTTGTGCCCGATGACATCGGCGAGCTTGGTGGCCAGCGGTTCAGCCGCCGCCATCTTTTCCATGTCCTCGGCCGTGGGCGCGCCGGAGGTGGCGTTGACCACGTCAGAAGCGGTGCCGATGGATGCGCCGGAGGGGTCCGGCTTCGGGGGATCGCCCGCGAAACACGTACCGGTCCCCACGAGGACGACCAGAGCCAAAGTAAGAGCCAGGAGAATGTTCTTGAACATGATGCCCTCCAAAATGAAGTAATGAAAAACGTATGGACGGGCTCAGGCAAGAAGTGGGCCAGTAGTATAATGCGCTGATATTATTAATTGTAAATATTTTACAACACAATTTGCTTAGTGTTCATATTGCAATTATGTTCAATTCGCGCGTTTTGAATTATGCCAGCATCAGCCAGGCACACTGCTGGTATTTATATATTACTTGTAAATTCGGTATGTTATTTCGATGTTCGCCGTTTGACATCTTGCATTGCAGTTTGTCGCCAGCCTTCTGGAATGTCCTGGTTGCGAAAATGTAGAATGCTGCCCGTGTTGTCGCAACTACGAGAATCGCTGCGGTATGTGTTTGAATTAATAGGTTTTCACGGTCAGCCATTGCAGGTTAGCATGTTGGTAATGAGCCGTGTCACCCCGAAAATCACTGGATCAACCGCCTTAAGGTTGTTATGGAATGCTGCTATGCTAAAATTGTAAATTTATAACATTTCAGTTTGCCTGCAGTTCCTCTTCATTGACAGTACAGCTGAGCTTTCAGTAAGGATGCGTTCCGACCCTTGCTTGCAGCCGCTGGCCGCACCTTTTACGCCTGCCCCTTATATACCCGGAGGATATCCTCATAGTGTCAAGCGATTTGCCAAGCGCCAAGACTGCAGAAGCGCCAAAGCCAGCCGCCCCGGAGGTCACTCAGCAGGGGGGGCCTGACGCAAACGTTGGCCACGACTCTTCTGGCGGCCACGACTCTTCTGGCGGCCACGACTCTTCTGGCGGCCATGGCCGGACCATGGCTCTCGCCCTGGCCGCCCTGGGCGTCGTCTATGGCGATATCGGCACCAGTCCGCTTTACGCCGTGAAGGAATGCTTCCACGGTCCGCACGCCATTCCGTTGCTGCCGGTCAACATCATGGGCGTGCTTTCGCTCATCGTCTGGTCGCTGACCATCGTCGTCAGCGTCAAATACGTCATGTTCGTCCTGCGCGCCGACAACAAGGGCGAGGGCGGCGTGTTCGCGCTCCTGGCGCTTTTGCACACCGCCGTGGAGGGCAAGAGTAAGGCCAGGTATGCCGTCGTCATCTTCCTGGGCATTTTTGGGGCGGCGCTCTTGTATGGTGACGGCATCATCACCCCGGCCATCTCCGTGCTCTCGGCCATGGAAGGCTTAAGCGTCGCCACGGATGCCCTGACCCCTTTCATCATTCCCGGCACCTGCCTGGTGCTCATCACGCTGTTCATGATGCAGCGGCACGGTACCGAGAAGATCGGCAAGGTCTTCGGGCCGATCATGATCCTCTGGTTCTCCACCCTGGCCATCCTCGGCCTTGTGGCCATCGCCGATAATCCCGTCATCCTCGCGGCGGTGAATCCCTACTATGCCGTGCGCTTCTTCATGGAGAACCATCTCCATGGCATGGTCGTGCTGGGCTCCGTGGTCTTGTGCATCACCGGCGGCGAGGCCCTCTACGCCGACATGGGCCATTTCGGCCGCGTGCCCATCCGACTGTCCTGGTACTGCATGGTACTGCCCTCGCTTTTGCTCAACTACTTCGGCCAGGGTGCGCTGCTTTTGACCGATCCCACAAAATCATTCAATCCGTTCTACGGGCTTGTGCCGGGCTTCCTGCTCTACCCAATGGTCGCCTTGTCCACCATGGCCACGGTCATCGCCTCCCAGGCCATGATCTCCGGCGTGTTCTCGCTGACGCAGCAGGCCGTGCAGATGGGCTTCTGTCCGCGCATCCGCATCGTCAACACCTCTGCCCACACCAAGGGCCAGATCTACCTTCCCGGCGTGAACCGGGCCATGATGGTGGCCTGCCTCGGACTCGTGCTGGCCTTCAAGAGCTCCAGCGGCCTTGCGGCGGCCTACGGCATCGCCGTCACCATCGACATGACCATCACCTCCATCTTCTTCTTTTTCGTCATGTCCTTGCTGTGGCGCTGGTCCGCCTGGAGAACCGTGCCCCTGGTGGCGCTGTTCCTGCTCTTCGACCTGTCGTTTTTGGGCTCCAACCTGCTCAAGATTCTGGATGGCGGCTGGTTCACCCTCACCGTTGCCGCGGTCATCATGACCTGTCTGCTCACCTGGCGCGACGGCAAGAAGGGGCTGGGCAAGCAGTTCGCATCCATCGGGCTGCCCATCAACCTGTTCCTGGAAAGCCTTGTGGCGCTGGACCGGCCCATCCGCATTCCCGGCACGGCGGTGTTCATGTCCGTGTCGAGCACGGGCACGCCCATCACGCTTTTGCACCACTACAAGCATATCAAGGTGCTGCACGAGCAGGTCATCCTGCTTTCCATCACCTCCACCGAGATGCCCTTTGTGCCCGAGGCCTCGCGCCTTGAGGTGACCAGCCTGGGGCACGGGTTCTTCCGTCTCATCGCGCGCTACGGCTTCATGCAGACGCCGAACGTGCCGGAGATCTTGAGCTTGGCGCGGGCCCATGGCCTTGACATCGACCTTTCCAGCACCACCTATTTCCTGGGGCGCGAGACCCTGCTCACCGGCGGGCCCACGAAGATGGCCGCCTGGCGCAAGTCGCTGTTTGCATACATGTCGCGCAACGCCTGGAACGCCACGACCTTCTTCGGCATCCCGCCCGGGCGCGTGGTGGAATTGGGCAGCCAGGTGGAACTCTAGGATTTCCGCGCTCCGGTAGCCTGCGGGGGGTTTTCAAACCCCGGCAGGTAGGATATGAAAGATTCCAGGTAAACCCCTTGGAGGCCATCATGATTGGCGAACTGTTTCAGCCCATGCATCTGCTTCTGATTCTGGTCATTGCCCTGCTGTTGTTCGGCCCGGGCAAGCTGCCGCAGATAGCGGCCAACCTTGGCAAAAGCATCCGTGAGTTCAAGGGTGCGCTGTCCGCCCAGGAAGAGGTCGTTGTCGCTCCGCCGGCCCAGCAGCCTGCCCCGGCCCAGCCCGTGCAGGCTCAGGCCCAGGCCCAGCCCGAGCAGCCGCAGGCTGCCCAGGCCCAGGCCCAGGCCCAGGCCCAGGCCGAGGCGCCGAAGCAGGAGCAGAAGAACTCCTAGTGGCTGCTCTGCATTCAGATAATCGCGTCGCGCAGGGCGTTCCGGTCCGGGCTTTCCGGGCCGGGCGTCCTGGCCTTTTGCTCGTCGCCTGATGAACTCTATGGCGGCAGCGTGGATCTGACCTACTACCTTTCCACTTACGGCTATCTGGCGCTGTTCATCGGAACCTTCCTGGAAGGCGAGACCATCCTCATTATCGCCGGTTTCGCGGCGTTCAATGGGCACCTCTCGTTGCCGTTGTGCATCCTGGCGGCGTTTTTTGGCAGCTTCGCGGGTGACCAGACGGCCTTTTACGTGGGGCGTTACAACAAGCGCTTCCTGGAAACCAGGCTCAAGAAGTGGGAATGCCGCATCGAGAGGGTGCACCGGCTGCTGGAGAAGCATCAGGTGCTGGTCCTTGTCTCTTTCCGATTCTTTTATGGATTCCGCAACATCACGCCGTTCGCCGTGGGCACCTCGAACATCTCGCCCTTGCGCTTCTTCTTGCTGAACGGCATCGGCGCGGGGGTCTGGGCTGTGTCCTTCGGCCTTGGCGGATACTATCTGGGCGATGTCCTGGAGCGTTTCCTCCAGGAGGCCAAGTGGTGGGTGGCCGGCGGCCTGTTCGGCGTCATCATGCTCATCTGGCTCATCAAGACCTTGCGCAACCGGGTGCGTCCTCCCGCCTGCTAGCCGATCTCACTGCGCCTTCGAGCCCCGGTCCTTGGGCGGGTCCACGCCAAGCGCTCCCCAAAGCTCGAAGACCTCAATCCCCGGGGCGTTCACGCCCTGCATCACGGCTTTGGCATCGCCCAGGTCCTGGCCTTGGCCCTGGCCGTAATAGGCTTTGGTCAGGCCCTCGTTCAGCGTGAGCACGGCTCCGCGCATGGCCACGCCCACCATGAGTCCCACCCCGTCGCTGAAGGCCAACACCGGGCGGTGCGCCGTAAGCGAGCCCTGGCCCGTTTCCTCGCGCACGCTCAGCACGTCGTATTTGGCGATGACGTCGAAGTTGAGCCCGCCCTCAAGGATGCTCTCAAGCATCTCCTGATCCTGCACGACGAGCACAAGACGCTGCTTTTCCAAGCCGATCTGCATGCCGAGCCCGGCTCCGCCGACGCCGACAAAGGCTGGGGCTCCCCAGCCGCCGTTCTTGGTGCGCGACACGATGACGCCGCTGCCGCCGTGCACGGAGTAGTAGAACCCGGCCTGGTACACGCCCGGCAGCACGATGACTCCGCAGGCGTCGGCAAGGGCATGGTCCAGGATGTGTTGACGCGTGGCTGCGCGCAGCTCCTTGAGGGCGGTGGCGGAATCGGCGACCAGTTCCGCGCCCAGTGTGCCGCGCTGGCTCTGCTGGTCAGCGCGTGTGGCGGTGGCTGGCCTGGCGGCGCAGGACGCCAGCGCACAGATCGAGAGCAGGAAAAGTGAGATCAGGCAGAGTGAGGTAAACCGGAGGTGCGGGCGGGGCATGGCTACTCCGGCGGGTGTGCGAGCAGCATTTCGAGCGTATTCAGGAGCTTGGGCATTTCTGCCGGAGCCGGGCCGCAGGGGTCGCAGAGCAGGTCGCGCAGGAGGTCCACGCCGTCGAGCAGCGCCTGGGTCACGTCCGCGCGCGGGGCGAGCTGGCCCTTGCGCAAGCTGTCCAGCACGTTCTCCAACCGATGGGATGTGGTCTCGATGCTCTTCAGGCGCAGCAGGTTTGCTCCTGCCTTGATGGAATGCGCATCGCGGAATACTGCGTTCAGCAGTTCCTGCTGCGGGTTTTTTGATGCGCGCTCAAGCTCCAGCAGGCCGGCTTCCAGGGCGCTGACGCGCTCCGCGGACTCCTCGGCAAAGGCGGCCAGAACTTCCGGATCGGTTTCAAGCATTGCGTTGTCTCCGCTTCTGTTCATACTCCTGCACCAGCTGCACCGCCGTTTCCGGGATCGTCTCCAGGTCGGGCTTTGATATCTGGCGGTCAGCGCCGACGGACTGGCCCTTGTGCCGCAGCTCGTCGGTGATGATGGAGGAGTACAGCACAACGGGCAGATCGCGCAATACCGCGTCGTGCTTGAGATTTTTTGTCAGGGTAAAGCCGTCCATGAGGGGCATCTCGATGTCGGAGATGACGATGTCCAGAAAGTCTTGGATGGGCCTGCCCTCTGCCTGGGCCTGGCGCGCCAGCGCGCGCGCGGTCTCCAGGGCCTCCTGCCCGTTTGAGGCGATGGTGGGGGTGATCCCGGCGCGGGTCAGGCTTTTCTTGAGCATCAGGCGGATGGTCGCGGAATCGTCGGCCACCAGCGCCTTGAGCTCGCGCGTGGTCACAAAGGCCGGGGCGTCGTCGCTCTGGTCGGCCGAGGGCGAGAGGTCGGCTATGATGGTCTCCAGGTCCAGGAGCTGGATGAAGTGGCCGTCGCGCTCCACGAGGCCGATGATGGCCTGGACGCCGGTCTTGGGCATGTAGTTGTCGGGCGGGATGACCTCGGGCCAGCCAACGCGGTGGATGCCCGTGACGCCGGAGACCACGAAGCCGGTGACGGCCTTGCTGAACTCGGTGACGATGACGTTGTCCAGCGGGGCGGGGGACTTGGTGATGCTCAGCCAGACTGCGAGGTCGATGACGGGCAGGATGTGGCTGCGCAGTGGGATGATGCCCCGGAAGCTTGGGTGCGTGGCGCCAGGCAATGGCTCCAGCCCCGGGCTTTCGATGACTTCCATGACCTTGGCCACGTTGACGCCAAAGGAATGCCGCACGCTCGGATCATCCGGGCCAGCGTCGCTGTCGATGTGGAACTCAAGGATTTCGAGTTCGTTGGTGCCGGTGTCCAGAAGGATCCCGGTCCGCATGACATCAGCGCTGGTGTCGACGTTCTGATTTTTCATAGTACGCATTTACCGCGCCAAGACGGCCATGTCCAGCATGGCGAGTGAAAAAGTAAGGCGGTCGCTGCGGTTTGTGTCCCGTGCGAGGTTCTGCTAGAAGTGGCGTGCCCGGAAGGACTCGAACCTTCGGCCGTCAGCTTAGAAGGCTGATGCTCTATCCAACTGAGCTACGGGCACGCACGAGGAACCATTCACTAATCAAGCTCAGGGGCGCGGTCAAGGCCCGTGTCCGCAAGGTCGTCCGTGACGCACTCCCAAACCTTCCAAGAATTTCTGGACCGCCTGGACAGCCTGGGCCTGTTCCACATGGACTTGAGCCTGGACCGCATGGACGCCTTTGTGAAGCGCTGCGGGCTGCCGCGCTTTCCGGTGCTGCATGTGGTGGGCACCAACGGAAAGGGCTCCACGGCCACCATCCTGGCCGAACTTCTGCGCGCCCACGGCCTGCGCGTGGGGCTCTACACCAGCCCGCATTTTGTCAGCGTGCGCGAACGCGTGCTGGTGGACGGGGCCATGCTCTCCGAGGACGCCTGGGCCCGCCTGGGCGAGGAGGCCTTGCGCCAGTCCGAGGGCCTGGGCCTGACCTATTTCGAGCTGCTCACGGCCCTGGCCGTCCTGGCCTTCAGCGATGCCAAATGTGATGTGGCGGTGATGGAAGCTGGCCTGGGCGGACGCTTCGACGCCACCAACGTCCTTGACCCAGCGCTCACGGTGTTCACCCCCATCGGCCTGGACCACATGAACGTGCTGGGCAACACCCTGGCCGAGATCGCCCGGGACAAGGCCGGGGCCATGCGTGGGCCTGCGCGAGGCGGCGGCCTGGCCATTTCCGCGCACCAGGAGCCTGAAGTCATGGAGGTTCTGCGGCGCCAGGCCGGGGATGTCGGCGCGGAGCTGGTTGGCGTGGGCGAGGTGCTCTCGTATTCGCGTGCCAAGGGCCGCGTTACCCCGTCCGCCAAGGGCAAGGTCTTTGTGCCGCATATGACGGGCCTGTTCTTGAGCCTGCCGGGCCTGCACCAGCAGGAGAACGCCCGCCTGGCCTTGGCGGCCTTCTCGCTCTGGGCCGCGCGGCTGCGCCTGCCGGTCATCGAGGAGGCCTGCCAAGACGCCTTCCGGCGCGTCTTTATTCCTGGCCGCATGCAGCGCGTGCCCGCAGGCAGCGGCCTCCCCGAGCTCATTTTGGACGGTGGACACAACGCCCACGGCCTGGCGGCGCTCAAGGCGTCGCTGGACGCCGACGCCATCCGTCCGTCCGCCGTCATCTTCGGCTGCCTGCGCGACAAGCCGCTGAGCACCATGCTGCCGCTGGTGCGCACCCTCACCGAGGGCGCCGTCTACGCCACGGGCATACCCGGCTGCCCGCGCGCCTGCGAGCCGCAGGAGCTGGCCGGGCTTCTGGGGCCGGGGGCCGTGCCTGCGGCGGATGTGCACGCGGCCCTGGAGCAATGCCTGGACTCGGGCAGTGCCGGACCTGTGCTTGTCTGCGGTTCCTTGTATTTGCTGGGCGAGTTTTATACTAGACACACGGGGCTGCTGGAGCGTCCGGAGTGATCCCGTCGCCGCGCCGCCCCGTTTTATTGGAGGATATGCCGTGAGCAAACTGTTCCGCCACCTGCCCGCCGTGGACCAGTGCCTGGGCGCCCTGGCCGCGGATTCGTCCCGCCAGGCCGGGAGCCCGCGCCCTGTTACGGAAGGCCTGCCGCGTCCCCTGGTCAAGGACCTGGTGAACGGCTTTCTGGACCTCGTGCGCGAGGAGATCCGCGCCGGGGCCTTTGCCGAGGAGGCAGAGCTGACCCTGGCCGCGCTCTATCCGCGCATGCTGGCCTTTGTGCGCAGGGGCGCAAGACCGCGCTTCCGCCGTGTGCTCAACGCCACGGGCGTGGTGGTGCACACCAACATGGGCCGTTCGCTCCTGGCGCCGGAGGCTGTGGCCGCCGTGTCCGAGGCCGCCGCGCATTATTCCAACCTGGAGTTCGACCTGGCCACGGGCGAGCGGGGCAGCCGCTACACCCATGTGGAAGCCCTGCTGTGCCGCCTCACCGGGGCCGAGGCCGCGCTGGTGGTGAACAACAACGCCGCCGCCGTGCTCATCGTGCTGGACACCCTGTGCAAGGGGCGCGAGGTCATCGTCTCGCGCGGGCAGCTGGTGGAGATCGGCGGCAGCTTCCGCATCCCCGAGGTCATGGCCAAAAGCGGGGCCGTGCTGCGCGAGGTCGGGGCCACCAACCGCACGCATCTGCGCGACTACGAGGCCGCCATCGGCTCGGAAACCGCAGCCCTCATGAAGGTCCACACCTCCAATTTCCGCCAGGTGGGCTTCGTCAAGGAGGTGCCGCTTGGCGAGCTCAAGGCCCTGGCCGCCACCTTCGGCCTGCCGGTCATCGAGGACCTGGGCAGCGGCAGCCTGCTGCGGCTTGACGTGGACGGCCTGCCCGGCGAGCCCACGGCGGCGGAGTCCGTCGCCGCTGGCGCGGACGTGGTCACCTTCTCCGGCGACAAGGTCCTGGGCGGACCCCAGGCGGGCATTATCGTGGGCCGCCGCGAGATCATCGAGTGCATCAAGAAGAACCCGCTGAACCGCGCCCTGCGCATCGACAAGATGACCCTGGCCGCGCTGGAGGCCACCCTGCGCCTGTACCTGGACCCGGAACTGGCAAAGGGCCGCGTGCCCACCCTGGCCATGATGACCCGCCCGCTTTCGTCCCTGCGCGCCCAGGCCGCGCGCCTGGCCGGGGTCTTGAAGAAGCGCCTGCCCGCCTGCCTTGACGGGCGGCTTGGCGTGTCCGTGCGCCAGGGCGCGTCGCGCGTGGGCGGCGGGGCCTTCCCCGAGGCCGACCTGCCCACGGCCCTGGTGGCCCTGACCCCGCTTGCGGGCGCGGGCAAGAATTCCGGCCTCTCGGTCGACGCCCTGCGCCAGGCCCTCTTGTCCACGGACCCGCCGCTGGTGGCGCGTGTGGAAGACGGCGCGCTCTGCCTGGATCCGCGCACCCTGGATGCTTCCGAGCACGCCCTGGTCCTAGGCGCTCTCAATCAGGCGCTGGGCCAAGCCCTGGGCGATGACTGAACCATTAATAACGACACCTGAACCCCCCGGAGCATATTCGTGAGCAAAGTAAAGCCTGAACTGGAACATTCCTCCCGCAACTGCTGGGACGTCTACGCCTCCGCAGCCGATCGCAAGGCGCTCAGCGCCTGCGCCGACGCCTACATGCGCTTTCTCTCCACCTGCAAGACCGAGCGCGAGACCATCGACTACGTGCTCGATGCTGTGAAGAAGGCCGGGTTCAGCGAGACGCTGACCGCAAAAACCAAGGCCTATGCCCGCGTGCTGCGCGGCAAGTCCATCCTGCTGGTGCGGCGCGGGCGCAAGCCCTTGTCCCAGGGCTTCCGGCTCCTGGGCGCGCACGCCGACACCCCGCGCATCGACCTGAAGCAGCATCCGCTCTACGAGGACACCGACCTGGGCCTCATGAAGACCCACTATTACGGCGGCATCCGCAAGTACCAGTGGCTGGCGCGCGAGCTGGCCCTGCACGGCGTGGTGGTCAAGAAGGACGGCACCGTGGTCAAGGTCACGGTGGGCGAGGAGCTTTCCGATCCTGTGCTGACCATCACCGACCTCTTGCCGCACCTGGCTCAGAAGCACTCGGAGCAGAAGGTCTCCGATGCCTTTGAGGCCGAGAAGCTGAACGCCGTGGTGGCTCATGAACCGGCCAAAGCGGGCGACGTGAAGCACGCCAAGGACAAGGACCGCGTGCGCCAGCGGGTGCTGGAGCTCTTGAACAAGCGCTACGGCATCACCGAGAGCGACCTGTTCAGCGCCGAGCTGCAGCTTGTGCCTGCCGGGCCTGCTCGCAGCGTGGGGCTCGACGGCTCCATGATCGGCGGCTACGGCCACGACGACCGCTCCTGCGTGTTCGCGTCGCTGCAGGCCCTTTTGGCAGAGAAGACCCCGGAGCACACCCAGTTGGTGCTGTTCTGGGACAAGGAGGAGATCGGCTCCGAGGGCGGCACGGGCGCGCAGTCCCTGTTCTTCGAGTACGCCGTGGCCGACCTGCTGGCGGCCTGGGAGCCCAAGGCCCGCCTGTCCGAAGTCTTCCAGCGCGGCATGGCCATTTCTGCGGACGTCAACGCCGCCGTGGACCCGGACCATCTGGACGTCTTCGAGAAGCGCAACGCCGCGTACATGGGCTATGGCCCGTGCTTCAACAAGTTCACCGGGCACCGGGGCAAGGTCGGGGCCAACGACGCGCACCCGGAATACGTGGCCTACCTGCGCAATATTTTGGACAAGGCCGGGGTGCCCTGGCAGATGGCCGAACTCGGCAAGGTCGACCTGGGCGGCGGCGGCACGGTGGCGAAGTTCCTGGCCGTGTACGGCATGGACGTCATCGACATGGGGCCGGCGGTGCTGTCCATGCACAGCCCGTTCGAGGTGCTGGGCAAGGCCGACCTGTACGCCACGGTCCTGGCCTTCCGCGCCTTCCTCAAGAGCTAGGAGCATACATGCCGGTCATCATGGGCACCGCCGGGCACATCGACCACGGCAAGACGACGCTGGTCAAGGCTCTCACGGGCATCGACTGCGACCGCCTGGCCGAGGAGAAGAAGCGCGGCATCACCATCGAGCTTGGCTTTGCCTTCATGGAGCTGCCAGGGGGCCCTTCCGGTCCGCGCAAACTCGGCGTCGTCGACGTGCCCGGGCACGAGCGCTTTGTGAAGAACATGGTGGCGGGCGCGGCGGGCATCGACTTCGTCGTGCTGGTCATCGCCGCGGACGAGGGCATCATGCCCCAGACCCGCGAGCACCTGGAAATCTGCTCCCTGCTCGGCATCACCGCCGGCGTGGTGGCCCTGACCAAGGTCGACATGGTGGAGCCGGACTGGCTCATGATGGTGGAGGAGGAGGTGGCCACCTACCTCAAGGGCTCGTTCCTGGAGGGCGCGCCCATCCTGCCCGTTTCCGCCCACACCGGGGCGGGCCTGCCCGAGCTCAAGGCCGAGCTGGCCAAGCTGGCCGACGCCTTCCAGCCGCACCGCCGCTCGGACCTGTTCCGCCTGCCCGTGGACCGCGTGTTCACCATGAAGGGCTACGGCACCGTTGTCACCGGGACCCTCGTGTCCGGCAAGGTCAAGGTGGGCGAGGACGTCACCGTGTACCCCGGGGGCCTGCCCTCCAAGGTGCGCACCCTGCAGTCCCACGGCGCACAGGTGGAGGAGGTGGCCGCTGGCAGCCGCACGGCGGTGAACCTCGCCGGTCTTGAGGTGGAGGAGCTTTCGCGCGGCGATGTGCTGGCCCGGCCCGGCTCGCTGTTTCCCAGCCTGCTCTGGGACGTGGAGCTGACCTGCCTCGCGAGCTCGCCCCGGAGCATCAAGCACCGCAAGGAGGTGCACTTCCACCACGGCGCGCGCGAGGTCATGGCCCGGGTCTACATGCTGGAGGGCGAGGCGCTGGAGCCCGGCCAGACCGCCATCTGCCGCATTCGTTTCACCGAGCCCCTGGCCGGTGTCTACGGCGACCGCGTGGTGGCGCGCTCCTTCTCCCCGCTGCGGACCATCGCGGGCGGGCGGCTTCTGTCGCCCCTGCCGCACCGGGTCAAGCGCTTTTCCCCGGCGGTGGAAACCCTGCGCAGCCTGGGCTCCGGCACGCCGGAGGAGATCGTGCTGGCGCAACTGGAGCTGGCGGCCAACGCCGGGTTGAGCTTTGCCCAGTTGCTGGTGGCCAGCAGCATGGAGACGAGGGCGCTGGAAAAGGCCTTGCAGCTCATGGGCGGGCGCCAGGAGGCCCTGCTCGTTGACCGCGAGGCCAGAATCTTTGTTGCGGGCAAGGTCGTCCATGCGCTGTCCGATGGCCTGCTGGCGCATCTGGCCGACTTTCATGCGCGCGAGCCCATGAAGCCCGGCGTCGCGCGCGGCGGGCTGGCCTCCACCTGGGGCAGGCGGCTTTCGCCCAAGCTCTTCCACCTGGTGCTGGAGGGCCTGCTGCGGCGTGGCGCCATCGAGGCGGACCAGGAGATCTTGCGCCTGCCGGGGCACAAGGTGTCTCTGGCGTCTGATGCCTCGGCCCTGCGCCAGAAGCTCGTCGAGGCCTATAGCGCGGGGGGCCTGACCCCGCCGAACATGAAGGATGTGCTTGACCCGCTGAATCTGACCTTCAAGGAGGCGGCGGCGGTGTTCAAGCTGCTCCAGGACGAGGGGCAGTTGGTGAAGATCAAGGAGGAGATGTATTTTGACGCGGCCTCCGTGGCTGGCCTCATCGAGAAGGTCGTGGCCTTCTTCGCCACCCATGAGGACATGCACCCGCAGGATTTCCGCGAGGTGTCCGGCCTGTCGCGCAAGTTCGCCATCCCGCTCCTGGAGTATTTCGACAAGGAGAAGCTCACCGTGCGCGTGGGCGACAACCGCAAGCTGCGCAAGCGTTGAGGCGCGCCGCCCAGTCAGAGGTTTGGCTGGGCATTCGACTTGATTTTTCGGCTGGCCTCAAGCACAGTCCGGGCGCTGCGGCGGGCAAAAGAAAAGGCCCCGTGCGAAACGGGGCCTTGGGTTTCTCGAGTGGGGTGAGTGAAGGGGCTTGAACCCTCGGCCCCCAGGGCCACAACCTGGTGCTCTGCCAACTGAGCTACACCCACCACAAGAGGAAGACTGTCTATACGACACCCCCCCGGACGGTCAAGGACTAATTCCAGAAATAACGAAACTGGCCACGACTCAGGTCTGGCCGGGGAACACAAGGACACAACATGGACAAGCTCATCATCGAAGGCGGCACGAAACTCAAGGGGACCATCCAGGTCAGCGGCTCCAAGAACGCGGCCCTGCCCATCCTCATCGCCTGCCTGCTGGCCAAGGGCACCGTGCGCCTGACCAACGTGCCGCGCCTGCGCGACATCTTCACCACCTTGAAACTCTTGAATATCCTGGGCTGTGAGACCACCTTCGAGGGCAACACGGTGACGGCCAGGGTCACGAACCTGAAGCACGAGGCCCCCTACGAGCTGGTCAAGACCATGCGCGCCTCGGTGCTGTGCCTGGGCCCGCTTTTGGGCTTTCTGGGCGAGGCCAAGGTGGCCCTGCCCGGCGGCTGCGCCATCGGCGCGCGGCCCGTGGACCTGCACCTGAAGGCCCTGGAGCGCATGGGCGCGCGGTTCATGCTTGATTCCGGCTACATCCACGGCGTGTGCGGCGGGCTCATCGGCGCGCGCATCGTGTTCGACTTTCCCACCGTGGGCGGCACCGAGAACCTGCTCATGGCCGCCAGCGTGGCCAAGGGCTGCACCATCCTGGAGAACTGCGCCCGCGAGCCCGAGGTGGTCGACCTGGCCAACTTCCTCACCGCCTGCGGGGCGCGCATCCGTGGCGCAGGCACCGCCATCATCGAGGTCGAGGGCGTGCGCGAGCTCACGGGTTGTGAGTACCGCGTCATGCCCGACCGCATCGAGGCCGGGACCTACCTTGTGGCCGGGGCCATCACCGATGGCGAGCTCAACCTCATCGACTGCCCCCTGGACGAGCTGGACGCGGTGGTCTCCAAGCTGCGCGAGATGAACGTGCTGGTGGAGCGCCAGGAGGACGGCACGGTGCTCGTGCGCCGCAATGGCGAGCTCATGGGCGTGGACCTGACCACCCAGCCGCACCCCGGCTTCCCCACGGACATGCAGGCTCAGCTCATGGCGCTGATGTGCGTGGCCTCGGGCTCGGGCTCCATTCAGGAGAAGATCTTCGAGAACCGCTTCATGCACGTGTCCGAGCTGGGCCGCATGGGCGCGCGCATCTCGCTCAAGGACCGCACGGCCATGGTGCGCGGCGTGCCGGAGCTGGTGGGCGCCCCGGTGATGGCCTCGGACCTGCGCGCCAGCGCCTCCCTGGTGCTGGCCGGGCTGGTGGCCCAGGGCACCACCGAGGTCCAGCGCATCTACCACCTGGATCGCGGCTACGAGCGCATGGAAGAGAAGCTGGCCGCCGTGGGCGCGCGCATCCGCAGAGAGCAGGAATAGCCCGGCGCGCGAAGACGCAGCCCGATCAGGGAGAGTATGCTCGCCAGCCAACGCCAGGACGACCCCGGGGCAACTGGCCAGCCGCCCGGCTTGCTGGCCTGGCAGGTCTACTTTCTGGCCTATGTGGCGGGCATCTGGAGCCTGCGGCACCCTGAACCGGCCCTGGCCGCAGCCGGGCTGCTCTGGGTCGGGCTGGCGGCTTTCCGGGCCCAGGGCTGGCGCAGGTGCGTCCTGACCCTGGTCCTGGTGGCCGCAAGCTTCGTGCTTGGCATGCAGCACGCGCGCATTGTCCTGCCGGAGGTGCCGCCTCTCTCCCCGGCCGCCACCGATGGCCGGAGCCGCGCCCTGCTGCGTGGCCGCGTGGCCGAGGTCACGGACAAGCCTTTTGGTCGCCTGGAGATTCTGCTGGAGCACGTCCGGGCCACGACTCAGGACAACGCCACCGTTACACTGCCCGGCCAGGTGTCCTTTGACTGGGACGAGGCGGACTACCGGCCTGCGCCCGGCCAGGAGGTCGCGGTGCTGCTGCGGCTCTGGCCCGTGCGCGGCTTCCAGAACCCGGGCGGTGCGGACTTCGACTGGCAGCAGCGCCTGCGCGGGGTGTTTCACCGGGCCTATGCGCGCGGAGCGCTGCCAGACGTCCAATGGGGACAGCGGCCTGCGCACTTCTGGTGGGACCTGCGTGAATCCCTGCGCGCGAATCTGCTGCGGCATCTGCCGCCGACCCAGGGCGGGGCCGTGGTGCTGGGCCTGCTCCTGGGCGACCGCTCACACATCGACCTGCCCGTCACCGAAGAGCTGCGCGCCGCCGGGCTGGCGCACACCCTGGCCCTGTCTGGACTGAACGTGGTCTACGTGGCGCTGCTGGGCTGGGGCCTGGCCTGGCTGGCGGGGTTTGCCCGGCCCGCGCTGTTCCTGCGCATTCCCCGTCAAAAGCTGGCGATCCTCATCTCCTTTCCGCTCATCGCGGCCTACGTGTGGGTGGGGCAGGCCAGCCCTTCCCTGGTGCGCTCGGCCTGCATGTTCGGGTTCTGGGGTTTGCTCCTGCTGCTCGACCGCAGCCGCGCGCTCATCGACGGCCTGTTCCTGGCCCTGGCGCTGATGATCCTCGTCGCGCCGCTCTCTGTCTTTGATGTGGGCTTGCAGATGTCGGCCCTGGCCGTGGCTGGACTGGCGATACTGTTCCCGTGGCTGCGGGGTATTTGGCCGCGCCGGGAGGGCCATTCGCTGCGTTGGCTGAATCGTCTGCTGAAACTTGGCTGGGACGCCCTGGCCATGAGCCTGGCCGCCAACCTGGCGCTTCTGCCCGTTGTGGTCACCTATTTCGGCGTGTTCCAGCCAAATTTCCTGTTTAACCTGCCCTGGGTGCCGGTGCAGGGGATGGTGGTGCAGATGCTCGGCATGGTCGGTCTTGTGCTTGCCCTGATTCCCGGGCTTGACCCTGCCGCTGGCTGGCTGCTCCAGGCTGCGGCCCAGGCGCAGGAGGCCATGCTGCATGTGCTGCACGCGGCCTCGCAGGCGGGCTGGCTGCCGGTGTGGGCGCTCTTGCGGCCCCGCTGGCCGGAGCTGCTGGGCGCTGGCCTGGTCACGGCCCTTGCGCCGTACTGCTGGCGCAGGCGGAACAGCCGGAACGGTCAAAACAGTGCGCCGCTGCTGCTGGCGCTGGCCGGGCTGCTCCTCATGGCCGTGGCGCAGGGGCGGCTGCTTTGGGACGAAGCCAAGGCCGAGGTCCGTCTGACCTTGCTGGACGTGGGCCAGTCCCAGGCCCTGCTGGTGACTGCGCCAAACGGTCGGCGGGTGCTGGTGGACGGCGGCGGCACGGCCAGCCCGACCTTCGACATGGGCCGCTCCGTGGTGGGCCCGTCCCTGGCCTGGGGGCAACCGCCCAGGCTCGACGCCGTGGTCATGAGCCACCCGGACCTGGACCACGCCCAGGGCCTTGCGCACATCCTGCGGCGCTTCCGGGTGGGGCGGTTCATCACCAACGGGCAATGGCCGGACGGAAGGATCGGGGAGAATTTCAAGGCGGCCCTTTCTGCTGGGGCGCCCAGCCCGGAGGTGTTCGGCCCTGGAGACCGCCTGGACCTGGGCTCCGGGGTCTGGCTGGAGGCCCTGCATCCGGCGGCGGCTTTCGACGGGGCCAAGACCAATGAGCGCTCGCTGGTGCTGCGGCTGGGGTGGAACGACACGCCCCTGGCGCTCTTGCCCGGGGACGTGCAGCGTGCGGGCATCGAGGACATGATCGAGCGGGGACGCGATCTGCGCGCCCAGGTGCTGGTGCTGCCGCACCACGGGTCCAAGTCGAGTCTGTCGGGGATGCTCTACGAGGCCGTTGCGCCGGTCCAGGCCGTAGTGAGTTGCGGGTACCTGAACCACTTCCGCTTCCCGAACCAGGCCGTGGTCGACGAGCTTCTCCAGCGCGGCATTCCCCTTGCCAGCACGGCGGAGCGGGGCAGCCTTGAGCTGGTGTGGAGCGGGCCCGGCCAGGGCTTCCGGCTTTCGGGCCTGCGGCCCTGAGCAGGGTTACCTGCAGCCGCCGACGCAGCCCAGGAGAAAGGCCCAGGCCTCCTGGGTGGGCAGGGGCTTGGCGTAGAAATAGCCCTGGGCGAATTCGCACTGGAGCGCTGTGAGGATCATCTGCTGCTCAACGCGCTCCACGCCCTCGGCCACCACCTGGAGCTTCAGGGAATGCGCCAGGCTGATGATGGCCTTGACGATCTCCAGGCCTTCCTGGCTGGTGTCCAGCCGCCGCACAAAGCTCAAATCGATCTTCAGGTTGTCCAGGGGGAACTGCTGCAGGCTGCTCATGGAGGAGTAGCCGGTGCCGAAGTCATCGATGGACAGGGTGCAGCCCAGTGCCTTGAGCTTTCTGAGCTTTTCCACCGCGCTGCTGGCGTTCTCCATGATCGCCGATTCGGTGATCTCAAGCTTGAGCGCGCCGGGTGGCAAGCCGGTCTCCTCCAGCACGGAGCGTATGTCTTCAACCAAGGTGGACTCCGAGAACTGCCGTGGTGAAAGGTTCACGGACATGACCAGCCCCCTGGCCAGGTCCGAGGTCTCGCGCCAGGTCATGAGGGTCTGGCAGGCCTCGCGCAGCACCATGAGCCCCAGGGGCACGATGAGTCCGGTTTCCTCGGCCACAGGGATGAACTCGCCCGGAGAGACAAGGCCTTTTTCCGGGTGGTTCCAGCGCACCAGGGCCTCGAAGCCTTGCAGGGTAGCTTGGCCGTCCAGGCGCACGATGGGCTGGTAGCACAGGAAGAATTCCTGCCGGGAGATGGCCCGCCGGAGGTCGGTCTCCACGTTCAAAAGGTCGCTGGCCCGGGCGAGCATGGCCTTGGTGAAGACCTTGAAGCGGTTGCGCCCAGCCTTTTTGGCCTGATGCATGGCCAGGTTGGCATTGCGTAGCAGGTCTTCCGGCGTGTCGGAATCCTGCGCGCCCAGGGTGATGCCAAGACTGGCGGTGAGCTGGATGTCGTGGCCGTCCAGGGCAAGGGGCGCGGCCAGGGCCTGGCGGATGCGCTGGACGGCCTGGATGGTTTCGCGCGGGGAGACCAGCTCCTCCAGCAGGATGACGAACTCGTCGCCGCCGAAGCGCGACACAGTGTCCAGACCACGCACGCACTCACGCAGCACGTCGGACACGGCCATGAGCACCTTGTCGCCAAAGGCGTGCCCTAGGCTGTCGTTTAAGACCTTGAAGCGGTCCAGGTCCAGGAAAAGCAGGGAGAAGTGGTACGGCTGGCGGCGGCGGGACCGCTCCATTGCCTGGCGCAGGCGGTCCAGGCACAGGGTGCGGTTGGCCAGGGCGGTCAGCGGGTCGTGCAGGGCCAGGTGCCGGAGCTGGAGCTCCATCTCCTTGCGTTCGGTGATGTCGCGCAGGGAGATGCGCAGGCCGAGCGAACCGCCGTTGCCGCTCATGACATCGCGCTTGACCTCGCTGACCCAGCGCAGCTCGTTGTCCTTGTTCAGGATGCGGAAGTCCAGGCTGTCGTCAGCGGCATGAAAGCTGTCGGAATGGAAGCGTCGCCAGGCGTCCAGGTCCTCGGGGTGGATAAGCTGCTCCAGTCCACTGGGATTGCTGAGAAAGTATTCGCGTGAGTGGCCGGTAATGCGTTCGCACGAGGGGCTGACGTAGAGGATCTCCCTGGTGGGGCTGATCCAGCATTCCATGGCGTGGGTGTAGTCGGCCACGATGCGGTAGCGGTCCTCACTCTTCTGCAGGTCCTGTTCGGACTGGATCTGGGCCGTGATGTCCACCGCGATGCCGGCCACGGCGAAGGTGACGCCGTTTTGCACCAGGGGGAACTTGGACACCTGCAGGAATCGGGGCGGCCCGCCCGTGATCCGGCGCACTTCTTCCAAGATGAGCAGGGGCTTGCCCTCGTTGAGGACGAAGTGGTCGTTCTCGCGCAGCATGTCGGCCACGTCCTGTGGCCAGAGATCAAGGTCCGTGCGGCCGAGGATGTCTTCCGTCTTCATGCCCAGGCTGGCGCCGTGGGCCGGGTTGCTGAAGATGTAGTAGCCGGAGGTGTCCTTGATGAAGGCCATGGCGGGTGAGTGCTCCATGAACGAGGCGAACAGCTGGCGGCTCTTGTCCAGCTCGGCCTCCATCTGCTGGCGCATGGTCACGTCTCGCGCCACGACAACGGCGTAGCCCGCGCCCGCGAAGGTGTGCAGGGTCACGGTGATCTCCACCGGGGTATGCCGACCGCCCTTGCCGGTGAGCGAGGTCACCAGATGTCCGTTGCGGAACTGGGCCTGAAGGCCGCCCTGGGCGGCAGCCACACCCGCGTAGCGCAGGGCTATCTCCGGCGGAAAGAACTGGGATATGGGCGCGGAGAGCACAGTTTCGCGCGGGAGCCCCAGGATGGCCAGGGCTGTCTCGTTGACGTCGGCCACGGTCCAGCCCTTGGTCTCGAAGACGAAGATGGCGTCGTTGGCGTGGTCGACGACGGCCCGGAAGCGTTCCAGATCCTCAAGGCGGCGCTTGAGCTCCGGGTAGTAGCTTTTGGCGATGCTGTGTTCGCCCAGGCCGATGAGGCGATCGCGCAGATCGTTCGGGTTCCCGCTAGAGGGCATGTTCAAAGACCGAGCGGATGTCCAGGGCCGTCGGAGCCTTGGGGTTGGTGACCATGCAGGGGTCGTTCATGGCGAATTCGGACAGGCGCTCCAGGTCCCCCGCGGATACACCCAGGGAGGCCAGGGTGGCCGTGGCGCCCACGGCAGCCTTGAGCTCTCGCACCTGGGCCAGGACCAGCGCGCGCTTCTGCTCGGTGTCCGCGCCGGGGGGGATGCTCGCGCCGAGGGCCACGCCGATGTCCGTGTAGCGTTCCGGGGCGGCGGCGAAGTTGTAGTCGATGACGTGGTCCAGCAGGATGGCGTTGCACTGGCCGTGGGGCAGGTCCAGCAGGCCGCCCAGGCTGTGGGCCATGGCGTGCACAGCGCCGAGGATGGCGTTGGAGAAGGCCAGCCCGGCGTACATGCTGCCGAGCATCATGCCTGCGCGCGCGTCTATGTCCTGCGGGTTTTGTATGGCTGCGGGCAGGTGGCTGGCGATGCGCCGCACGGCCTCCAGGGCGAAGAGGTCGGTGATGGGGCCGTGGGCGTTGGAGACGTAGGCCTCAACCGCGTGGGTCAGTGCGTCCACACCGGTGTTGGCAGTGAGCTCGCGGTTCATGGTCACGGTGAGCGCCGGGTCGATGAGCGCCGCGTCAGGCACCATGGCCTTGCTGACGATGGCGATTTTCACCTTGCGCGTGGTGTCGGTGATGATGGCGAACTGGGATACGTCGGCCGAGCTGCCGGCCGTGGTGGGCACGCAGATGAGCGGCGGGCCGGGGTCGGGCACATTGTCCACCCCTTCGAACTCGAGAATGTGGCGGTTATTGACGCAGACAATGCCTATGCCCTTGGCGCAGTCCATGGGGCTGCCACCACCCACGGCCACGATGCAGTCGCAGCCCTCGGCCCGGTAGACCTCGGTGCCGCGCATGACTTGGAGGTCGCGCGGGTTCGGGGAGACATCGGCAAAGAGCACATGCTCCACGCCGATCTCATCCAGGGAAGCCACGATGTCCTGGAACCAGGGCTGGCCTGCCACGCCGGGGTCGGTGACCAGGAGCACCTTGCGCGCGCCGAGGTTGCGGGCGTAGCGACCGGCGAGCCTGCCCGCGCCAACGCCAAAGACCGTCTCCGGGGCGAGGAACTTGCGCAGATCAAGCAGAATGTCGTTGACCATGACCATACTCCTGAGTGCGGATGCACCAAAATAGGTTCATTGGTCCAACATACATGACTCGCAGGGGATTGCAAAGCAAAGCAGGACTATTGCGTGGTTTGTGTTAAAAATTCCAGGTTTGCCCTGCGGCAAGAGGGAGGACCTCGCACCCGGCCAGGCGGGCCTTCAGCATGGCCAGCCGGTCAGGGCCTGTGCAGTGCCCGGCGATGAGCTGCTGGACGCCGAACGCTTCGATGGCCTGGGCGGTCTCTTCCACGGCCTCTGGCCCGGCCTTGAACAGATGCAGGCCGCCCAGCACGGAGTGCACCTGATCGATGCCCAGGCGCTCGCGCAGGCAGCAGAGGGAGTTGGCCAGGCCGCTGTGGCAGCAGCCCAGGATGACCACCGCCCCCTGCTGGCTGTCCAGGACCAGAAAAGCGTCGTCGGGCACGGTGTCGGGTCCTGTGCCGTCCGGGTTGAGCGTGAAGCCCTGCACGGCCTGGAAACGGCCAGGCTGGCGCGGAATGTCCGTGATCAGGGTCAGGCCGGGGGCGAGTTCTGTCAGCGGGGCGGCCGGGATGAACTCCGGCAGGGGCTTGGGCGGGCCGATGGAGCGCCTGGGCCTGCCGCCGGACTCCTCGGCGAAGCGCGCCTGGGCGCAGGCCGGGTGGGCGTGGATGGGCGCGCGGAAGGTGGCTCCGGAGCACAGGGCGGCCAGCCCGCCGGTATGGTCGTAGTGGCCGTGGCTCAGGGCCAGGCCGCATGCTTCACTCAGGTCGAGGCCGAGGGCGCGGGCGTTTGCCAGAAACAGATCGGTCTGGCCGGTGTCCCAGAGCCAGAGGCCGTGCTCGGCCATGTCCACGGCCAGGGCCAGGCCCCATTCGCAGCCGCAGCGCTGGTCGACGGTCTCGTTGTCGCAGAGCACCACCACACGTTTGGGCGTATGCCTGTGCGCTGACGGGCGCTCAGCCATGGCGGCCTACTTGGACTTGTCGTGCTTGCCGCCGGGCTGGGGCCACTTCTGCGGATCGTCCTTGAAGAGCTTGTAGTTGATGGAGTCCACAAGCGCCTGCCAGCTGGCCTCGATGATGTTGTGCGACACGCCGACGGTGGTCCAGCGGTCCTGCTTGTCGCCGGACTCGATGAGCACGCGCACGAAGGAGGCCGTGCCGCCGCCGTCCTTGTTGGCGATGGACATGACGCGCACCTTGAAGTCGAGCAGGCGCATCTGGGCCAGGGTGGGGTAGGAGGGCTCCAGCGCCCGGCGCAGGGCCACGTCCAGCGCGTTCACCGGACCGTGTCCCGTGGCCGCCGTATGCGCCACCTCGCCGCGCACCTGGAGCATCACCGTGGCCTCGGAGAAGGGCTCCTTCTCCTCATTCACGGCGTCGAGCACACGGTAGTTCACCAGTTGGAAGTAGCGCTTGCTCCAGCCCATCATGCGGAAGAAGAGGATCTCGTAGCTGGCCTCGGCCACGGAGTATTCGTAGCCCAGAGTCTCGCGGCGCTTGAGTTCGGCCAGGAGGTCCATGACCGAGGGGTCGTCCTTGTCCAGGTCGTAGCCGTACTGCTTGGCCTTGAACAGGATGTTGCTGCGCCCGGCCAGGTCGGAGAGCAGCACGCGGTTGACGTTGCCCACCAGCTCGGGCCGGACGTGCTCGTAGGTTTCCGGGTTCTTGACCACGGCGCTGACATGCACCCCGGCCTTGTGCGCAAAGGCCGAGCCGCCCACGTAAGGCTGGTGCGGGAAGGGCCGCAGGTTCACTGTCTCGGCCACGTAGTGGGCCACTTTGGTGAGCTTTTCGAGGTTCTCCTTGCCGATGCAGGAGACGCCCATCTTGAGCTCCAGGCTGGGGATGATGGAGCAGAGGTTGGCGTTGCCGCAGCGCTCGCCGTAGCCGTTCACCGTGCCCTGCACCTGCACCGCGCCCAGGCGCACGGCCTCCAGCGAATTGGCCACGGCCAGCTCGGAGTCGTTGTGGGTGTGGATGCCAAGGGCCGCGCCGGGCAGCTCCTTTTGGACCCGCGCGAGGATGGGCGCCAGCTCATGGGTCATGGTGCCGCCGTTGGTGTCGCAGAGCACCAGCACATCGGCCCCGGCCTTGTGGGCGGCCTTGAGGGCCGTCAGGGCATACTCCGGGTTGGCCTTGAAGCCGTCGAAGAAGTGCTCGGCGTCGAAGAACAGCTCGCGCACGCCGGGGCGCAGGGCGGCCAGGCTGCCGCTGATGAGTTCCAGGTTGCGCGGCAGCGTCACGCGCAGGGCGTGGCTCACATGGAAGTCCCAGGTCTTGCCGAAGATGGTCGCCACCTCCACCCCGGAGTCCAGGATGGCCTTGAGGTTCGGGTCGCTCTCCGGCGTGGTCTTGTTGTTGTGGGTGCTGCCAAAGGCCGCCACGCGGGCGTTCTTCAGGTTGTAGTTCTTGATTTCCTTGAAGAACTGCTTGTCCGTGGCGTTGGAGCCGGGCCAGCCGCCCTCGATATAGTGCAGCCCCAGTTCGTCCAGCTTGCAGGCGATGCGGATCTTGTCCTCGGTGGTGAGGTTGAGTTCTTCTGCCTGGGTGCCGTCCCTGAGGGTCGTATCGTAGATGCTGGCCTGGCGCATGGTCCTATCCTACCTGGTATTGTCCGACAAAGGTCTGGTGCAGGGTGCGCACCGCGAGTTCCGTGTACTTGTCCTCGATGAGGCAGGTCAGCTTGATTTCCGAGGTGCTGATCATGAGGATGTTGATGTTCTCGTCGCGCAGGGCGCGGAAGGCCTGGGCCGCCACGCCGGAATGGTTGCGCATGCCCACGCCGATGACCGAGACCTTGGCCACGTCCCTGTCCGAAAGCAGGGCCAGGTAGCCGATCTCAGCCTTGAGGCCCTCCATGAGCTTCAGGGTGTCGGGCAGGTCGGAGCGGGGCACGGTGAAGGTGATGTCCGTGCGGCCCTCGCGGCTGGGGTTCTGCACGATCATGTCCACCAGGATTCTCTTCTCGGCGATGGGCGTGAAGATAGCGGCGCACACGCCGGGCTCGTCGAGCACGCCGACCACGGTGACCTGGGCCTGATCCTTATCGTAGGCGACGCCGGCGACCTTGACGGATTCCATGACTGCTTCCTCCTGGGTGACTATCGTGCCGGGCTCGTCGCTGAAGGTCGAGCGCACATGCACCGTGACGTTGTATTTCTTGGCGAACTCAACCGAGCGGATCTGGAGCACCTTGGCGCCCATGCTGGCCATCTCCAGCATCTCGTCGTAGGAGATGCGGTCGAGCTTTCTGGCCTCGGCGCACATGTTCGGGTCGGTGGTGAAAACGCCCGGAACGTCGGTGTAGATCTCGCACACCTCGGCCTGGAGCGCGGCAGCCACGGCCACGGCCGAGGTGTCCGAACCGCCCCGGCCAAGAGTCGTGATGCGGTCGTTTGCGTCCACGCCCTGGAATCCCGCCACAACCAGCACGTCGTAGTCCTCCAGCATGGCCACCAGCTTTTCGGAGTCGATGCTCTCGATGCGGGCCTTGCCGTAGGCGCTATTGCTGATGATGGGCACCTGGAAACCGAGCACGGAGCGGCAGTTGATGCCCTCGTCCTTGGCCATCATGGCGAACAGCGCCACGGAGATCTGCTCGCCGGTGGAGACCAGGCTGTCGAGTTCGGCCAGGTCAGGAGCGGGCGACCACTCCTTGGCCAGGGCCAGGAGCCGGTTGGTCTCTCCGGCCATGGCCGAGAGCACCACGATGACTTTGTCGCCTGCCGCCAAGGGGCGGCGAACATTGTTCAGCACCTGCTTCATGCACTCGAGATTGCGCACGGAGGTGCCACCGAATTTCTGGACCACGATGTTCTTCATACTGCGAAACCCTTCTGCCATTGGTTGAGCGCCGGTGCCAGGGACGTGAGCAGGCCGCTGGCCGCCTTTCCCCATGCACTGATTTCGAGCGCTCGTCCAGAGGGAACAGCCACCCATTCCACGCGCAGTGCCTCGTCAGGCCAGAGTTTTTCATCAACCCGGTCGATCCATTCGGCCACAAGCAGGGTGCCCGCAGAGCCGAGGAGTTCTTCGAATTCTTCAAGCGTGTGGGCCGAGTCCAGGCGATAGAGGTCGAAATGGGCCACCTGGGGCCTGGTGGGGTAGATGTTCACCAGATTGAAGCTGGGGCTTGAGACCTCGGCATCTTCGGCCCCCGGCAGCGCGGAAACCAGCCCGCGCACCAGGGTGGTCTTGCCGGACCCGAGCGGGCCTTGGAGCAGCAGGGCCACGGGCGTGGCGGCCCCGGCCAGGCCGCGCCCCAGCGCCGCGCCCAGAAGCAGCGTGTCGTCGGGGCTCGGCAATAACAGCAGCATCAACTCTACCTGGGCCTAGGGCTTCTGGCCCAGGAGGGTGCGCAGGATGTCCTCCTTGCCCACCACGCCGACGAGCTTGCCATCGGCCACCACGGGCAGGGTGAAGAGCTTTTCGTTGACCATGACCGTGGCGATCTCGTCGATGGGCGTCTGCGGGCTCACGGTCTTGGGGTCCTTGGTCATGGCCTGGGAGACCATGGTGGCGGCGATCTTCTGCATTTCGTGCTCAAAATCGTCGCGGCTGGACAGGGCGATGAAGCCGTCGAGCATGGCGAAGATCGAGGGCAGGGTGACCTGCTTCTGCTGCGCCACAAGGTCGCTCTGGCAAAGCACGCCGACGAGCTTGCCCTTGGCGTCGACCACCGGTGCGCCGTTGATCTTCTTGTCCAGGAGCAGGGTGGCGGCGGTGCGGATGTCTGTGTCCGGGGACAGGGTGAACGGTTCCGGGGTCATGATGTCGATGGCCTTCAGCATGGGGCTTGCTCCTTGAGGACGTGTGGAAGTGTGTGGGCGATCTCGGAGGCGAGATTGCCCCGGGCCGGGAAATCATCCGCCAGGGCCAGGCCGCAGAGGCCGTGCCAGTAAACTCCGAGGCAGGCGGCATGCAGGGGGGCGACGCCGCGCGCCAGAATTGCCGCGATGACTCCTGCCAGCACGTCGCCGGAGCCGCCCACGGCCAGGTTCGGGGCGACGATGGGCGAGAGGTGCAGCAGGTCGGCCTGGCCCACCAGGGTGCCCGCGCCCTTGAGCGTCAGCACCTGGGGATGCGTGGCCAGGAAGCGGTGCGCGGCCGCGACGCGGTCGGCCTGGACCTCGCCCATGCCCATGCCGAGCAGCCGCGCCATCTCGCCGGGGTGCGGGGTGAGCACCGCGTCCCGGGGCAGTTCAGCCATGATCCTGGGGTTCTGGGCCAGATGGTAAAGCGCATCGGCGTCGTAGATGCACGGGACGGCCCAGCCCTTGTCAAAGGCCTCGGCAAAGGCCCTGGGGAACAGGGCCAGGAAATCTGCGGCCTCCTTGTTGCGGCCCAGGCCCGGGCCGATGACCACGGCGTCGTAGCGGCCCAGGGTCGGAATGAGGGAGTCCATGCAGTCCGGGGTCCAGGTCGTGCCGTGGCCCAGGCCCAGGGCCATGATGTCCGGCATTCCGGCCTTGACCTCGGGCAGCACGCCGCGCGGACAGCCCACGGTGACGAGCCCGGCGCCGGCGCGCAGCGCGCCGAGGCCGCAGAGCTGGGCGGCGCCGGTAAGGCCCTCGCTGCCGCCCAGCACCAGCACGTGCCCGGCCCGGCCCTTGTGCATCTCTGCGGAAGGGGTGGGCAGCAGCCCGAAGAGGCGTTGGGTGAGCAGCACCTGACGCGGCGGAGAAGCGGCCATCACCGCGTGGGGAATGCCGATGGCGCGTGGCACCAGCGTGCCCACGAAGGGCGCGGCCAGGGGCAGGGCGCTGCCCAGCTTGGGGGCATGGAAGGCTACGGTGACGTCCGCGCGCACGGCCTCGGGCCGGGGTACGCCCGTGAGCCCGTCCAGGCCGGAGGGGCTGTCCAGGGCCAGCACAAAGCAGTTTTCGCCCAGGTCGTTCATGGCCTGCACCAGGGTCAGCGCCTCGGGCTTGAGCTCACCGCTGAAGCCCGTGCCCAGCAGGCCGTCGACGAGGATGTCCGGAGCTTCGCAGGCGCAGAGCGCGGACTTGGCGCGGGCAGGGGACAGGTAGTGGCAGGAGACGCCGGAGCGCCGGGCCAGGTCCAGGTGGTAGCGGGCCGCGCCCCGGTAGCCGGAGACGGGCCGGGTATGCAGCACCAGGGGGGCGGCCCCCTCGTCCAGCAGCCTGCGGGCCAGCACAAAGGCGTCGCCGCCATTGTTGCCGCCGCCAGCCACGAGCAGGACCTTGGCTTCGGAAAGCGACCCGTAGGCCTTGCGCAAAACGCTCAGGGCCTCGGCCCCGGCATTCTCCATGAGCAGCTCGGCCTTGAGGCCGAAGTCACGGATGGCGGCCTGGTCCCAGGCGGCCATTTCCGCCGGTGTGGGCAGCGGCTCGAAAAGGTTCAGGGTTTTGGAGCAAGTGGTCGTGGCCGGTTCCGGCGTACGCATCATGTGCCTCCTTGCAGGCTCGCTATGGGCTCTGACAGGGCGTGGGCGAGCTCGGGGAAAGCTGGGGCGCACCCTCCAGGATCACGGTGGCGGCGGCGATGTCGCGGCCATGGGTCAGGGAAATATGCATCCTTTGTACGCCCATTGCGTCGGCAATTTCAAGGGCTTTGCCATGCAGTTTGAGCGTCGGGGCGCCGGAGGGCAGGGGAACGACCTCGATGCTGGCCAGGGTGACCCCCTGGGCAAAGCCCGTGCCCAGGGCCTTTGCGGCGGCCTCCTTGGCGGCGAAGCGCGCGGCAACGTAGGGCGCGGGGTTGTTCTTCGGCATGCCCGCAGCCTCGGCCCCGGTGAGCACGCGGCTGATGAAGCGCGCGCCGAAACGCTCCAGGGAGTCGCGGATGCGGGAAAGCTCCGCCACGTCGAGGCCGACGCCCAGAATCATCGGCGCTCCCTAGTCCACGAAGCCGAGCAGGATGTCGGCCATGTCGCGGGTGGCCTGGCGCAGGCCGATGTAGGCGGCGCGGGAAACGATGCTGTGGCCGATGGAATACTCGCAAATGCCCGGCACCTGCGCGAAGGCCAGCACGTTGACGTAGTTCAGGCCGTGGCCCAGGTTGACCTTGAGCCCCAGGCCCTGGGCGTGGCGGATGCCCGTGAGGATCTTCTCCAGCTCGGCCTGGCGCGCGGCCTGGCTCACGGCGTCGGCGTAGTGTCCGGTGTGGATCTCGATGAACTGCGCGCCGGTGCGGCTGGCGGCCTCGATCTGGGCCGGGTCGGCGTCGATGAACAGGCTGGCTTCGATGTCCTGGGCCAGCAGCGGGGCCAGGTAGGCCGAGAGCTCGCCCTCGCGGCCCACGCAGTTGAGGCCGCCCTCGGTGGTCAGCTCCTGGCGCTTTTCCGGCACCAGGCATACGGTGTCCGGGCGGATGCGCAGGGCGATGTCCTGCATCTCGGCCGTGGCGGCCATCTCCAGGTTGAGTTTGGTGTTCACCGTGCGGCGCAGGATCTCCACGTCGCGGTCCTGGATGTGCCTGCGGTCCTCGCGCAGGTGCACGATGATGCCTGTGGCGCCGCCCAGCTCGGCCTCGTGGGCCCCCAGGACAGGGTCAGGCTCCCGGCCCAGGCGGGCCTGGCGCAGGGTGGCGATGTGGTCGACGTTGACGCAGAGAAAGGGCATGCATACCTCCAGCGATTGCTTGAACCATCGAAATATTACGCCTTCCGGTGGGCAAAGGCAACAGGCCGACCGACCCGGGACGCAGGCGTCCTCTCGTTGACATCAGAGCTTGGTGAATGTACCCCAAGGCGGTCAATACGAACAGTTTCGCGCACCGCGAGGAGAATATATGAACGTATGCATCGTCGGCACCGGCTACGTGGGGCTCGTCACCGCGGCCTGCCTGTCTGAAATGGGCAACCACGTGCGTTGCGTGGACAAGAGCCCCAAGGTTGTGGAGACCTTGCGCGCCGGAAGCATCCATATCTTCGAGCCCGGGCTTGAGGAGCTGGTGCGCCGCAACTTCGCCGAGGGCCGCCTGGCCTTCACCACCAGCCTGGCTGACGGCCTGTCCTTTGACGGCTCGGGAGCGGAGTTCGCCTTTGTCTGCGTGGGCACGCCGTCTGGCGACGACGGGGTCTGCGACCTCTGCTACGTCGACGCCGTGGCCGAGGAGATCGGCCGCACGGTGAGCGCCCCGCTCATCGTCATCAACAAGTCCACCGTGCCCGTGGGCACCGCCGACCGCGTGCGCGCCATCATCACCCGCGAGCTTGCCGCGCGCGGGGCCGAGGTCGAGTTCGACGTGGTGTCCAACCCGGAATTTTTGAAAGAGGGCGACGCCGTGCAGGACTTCATGAAGCCCGACCGCGTCATCGTGGGCACCGAGAACCCCAAGAGCGCGGAGATGCTGAAGGCGCTTTACGCGCCCTTCGCCCGCAGCCGCGAAAAGCTCATCATCATGGGCGTGCGCAGTGCGGAGATGACCAAGTACGCGGCCAACTGCATGCTCGCTACCAAGATCAGCTTCATCAACGAGGTGGCCAACATCTGCGAGCGCGTGGGCGCGGACGTTTCCGAGGTGCGCCTCGGCATCGGCAGCGACCACCGCATCGGCTACAATTTCATCTACCCCGGCGTGGGCTACGGCGGCTCCTGCTTTCCCAAGGACGTGAAGGCCTTTCTGGCCACGGCGCGCGAGGCCGGCTACGAGGCCGGGCTCATCAGGTCCGTGGACGAGGTCAATGACCGGCAGAAGGTCGTGCTGGCCCAGAAGGTCCTGGCGCATTTCGCTCCGCTGGGCGGCGTGGCCGGGCGGACCCTGGCCCTGTGGGGGCTGGCCTTCAAGGCCAATACCGACGACGTGCGCGAGGCCCCGGCCTTCGACATCATCCGCGAGCTGACGGCCCAGGGCATGCGCGTCAAGGCCTTTGACCCCGTGGCGGCCAAGCGCGCCCAGGCCGAGCTCTCCGGCAACGGCCTGGTGGAACTGGTGGAGACCCAGTACGACGCCCTGGAAGGCGCCGACGCCCTGGCCGTTGTCACGGACTGGAACCAGTTCCGCAACCCGGACTTCGCGGGCATCGCCCGCAAGCTTGCCGAGCCGGTGATCTTTGACGGCCGCAACCTGTATTCCCGCTCGCTTCTCTCGCGCTTCGGGCTCAAGCACTACGGCATCGGGCGCTAGCCCGAGGTAAGGCGATTTTTCCTTTGCCCGCATCTTACGGTGAGGAGGTGTTTGACATGAGCGCTTCCAAGCAAGCTCCCATCGAAATCCTCATGCATCCGTTCAACCGCTTTTTCAAGACTTCCGCCTCGGGCGGGCTGGTGCTTCTGGCCTGCACGGCCATCGCCATGGTCTGGGCCAATTCCCCGTGGAGTGCCTCTTACTCCCAGTTCAGGGAAGTGCCCCTGAGCCTCGGGTTTGCGGACCAGACGCTTTCGCTGTCGCTCAAACATTGGGTGAACGATGGCGTCATGGCTGTGTTTTTCTTCGTCGTCGGGCTGGAGATCAAGCGCGAGTTGCTGGTGGGAGAGCTTTCCACGGCCAGGAAGGCGCTTCTGCCCATCGTTGCGGCCATAGGCGGCATGCTTGCTCCTGCGGCGCTTTATCTCGTTTTTAATTCGGGAACTCCACACGCTGCTGGCTGGGGTGTGCCCATCACCACTGACATCGCCTTCGCACTGGGCATCCTTTCCCTGTTTGGCCGCCGTGTTCCTGTGAGCCTCAAGGTGTTCCTGACGGCGGTGGCCATCGCAGATGACATGAGCGCGGTGCTGGTCATCGCGCTGTTCTACACGGCCAATCTCTCGCTGTCGCAACTTGGCCTCGGTCTGGCGTTGCTCGCGCTCATGGCGGCGGCCAACGCCCTTGGCGTCCGTAAGCCTTTGGTCTACCTGTTGCTCGGCGTTGGCGCGTGGCTTTTGTTTTTCCATTCCGGTGTACACGCCACAGTCTCCGGCGTCATCGCTGCCATGGCCATCCCAGCCAGGTCAAAGAGCAGCTCCAAGGATTTTCTCACCCGTTGTTGTAGCATTTTGGAAGAATACCAAGCCCTATTGAGCGCGGACAGGGGCAGTATGCTGGAAAGTAAGCGCCAGCCGATACTCCTGCAGACTTTGCGCGAGACATGCCGGGATGCCGAGACCCCATTGCAGAGCATAGAGGCAGTGTTGCACCCTTGGGTGGCGTTCCTTGTCATGCCCCTGTTCGCGCTGGTCAATGCAGGCGTGGCCCTTCCAGCGGACATGGCTCAGGCCTTGGCTCAGCCTGTGAATCTGGGCATCTTATGCGGCCTGATGCTCGGCAAGCCGCTTGGCGTGTGCCTTGCCGCCGCTGTGATGATGTCCACGGGCCTGGCGCCCAGGCCGGAGGGCGTCACTTGGCGCCACATGCTGGGGGCCGGTTGCCTCGCCGGGATTGGCTTCACCATGTCCATCTTCATCGCCGAGCTGGCGTTTTCCGATCAGGCGGTCAAGGATTCTGCCAAGATCGGCATCCTTGGGGGCTCCTTCGTGTCCGCCGTGCTTGGCTGGCTGGTTCTGCGCGGCGCGCCGGAAATCGACTCCCAAGTTGAATCCTGAGGTTGCGCCAGGGCCTGCCGCAAGCGCATCGTTGTTGACCTTGCGCGCAATGGCGGGTAATTCACTACTGCCGGAGTACGCACACGACCCCTAAGGAGACCTAAGCGCATGCGCAAACCGACCATCGGACTGAGCCTGGAAGGCCTGCCTTCCATCGGCCTCTCGGCCTTTGCCACCCTTGTCTTCGCCGCTATGGGCTGGTGGCTCCTGGCCCTGCTCCTGCTCGTCGTCACCGGCTTTGTGGTGCATTTCTTCCGCGATCCCGAGCGCGTGACGCCCGAGGATCTGGACGCCGTGGTTTCCCCGGCGGATGGACGCGTGTGCAAGGTCGATTTCGCGCCGGACCCTGTCAGCGGTCAGATCCGCCAGGTGGTCTGCGTGTTCATGAACGTGGTCGACGTGCACGTGAACCGCGCCCCCGTGGAGGGCAGCGTGGAGCTCATCCGCTACATCCCCGGCAAGTTCTTCAATGCCAGCCTGGACAAGGCCAGTACGGACAACGAGCGCAACATCTTGGTGCTGGGCCGTGGCGCGGAGCGCTTCACCGTGGTGCAGATCGCGGGGCTCATCGCCCGGCGCATCGTCTGCTGGTCCGAGGCCGGGGACATCCTGCGCCGGGGTGAACGCTTCGGTCTGATCAAGTTCGGGTCCAGAGTTGACCTCTACCTGCCCGACGGCTATGCTGTGAAGGTGTACGTGGGCGAAACCGTCCGAGCGGGCGAGACGGCCATCGCCGTCCGCAAGTAGTGCAAGCCGGAGTATTTTAGGAGTCGTATGGCCAAGGAAAAGGCACTGCCGCGCCACAAAGGCGTGTACATCCTGCCGAACCTGTTCACCACCGCGAGCCTGTTTCTCGGGTTCATGGGGATGATCTGGGCCATTGAGGGCCTCTACGAGTATTCCGCCCTGTGCATCCTGGGGTCCTGCCTCTTTGACGGTCTGGACGGCAAGGTGGCCCGGCTCACCAATACCACCAGCGAGTTCGGCGTGCAGTTCGACTCCCTGGCCGACCTCGTGGCCTTTGGCGCCACCCCGGCGCTCACCGTGTACCTCTGGCAGTTGCGCTCCTTCGGCACCCTGGGGCTCATGGCCTCGTTCCTGCTCATCGCCTGCGGCGCGTTGCGCCTCGCGCGCTTCAACGTGCAGGCTGCGGTGACGAGCAAGAAATTCTTCGTGGGCCTGCCCATTCCGGCCCAGGCCAGCACGCTGGCCACGCTCATCCTGTTCGCCCCGCATCTCCCGGAAAACTGGATCGCCGACGTGTTGCCCACGGCCTGCCTGGTCCTCGTGTATGTGTTGTCCTTCCTCATGGTCAGTACCATGCGCTACGCCTCCTTCAAGGAGTACGGGTTCATCAAGGCCCACCCCTTCAGCTCCATGGTCACGGTCATTCTGCTCTTCGTCATGGTGGCCTCGCGCCCCAAGATGTTGGGCTTCCTCTTCTTCCTCGGCTATCTCATCTCAGGCCCCATCTACACCATGTTCATCCTATCCCCGCGCAGTTCCAAGCTCCTACGAGAGTCCCAGAAGGAACCCTCGTAAGCCGACGCCTCACCTCGTTTCCTTATCGGCTGCAGGAGCTCTCTCTGGGACGTACCCGTGTGCGGGCGCCTGCCCGCCGTTGTTGCCAGCCATCCATTAAGCAGATACAAGACCAAACCACGTGAGGAGGATTTATGTCAGACCGCGTGTATATTTTCGACACCACGCTCCGTGACGGCGAGCAGTCGCCGGGCGCCACCATGAACCAGGAAGAGAAGGTCAGCCTCGCGCGTCAGCTTGAGGCCCTGGGCGTGGACATCATCGAGGCGGGCTTCCCCGCCGCCAGCCAGGGCGACTTCGAGTCTGTCCAGGCCATCGCCCGCTCTATCAAGCACATCCAGGTGGCGGCCCTGTGCCGCGCACTCGACAAGGATATCGACCGCGGCTGGGAGGCCATCAAGGACGCCGCCAACCCGCGCATCCACACCTTCCTGGCCACCAGCGAGATCCACATGACGCACAAGCTGCGCAAAACGCGCGAGCAGGTGCTTCAGATGGCAGAGGCTGCGGTGAAACACGCCGTGAGCCTGTGCCCCAACGTGGAATTCTCGGCTGAGGACGCCTCGCGCTCGGACTGGGAATTCCTGGCCAAGGTCTGCGAGGTGGTCATCCGCGCCGGGGCCAAGACCGTGAACATCCCGGACACCGTGGGCTATGCCCAGCCCTTTGAGTTCGGCGAGCTCATCGCCTATTTGCTCAAGACCGTGCCCAACGCCAAGGACGCCGTATTCAGCGTGCATTGCCACAACGACCTGGGCCTGGCCGTGGCCAACAGCCTGTCGGCCATCCGGGCCGGGGCGCGCCAGGCCGAGGTGACGCTCTGCGGCATCGGCGAGCGCGCGGGCAATGCCTCCCTTGAAGAGCTCGTCATGGCCCTGCACACGCGCCATGAGCTCTACAAGCTTGAGTGCGACGTCAAGACCGAGCAGTTGTACCCCTCCTGCCGCCGCCTCTCGCAGATCATCGGCCAGCCCATTCCGCCCTACAAGGCCATCGTGGGGCCCAACGCCTTTGCGCACGAGTCCGGCATCCACCAGGACGGCATGCTGAAAAATCCGCTGACCTATGAGATCATGACGCCCGCCTCCGTGGGCCGCAAGGGCACGGACATGGTCATCGGCAAGCATTCCGGCAGCCATGCCATCAAGTCCAAGCTCACCGAGCTTGGCTACGCCCTGGACGACGCCCAGCTCAGCGTTGTCTTTTCCGCGGTGAAGGAGCTGGCGGACAAGAAGGAGCGCGTGTTCGACGAGGACGTGGAGGCGCTGGTCCTGGAGATGGTCTACCGCCGCCGCGACAAGTACCGGCTGAAGGACATGAGCGTGTTCTCCGGCACGGGCGGGGTTCCGCCTCATGCGGCCATGGTCCTTGAGGTCCTGGATGGCGAAGAGGTGGCCGAGGTGCGCCGCCATTCGTCGTTTGGCGAGGGGCCTGTGGACGCCTTGTTCAAATGCATCGGGGCCATGGTGGGCTACGCGCCCGCCCTGGACCGCTTCCAGATCAACGCCGTCACCGGCGGCACGGACGCGCAGGCCACGGTGACCGTGCGCATCGAGCATGAAGCAAAGAGGTCTGTTGGACGCGGCACCAACGAGGACATCCTCGTGGCCAGCGCCATGGCCTTCATCAACGCACTCAATCGTTTGGAAAAAATGAGGGAGGAGAAGAGCGAATGTCCCACAATTTAGCCGAAAAAATCCTGCAGGCGCACACGGATGAGGAAATCACCCGCGCCGGGCAGATCGTCACCTGCCGTGTGTCCCTGGTCCTGGCCAACGACATCACCGCGCCGCTGGCCATCAAGTCCTTCAAGGGCATGGGCGCCACCAAGGTCTTTGACAAGGACAAGGTTGCCCTGGTCTGCGACCACTTCACGCCGAACAAGGACATCGACTCCGCCGAGCAGGTCAAGGTGGTGCGCGAGTTCGCCCACGAGATGGGCGTGACGCACTATTACGAGGGCGGCGACTGCGGCGTGGAGCACGCGCTTTTGCCCGAGCTCGGCCTGGTGGGCCCCAAGGACATCGTGGTCGGCGCGGACAGCCACACCTGCACCTACGGCGGCCTGGGCGCCTTTGCCACGGGCATGGGCAGCACCGACATTGCCGGGGCCCTGGCCCTGGGCGAGACCTGGTTCAAGGTGCCGCCCACCATCCGCGTGGAATTCGACGGCCAGCTTGAGCCCTTCGTGGGCGCCAAGGACCTTATCCTGCACCTCATCGGCCGCCTTGGCGTGTCCGGCGCGTTGTACCGGGCGCTGGAATTCGGCGGGCCGGTCATCGACAACATGAGCATCGAGGGCCGCATGACCATGGCCAACATGGCCATCGAGGCCGGCGGCAAGGTCGGTCTGTTCCCGGTCGACGCCAAGACCCTGGCCTATTGCGCGGCCCACGGCCGCACCGGGGACAAGGCGCTCAAGGCCGATCCCGGCGCGGTGTACGAGCAGGAGCTGTCCCTGTCCGTCACCGGCATGGGCCCGCAGGTCTCCTGCCCGCACCTGCCCGACAACGTTCGCGGCGTGGACGAACTGAAGGGCATGCGCGTGGATCAGGCCGTCATCGGCTCCTGCACCAATGGCCGCATCGAGGACATGCGCGAGGCCGCCGCCATCCTGAAGGGCCGCAAGGCGAACAAGAACGTGCGCCTGATCATCCTGCCCGCCACGCCGAAGATCTGGCGCCAGGCCATGGACGAAGGGCTGTTCAGCATCTTCCTGGACGCCGGGGCCGTGGTCGGTCCGCCTACCTGCGGGCCCTGCCTGGGCGGCCACATGGGCATTCTGGCCGGTGGCGAGCGCTGCATCTCCACCACCAACCGCAACTTCCGCGGCCGCATGGGCAGCCTGGAAAGTGAAGTCTATCTGGCCAGCCCGGCGGTCGCCGCCGCCAGCGCCGTGGCCGGTGAGATCATTCACCCCGGCAAGCTGTAGGCCAGACAGGCTGAAAGACGGCAGGCAGTCAGAACATCGAGAAGCAAGACCCGCCCGAGAATGCGTTCCGGGCGGCGTACAAGGAGAGAGATATGCTCGTGACAGGCAAGGTGCACAAGGTCGGTGCGCACATCGACACCGACGCCATCATCCCGGCGCGGTTCCTGGTGACCACGGACGCCGAGGTCCTGGGCTCCAACTGCATGGAGGGGCTTGAACCCGGCTGGGTCAAGCGCGTGCAGAAAAACGACATCATCGTGGCCGACGAAAACTTCGGCTGCGGCTCTTCCCGCGAACATGCCCCCATCGCCATCCTGGGCGCGGGCATGCCCGTGGTGGTGGCCAAGAGCTTCGCCCGCATCTTCTACCGCAACGCGTACAACATGGGCCTTGTGCTGCTTGAGGTCGGCGCGGATGCGGACAAGCTGCGTGACGGCGACACGCTGGAAGTGGACCTCGACGCCGGACAGATCAAGAATCTGACCACCGGCGCTGTGGTGGTCTGCGCCCCGGTGCCCCAGTCCATGCAGGACCTTCTCGACGCTGGCGGGCTCGTGCCTTACGTCAAGAAACGCTTGGCTGAGAAGCAGTAGGGGGCTGGCACATGAATATTTGCGTCATGCCCGGAGACGGCATCGGCCGTGAAATCGTCGCCCAGGCCCTGCGGGTGCTGGACAAGGTCGGGGCCAAGTTCGGCAAGAAGTTTGAGACGCAGGAGGCCCTCATCGGCGGCTGCGCCATCGACGCCACCGGCGGCCCCCTGCCGGAGGAGACCGTTCGCCTGTGCAAGGCCGCCGATGCCGTACTGCTTGGCGCCGTGGGCGGCCCCAAGTGGGACACCATCGACCCGGCCATCCGGCCTGAGCGCGGCCTGCTCGGCATCCGCAAGGAGCTGGGGCTGTTCGCCAACCTGCGTCCCGCCAGCCTGTTCCCGGAGCTCAAGCACGCCTGCTACCTCCGGCCCGACATCGTGGCCAAGGGCATCGACCTCCTGGTGGTGCGCGAGCTCACCGGCGGCGCGTACTTCGGAACGCCCAAGGGGGTTGAGGTGCGTGACGGCGAGCGCGTGGGCTTCAACAACATGATTTACTCCGAGCACGAGATCCGGCGCATCGCCAAGGTCGGCTTCGAGGCCGCGCGCAAACGCCGCAAGCAGCTTTGCAGCGTGGACAAGGCCAACGTGCTGGATGTCTCGCGCTTGTGGCGCGAGGTCGTCATCGAGGTGAGCAAGGACTACCCGGACGTGGCGCTCTCGCACATGTACGTGGACAACGCGGCCATGCAACTGGTGCGCGACCCCTCGCAGTTTGACGTCATCGTCACCGAGAACCTCTTCGGCGACATCCTCTCCGACGAGGCCTCGGTCATCACCGGGTCCATCGGCATGCTGCCTTCGGCCTCCCTTGGCGCGGGCAATCCCGGCCTGTTCGAGCCCATCCACGGCTCGGCCCCGGACATCGCGGGCCAGAACAAGGCCAACCCGCTGGCCACCATCCTCTCTGTGGCCATGTTGCTGCGCTATAGCTTTAGCGACATGGACGAGCCCGCCGCCGCCATCGAGGCCGCCGTGCAGAAGGCCCTGCAGGCCGGATACCGCACCGGCGACATCCGCGAGGAAGGCTGCAAGCTGGTGGGCTGCGTGGAGATGGCCGACGTGGTGCTGGCGAACCTGTAGCCAGCCCCAGCATCCGCTCTGATTCGACGGGGGGCCGGGCGACCGGTCCCCCGTTTTTGCTTGACCTCTGTGCAACTTTGTTGCATCGCTAGCGCAACAAAGTTGCATTTGCAAGGCTGGGAGGTCGACCATGCGCAAACTGTTGGTGCTGTTGTGTGTCTTCATCGCTGGATTCGCCGCCAGCGCGAAGGCCGGGCCAATGCCGAAGCCCATGCAGGTCGCCGTGGGCGTGGCCCCGGTGGAGTACTTCGCCAGGAAGATCGGCGGGCAGTTGATCCAGACCGTGGTGCTGGTTCCTGCCGGGGCTGATGCCCACACCTATGAGCCCAAGCCCTCGCAGATGCGCGAGCTTTCCAGGGCCGGGCTGTACCTGTCCGCTGGCCTGGAGTTCGAGACGGCCTGGGAGCCCCGGCTCAAGGCCGCCAACCCTGGGCTGTTGGTGGTGCGCACCGACCAGGGCCTGGCCCGCATGCCTATGCCCGGAGGACATGACGACCACCACGACGACCGCCACAAGGCCGCGCGCGACCACGAGGCCGAGATGGACCCGCACGTCTGGGTCTCGGCCGCCAATGTCCGGCACATGGCCGCGCGCATTGCCGAGGCCTTTGCCAAAGCCGATCCGACCCACGCCAAGGTCTACACAGCCAACCTGGCGGCATTCCAGAAGGAAATCGACGCTGTGGACGCCGAGCTGCGCAGCGCCTTTGCCGGAATTCCGGCGGACAAGCGCGGCTTCCTGGTGTTCCACCCGGCCTGGGGCTATCTGGCCCGGGACTACGGTCTGACGCAGGCGGCCATCGAGTTCGAGGGCAAGGAGCCTTCGCCCAGGCGGCTGGGGGCGTTGATCGCACAGGCCAAGACCACGGGCGTCAAGGTCATCTTTGTGCAGCCGCAGATGAGCCGCCGCACGGCGGAGAGCATCGCCCAGGCATTGGGCGCGCGGGTGCTCGTGGTCGATCCGTTGGCTGCGGACTGGGCCGCCAACCTGCGCGCGGTGGCCGGCGTCTTCCGCTCGGCGCTGCGCTAGGAGGGTGACATGGAAGCCTCGGAACTGCTGGAGCATTGTGGCGTGGCCGCAACGGAAAACCGGCTGCTAGTGATGCGGGCGCTGTCCGGCGCGGATCATCCGCAAACACCGCTGGAGCTGCTGGCCCAGTTGGACGGACGCATGAACCGCGTGACCCTGTACCGCATCCTGGAGCGGCTTGTGGAGCGCGGGGTGGTGGCCCGGCACAACGCGGGCGAGCGGGCCTTCCGCTACTGCCTGGGCCGGGGCGTGGCCGGGCATTCGCATTTTCACTGCACGCGCTGCGGGGCCACTCAGTGTTTGGATTCCGCGCTCCTGGAGCCGGGCCTCTCGCGAATCCTGTCCGGCCTGCCCATGCGCGTGGACATGGCCGAGATCACCCTTGGCGGGGTCTGCGAGGGCTGCCAGAACGCCTAAACGGCTGTTCCGCACAATACAAAGGCCCGACTTGGAGATGTCTCCAGGCCGGGCCTGTGTCGTTGGATAGGGGGAGGCGCTAGACCTTCACCTGATACCCCAGGTCCACCAGATCGGCGCGCTGGCCGCCCCGGATGCCGAAGTTCTCGCGCGGCTGGTCGACGATGCGGATGAACACGTCTCCGCGCGGCACGCCAAGCGCCTCCAGCGCGTCGCAGATGGATGTGTACAGCGCACCCTTGGTCTCGGGCGTGCGGCCCGCGAACAGCGCGATCTCCACCAGCGTGAAGGCTCTGCTCTTGCCTTCGGGCAGCAGCCACTCGTCGTGGGCGTGCTCGGCCAGACGAATGTAGCGGTCTTGCGGCGGCAGCTTCAGCGTGGCCGTGATGGCCCCTTGCACAGCCTCAAGCAGGGCGGTCTTCTGGGCGCTGTCGCGGCCCTTGACGACGCTCACCAGGGTAACGGGCATAAGGGCTCCTACAGACTCGGCAGGCCGGTTGCAGGGACATTTCTCTCCAGCACCCCGGCCACTTGCAGCAGGCGCGCCTCGTCAAAGGCCCGGCCAGTCAACTGCAGGCCCACAGGCATGCCCGAGTCGCGTCCGAGGCCCACGGGCAGGCTCATGCCCGGCAGTCCGGCCAGGTTGGTGCTGATGGTGAAGATGTCCATCAGGTACATCTGCAGCGGGTCGGCGGTCATCTCCCCGACCTTGAAGGCCGTGGTCGGGCACACCGGGCCCATGATGACGTCGCACTGGGTGAGCGCGGCCTCGAAGTCCTGGCGGATGAGCCTGCGCACCTGCGCGGCCTTGCGGTAATAGGCGTCGTAGTAGCCGGAGGAGAGCACGTAGGTGCCCAGGATGATGCGCCGCTGAACCTCCTCGCCAAAGCCCTGGGTGCGGCTCTTGACGTACATTTCGATGAGGCTTTGGGCATCGTGATCGCGGTGGCCGTAGCGCACGCCGTCAAAGCGCGCCAGGTTGGAGCTCGCCTCGGCCACGGCGATGATGTAGTACGTCGCGATGGCGTATTCCGAGAGCTTGAGCCGCACGGGCACGGTCTTTGCGCCCAGCGCCTCGGCCTGTTTGATGGCCGCAGCGCAGGCCTCGGCGACCTCGGATGAAAGGCCTTTGTCCCAGTATTCTTCAGGCAGGCCGATGGTCAGGCCCTTGAGGTCGTTGCTCTGGGCCAGGCCCGCCACGTAGTCCGGCACGGGCGTGTTGACGCTCGTGGAGTCGCGCTCGTCGTGCCCGGCGATGACCTGAAGCAGGCGAGCGGCGTCTTCCACAGTGCGGGTCATGGGGCCGATCTGGTCCAGCGAGGAGCCGTAGGCCACCATGCCGAAGCGCGACACGCGGCCATAGGTGGGCTTGAGGCCCACGATGCCGCAGAAGCTCGCGGGCAGGCGGATGGAGCCGCCGGTGTCGGTGCCGAGCGCGCCAAAGCACTGGCAGGCGGCCACGGTGGCGCCGGAGCCGCCGCTGGAGCCGCCGGGCACGCGCGAGGTGTCCCAGGGATTCTTGGTGGCGAAATAGGCGGAGTTCTCGGTGGTGGAGCCCATGGCGAACTCGTCCATGTTGGCCTTGGCCAGGATGATGGCCCCGGCGTCCTTGAGCCGCGCCACGGCGGTGGCGTCGTACACGGGCCGAAAGTTTTCCAGGATCTTGGAGCCGCAGGTCGTCGGGGCGTCCTTGGTGCACAAAACGTCCTTGACCACCAGGGGCACGCCCCAGAGCGGCTTGGCGGCGTCCGGTCCCTGGGCGTCCAGAGCCTTGGCCCGGGCTCTGGCCTCCTCGGCCTGAACGGACAGCAGGGCTTGCACCGTGGGCTCGGTGGCCTGAATGCGCGCAAGCGCGGCCTCGGTGACATCCAAGGCGGTGAGGGTCTTGTCCGCGAGCTTGGCGCGGACCTCGGACAAGGTCAATTGAGTCAGGTCGGACATGATGGTGTTTCCGTGGCTGGAAGGGGTTTGGGGCAGGCGCTAGACGATGCGCGGCACGATGAAGAAGCTGCCGTCGGTCTCGGGCGCGTTCTTCAGGATGTCCTCGCGGGCGTAGTCCTTGCGGACAACATCGTCGCGCATGACGCTGACATGGTCAACAGGCGAGTACATGGGCTCCACCGAACTGGTGTCCAGCTCCGAGAGCTTGTCCATGTAGCCCAGGATGCCGTCAAGCTGTCCGGCGTACTGGTCGATCTTCTCGGGCGAAAGGTCCAGGCGGGCGAGCCTGGCGACCTTGGCCACTTCTTCCGGGCTGATCTTCATGTGCTGTCGCTCCTTATTCCGTGGGCTCTTTGGTCAGGCTCCCGGAGGAGCCGGAGAGCTTCTTGTCGCGTTGCAGTTGGCGTGAATAGACCAGGCGGCGCTCGCGGCGGGACTTGGCCTTGGCGGCGTCGGCGCGCAGTTCGTCCGGGTCCGCCAGGACCTTGCCTTCCTTGCGCGGGCTGAACAGGTAGAGGTTCTGGCGGGCGATGCCCTCGGCGTCCCAGGTGATGGGCGCCATGCTGAACTCAAGGCCGCGCAGGACCTGCAGCCTCTGGTTGACCTGTGCCGGGGTCCAGTCCGCAGGCAGGTTCAGCGCTGCGGCGAAATTTATGAAGTCATGCCCCAGGGCCACCCAGAAATCGGCGTCATCCGAGGACTTTCCCGCCAGGGCGGCCTGCAGCGCCTTGGCCGCAGGGGCCTCGGCCCACCATGCGCCCGGACACACGGCAAGCTGGAAGTAGGAGTCGTCGATGTCCTTGACGTTGTCCAGGGCCACGCTCCAGAGCTCCGTGCCCAGAAAGACCATGTGCTGGCCTTCGAAAAAATGGAAGTTGGACATGAGCAGTTCGGCCTTGTCCCAGTCAACGGGCACGAAAACCGCCTCGAAGTCCGGCATGGGCAGGGGCATGTTCTTGTTGTGGTGGAAGGAGTCGGGCACCTTGAGCAGACGCTCCACGCTGTGGCTCCAGCTCGGGTGGTCGTTGGGCGCGTAGGTCCCGCTCGCCGCGATGCGCAGGCCCTTGGCCTTGGCCTCGGCCTGGAACACGGTTGTCATGCCCTGGCCAAAGGCGGTCTTGGGCGCCAGCACGGCCACGGAACGGATGCCCAGCTTGTCGGCGGTGAGGTCCACCAGGGCCCGCACCTGGTCCGTGGGGCTGGTGAAGAAGCGCCAGGCCTGCGCGCCCTCGGTGAGGGTCTTCAGCACCGGCAAAAAGGCGAACACGGCGTGGGAGGCGGTGACGCCCGAGGCCTGCATCTCCTGCAGGCGGTCCGGCTGCATGGGGCCGCCCACCACGGTGAACTCCGGGGGCAGTGCCGCGAGCTGTTCGCGCCAATCCGCAGCCTCGGCGTTGATGGCTTTCACTTCCACCGACCGGCCTTGGGCGGCGAGCTTTTGTTGCGCCACCTCGGCTCCGCGCAGGACCTTGGCCGCCGTGGTGGCGTAGCGCCCGGTGAGCGGCAGCACCAGGGCCACGCGCGTGGTGCCCATGGCCGACGCCAAAAGGCTCCCGGTCAGGTCGGAGGCGGTGCGGCGAGAGGAATCGGCCAGTATGGTGCTCTTGGCGCTGATGCGCGGCGCCAGGGCGCGGCGTTTGGTCTCGCGCTGGATGAGGGCGTGGGGGAAGGTGTCGGAGCCGCCTGTGCCGACAAGCCGCGCCAGGCCCAGGAGCTGCTGCTCAGGCATGTCGCGCAGCTGCGCGCCGTATTCGGCCTCCATGGCGGCCTTGCCCTTGCGGTCGGGGGATTGCTTGTGGGTGCTGGCCAGGATCTCGATGACCCGGGCCAGTTCGCCGCTCTGGGTGTAGACCTCGGCAAAGGCCAGGGCCGCGTGCGCGCGCACCTCAAAGGGCAGCTCCGTGTGCGCCGCCAGCCAGACACGGTGGTTCTCCAGCAGGTCCGGCCGGTTCAGCGCGCCCAGGGTCTTGATGTACTGCTCGTGCCAGGCCCAGGTGGTCAGCACAGTGCCATCGGCCACGACCATGCGGTCCAGGGCCGACTTGGCCTGGTAGTAGTGCCGCGAATTGAAGGCGCTGACGGCCAGGCGGTTCAGGGCCTGGTGCCGCTGCTCGGCGCCCAGCTGGCGCTCCAGCAGGCGGGTGTACAGGAGCTCGCTCTGGGGGAAGTTGCCGGAGGCGAAGAAGCCCTCGGCATCCTTGGTCAGGTCCTCCGTGGACTGCTCTTGCGGGAGTTCCGTCTGTGCCTCGCTGGCGGTGGGCAGCTTGAGTTCCACGCAGCCGACGGCCATAAGCGCCAGGAGCAGGCCCAGCGCGGCCAGGATTCTGGATGCGCCGACGCGGGCTCCGGGGGGACGCGGGGTGTGTTTCATGCGGCTGCCTCCCTGTGCTTGGGTGCCAAAAAAATCCCGGCCCACGGAGGTCCGCAGGCCGGGATATATGTACTCACTCTTGCCCTGCAAGGCAAGCAGACGCCTTGGCGCGCTATTTGACCTCGGTGTAGTCCGCGTCCACGACGTTGTCGTCAGCGGGCTTTGCGCCAGCACCGCCGGGCTGCCCGCCCTGCGCTCCGCAGGTGCCGCCGGCGCAGCCGCCAGCGCCGGCCTCTTCGCCCTGCTTCTGGGCGTAGAGCTGCTCGGCCAGCTTGTGCGAGGCCTGGGACAGCTCGTCCGCGGCCTGCTTGATGGCCTCGGCGTCGTCGCCCTCCAGGAGCTTCTTGACGCTCTCGATCTTGGCCTCGATGTCGCCCTTGACCACGGCGTCGATCTTGTCGCCGATCTCGCGCAGGGACTTCTCGGTGTTGTAGACCAGGGAGTCGGCGTGGTTGCGGGCCTCGATGACGGCCTGCTTCTTCTTGTCGTCCTCGGCGTGGGCCTCGGCGTCCTTGACCATGCGCTCGATGTCCGTTTCGGACAGGCCGCTACTCGCGGTGATGCGGATGGACTGCTCCTTGCCGGTGCCGGTATCCTTGGCCGAGACGTTGACGATGCCGTTGGCGTCGATGTCGAAGGTGACCTCGATCTGCGGCACGCCGCGCGGGGCGGGCAGGATGCCGGTGAGCTCGAAGCGGCCCAGCGTCATGTTGTCGGAGGCCATGGGGCGCTCGCCCTGGAGCACGTGGATGGACACCGAGGGCTGGCTGTCGGCCGCGGTGGTGAAGACCTGGCTTTTGCGGGTCGGGATGGTGGTGTTGCGCTCAATGAGCTTGGTGAAAACGCTGCCCATGGTCTCGATGCCAAGGGACAGCGGGCTGACGTCGAGCAGCAGCACGTCCTTGACATCGCCCGCCAGGATGCCGCCCTGGATGGCCGCGCCCATGGCCACAACCTCGTCCGGGTTCACCGAGCGGTTGGGCTCCTTGCCGAAGAACTCGCCGACCTTCTGCTGCACCAGGGGCATGCGGGTCATGCCGCCCACCAGCACCACTTCGTCGATGTCCTTGGCGGTGAGGCCCGCATCGGCCAGCGCCTTCTTGCAGGGGCCGATGGTGCGCTCCACCAGGTCCATGACCAGGCTTTCCAGCTTGGCGCGCGAGACCTTGATCATGAGGTGCTTGGGGCCGTTCTGGTCGGCGGTGATGAAGGGCAGGTTGATCTCGGTCTCCATGGTGGAGGAGAGCTCCTGCTTGGACTTCTCGGAAGCTTCCTTCAGGCGCTGCAGGGCCATGCGGTCCTTGGACAGGTCGATGCCGTTCTCGCGCTTGAACTCTTCCACCAGGTACTGGATGATCCGCTGGTCGAAGTCCTCGCCGCCGAGGAAGGTGTCGCCGTTGGTGGCGCGCACTTCCACGACGTTGTCGCCGACTTCGAGGATGGAGATGTCAAACGTGCCGCCGCCCAGGTCGAATACGGCGATCTTCTCGTTCTTCTTGCGGTCCATGCCGTAGGCCAGGGAGGCTGCGGTGGGCTCGTTGATGATGCGCTTGACCTCAAGGCCGGCGATCTTGCCCGCGTCCTTGGTGGCCTGGCGCTGGGAGTCGTTGAAGTAGGCCGGGACGGTGATGACGGCCTCGGTGACGGCCTCGCCCAGGTAGGTCTCGGCGTCCTTCTTCAGCTTCTGCAGGATGAAGGCGGAGACTTCAGGCGGGCTGTACTTCTTGCCGCCGATCTCGACCCAGGCGTCGTTGTTCTTGCCTGCCACGATTTTGTAGGGGCAGTGCTCGCGCCATTTCTTGACCTCGGGCGCATCGAACTGGCGGCCCATGAGGCGTTTGATGGCGGAGATGGTCTTCTCCGGGTTGGTTACGCTCTGGCGCTTGGCGATCTCGCCGATGAGGCGCTCCTTGTCCGTGAAGGCCACGATGGACGGGGTGGTGCGGCCGCCTTCGGGGCTGGTGATGCACTTGGGATCCTTGCCTTCCATGACGTAGACGCAGGAGTTTGTGGTCCCAAGGTCGATGCCGATAATCTTGCCCATGATATGAACCTCCAAAGGTGGGGGATGATGTTACTTCGTTGAGGCTTTTAGTAAGTCCGGTTTTGCCGATGTAAAGACCGGAAGGCCTACACTTCCTGTTTCTTGTTGACCAGAACCTTGGCCGGGCGGATGACGCGGCCCTTGAGCACGTAGCCGCTCTGGCTGATCTTGGCCACGCAGCCCTCTTCCTGGCCCGGGTCGCACACGGTGCCGATGGCTTCGTGCATGCCCGGATCAAAGGTCTCGCCGCAGGCGCCCACGCACTCCAGGCCGTGGCGCTTGAGCGTGTCCAAAAAAATCTTGCGGGTCATGTCCACGCCCATGACGAGGTTCTTGCAAGCCGGGTTGTCGCCCGCGTGCTCGATGGCCAGGGCCAGGTTGTCCAGCACCGGAAGCAGGTCCGAGAGCACGGACTCTGTAGCGTAGCGGCGGACCTCTTCGGTCTCCCGCTGGATGCGGCGCTTGAAGTTCTCGTTGTCGGCCAGGGCGCGCAGCTTGATGTCCTCTGCCTCGGCCATGACCGCGCACTTGGTGCAGACATGGGCCTTGCACAGGGCCTGGAGCTCTTCTTCGCTCAGGTCGACCTTGGGAGCCTCGGCTTCCGGTTCCTGCATCTCATTCTTCTCGGTTTTCGACATCGTTGCTCCGTCTTGTGCGTGTTGCTCTCAAACGTGCGAGGACGCCAGGAGGCTTGAACACAAGCTGTCCCGGCGTCTCGTCAGGGATACAAGTAAACACGGGGCTTGGGTTGTCAACAGGGCGGAGTGCGGATTTGGGCTGCCCAGGGGCGAAAAAATCCGGGCGTCAGACCAGGAACTGGCCGTTGTCGTAGATTGTGCGCCGACCGCCTTCCCCCTTGTCGCTGGGCAGAATGGCCGTGACGCGCCTGGCCTCGGTGCTCACCAGGTCCCAGTGCATGGCCGAGGCGTTGAAACCGAGTTCGGCCTCGCGCTCCGGGGTCAGCTCGTCCGGCGGGCCGGTGAAGCTGGCAGCCGAGGCACCTCCCAGCGCGATGTGGCAGTTGCCGAACTCGCCGCCGCAGTTCTCGTCGAGCAGGGTGTGGGCCATGAAGCGCTCGACCTTGGAGATACGCCTGTCCGTGAGCGAGAACTCGCCCACTCGGCGTGCGCCGCCGTCGCTGGCCAGCCGCCCGGCCAGGAATTGCCCGCCGCGTGCGGCCTCGGTGTTTACTGCCACTCCGCCATGGAACTCCAGGCGCACATCGGAGAGGACCCGGCCCCAGCGCAGGCTCGGCTGGTTGGCGAAGTACACGCCCTCCACGGTGCGCCAATCCGGCGCGAGGTACAATTCGTAACTGGGGATGTTGCGGCCCGTCAGGCCCACGAATTTTCGCTTTGCGCCGGGGGAGAGCGTCAGGTCGCTGCGCTCGCTCTCCAGGTGCAGGCGCGAGATATTCAGTCCGTCCAGCCACTTGCCGATCTCCGCCAACTCCTTCTTGGTGCGCTTCCACTCGGCCACGGGGTCGGGTGTGAAGAGCAGGCAGGCCCGGGCCAGGCGCTCGGCGTACTCGCTTAGGTCCATGCCGCTGGCCTCGGCGAGCGCTTCCGTGGGGTACAGGCAGACCGTGGAGCCGAGCAGGCCCGCGCGGCGGCGGCGGTCCAGCACGCCTGCGGCCTTCATCTCGGTCTGCTCCCCTGCGGCGATGGTGCGCGGGTCGATGTGGCTGAGGTGCGTCAGGTCGTCGGGCGCCAGGATGGTGATGACGCCAGCGGTGCCCTTGTAGAGCTCATCCAGGCCCGGCTGGCTGAAGGTGAGCTGGCCGAAGCTGGAGTTGCCGAAGTGCTCGGACTGCATGAAGGCCGTGGGCTGGGCCATGGGCAGGGGGTGCAGGTGCGCGTCCATGAGCGTGGCGTATACGGCCTCGGCCAGGGGAAGGGCGTCGTGATCGTAGCGCAGCAGCACCAGCTCACCGTTCTTGAAGGGCACGGCGCGGCTCGTGCGCATAGCCCAGACGAGGACCTCGGCGTAGGAGGCGAGTTGGTCGTGGGTGAGGTGGGGCAAGCGAACCTACTTTTTAACGAACAAAGATGCTAGTTTTGCTAGTGGAACGATTCCTGGGATTGAAAATATAGTTTCACATGCAGAAAGAGCTGAAGTTGTTTGTATCCATGTGATGTATTTAGTTTCAGTGATTATCTCGCTTCTTGCTGCTTCGCCAATGATAATGCCACAATCAGCGATATCACGAAATACAATAAAGCGAAGTTGAGCAGCGCTAGTTTTTGTCTTAGCGTTAGCAATTCGCGATAGTGTCAGGCCTATGTTTTTCACATGATTATTGAGTATGTCAGCTTTGTCGCCATCAACAGTTGCAATCTCGTCAGCCATGGCAACTGTGTGCTTCAAAAATTCTTGTAAACCAGCCTCAAACTGACGACTATATCCTGTATACTCTGTTTCTACCATATAATTATCTCCAGTCGTAAAAATGCATCCTTATGCGGTTATACTACGCGTGTGTAGAACGTGTGAGATTCACCCCTACTGTATCGCCCCGCCCCCGTCCACATTCGGCGCAGCCGGGGCCGTCTCGGCGTCAAACACCACGTTGCCGTCCTCGTCCTCGGTGCCGATGGCGATATGTCCATTCTGCACATCCACCACGATCTGCGCGCCGTCCTCGATGCGTCCGGCGATGATCTCGCGGGCCAGGCGGGTCTCAAGGTGCGTCTGCAGGTAGCGGCGCAGGGGCCGCGCGCCGTAGATCGGGTCATACGCCGCCGCCGCCATGAAGGCCTTTGCAGCATCCGTGATGGTCAGCCCCATCTTGCGGTGGGCCAGGCGCGCGCGCAGGCTCGTGGCCAAAAGCTCAATGATGGCCATGAGCTGCGGCTGCAACAGCGGCTTGAACAGCACGGTCTCGTCCACGCGGTTCAAAAACTCCGGGCGGAAGTGAGAGCGCAGCGCGTCCATGACCTGGTGCTCCGTGTCCGGGGCAAAGGTGCCATCGGGCCGGATGCCCGCCAGCATGAACTGCGAGCCGATGTTGCTGGTCATGATCAGGATGGTGTTCTTGAAGTCCACGGTGCGCCCGTGTCCGTCTGTCAGCCGCCCGTCGTCCAGGATTTGCAGCAGCGTGTTGAAGACGTCCGGGTGGGCCTTCTCGATTTCGTCGAACAAGACCACGGAGTAGGGCTTGCGGCGCACGGCCTCGGTGAGCTGGCCGCCCTCGTCGTAGCCCACATAGCCCGGAGGCGCGCCGATCAAGCGCGAAACCGTGTGCTTCTCCATGTACTCGCTCATGTCCAGGCGGATCATGTTGTCCTCGGTGTCGAACAGCGCGCTGGCCAACGTCTTGCACAGCTCGGTCTTGCCCACGCCCGTGGGGCCGAGGAACAGAAACGAGCCGATGGGCCGGTGCGGGTCCTTCAGGCCCGCGCGCGCGCGCAGCACCGCGTCGGACACGGCCTGCACAGCCTCTTCCTGGCCGACCACGCGCTCATGCAACTGCTCCGGCAGGCGCAACAGCTTCTCGCGTTCGCCCTCCAAGAGGCGCGTCACCGGGATGCCGGTCCAGCGCGCGATGATGCCTGCGATGTCGTCCGGTCCGACCTCTTCCTTCAAGAGACGCGGGCCGTCGCTGTCTGTGGGCGCGCTCTCGGCCAGTTGCTTCTCCAGGGTGTGCAGCCTGCTGTAGCGCAGCTCGGCGGCGCGGTTGTAGTCCAGCGCGCGCTCGGCCTCCTCGATGTCCAGCTTGGTCTGCTCGATGTCGGCCTTGATGCGGCGCACGCCTTCGATGGCGCCCTTTTCGCGTTCCCACTGGCCCAGCAGCTCGGCCTGCTTGTCCTTCAGCCCGATGAGCTCGACCTCGAGCTTGTCCAGGCGGTCGCGGCTGGCCACGTCGGTCTCGCGCTTGAGCGCCTCGCGCTCAATCTCCAGCTGCAGCACGCGGCGGTTGGTCTCGTCCAGGTCCGTGGGCAGGCTGTCGATGTCCGTGCGGATCATGGCCGCGGCCTCGTCGATCAAGTCGATGGCCTTGTCCGGCAGTTGGCGGTCGGTGATGTAGCGGCTGGAGAGCGTCGCCGCCTCCACGATGGCCGAATCGGAGATGCGCACGCCGTGGTGCACCTCGAAGCGCTCCTTCAGGCCGCGCAGGATGGAGATGGTGTCCTCCAGGCTCGGCTCGTCCACCATGACCGGCTGGAAACGGCGTTCCAGGGCCGGGTCTTTTTCGATGTACTTGCGGTACTCGTCGGTGGTGGTGGCGCCGATGCAGTGCAGCTCGCCGCGCGCGAGCAGGGGCTTGAGCATGTTGCCGGCGTCCATGGCGCCCTCGGCCTTGCCCGCGCCCACGATGGTGTGCATCTCGTCGATGAACAGGATGATGCGGCCTTCCGATTTCTGCACGTCCTTCAGCACGGCCTTGAGCCGTTCCTCGAACTCGCCCCGGTACTTGGCCCCGGCGATGAGCGCGCCCATGTCCAGCGCGAAGATGGTCTTGTCCTTCAGGCCCTCGGGCACGTCCTGCTTGACGATGCGCTGGGCCAGGCCCTCGGCGATGGCCGTCTTGCCCACGCCCGCCTCGCCGATGAGCACCGGGTTGTTCTTGGTGCGGCGGGAAAGGATGCGGATGACGCGCCTAATCTCGGCGTCGCGGCCGATGACCGGGTCGAGCTTGCCGGACTTTGCTTCGTCCACCAGGTCGCGCCCGTACTTCTTCAGCGAGTCGTAGGTGTCCTCGGGGTTGTCTGAGGTGACGCGCTGGTTGCCGCGCACCTGGGTCAGCGCACCCAGTACCTTGTCGCTGGTCAGGCCGAACTGGCGGTTGACGCGCCCCGGCCCGGTGGAGGGGCCCTCCTCGACCAGGGCCAGGAAGAGATGCTCCACGCTGATGAACTCGTCCTGCATGCGCCGGGCGGTGTCGTCGGCCCGCACCAGCACGCTGTTCACGGCCTGGGTCACCTGAACCTGGCCGGGCTGCGCGCCTGGACCGGAAACCGAGGGCAGCTTGCCCACTTCGGTCTCCACGGCCTGGGCGTAGGCCTTGGTGTCGATGCCGCACTTGGCGATGATTTGCGGCACCAGCCCGCCGTCCTGGGTGGCCAGGGCGTAGAGCAGGTGCAGGGTGTCGACCTGCTGGTGGCCGCTGCGCACGGCGAGGTTCTGGGCTTCGGAGAGTGCGGCCTGTGATTTCTGGGTCAGTTTGCTGGGGTCCACGTTGTGTCCTCCCGGATTTTCCGCCGGGGTCACGAGGCCCTGGCGGACTGCTTTGGTTCGTTGCCGTGTTTACAGAAGACGGCGCAGTTCGCTGAGCTCCAGCTCCAGGCGTTCCACGCGGTCGATGAGGTCCACGATGATGCAGCCTGCGGCGTGGGAGATTTCCAGGTCGCGGCAGAGGCGCTGGAGCTTCTGGATGCGGTACACGTCGCGTGCGCGGAACAGGTACTCGTCCGCGTTGGTGCGCACAGGGTCGATCCAGCCCATTTCCAGAAGCTCGGCCACAGTTGTGGGCTCCACGCAGGTCAGCTCCACAAGCCTGGTCCAGGCGATGAAGTCTGATGGAATGGGTAGTCTACCGGAATCATTCACTATGATCGTCATGTCAGTCCCCCGTGGGTGTGGGCTGGGGTGTTCGGATCAATCCCTGGGCGCAAAGTCGGAAGCCGCCGCCAACTGTTCCCAAAGGGCGCGCGCTTCGGGCGAGAGCTCCTTGGGCGACTGGATCATGATGCGCACCATCTGGTCGCCGCGCCTTCCCGCCGCGCCCAGGCCCTTGCCGCGCACGCGCAGCTTGGCCCCGGAGCTGATGCCCGGCGGAATCTTCATCTCCACGGCCCCGTCCAGGGTGGGCACGCGCACGGTTGCGCCAAGGGCGGCCTCCCAGGGGGCCAGCTTGAGGTCGTAGACCACGTTGTCGTCCTTGACCTTGAACTGCGGATGCGCCGCCAGCCTGATCTTGAGGTACAGGTCACCGGCCTCGCCGCCGCCCGCGCCCGGACTTCCCTGGCCGGACAGGCGGATCTTCTGGCCGTCCTTGACGCCGGGCGGGATGTTGACCTTGAGCGTCTTGGTCTGGAGGCGCGGCTGGCCGTCGGCCCCGTAGACCTGCTCCTGCAGGCTCAGGGATTGCGGGCCGCCCGCGTAGGCCTGTTCCAGGCCGATCTCGTAGGTGACCTCGGCGTCCTGGCCGCGCCGGGAGCGCATCTGGTGGCCGCCGAAACCGCCGAAGCCACCGCGCGGTCCGCCCTGGGCGCCGCCGAACAGGGTCTCGAAGAAGTCGCTGAAGCCGCCTGCGCCGCCGCCAAAACCGCCTCCAGGACCGCCGTTGAACTGGAAGTGCATGTTCTCAAAGCCCGGCGGGCGCTGGAAGTTCTGGCCCTGCTGCCAGTTGGCGCCAAGCTGATCGTAGAGCTTGCGCTTTTCCGGGTCTTTCAGCACCTCGTTGGCCTCGTTGGCTTCCTTGAACTTGCCCTCGGCCTCGGGATTGCCTGGGTTCAGGTCCGGGTGGAACTTGCGGGCCAGCTTCTTGAAGGCCTTGGATATCTCGTCCTGGGTGGCCGTGCGCGCCACGCCGAGGATCTTGTAGTAGTCCTTGTATTCGACGCTCATTGCGTCCTTGCTCCTTGCCGGGCCGAAGCCGCTGATGTTTTCAACTTGTATAAAATAGTGTGTGTTTGCGCACTGTCAAGGGAGTTTTCCACAGGTTTGCGGAGAGAGCACGCGCCGTGCCGTGTCGCTCTTGGCCGCGCCTTATAGGAAACATAGCACGGTGGTGGCGACACTGACAACAAAGGGTCGAAAGTCTTCCCTGCGCCTGGCCAACGTGCACCAAAATGCTCATCAGCGCATCGCGGCCTCGCTCGGCACGTCCTTGCGCAGCTGAGTGACTTGCACAGCGGCCTGGGGTCGGGCCTCACTCGAAGCGGAAGTCCGTGCGGGTACCCTTGTACTCGCAGTAGTAGCAGCGCTCCGGCTTCATGAACAGGCGCACCAGGACCATGCCCGCCACAAAGCCACCCACGTGCGCCCACCAGGCGATGCCCTGGACCGGTGCTCCCAGCTGCTCGAACAGTCCGGAGAACATCTGCGAGAGGAACCAGAAGCCCAGGAACAGCCAGGCGGGCAGGCGCACGATGTAGGGAATGATGATGATGGGGATGAAGGTCAGGACCTTTCCGCGCGGGTACAGGAGCACGTAGGCGCCCATGACCCCGGCCACGGCACCGGAGGCCCCGATGATGGGCGCGGTGGCCGTGGTGTTGAAGAACAGGTGCAGGGCCAGGGCCGCCAGCCCGCAGAGCAGGTAGAAGCACACAAACCGGCCCGGGCCCATGACGTCCTCGATGTTGTCGGCGAAGATCCAGAGCATCCACATGTTCATGATCAGGTGCCACCAGCCGCCGTGCAGGAACATGTAGGTGATGAACGGCAGGATGCCCGTGGCCGGAAAGCCCACGAAAGCTGCCCAGTCCGGGAAGAGGTAGCGCGCGGGCACCACCCCGAACAAATAGTAGAAATGCTCACGGGCCACCGGGTGCAGCTGGCTCAGGAACAGGTGCATGGCCACGTTGGCCAGGATGACGAGGATGACGGCATAGGGCGTGTGCACCCTGGGCGTGTCGTCCTTGAGCGGGATCACGTCTCGTCTTCCTCCCAGTCGTACTCGTCCTCTTCGCTCTCTTCTCCGCTTTCATCCGCTGGCAGGGCCAGGGTCTCGCCCGCCACGGCGTTGAGCAACGCGTCCAGGCGCGACTGGAAGCGCGCGCGGCGTTCCCGGCGCAGCTCTTCCAAGGCGGCAAGCAGCTCGCTGGCGCGCCGGTCCAGGCCGTCTTGCCCGTCCACATCACCGTCATTGTCGACCACGAGGTCGCAGGCGGCGAGCTTGCGCTCGGCGGGCCACTGCCAGGAGTCGAAGGCCGCCAGCACCTCCGGGGCCAGGCCTCGGCTCTCGCGCATCTCGCCCTGGCGCTTGTCCTCCGGGCAGCGCACCCCGACCAGGACATCGGCCAGGACATCGGTCAGGACAGGGGCCAGGGCTTGGCCCTGGGCGTTTTTGCCGCCGTCAGCTTTGGCGCGCCAGCCAGCCTCAAGGAACAGCGGCACCTCGGCCACGGCCAGGGGCTCGTCCGCGTGGGCAGCCCAGAACTGCTTCAGCGCGTGCTCCACCAGCGGGTGGATGATGTCCTCAAGTTCGCGGCGCAAGGAGGGCTTGTCCAGCAGCAGGGCCAAGAGGCGCGGTCGGTCCACGCCGCCGTCGGTGTCCAGCAGGTCGCGGCCGAAACTGCGGGCGATGAGCGCCGCGCCGTCGCCGCCGGGGGCATAAAGCTCGGCCACGCTGGCGTCGGCGCTGAAGACAGCCGGGGCGTTCGGCTGCCGGGCCAGGGCGCGCAGCAGGGCGGACTTGCCGCTGCCGGGCATGCCGGTGATGACCACGCGCTGGCAGTCGGACTCCAGCGCAGCCAGCAGGGCGAAGAAATCCGCTGGCGGGTCGCAGCGCAGGTCCAGCACCTGGCCGGTCTGCGGGTGGCGCAGCGCCAGCCGGAAGGCGTGGAGCATCTGCCGCGAGGCGAGCGCGGCCAGGGTTCCGCCCTGGGCCAGCCAGTTGGCGTGCTGGGCCGGGCCGTAGACCGGGTCGCCCACCAGGGCGTGGCCGATGTGCGCGAAGTGCACGCGGATCTGGTGCGTGCGGCCCGTGTGCAGGCGCACGGCCATGAGGCTGGCGCGGCCCAGGCGGTCTGTCCACAGCCTGCGCCAGCTGGTTCGCGCCTCGCGCCCGCCCTTGGGCAGCACGGCCATCTTGGTGCGGATGCTCGGGTGGCGGCCCATGGGCAGGTCGATGCGGCCCGTGTTAGGGTCGCCCGCCTCCTGGTCCACGATCTCGGACTTGGGGCGGCCATGCACGATGGCCAGATAGGTCTTGCTCACGCTGCGCGCGGCAAAGGCGGCGGAGAGCGCCAGGCGCACGCCCTCGTTCAGGGCCACGACGATGAGGCCCGTGGTGTCCTTGTCCAGGCGGTGCACGATGCCCGGCCGCTCGCCCTCCATGCCCGAACGCTCCGGCAAGAGCTCCGGGAAATGGTGCAGCAGGCGGTTGACCAAGGTGCCGTCGGGCTGGCCGGGCGCGGGGTGCGTGGTCAGCCCGGCCGGTTTGTTGATGACCGCCAGGTCGGCGTCGCGGTAGAGGACGGCCAGGGGCGCATCCTCGGACCTCGGCGCGTTCTGGGAGGTCAGGGCCGGGGGGGCCAGGGCCAGCTTCTCCGCGCCTTCCAGGCGTTGGCCCGGCTTGCGGCAGACCTTGCCGCCGATTTGCGCGAACCCGGCCTGGATCCATTCCTTGACGCGCTCGCGGGATACGCCTTCGGCGACCATCTCGCGCGCCCAAAACTGGTCCAGGCGCGTGCCAGCGTCGTCCGGGGTGGCGGTGCGCTCGAAGCGTGTTGTTTCTGCGGTGTTTTGCATGATGCGCCCTTCTACCCCGGACGGCGCAAAAGCACAAACAGCCGCAGCTTGACCCCTGCGGTGGCGCATCGTACAAGTCCGCATATGGCCCCACGCACCCCCCCCCGCACCGTCGGACTCATCCTGACCTACAACGGCGAGCGCCTGCTGGCGCGCTGCCTGGCGAGCCTGTCCTTCTGCGACGAGATCATTGTCGTGGACTCCCTCAGTTCCGACGCCACCTGCGACATCGCCCGGGCCGCCGGGGCCACCGTTCTGGAGCGCCGCTGGGAGGGGCCGGGGCCGCAGTTCCGCTTTGCGCTGGAGCACATCCGAGCCCTGGAGCCCAAGGTCGACTGGGTGGTCAGCCTGGACCAGGACGAATATCTGACCGACGAGCTTGCCGCGAACATCCGCGCCGCCGTGACCCGCGAAGAAGACCTCGCAGGCTACTGGATGCCGCGTTCGTCCTTCTATTTCGACCGCTTCATGCGCCACAGCGGCTGGTACCCGGACCACCTGCTGCGGCTGTTCCGGCCCGCGCGCATGGAAGTCCACGTGAGCGGCGCGCACTACAGCTTTCGCCCCCTGGGCGACACCGGCAGACTCAGCGGCGACATCATTCACTATCCATACCGCAATTTCCGCGAGCACCTGGACAAGATCAACTCCTACGCCCAGCAGGGTGCGGATTCCCTCAAGGCCAAGGGCCGTCCCGGCGGCGTGCTGGCCGGAACCATCCACGGCCTGGCCCGCTTCGCCAAGCTGTACCTGCTCAAGCTGGGCCTGCTCGATGGCCGCGCCGGGTTCATCAACGCCGTGCATGGCGCGTTCTACGCCTTCCTCAAGTACGTCCGCGCCAGCGAGCGCGAGGACTGGGGGCCGAAGCCTTGACCATCGCCGTTGCCGTGAGCGGCGGCGGCGACAGCCTGGCCGCGCTTCTGGCCCTGCGCGATGCCGGCCACAAGGTCTTTGCCCTGCACGGGCTTTTTCTCCCGCACACCCCGAATGCCGACGATGCCGCTTCCCAAGGGCTGGCCGAGGCCTGCGCGCGCTTGGGCATTCCCCTGCATCTGGTGGACCTGCGCGCGGAGTTCGAGGCCCTGGTGGCTGCGCCCTTCGCTGCCGAGTATCTGTCCGGGCGCACGCCCAACCCCTGCGCGCGCTGCAATGCCCGCGTGAAGTTCGGCCTGCTGCTGGACCGCGCCCTGGACCTGGGCGCAGACAGGCTGGCCACAGGGCATTTCGCCGCCAGCGGAGCGCACCCGGACTACGGCTGGGCGCTCTCGCGCGGGGCGGACCCGGTGAAGGATCAGAGCTATTTTTTGTCCCTGACCCCGCGTGAGCGGCTGATGCGCGCGCTGTTTCCCCTGGCGCTGCGGCTCAAGGCCGAGGCCCGGGCCGAGCTGGACGGGCGCGGCTATCCGCCGCCCCTGCCCGAGGAGAGCCAGGAGATTTGCTTCGTGCCCGGAGACGACTACCGCGCCTTCCTGGCCGGGCGCTGCGACACTTTGCCGGAAGCCCAGTTGCCAGGCGGCGGGCAGGCCGTGCTGCCGGACGGAACCGTGGTCGGAACGCACCAGGGCCTGTGGCGCAGCACCATCGGCCAGCGCCGGGGCCTGGGCATCGCCTGGCGCGAGCCCCTCTACGTGCTGGACAAGGACCTTGCGCGCAACGTGCTGGTGGTCGCTCCGCGAGCGGAGCTTATGGTGGAGTCTTTCACGGCGGGCGAGGTGAACGTTCTGGTGGAGCCTGTACTTTGGCCCGAGCAGGTGCTGGTGCAGACGCGCTACCGCGAGACGGCCCGGCCCGCGCGGGTGGAATTGTCCGGGGACGCGCTCGTTGTGCAGTATCTGGAGCCGCAGTTGCGGCCCGCGCCCGGGCAGGTGGCCGCGCTGTACGACTCCGGCGGCGCGGTGCTGGCTGGCGCGGTGGTGGCCTGACAGGGCATCGGGTGCTGGCCGTGATTGGTGCCGTCGGCGTGTGCCCGTTACGGGGCTAGCGCCAGCCTCCAAGCCTGTCGCGCTCCATTTCGAGCTGTTCGCGCTGGCCCTTTTTCAGGGCCTCCAGGATGTCCCGGATGACCTCGGGCGCCGGTTCTTCGGGGTGGTTGCGCAGGCGTGCGGCCTCTTCCTGCACGAACTTCTGGTGGTAGAACTTCCCCGGCCAGCGGTAGGTCAGCAGTTCCTTCAGCCCGGCCTCGCGCTCGCCCTTGCCAATGCGCGACAGGCCCAGGTACAACAGGCTCTCGGGTTCGCCAGGGGAGAGGGTCTGGACCGTCTGGAGGCTCTGCTCGGCCCGGACGTAGTCCTTGAGATCGAAATAGGCCAGCCCGAGCCGCCGGTGCAGCATCCAGTCGTCCGGATTCTTGGCCAGGGCCGCCTTGTAGATCTCAATGGCCCGGCGCTGGTCCGCGTCGTTGAAGATGAACCCGCCGCTGACGCCAAAGGTGCAGCCAGGGAGCAGGAGCGAGGCGGAGAGGCACAGGGCGAGGACTAAGGTCAGGGCGCGCATGGAGTCTCCTTGAGTCGTGCCGCGGGCGAGTTTTGCACATTCTGACGCGGACGCTGAAGAATTACCACGAAAAGATTGAGGCCATGCAAAAATTTCATGTCACTACGCTCGGTTGCAAGATAAACCAGTACGAGTCCGAGGCCGTGATCGAGGCCTGGCGCGCGTTGGGTTTTGTGGAGGTCGACGCGCCGGAGGGCGCCCAGATGCTCCTGGTGAACTCCTGCGCCGTCACCAGCCGGGCCGTGAGCGACCTGCGCGCCCAGCTGCGCCGTCTGCGCAAGGCCAACCCCGGCGCTCGCCTGGTGGTTACGGGCTGCGCGGCCCAGGTGCTGCGCGAGGAGCTGGCCGCCATGTCCGAGGTGGACGAGGTGGTGCCCCAGGACAGCAAGACCGTCCTCCTGGCCGGACCCTTCGGGTCTTCCATGGGTGTTGCGCCTTCATCCGATGTCGCGGAGCGCATATTCCCGCCGTTCGCCATCGGCGCGTTCAACCGCGCCCGGGCCGTGGTCAAGGTGCAGGATGGCTGCTCCCACGGCTGCACCTACTGCATCGTGCCGCTCACGCGGGGGCCGAGCGTCAGCCGCGAGCCAGGCGAGACCCTGACCGAGATGCGCCGCCTGCTGGACGCCGGGTACCGCGAGCTGGTCCTCTCCGGCGTCAATCTGCGGCAGTACGGTCGCGATCTCGTCCAGCCCTTGGACTTCTGGGACCTCTTGGCGCGCATCGAGACGGAATTCGCTCCCCAGTGGGCAGGCCGTGCGCGTCTGCGCCTGAGTTCCGTGGAGCCTGGCCAGTTGGACGCCAAGGCCCTGGACACGCTGGGCTCGTCGCGCCTTGTGGCCCCGCACCTGCACCTGTCGCTGCAAAGCGGCGATCCCGAAGTGCTCCGGCGCATGGGGCGCGGGCACTACCGGCCCGAGCAGGTGCTGGAGTTTCTGGCCGGGCTGCGTCGTTCCTGGCCGCGTCTGGGCCTGGGCGCGGATCTGCTCACCGGGTTTCCGGGCGAGACCGAGGCGCAGTTCGAGAATTCCCTGGCCTTTTGCCGCGAGCTTCCGCTGACCTACGCCCACGTGTTCCCCTATTCGCCACGGCCCGGCACCCCAGCGGCCAACTGGCCCGACACCCTGCTTAAGGCTGAGCGCACGTCCCGTGCGGCGCGCCTGCGCGCCATGTCCGAGTCCCGCAAACGCGCCTTTCTCAAGACCCTGACCACGCAGCCCCAACTGACGGTCCTTGTGGAAAAGGCCACGTGCAAGAGCGGCGGCGGCGCGGGTCTTGGCGTGTGCGAGTTCTATGCGCCTTGCCTGCTGCGCGGCGATGCCCTGCGGCGCGGCAGCCTTGTGCGCATGCGGCCCGAAGGGGTTGAGGGCGGGCGCATCGTGGGGTCGGTCGTGAAAATGGAGGGGGCGTGAGCACCCCGCGCGAGCCCGCTCCGGCCAAGCTTGTGCTTTCGGTGCTGGCCGCCGCCGACTGGTGGAACAGCGCCTGGCCGGACTGCCGCGCGGAACTTGTGCGTCGCTTTGGCCCCGTGGACTACGAGACGCCGCCCATGCCCTTTGACCACACAGCCTACTACGACGAGGAACTGGGCAGCCCGCAGTCGGGCGAGCTGGCCCGGCGCCTCCTGGGTTTTGAGCGGCTGGTGCCCCAGGACGCCCTGGCGGGCGTGAAGCTCGCCACAAACGCCCTGGAGGCCGAGCACGCCCGGACCGCCAATGATCAACCAGGCGGCTCGCGGCGGGTGAACCTGGACCCCGGGCTCATTACCCTGGAGCGGCTGGTGCTGGCCTCGGGCAAGAATTTCACGCACCGCGTGTACCTGGGCCAGGGCATCTGGGCCGACCTTACGCTCATCTACAACAAGAAAACGGGCTGGGTCGTGCTGCCCTGGACCTTCCCGGATTATGCCACCGAAGATATGAAACGGCGCTTGACGGAACTGCGCGCGCTGTACAAAACAACCGTAGAGACAGCGGCCAAGGCCGCGCCCAAAGGAGCACTATAATGCCCATGAGCATGACCGGCTTTGGCCGACATGAGACCATCACCGACGAGTTCAGCCACGTCTGGGAGATCCGCAGCGTCAACAACCGCTTCCTGGACATGAAGTGGCGCATGCCATCTGTGCTGCGCAGCCTGGAAACGCGTTTCGAGAAAACCCTGCGCAAGAGCGCCGCGCGCGGCCGCGTGGACGTGTCCCTGAGCGTTGAGACTCGCTCGGCGGCGCTGCTTGGCGTGAGCCTGAACACCGCCCAGGCCGGGGCCATGCTCGACCAGTTGCGGGCCCTGGCCAAGGAGCAGGGGGTCGGCTTCGCGCCGGACCTTAACCGTCTCATCTCGGCTTCGCACCTCTGGCGCGACGATTCCTCCGAGCCGGACCCCGGCCTGGCCGCCAGCCTGGAGCAGGGCCTCAAGAAAGCCCTGGCCGACTGGAACAACTCCCGCCGCGTGGAGGGCGAGGAATTGGCCCGCGACCTGAAAGAACGCTTTGCCCGGCTGCGCGTGCTGGCAGCCAGCGTGGGCGAGCGCGTGCCTGTGGTCCTGCGCGACAAGCAGGCCGCCACGGCTGAGCGCCTGAACGCCCTGGTGGCCCAGGCAGGCATGACCTTCACCGAGGAGCGCCTGGCCCAGGAAGTGGCCGTGCTGGCCGATCGCCTGGACGTGAGCGAGGAGATCACCCGCCTGGCCGCGCACCTGGACCGCCTGGAGGAGGCCGTGTCCTCCGCTGGCGAGGCGGGCAAGCGCCTGGACTTTCTCATTCAGGAGGCCTTCCGCGAGATCAACACCTGCGGCAACAAGGCCCAGGATGTGGAGCTCAGCCGCCTCACAGTGGAGTTCAAGGTGGAGCTGGAGAAGTGCCGCGAACAGGTCCAGAACCTGGAATAGGCGGGAGCATGGACAAAATCGCGCAGAAACACCGCCAGCGTCTGGTGAACCTCGGCTTCGGCAACTACGTCGTCGCCGCCCGCGTCGTCACCATCGTGGACCCGGCCAGCGCGCCCATGCGCCGCCTGCGTGAAGACGCGCGCCAGGAGAACCGGCTCATCGACGCCACCCAGGGCCGCAAGACGCGCGCCATCGTGGTCACGGACTCAAACCATGTCATCCTCTCGGCCATCCAGGCCGAGACCATCGGCCAGCGCTTCCAGGCCGAGGACGCAAGCTCCCGCCGCGAGGAGGAATAAGTGGCCGCCAGCAGCGCAAACAGCATTGAGAACACCCGCCGCCTGGGCCTGTGCCTGGTCATTTCCGCACCCTCCGGCGCGGGCAAGAGCACGCTCGTGGAGCGCCTGCGCGCGGAGTTCCCGCACTTCGCCTACTCCATCTCCTGCACCACCCGCGCCCCCAGGGGCCAGGAGCAGGACGGGGTGGACTACCACTTCCTGACGCGCGAGGAATTCATCGCCCGGCGCGATACCGGGTACTTCGCCGAGTGGGCCGAGGTCCACGGCAACCTCTACGGCACGCCCAAGGCCCCGGTTGAGGAACACCTCGCTGGCGGGCGCGATGTGCTCTTCGACATCGACGTGCAGGGCGCGCTGCAGGTCAAGGAAGTGTTCCCGCAGGGGCTGTTCGTGTTCATCCAGCCGCCGTCCAGGCAGGAGCTGGAGCGCCGCCTGCGCGGGCGCGGCACCGACTCCGACGAGGCCATCGCCAAGCGCCTGGGCAACGCTCTGGGCGAGCTGCGGCAGTCCGGCAAATTCGATTACCTCATCGTCAACGACGACCTGGACACCGCCGCCGACGAGCTGCGCGCCATCTACGTGGCCGGGCGCACCCGCACCGTCAACCGCCCCGGCCTGCTGGACGCGCTTTTGGCGCAGTGGGAGGTGTGATGGCAAGGCGCACCCCGCAACTCGTCGTGGCCCTGGATTTTCAGACCAAGGCCGAGGCCCTGGCCCTGGCCGCGCAGCTCAAGAGCGTCGCGCCCGGGATGCCCCTTTGGATGAAGGTCGGCCTGGAGCTGTTCGTGGCCGAGGGCCCAGGCATCGTGCGCGAGCTGAAGAACATGGGCTTCCAGGTGTTCGTGGACCTGAAGTTCCTGGACATCCCCAACACCGTGCGCGGGGCCGTGCGCTCGTGCGTCAAGTCCGGCGCGGACATGCTGAACATCCACGCCTGCGGCGGAGCGGACATGGCCCGCGTGGCCGTTGCCGCGCGCGATGAGGCGGCCACAGAGCTGGGGCTTGCCACCAAGCCGCTGCTTTTCGCCGTCACCGTGCTCACCAGCATGATGGACCCGAGCCTCCCGGTGCTCAATGGCCGCGAGCCCGCAGCCGTGGTGCTGGAGCTGGCCCAAGCCTCGCGCGCTGCGGGGCTGGACGGCGTGGTCTGCTCCGGCCAGGAGGCGGCGCGCATCAAGGCCGCGTGCGGGCAGGACTTCCTGTGCCTCACGCCGGGCATCCGCATCCCCGATCCTGCCGCCGCGCCCGACGACCAGCGCCGCGTCATGACCCCGGAGGCCGCCGTGGCCGCCGGTTCGGACTTCCTGGTGGTGGGTCGGCCCATCACCCGCGCCCCCGATCATCTGGGTGGTCCTGCCGCTGCCGCCCGCGACATCCTCCAGCGCATGGGGAGCCGCATGGCCCAAGCACCCCAGATGGGAAAGTAGGGCGCCATGCCCTGCAACTGGAAACTCTTGTCCGACGCGCCCGTGCCGGACTCCATCGGAGCGCTGGCCGAAGATCTCGGCATCACCCAGGTCATCGCCGAGGTGCTCTGGCGGCGCGGCTACCACTCGGCCCAGGACATGGACCGCTTCCTCTCGCCCGGCCTGCGCCATCTGCTGCCGCCGGAGACCATCCCCGGCCTGACCCAGGCCGCCCAGGTGCTGGCGCGCGAGCTCACCAGGGGCGCGCGGTTCTGCGTCTGGGGCGATTACGACGTGGACGGCATCACCTCCACCGCGCTGGTGAAGGACTTCCTGTTCAAGCGCCTGGGGCCGGAGGTTGCGCCCTTGGACGGCTCGGGCCAGGTGCGCCATTTCTTGCCCAACCGCAAGGAACACGGCTACGGCCTGAACAGCCCCTGCATCGAGCGCCTGGCCGCGGAGGGCGTCGAGCTTCTGCTGACCGTGGACTGCGGCATCAGCTCCGTAGCCGAGGTGGCGCGGGCGAACGAGCTCGGCCTGACGGTCGTGGTCAGCGACCACCACCTGCCGCCGGACGAACTGCCTGCTGCCGCAGCCATCTGCAACCCGCAGCTCTGCCAGGGCAAACTCTGTGGCGGCGTGTGCAACGGCCTGTGCGATCTGGCGGGCGTGGGCGTGGCCTTCTTCCTCATGGCGGCGCTGAACCGCCTGCTGCCCGGCGAGCCCGTGGACATGCGCCAGTTCCTGGACCTTGTGGCGCTGGGCACCGTGGCCGATGTGGTGGGCCTTACCGGCCAGAACCGCATCCTGGTCAAGAACGGGCTCCTGCTCATCAAGGAGGCCGCGCGGCCCGGCATCGCCTCGCTCAAGGTCTACAGCGGGTACGACCGGCTGGCCGAGCTTGGTGCCGGGCAGATCGGCTTTGGCCTGGCCCCGCGCATCAACGCCGCCGGGCGCATGGCTGATCCGCAGATCGCGCTGACCATGCTGCTGGCCCCGGACATGGATACCGCGGGCCCGCTGGCCAGCAAGCTCGACGGGCTGAACGCCAAGCGCCGCAGCTCCGAGCAGGAGATTCTGGAACAGGCGCTCCTCCAGGCCGAAGAACAGAAGGACCGCCTGGGCCTGGTGCTGGCGGGCGAGGACTGGCACGCGGGCGTCATCGGCATTGTGGCCTCGCGCGTGGTGGAGCGGCACTACAAGCCGGTGCTCATGCTCTGCCGCGAGGGTGAAGGCGATGCCGCGCACTGGAAGGGCTCGGGCCGCAGCGTGGCGGAGTTCGACCTGCACGAGGGCCTAAGCGGGCTGGAGCACCTGTTCCTGGGCTTTGGCGGGCACAAGCAGGCGGCAGGGCTATCCATGCCGCTGGAAAATCTTGAGGCCCTGCGCGAGGGCTTCCACCTGGCCGTGGAGGCGGCGCTGGGGCCTGTGCCGCTGCGGCCTTCGCTGAAGCTGGACCGGGAGCTGGGCTTTGGCGACATCTCGTTCACGCTGCTGAAAGAACTGGAGATGTTGCAGCCCTTCGGCATGGGCAACCCGGAGCCGCTGTTCGTGTCGCCGCCGGTGCTGGTGAAGAGCCACCGGGTGTTCGGCAAGGTCCACGTGAAGCTCGGGCTGGCGGAGCAGGGCACGGCGGAGAGCATGGGCGGCCGCCCAGGGGTTCTCTTGCCCGCCAAGGTCTGGCGCAAGGCCACGGAGCTCACCAACGAGGTGCAGGGCAAGCTCATGCGCTTCGCCTTTACGCCAAGGATCGACCGGTTTGACGGGATTCCGAAGATTGAGTTGCAGGTGAAGGACTGGGATGCGTAGGAAAGATCTTTTAGCTTTTTGTGTAGTGGTTATCCAAATAGTTCAGTGCTGCATGGCTGTAGTAATGTGTTTTTGGTCCATTAGGGTTTTCTTGGTAAAGATTACGACGATATGCGTACTTAGTGCTCGCTTTTATTTCGTTCAACCGTTTGTAAAATTGGTCGGTTCTTTTGAAGTCTGAGTATCTTTCTTTGCATGCATTTATCAAAGCGGCGAAATTCAGCGGGTATTTTTCAGATAATTGCTGCTCATTTAGGCGTACTTCTGGTGCGTTTGGATTATTTGTTACTCTTATGTCCATTGCATTTTTGTCTTTAGATTTCACAAAACGCACTTCAAGGTCGACTGAAAATGCAAATTCAGAGTCTGTAGTAAATGGACTTTCCTTCTCTATTTCGTCAATATATTTTATTAAATTTCTTTCTTCTGCGTTCAAAACTATTGTATTCTCGGTAGGCAAACGTACTATTGAAATTGGAATCAAATATAAGTTACATTTTGAAAAATCAAATTTAAACCATCTTTTTGCTAGTATCGTGTAGTTTCTTACTGCCGCAGCCCCAATTTCTTGAAGCCTAACGGATAAGGACTCACCAAGGTTATAGAAGTGGATTGCAGAATCTCTGATTTCCAGCAATGCCTGTATATTCTTCCATGCAGTAGCATCGAGCTCGTTGTTTTCGACAAGTTTTTTTCCAATGTAATCAATCCCATGAGTGTAGGGATTCCCACTCCTTGTCTTTTGTATACACATTTTTTTCCCAACTGTACCGTCTGCCTTTGTCTTTGCTTGGTATTTATAGAGACATCTGATATTGTTTGAATTGTTAAAAAGCCATTTCCCTTTCAAAAGTAGCTCCCATGCGTTGATTGCTAATATGGAAAACGTCTCTTCCCTATAGAGGAAGTTGGGCTTGTTATAAATTTCTATTGCTGAAACAAGCGCCGCTAATGATCGCTCGAAGAGTTCATGTGATCTTGCAACCATTGCCTAACCCTCGCTTTATATTAATGCAAATCGGTTGCGTGCTTGATATCGTATTGTCGTTCTAATTAGCAAGCGCGTCTCGATAACTCCTTGCCGCATTAATGGCAGATTCATACCAGAAAGGCCCCGGAGCTTCCGCTCCGGGGCCTTCTCATTGCCTCACGTGTGAGTCGCAGCCTTAGAACTTCTCGAAGCCGTCGTCCTTGCTCGGGTCGTCGTGCGGGCCGCGCGGGGTGGGGGCAGCGGCGAGGGCCAGCGGCTTGCCGCGCTGGGCGGTGTCGCCGCCGAGCTTGAAGAACTGCATCACCCTTTGCATGCGCTGCGCCTGCGCCGCCAGCTCCTCGCTGGTGCTGGCCGTCTCTTCCGAGGCCGAGGCGTTCTGCTGGATCACCTGGTCCAACTGCTGGATGGCCTTGTTCATCAGGGTCGCGCCCTGGCTCTGCTCATTGCTGGCCGCAGTGATCTCCTGCACCAGCTCGCTGGTGCGCTCGATGTCCGGCACGATCTTGTTCAGCATCTGCCCGGCCTTCTCGGCCACAGCCAGGCTGTTGTTGGAGAGCTGCCCGATCTCGCCCGCCGCCGCGCCGCTGCGTTCCGCCAGCTTGCGCACCTCCGCCGCCACCACGGCAAAGCCCTTGCCGTGCTCGCCCGCCCGCGCCGCCTCGATGGCCGCGTTCAGCGCCAGCAGGTTCGTCTGCCGCGCGATCTCCTCGATGAAGCCGATCCTGTCCACGATCTCGCGCATGGCCTGCACGGTCTGGTCAACGGCAATGCCGCCCTCGCGCGCGTCCTCGGCGCTTTTCTTGGCCATGGTCTCGGTCTGCTGGGCGTTGTCCGCGCTCTGGCGGATGTTCGAGGCCATCTCCTCGATGCTGGAGGATATTTCCTCAACGCTCGCGGCCTGTTCGGTCGCGCCCTGCGACAGCGACTCGCTGGACGCGGCAAGTTCCTCGCTGCCGGAGGCCACGGCCTCGGCCGAGGCGTTGACCTGGATCACCACCTCGCGCAGGCGTGCGGCCATGTCGGTGAGCGCCGCAGCCAGCGCGCCGATCTCGTCCTTCTGGTGCACGTCGATCTTCGCCGCGAGGTTGCCCTCGGCCAGTTCCTTGGCGAAATCCAGCCCCTTGCGCACAGGCCCGGTGATGGCCCTGGTGATGAGCACGGCGAACAGCGTGCCGAGCAGCAGGGCCAAAAGCGCGCCGCTGGCGAGCAGGGTGCGCGAACGGGCTATCTCGCTGAACATCTTCGCTTTCTGGTCGTCGCGGGCTGTCTCGCAGACCTTCTGCATCTCGCGCGCGCTGGTGATGAGCTGCTTTTCCATGTCCGATTGCTGCGACACGACATTGCTGTAGTTCTCAAGGTCCTTCATATAGCCGCTGGTCTCGGCGAGGATCTGTGTGGCCAGGGCGATGTTCTCCTGCTTCACCAGGCGTGCTTTCAGCGTCGTGCCAAGATCAAGGACGGACTTGCCGATCTCCTGAGCCTTCTGCGCATAAGCCGTATCTGTGGTCTGGATGTAGTACATGACCGTCAGGCGCATGAAGGTGATCAGGGCCTCGATCTTGGCCGCGTCGTTGGTGTTGAGCAGGCTCACTTCCAGGGCCTTGCCATTGGACTTGGAGCGTATGCTGCGGCTCGTCTCCTCGCTCTGGCCCTTGTTCAGCGCCTGGGCCTGGTTCATGGCTCGCAGCGCGGAGGCCCCCATTGCCTTCTGCGTGCTCATGCGCTGTTCGTAGCTTTCGGTAAAGCCCTTGAAGGCCGCCGCATAGCTGAGGGTGGCCTTGAGCACCTGATCCATTTGATCGCGATTGGCGGTATTCGCAAAACGCTCCTTGTAGAGCTTGGCCTTGGCCTGGATGCCGGCAACATTCTTGCCGACCTCTTCGATGCTCTTCGCGTCATGCCGGATCTGGAAATTCTTTTCCTGGCGTCTGATTTCAAGTACCATCTTGATGATGTCGGTCATGCCATCGGCCTTGTCGACTCGATCCAAGGTGCTGGAGGTTCCCTGCCATGCGAGCATTGCCAGCAGCGTCGTCAGGGTCAGGACAATAGCGAAGCCGAGTCCGAGCTTCATGGATAAACGCAGGTTTTTCATGAGGAACTCCGTTGGTCGGATTTATCCAATGCGTCTGAACCGTATCAGGACAAATAGGCTGGCGCAATGTATAACATACGTGCTATCGGTAGTGGTGGCAACCATGAGCATCTAAATATGAACTCTGCCTGTTATCGGAATATGCTTGACGTCCTGCCAAGGCCCCGGTAAATACGTTTCATCAGGATATATTTATATAGGCATTCACTGGCACGTACCGGAGCGAAATGACGGATCTTCTGCGCATACACAAGGCCCTGGCCGACGAGACTCGTCTGCGGCTGGCCTGCATTTTGCGCCGCCACGAGCTTAACGTGGGCGAGCTGGTGGCCGTCATGGGTATGAGCCAGCCGCGCATCTCCCGGCACCTCAAGATCCTTGTTGAGGCCGGGCTGGTGGACTGCCGCCGCGAGGGCCTGTGGGCCTTTTATTGCGCAGCTGGCTCCGGTCCCGGCAGCGCGGTCCTCGACACCTCCGCCGGGTTCATGGACACACCAGATTTCCTGGCCGACCTTAGCCGCGCCGACGCCGCCGTGCGCGAACGCGTGCAGGCCACACGGCGCTTCTTCGATGCCGTGGCCGGGAACTGGCGCGACCTCTCGCGCGAGGTGCTGGGCGAGCTGGACCTGCCGGGCGTCATCGCCAGCCGAGTGCCAGACGGCGCTGCCGTGGCCGACCTCGGTTGTGGACCGGGCGAGCTGCTGGAACGCCTGAGCGAACGCGCCTGCCTGGTCATCGGCGTGGACAACTCGCCGCGCATGCTTGAACTGGCGGGCCAGCGCCTGAACGGAAAGGCCGCGCACCATGGCCGGGCAGGGGTGAGCCTGCGCTTGGGCGACCTGACGCACCTGCCCCTGCGCGAGGGCGAGGCCCACGCCTGCGTGTTCTCCATGGTTTTGCACCACCTGCCGGACCCCGTGGCCGCGCTGTCCGAGGCGCGGCGCGTGCTGTGTCCTGGCGGGCGGCTCATCATCGCCGACTTCGACCGCCACGAGAACGAGGCCATGCGCGTGCACTACGGCGACGCGCGCCTTGGCCTGGATCAGCAGCAACTTCGCGCATGGCTTGAGGAGGCCGGGTTCACCCCCGGTCCAGTGGAACTGTACCCTGTCAACCAGGGGCTTCATGTGCTTCTCGCCGAGGCGGCGACCCCCTAGCGCACCCCCTGGCTCAACCTCTTTCGTCAACATATCTGGAGGATAACGAGATGATGGAACTTGATCTGAAAATGAACTACCGCGTTGCCGACCTTTCCCTGGCCGATTGGGGCCGCAAGGAGCTGCAGCTCTCCGAGAACGAGATGCCCGGGTTGATGGCGCTCCGGAAGAAGCATGGCAAGAAGAAGCCCTTGAAGGGCCTGAAGATCATGGGCAGCCTGCACATGACCATCCAGACCGCCATGCTCATCGAGACCCTCTCCGCCCTGGGCGCGGACCTGCGCTGGGCCTCCTGCAACATCTTCAGCACACAGGACCACGCGGCTGCGGCCATCGCCAAGGCCAAGACGGCCAAGGTCTTCGCCTGGAAGGGCGAGAGCCTGGAAGAGTACTGGTGGTGCACCGAGCAGGCCCTCACCTGGCCTGACGGCTCCGGTCCGGACCTCATCGTGGACGACGGCGGCGACGCCACCCTGATGATCCACCACGGCGTAAAGTGCGAGAAGCAGCCCGCGCTGCTCAAGAAGAAGGTGGACAACAAGGAGTTCCAGATCATCATGGACCGCCTGGCCCACGGGTACAAGTCCGATCCCAAGAAGTGGACCAAGATTGCGGCCAAGGTGCGCGGCGTGAGCGAGGAAACCACCACCGGCGTGCATCGTCTTTACGACATGGCCAAGAAGGGTGAGCTCTTGTTCCCGGCCATCAATGTCAACGACTCCGTTACCAAGAGCAAGTTCGACAACCTGTACGGCTGTCGCGAGTCCCTGGCTGATGGCATCAAGCGCGCCACCGACGTCATGATCGCGGGTAAGGTCAGCGTGGTCGTGGGCTACGGCGACGTGGGCAAGGGCTGCGCCCAGTCCATGCGCGGCTTCGGCTCCCGCGTCATCATCACCGAGATCGACCCCATCTGCGCGCTCCAGGCGGCCATGGAGGGCTACGAGGTCCTGCCCATGGAAAAGGCCTGCGAGCTCGGCGACATCTTCATCACCGCCACGGGCAACTACCATGTGGTCAACGCCAAGCACATGGCCAAGATGAAGGACGAGGCCATCCTCTGCAACATCGGCCACTTCGACTCCGAGATCGAGATGAGCTTTCTGGAGAACAATCCCAAGTGCAAGAAGCTTGAGATCAAGCCCCAGGTGGACAAGTGGACCCTGCCTTCCGGCAAGTCCCTCATCGTCCTGGCCGAGGGCCGTCTGGTGAACCTGGGCTGCGCCACGGGCCACCCCAGCTTCGTCATGAGCAACTCCTTCACCAACCAGGTCCTGGCTCAGCTTGACCTCGCGGCCAACAAGTACGAACCCAAGGTCATGATCCTGCCCAAGAAGCTGGACGAAGAGGTCGCCCGCCTGCACCTGGAGCGCCTTGGCGTCGAGCTCGACAAGCTGACCAAGGCCCAGGCCGACTACCTCGGCGTGGCCCTGGACGGCCCCTACAAGCCGGACCACTACCGCTACTAGAGCAGTGAAGCGGGAGAATGGGGCCGGTACGGTCGAGCTTTTTGCTGGCCGCCGCCGGACCGCCGCTCTCTCAAAATGAACGAAGGGCTCCTTCCGGTTATGCGCCGGAGGGAGCACTTTTCATTGGCTGCTGGGTAGGGCTCTTGCCCGGCTAGCGTTTGATCACAGGGATATAATGCGTGGCTGGGCCCTGGCCGGCCTTGGCCAGGAGACCCTTTTCGACCATGTCGCGCAGGTCGTGGATGGCAGTCCTCACCGGGAGCTGCCCGCCGATAAGCGTCTGATGGTCCTGCCTGGTGATGGCGCCCCTTTCAAGGACAAAGGCATAGGCCGCCTGTTGGCGGGCGTTGAGCTTCACGCCGCCGGGCGGGCTGGCTGCGGGCGAGGTCGCCTCCTTTGGCGCGGCGGAATAAGGTGCGGCGGGCGGCGGTGACGAGGATCTTGGCGTTGCCGCTGCCGGAGCAGCCACCTTGGGCGGCCTGAGCGAGGCCTTTGCCGGTTCCTGGACGTTGTCCGCCGGGGCCATGGTCTCGGCCAGGACCTTCAGGGGCCGCAGTTCGTCGTCCTCAAGCACGATGTCCTCGGCCTGGATCACGTCATTTTCGACCATCACCACAGAGTTGGTTATGCGGTTGATGAGTTCGCGGACGTTACCGGGCCAGTCGTGGGCTTTCATCTTTTCAAGGGCGCCCTTGCTGAAACCCAGCCCCTGCTTTCCGGTCTTCTGCTCGGCCGCCATGAGGTAGTGGATGGCCAGCAGGGGGATGCTCTCCCTGTGCTCGCGCAGGGGAGGGGTGTGCAGCGTGATGACCTTGAGCCGGAAATACAGGTCCTCGCGGAAGGTCTTTGTTTCGATCAAGTTTTCCAGACTCACGTTGGTGGCGGCGATGATGCGCACGTCCACGTCGATCTCCATGTCGCTGCCCAGGGGCTTGACCTTGCGCATGGCCACGGCGCGCAGCAGGGCCTGCTGGACCTTGGGCGAAGCGGTTTGGATCTCATCAAGGAAGAGGGTGCCGCCGTCAGCATA
>JAHIUD010000011.1 GCA_018817515.1 Pseudomonadota bacterium
AAGAGGGTGCCGCCGTGGGCCTCCTGGAAGGCGCCCTTGCGTTCGTTTTTAGCCTCGGTGTAGGCCCACCGCACGTGGCCGAAAAGCGTGTCGAGCAGCAGGTTTTCGTCCAGGGCGCCGCAATCGACACAGATGAGCGGACCGTTGGACCTGCGGCTGTTCCTATGTATGGCATCGGCCGCCAGCTGCTTCCCGGTGCCTGTCTCGCCCACGATGAGCACGTCGACATCCACCCGGGCGGCCTTCAGGATGTCCGCCTTGAGCTGTTCGATCTTGGGGCTGATGCCGCAAAACTCCGGCAAAACGTCCGAAGTCGAGCCCACGATCATGGAGAGCATCTCCTCGTCGATGGCGGCGCGTTGGCGCAGCCCGGCACGTTTGAGGGCGTCGTCCTTGGCCTGGATGAGCTCGGCCTGGGTGCGCATCTGTTCCAGCATCTTGTTCACGGCGTTCATGAGCATGTTGGTCTCGTAGCCGGAATGCGGGATGTCCACGGGCTGCATGTTTTGCGAGGACCAGGCGTTGCTCACCGCGCGGGTCATCTTGATGATGGGGTTGGCGATGACGCGGCTGACGAGGTAGACCAGCCCCGCGATCATGACGATGGTCGCCAGCGTAATGAGCAGCATGACGTCCATGTGCCGGTAGCCCGCCGTGAGCGTCAGCTGGCTGCGATCGATGTTGGCCACGCCGGCGTAGACCACGGGCTCCTTGCCCTTCATCCGGATGAACTCGATGGGCGAATAGGCCTGGATGCAGTCCCGGACCTGGTCCCCTTGGGCTGAGGTGTTGGCAAGACTGAGCAGCCCATCATGCCCCTCTCGGACATCCGTCACCATCTTCCAGAAGTTCTTGTGTATCGAGCTTGGCCGGAAGGCGCAGGAAATATGGGGATTGCCAAGGGTGCCCTCAAAGCCTGCCCTGGCGAGGTAGGTGGCCAGGGGCGGGTCCTTCTTCTCTATCTCCTCGGACTGGAATATCTCCCAGCCCTCGGTGTCGAACAGGTAGCTGTAGACGATCTCCTCGCTGCGCGCTGTTCCCCGGATGGGGGAAAGGGGCGACCTGTACAGGGAAAGGATGTCGCGCACCTGGCGGGCGTCAATGCCCAGGAGCACATGCCCGGTAACGCCGTTTGGCGTCTGGTAGGGGGTGACCAACCGGATGATCTGCGAGGAAACCTTGCGGTTGGGGTTGTTCTCTGAAGGGAATGGGTACTCGATCTCCATGACCGGAGATATCCAGACCTCGCCAAGGGAGAGCTTCGGTAGCTTCTCCACGAACAGCAGCGGGTTGGGGTGAACTTTATCCAGTCGGTTCGGCAGCATGGCGCTAATGTTGCCATCTTTGATCACCAGGAATGTGTTCTGCTCTTCATTTGGCGAGATATGGGCGAACTCGCAATATTTCATGCCAGTAATGTCCAGCCTACTGGCAATAAACCTGCGCATCTGCTCTTCAGTCATGGATTCTTGCGCTGCGAGGAGGACGTCCTGGCGGCACTTCTCCAGGAAATCCTCGATTTGCTTGGCCAGGGCCTGCGTGTGGACGGCGGCGTTCCGCTCGACGCCCGCCTCGATGAGATTGCAGGAGAGCGTGTATGTGAGGTAGCCGGTCACCAGGAGAGTAAGGATGACGGATGGGATGAGAGCGAACATCAGCTTGGATTTGAGGTTCAGATCTCTGAACCAATCCAGAGCATTGCCTAACATGGTGCGGAGACGTGGTCTTGCATCTGGCATGGCAAGCTCTCCTTGTGTGATGGCGGATGGATACGGATGTTTGTCTACAGTCTTTGGCAATATGTGCAAAAGATCGTGCCTGTCAATGAAATATTTATATTGTTTGTAAACGGGTTATTATGGTTAGTCGTGCCAAACTATTTTGCCAGAATGTTTGGTACGAAGGTTGCTTTATTGCGCACAACGACGCCTTGCAAGATGGCAAGGCACAATGGCTAGAGGTTCCGACCGGTGAAAGTGGTGGGTCGGAGATGCAGCAAATCTTAAGATGGGAGGAGATCCATGCGTAAAAGGCTGGCCAAGTTGGGCGGGTTTATCGCTCTGGTTCAAGTCGTCGTTCCCTCTATGCTCCTTGCGGCCGGGCCCAAGGCGGCAGACCTCGTTGTCGTAGCCGACACACGAGTCCTCGCGCCCGGGCTGAACAGGTACTTCGCCGACCTGTACAACACGGACATTCTGGTCTTCGCAGTCTGGGCCGTGGTCCTGACCGCGCTTATGGGCAGCGTTCTCGGCGTCCTCATGGACAAGATCATGGTGTCCACCGGCTTGAACCTTTCCAAGCGCAAGATCATCGAGCACTAACGGCCCAACTACAAGGAGAGTGCCTGTTATGGAATGGATGTACATGCATATGCCCATCTCGGGCGTGAATATTCTGTGGCCGGGCCTTGTGCTCATCGGCTTCTCCGTCGGCGTCATCGGCGGCTTCTTCGGAATGGGCGGCGCCTGGATGGTTACTCCTGGCCTGAACATCCTGGGCTTTCCCATGGCGTTCGCCATCGGTACCGACATCGCCCACATCGCCGGCAAATCCATGATCTCCACGGTTCGCCACTCCAAGTTCGGCAACGTGGACTATAAACTCGGCATCGTCATGCTCATCGGCACGATGATCGGCATTGAAATCGGCGCCCAGATCGTCATGCATCTGGAACGCATCGGCCTGGTTGGCAGCGTTGTCCGCTGGGTGTACGTGGTGGTCCTTGCACTCATCGCCTTCATGGTCTTCGCCGACTACTTCAAGGCCGTGAACAACAAGAAGCGCGGCGATGTCGGCGCACATGGTGCGGAAGGTCTGACCTGGTACAAGACCATGCACCGCATCAAGATTCCGCCCATGATGACCTTCAAGGAAGCCGGCATCACCTGTTCCATGTGGCTCCCCATCATGGTCAGCCTGTTCTGCGGCATCCTGGCTGGTTTCCTGGGCATCGGCGGCGGCCTCCTGCGCATGCCCGCCTTGGTCTACCTCATCGGCTGCCCGACCCACATCGCCGTTGGAACGGACCTCTTCGAAGTCATGATCTCCGGTCTCTACGGTGCCTTCACCTACACCTTGAAGGGCCGCATTGAGATCGTGGCCGTGTTCGTCATGCTCACCGGCGCCGCCATCGGCGCGCAGATCGGCACCGTTGCCACCAAGTACGCCAAGGGCATGGGCATCAAGGTCGCCTTCGGCATCGCGGTCATCGCCTGCATGGTCTCCATCATCCTCAAGCAGTACAAGATGGCGGATCTCGCCGCGGTCGTGATTCTCGGCGCAATCAGCCTCATCTGCATCTGGATCTGCAAGATCATGTTCGTCGGCGCCGCCCACGAGCTCAGGATGAAGAAGGCCGGAACGCCCATCGACTAGTCCCTCAATGGACAACCAAAGCAAACGGAGTCGCGAAATGAGGAAATTCACCGCAATTGTAGCAGCAACTCTCCTGCTCGGCCTGCTTGCGGCGGGCTCGGCCTTCGCCGCCGAGGTCATTCAGGGCAAGTGCCTTGAGTTGAACAAGGAAGCCAAGACCCTCTCCATCGAGGAGTACGACATCAACTTCGACAAGGACTTCAAGTTCGGGCACCCCACGGGGATCAACACCACTGTTGACATCACCACGGCCAAGGTCGGCATCGAGCCCGTGCCCGGCGATATCCTGAGGATCTCCTATGTCGTGAATGGCGACAAGAAGGCTGCAATCAAGGTGATGAACATCACCAAGCAGAACCTGATGAAGAAGTAAGAGCCCCTCCCTGTAAACGGCCCGCCCTCATCCGGCACGATTGGGGGCGGGCCACCTAACAACCTCCGGAGGAGCGACATGGAAAAGTCTACCGGCACCTTCAAGCAGACCGTGGTCATCGTGATCCAGGACATCCTGCTTCTGGCCATTCTCTCCTACAGCATCTACGAGGGCCACAAGGATCTGGACCAGTTCACCGGCATCTTCCTGCGAAACTTCATCCCCCTGGCCTTGTCGACGGTATTGGGCGCCAAGCTCCTAATCCGCAAGTTCAGGAAGACCGTCGAACAGGACGCGCCACCCTCGGCCGCATAGGCACTGACCTACAGCCAACGTAACAACACACCAGAACGACAACCAGATGCAACAACAAGGACTCCCAATGGCGCGCATCCTTGAATTGACCAGTAAGCTTCTGTTTGTGATTCTGGCCTTGGCCCTGATGGATACCGTTTCTGGCGGCTTCTTCGTGGACAAGAATCTCCACTTGGTGCGTGGCGAGTCGGAATATCTTACCGCCAAGCTTGACCGGCCGGTGGAGGTGGGCACGGGCTTCGCCCTTGAGGTCGGCCAGGACAAGGCGAACCAGATCCTGGACTACAAAACCGACGCCCAGGGGGTTCACCTGAACTTCGTCGAGATCTCCGGCCGCGACTGGCGCGCCCTGGCCACGGTGGACGCCACGGCCCAAACCGGCGACTACGTCCTGCAGGTTTTCCGGCGAGGCTCAACGAATCACGTCAAGGAGCCGGTGCATACGCTTCGGGTTTTCCGGAACAAGGCCGCGGCGAGCGCCATGGCCTCCACCTTCAGCGAACGCCACTTCGGCTTCCCGCCGTTCTACGCCATACTGGCCGTCATACCGCCGCTGGTCTTGTGCTTTTTCATCACCTTTCAGATTTCCGGCAGGAAGCTCAAGGTCCTGGATGAGTTGGGCATCGGCCCCATCTATCGGGTGACCAAGCGCAAGGAGCATTGGGAACTCCTGGTGGGGCTGGGCAAGATCCACGGCATCGTCAAGGGCGCGACCCTGCTCGTGCTGAACCCGGACAGGGTGCAGGTGGGCGAGATCGTGGTGGACAAGGTCGAGATCGACACCTCAACAGCCACCGTGCCCTTGGACCGCGACGTCCGACACGATTACCTAGTTATGTTGAAGGCCTGAGCTTCAAAGCAGCCTCTCCGCAATGGTTGGGCCGCGCACAAACACAGAGTGCCGCCACTGTGCCTGGAAATTTCCCGCAACTTCGCCGTGACGGCGTTACAAGAGCTCGCGCCGGGCAGCAGTCTTGAGCGCCTTGCCGACTTCTGCCAGCAAAACTGACGGGATGTTCCAGCAGTGCCAGTACAGCGGCACCGGCAGTGGGGCAGGACCGAGGGCCACCAGCGCGCCCGAGGCGAGGTGGCTGTCCGCCTGCAGGTGCGGGATGAGGCCGTACCCTGCGTTTCCCAGCACAAAGTCCACAAAACGCTCGGAGTTGGGCACGTGGTGGCGCGGTGCGCCTTCCGGGCTGTCGCCCAGGTTTTGCTGCAAATAATGGTCGTGCACGTTGTCGTCCCGATTGAAGACCACGGCCGGGGCGCTCCAGGCCGCCTTGAGCGTAAGACCCTGCGGAAACCAGCGCTCGGCAAAGGCCGGCGCGCAGGCGCAGTAGTAGCGCATGACGCCTAAAGGCTCGGCCCGGCAGCCCTGGGTGGCGGTTTCTCGCGTGCTCACGCAACCCGCAACCTCGCCCCCGCGCAACAGCTCCAAGGTCCGCTCCTGGTCGTCCACCCGAAGGTCCAGCACCAGACGCTCGTTTACAAGCACCGGCAGCACGGCCCTGGTGAACCAGGTGGCCAGGGTGTCGGCGTTGACGGCCAGGGCCAGAGACTGCCAGGGGGCGCCAGGGGCGGCCGCCGCTCCAGACGGCTCAAGCTGCCGGGAGAGTTCCGTCACAAGTTCCGACTCCAGCAGGCCCACGCGGCGAGAATGCCTGAGCAGCGCGCGGCCCGGCCCTGTCGGGCGCGGCGGCTGCGTACGCGTGAGCACAGGCTGCCCCACAAACTCCTCCATTTGTCGGATGCGCTGCGACACAGCTGATTGCGTAAGGTTGAGCCGCCTGGCTGCGCGCTCGAACCCGCCCTCATCCATAACCGCCGCCAGTGTCTCTAAGAGTTTCGCATCAATCATGGGCTATGATTAGCATGGCTAATGAGCTTTAAAAAGAATTAATTTTACTTTTCATGCCTGGGCAGCTAGCACCGAAGTCGACACAGGAGGGGGATCATGACGGGAGTGCAGGTGTTGTGGCCGCAGTTGCTGCAGGGATTCGGGCTGAGCTTCGGCCTCATCGTGGCCATTGGCGCGCAAAATGTCTTCGTGCTGACCCAGGGTGCGCGTGGGCACCGCCCCTGGCTGGTGGCCGGGGTGTGCACGGCCTGCGATGCGTTGCTCATCTTTGTTGGGGTGGGCGGGGTTGGCCTGGCTGCGGCCAAGGCCCCGCTGGCGTCGGGGCTGCTGGCTTTGGCCGGGGTGCTGTTTCTGGCCGTGTACGGTCTGCGGGCGTTTCATAACGCCCTTCGTGGTGAGTCGCTGGGCCTGGCCGCCGAGGCACAGATGCCGTCTTTGGGGGCCATTGTGCTCACGGCGTTGGGGGTAAGCCTGCTCAACCCCCACGCCCTGCTGGATACGGTAGTGCTCATCGGCGGGCTGTCAGCCCGGTTGGACGCTTCAGGCCGTTTCAGCTTCGGGCTGGGCGCGGCCCTGGCTTCGGGCTGCTGGTTCTTTTCGCTGAGCCTGGGGGGACGCCTCCTGGCGCCCGTGCTGCGCAAGCCTGGGGCCTGGCGTGTGCTCGACGCCCTTGTCTGCCTGACCATGTGGGGCCTGGCCGTCGGGCTTGGCAAGGACGTCCTGGACGGACCTGTCCGCGCATTCTTCTCCGCGTCGCTGGGGCTATGAGCAGTCGAGCGAGGTACAGTTCCTGCCAGCGCCCTTTGAGCGGTACATCAACTCGTCGGTGCGCTTGATCAGCGATTCCAGGGTGTCGGTGTCCTGAGCCAGGCTGCCGCCCAGGGACACGGTGACCTGGAGCATGCCACCAGGCATGGGCAGGGCCGAGGATTCCACCAGTCGGCGCATGCGTTCGGCGATGGCGTGGAACATTTTGGCGTCGACGTTCGTCACCAGGGCCACAAACTCCTCGCCGCCCCAGCGGTTGACCTTGTCCTTGCCGCGCAGGGCGCCGGTGAGGGTCTTGCCGACCATGTCCAGGATGCGGTCGCCGATCTCGTGCCCGTAGGTGTCGTTCACTTCCTTGAAGTTGTCGATGTCCACGAAGAGCATCCCGAAAGGGGTCTTGTAGTGGCGCAGCGCCTTGCTCTTATGCTCGAAGTCGATGGCGGCGGCGCGCCTGTTGCCCAACCCGGTCAGCGGGTCCACCAGGGTCAGGTTTTTCAGCTCGTTAATTTCGGACATGATCTCGCGCTTGACGGAGCTGTCGGTGAAGATCTCCACAGCCCCGATGATGCGCCCGGCATCGTCTCGCAGCGGAGTGACCCGCACGCTCACCGGCACCCGGTGCCCGTCCTTGTGGTGCAGATACACCTCGGCCTCGCGCATCTGGCCGTCGGCAAGAGTCCCTGCCAGGGGGCAGCCGCAGACGCACAACTGCACCCCGGCGTCGTCCACATGCATGAGCAGATTGTCGGCGCAGCGGCGCGCCATGACCTCAGCGGCGCTGAAGCCGGAGATGCGTTCCGCGCCCTTGTTCCAGTACGTGATGGTGAGTGTGGAGTCGACGAAGTAGACCCCATCATAAAGATTGTCGAGAAGATCTTTGTAAAAGTCCTGCTGCATGTTCCCCTCGAAACGGTGTATGCATCGGTCATGCGGTCGAGAGCCTGGTTCGGGGGGAGGGGCGCTGACTGAGCCGAAGGTGTGCCTGCGCACAATGTTGTTCTATTGTTATCGTAAAAGGAAGTTGCTGCGCAAGGGGTGAGGTAAAAGAAAAGGCGACCGGAGTCGCCTCCGGCCGCCTGTGGAAATTGCAACTGGCCCGCTTTACATGCAGACGGCCACAAGATTGAACGGGGTATAGTTGTTGTCCGGGTTCTCGGCGTAGCGGCAACCCATGCGCGAGGCGTCGCGTTTGTTGATGATGTCCTCTTCCGATCCCTTGTAGTAGTCGCACTCGTTGTTGAAACACACTACTATAACGCCCCAGCCGGTGTCAGGCGGGGCCAGCCAAGCCTCCATGGGCTTTTTGCAGTGGGGGCAGACGCGGTCTTCAAGCTCGGTGATGATTCCTGCATATTCATGGATCACGGTGGATTGCTCCTTGTTGGTGCTCGGGTGGTCAGACCCGGATTAGGTAAGTCCTCGACGCGCCGCGTCAAGGGGCGTCAGAAGCTGGTCTTGCGCGTGGACTTGCCCTGGGCCAGAGGCTCTGCCGCCTGTTCCTGGTCATGCTCCTGGTCATGCTCCTGAGCGTGGTCGTCGCCTTCCTGCGCCAGTTCCTCGTCAAAGTCCTGGTCAAAGCCTTGGGCATCGATGCCCAAAGTCGCAGACTCCGGGACGGCCTGCCGCAGCTCGCGCAGCAGGCGGAACAGCGCGCGGCTGGAGCGCGGGGGCTTGTTCTTTTCCGCTTCGGCGCGGGCGTTGCGCGCAAGCATGCGGATCTTGCTGCGCACCTCAACCTGCTCGTCCTCCGGGGCCAGGGCCACGATGGCCTCCAGGCCGGATTCGTCTCCGGCGAGCAGGGCCGCGCGCCAGGCCTCCACGGCGTGGAACTCGCGAGCCTGGCCGCGGTTGCCGGACTCGATGTCCTCAACGGCCAGGGCCAGGGGGTCGGCGTCGGTTTCGCGCATGAGCGCGCCGATGAACTGGAGCTGGCGGCGCTTGGCCTCGTGCTTGGCCAGACCCTTGAAGTCCATGATCGCCTCAAAGAGGCGCGGGGGCAGGTTCAGCTTGGTGAGGGCAGACTCGTGCAGCTCGGCCAGCTTGCCGCCAAGCACCTGCAGGGCGGCGCTGTCGCGCTTTTTCTGGGACCGGCTGGGTGGCCGGGGATCGGTATGGTCGTAAGGCTTGGGCTTGCGCATGGGGTCCTCTGGTCGATTGCATTGGGAGACGGAACAGAAAATTCAGCGGTCTGTGTCGTCCGCATGGACGCTGGCTATTGTCCCTGGTTTGACCGGTGATGGCAAGGGCGGAAATGAAAGGGCCGGGAGCGGTTGCCCCCGGCCCAATTCGTAGTGGATTGCTGGGGCGTTAAGCCACCCAGTCGTCGTCGGCCTCTACCGGCGCAAAGCCCCGGCGGATGGTGTTCTCGGAGACAAGGCGCGGGTCCATGAACTGCAACAGGTAATCCGGGCCGCCGCTTTTCGAGCCCACGCCGGACATGTTGAACCCGCCGAAGGCGTGGCGCTCGACCATGGCGCCCGTGCTGCCCTTGTTCAGGTACAGGTTGCCCACGCGGAACTCGCGGCGGGCCTTTTCCAGGTGCTTGGGGCTGCGGGAATACACCGCGCCGGTGAGCGCGAAGCGGGTGGAGCAGGCGATGTCCAGGGCCTCGTCAAAGGTTTTGGCGCGCATGACGGCCAGCACGGGTCCGAAGACCTCCTCCTGGGCGATGCGCATGTCCTTGGTGATGCCTTCCACGATGGTCAGCGGGGCGTAGCAGCCGCCCTGACCGCCTTGCGGCACATCCGTGCGCTGCACCAGCACCTTGCCCTCCTGGCAGGCCAGGTCCGCGTACTTCAGCACATTGGCCTGGGCGGCCTTGTCCACCACCGGGCCCATGTAGTTGGCCGGATCCTCGGAGGGGCCGATCTTGATGCAGCTGGCGGCCTCGGCCAGGCGGTGGGTGAAGCGTTCGTAAATGGGGTCGAGCACGATGACGCGCGAGCAGGCCGAGCACTTCTGCCCCTGGAAGCCGAAGGCCGAGTACAGGACGCCCAGCACGGCCTCGTCGAGGTCGGCGTCGTCGTCGATGATGATGGCGTTCTTGCCGCCCATCTCGGCGATGACCTTCTTGCACTGGACCTGGCCGATTTGTACGCGGGCGGCCTTCTCCTGGATGCGCAGGCCAACTTCCATGGATCCGGTGAAGGCGATGACCGCCACGTCCGGGTGCTCCACCAGGGCGTCGCCCATGACCGAGCCCTTGCCCGGCAGGAAGTTGAACACGCCGTCGGGCAGGCCCGCCTCCTTGAAGATGCGCGCCAGGCCAAAGCCGATGACCGAGGACAGGCCGGACGGTTTGTAGACCACCGAGTTGCCGCAGACGATGGCGGCGGCGGCCATGCCCGCGCTGATGGCCAGCGGAAAGTTCCACGGTCCGATGACCGCGGTGACGCCCTTGCCCTGGTAGAAGTACTGGTTCATCTCGCCGGGGGCGTTGCCCATGCGCCTCGGCGCGCCCAGGCGCAGCATCTCGCGGCCGTAGTACTCCAGGAAGTCGATGGCCTCGGCCACGTCAGCGTGGGCCTGATCCCACTGTTTGCCGACCTCAAGCACCTGCAGGGCCGAGAGGGTGTTGATGTCGCGGCGCATGAGGTCCGCCGCCTTGAACAGCACCTTGGCGCGCTCGGGCGGGGCCACGTCGCGCCAGGTCAGGTAAGCCTTCTTGGCCACGGCCAGGGCTTCCTGGGTCTCCTTGAGACCGGCCTGGCAGACCTTGCCCACGATCTCGGCGGGGTTGGCCGGATTGTAGGAGTCCAGCGTCTCGCCGGTCTGCACCTCCTTGCCGCCGATGACGAGCGGATAGGTCCTGCCGAAGTCCTTGCGGACCTCGGCCAGGGCCAGGAGCATGGCCGCGCGGGCGGCCGGGATGGTGAAGTCCACGTTGGGGAGGTTCACGAAGGGCGGGATCTGTCCGGCGCGTTCCGGGGCCGGGGCCGCGTCCTTGCGGACCGCGAGCTCGCGCTGGACGGTTTTCTCGGGGTTCTCCAGCAGGCGCTCCATTTCCGCGCCCTCGGCGAAGCTCTGGCGCAGGAAGCTCTCGTTGGCGGTGTTCTCAAGCAAGCGGCGCACCAGGTAGGCCATGCCCGGGATGAGGTCGCCGTAGGGACAGTAAAGACGCACGCGGCGGGCCACGTTGCGCAGTCCCTTGCGCACGGGCTCGGCCATGCCGTAGAGCACCTGGAACTCCAGGCGGCTCTCTGGCACGTTGAGGGCGCTGGCCAGCTCCTGAATGGCGGAGATGGTGCGGATGTTGTGCGAGGCGCAGGCGAAATGGCAGATGTCGTGGTTGGTCAGGATCATCTTGGCGATGCGCTCATAGGCCATGTCGCTCTCGGCCTTGATGGTGTAGACCGGGACTTCCCAGCCGTTCTGCTTGGCCAGTACGGTCTCGGAGTCCCAGTAGGCGCCCTTGACCAGGCGGATGGAGATGGGCAGGGCCTCGCGCCTGGCCCAGGAGAGCATCTCGGCCACGTCGGCGTCGGTGGACTTGAGATAGCACTGGAACACGATGCCCAGGTGCGGATAGTCGCGGTGCTCCGGGGCGCTGCGCAGGCGCTTGAACAGCTCGATGGTGATTTCCTTGTACTTGAGCTGCTCCATGTCGATGCACAGGAAGCCGCCCATCTCCTTGACCTTGCGGTAGATGGGCTCCACGCGGCGGTAGATGCCCTCCACCGAGCCGGCCACATCCACGGCCTTGGCCTGGGAATAGAAGGCCGAGGGCTTCACTGCCACGTTGACCTTGGGCGCGTGGCCCCAGTCGAGCTCGCCGCCACCATCCAGGCCTTCCCATTTCTTGAACTCGCCCTGGATGGCGGCGAGCACTTCCATGTAGCCCTGCTGGTAGGCGTTGGATTCCTTCTCGTTCACCGTGGCCTCGCCCAGGAGGTCGATGACGAAGGCAAAGCCGTCCTTGCGCAACTGGCGGATGCCCTTGACGGCTTCGGAGGCCTTTTCGCCGATGATGAACTGGCGCGCCATGGATTCGATGTTCGCGCGGATGGCCTTGTTCAGCACCATGGCCACCAGGCCGCCGCCAAACCCGGTCTTGCCGGCGCCCCATTTGAGCACGTCGGGGATGTTGGCGTCCTTGTCGCCGAAGTACTCCTCGATGTGGCGCGACAGGGATTCCGAGGTGTTGAGGTAGGGCAGGACGTCCACAAAGCGGAACATCTGGACCTTGAAGTCCTCGTTCCTCATGGCCCAGTCCATGACCTTGCCGGTCCACCAGCCCTTGTTGAAGATGGACGGGGCCTCGCCCGCTATGCTCTGGAAAAACTGCTTGCCCCGCTGGACGATCTTTTCGTCCAGGGCCGTGATCTCAATGCTCATTCTTCGGCTCCTTGCGCGTTTTGGGTCGAGGTGTCTTTGTCGGCGATCTCAAGCGGCAACACTCGGGTTTCCTTGAGGGTGGTCAGGACCACGGTGGTGCGCGTGTCGCGGACGCCAGGGATGGCGCCGAACTGTTGCAGGATGTTTTGCAGATGCTCGGTGTCGCGGGCGCGGACCTTGGCCAGGTAGGAGTCCTGGCCTGCGGTGTAGTGGACTTCCAGCACGCCGGGCACGCGTCCCAGCGCCTTGCCGGTGTCCGTCGCGCCCACGCCTTCCTCGGCCCGCACAAAGGTGAAGGCGGTGAGGGTGAAGCCCACGTCCTTGGGCCGCAGAACGGCCTCAAAGCCCTTGATGATGCCGTTTCGCTCCAGTTTGCGCATGCGTTCCAGCACGGCGGAGGGCGCCATGCCCACCTGGCGTGCGATTTCGGCATTTGAGGTACGACCGTTGTCCTGAACTATCGTCAATATTTTTTTATCGACCTTGTCAATCATTCTGTCCTCCGGCGTTCAGCCGAATAAAGTTCGTTTTGAGCAAAATGTCAAGAGCGCTGTGGAGGGATTGTTGCGTATTCCCATGCTTTTGCTAAACGTACATAAATCCAGTTGGAGAAAACCTATGCGCCGTTTTGTCGCCCTCATTTCCCTGGCCTGTCTGCTCTTGACCTTGGCGCCGTCAGCCCTGGCCGCACAGCCGCAGCAGAAACGGGTGGCACTGGTCATCGGCAATGGGGCCTACAAGACCGCGCCTTTGAAGAACCCAGTCAACGACGCCAAGGACATGGCTGCAGCCCTGAAAGTTCTTGGCTTTGAAGTGACCCTGCTGACCGACGCTGGCCAGCAGCAGATGGACGCCGCAGTACGTGAGTTCGGGCTCACGTTGCGCCAGGGCGGGGCCGGGCTCTTCTACTACGCCGGGCATGGTCTCCAGGTGGGCGGGGAGAACTATCTCGTGCCGGTCAGCGCCAACATCCAGACTGAGAGCGACGTGCGTTATACCTGCCTGCCTGCCGGAATGGTGCTGGGCAAGATGGAGGACGCGCGCAATGATCTGAATATCATTATCCTTGACGCCTGCCGCAACAATCCCTTCGCCCGCAGCTTCCGCAGCGCGGAGCAGGGCCTGGCCAAGATGGACGCGCCTACGGGCTCGCTCATCTCCTACGCCACAGCCCCGGGCTCCGTGGCCTCCGATGGCCAAGGCAAAAATGGGCTGTTCACCCAGCACCTGCTGAAGAATATGGCCACTCCGGGTCTGCCCATCACCGAGGTGTTCATGCGTGTGCGCCAGAGCGTGGTGGCGGAGACCAAGCGCAAGCAGGTACCCTGGGAGGCCTCCAGCCTCATCGGGCAGTTTTACTTTTCCGGCTCGGCGGCGGACCAGCCGCCAGCACCGGCCATTGTCCCTGCCGCCCCGGCCAAGGCCATAGACCTCAAGGCCGAGAAGAAACGCGTGGCCGAGGAGACGGCTAAGCTCAAGCGAGAGCAGCAGGAGTTGGAGCAGTTCCAGGCCTTGCAGGCGGAACGGGATCGTCTCGAGGGGGAACGCCAGAAGCTGGAGCAGGCCAAGTTGTTGGCGCTGGCGCATAACCCGAAGCAGCCGATGCCCACAGCATCGTCGGTAGCTGCACAGGCCGGAGTAAGTGCCGTGGATGTGCAGCACGCCTTGGCTGGACGCTACGCCCTGGCCTGGCGGGACGAGGGCCCCAGCCCGATCGTCATCGACTTCGCCGTGCGCGGCGGCGAGCTGACCGCCACCACCAGCGGCAGTTCCGGCGCGACCAGGGCTGTCAGCATCACCGGGCTCACGCTCAAGAAGAACCGCCTTACCTTTCGCTTCAATTACAAGCGCGGAGCCTTCGGGCTCGGCGGCACGGCCTCGGACACTTACACCTGCGACCTCTCCGGCGACCTGGATGTCATTCCGGCGATTTACTCCTCGGACGGGGGCAGCGGCAAGGCCCGGCTGATCCGGCAGGGTGCTGCGCAGCCGCTTGTCGCTGCCAATACCAACGGTTATGCCGCCCAGTTTGCCGCCCTTGCCCGGGCCGGTTTGCCGGACGCGAGAGCCTCTTTCGAGCAGGCCGTTCAGGCGCACCCCGATGACGCTGACGCAAGAGCCGGTCTGGCCATTGCGCTTGTTTTCTCAGGTCGCGAGGCTGACGCGAAGTATCAGGTGCAGCGTCTGAACGAGTCGAGTGTGCAGACTGCGGGTGTGCGCCTGGCCAAGGGGCTTATGCTTGGGCTGGAGGGCAACGCGGACGCAAACTATCAGTTCAATCGGGCGCAGGAGGAGGGCGCGGACCGGGCGCTGGTGCTTTTGTGCCAGGCTGCGGCGGCAGCTGCGAGGAAGGAGCATGAAAAGGGGCAGAAGCTCATGGCCGACTATGGCGCGTTTGTCCCCGAGGCAGAGCGCGGGGAGTATGCTGCGGCGCTGGGAAAACGTCTGGATGTGCTGGGCGTTCTGGAGGGCACGTTCACTTGGGTCGCGAATCAGGGCTCATTTTTTACAGGTATCGACATGAAGCTGGTGTTTACCCGCCAAGGTGGCACCCTGGTGGGCGGCGGCAGCGGCACAATCGGAAGCGTCTCGGCAAAGGCTAAGGTCTCTGATGTTCAGTTCTCAGGCAATAAGGCCATATTGTATTTAGAGATTGACCAACCGGTTGGCCCCAATTACTTCTACCGGATAACATTAGATATTTCCGGCAGTAAGGATATCATCCCGGTGGATCTTCTAGAATCAGCACAATCAAAACAGAAGATCATGCCTGGCAAGACGTTTGTCGAACCCAGAAGTTCGTCGTTCGTCCGTATCCCCACGGGTCAACAGTAGGTGGCGGTTCTCCCCCCTTTGCCTTTCGCAGCCATTTGCGCTAGCCAGTTGGCATAATGCGGCAAGCCCCCAAAATCGACGCCCTGCCGGAGGGCCTGACTGTCGGCGACGCCCCCGGTGTGCTGAACCTCGGCTTTTCCGGCGACCTGAACAGCGCCACCGTGGCCCGGCTCTGGGCTCCGGCCCTGCAGCTGGCGCGAGGGCGCGAGGGCGGCAGCCTGCGCCTGGAGCTGTCCCAGGCTGGGTACATCGACGGGGCTGGGCTGGCCCTCCTGGTGAAGCTGCGCGCAGAGGCCGAGGCCCGTGGCGCAAATGTGGAGCTCGTGGGCCTGTCCGAGAGCCACGCGCACCTGCTGGATCTGGCCGGAGATGCCGAGCGCGGGGCTGCCCAGAAGCCCAAGGATCGCCGGGGCCTCAAGGCTTTGGTCGCGGGCGGCGTGGGCCACGTGGTGGCCGACATGGTCGGCGTGGTGTCCTTTGTGGGCGAGTGTTCGCTGGTCGTCTGGGAGTCGCTGCGCCATCCCGAACGCGTGCGCTGGAAGGATGTGCTCCTGGCGTCCATGGCCGTTGGCGTGGAGTCCATGCCCATCCTGCTGCTTGTGGGCTTCCTCATGGGGCTCATCATGAGCTTCCAGTCGGTGATCACCTTGCAGCGCTTCGGCGGCGAGATCTTTGTGCCGAACATGCTGGGCCTGGTCATGTTCCGCGAGATGGGCCCGCTGACCACGGCCATCCTGCTGGCCGCGCGTTCCGGCTCGGCCTTCGCGGCGGAGATCGGCACCATGCGCGTCAACGAGGAGCTGGACGCCATGACCACCATGGGCATCAGCCCGGTGCGCTTCCTTGTGGGGCCGCGCATCCTGGCCTCGCTCGCCATGGTGCCGTTCATGACGCTGTTCTTCAATTTCGCCAGCCTCGTCGGCGGCGCGCTGGTCATGCTCTCCATCGGCTTTCCGCTGGTGACCTTCACCTCGCGCGTGTTCGCCAACGTCACGGCCAACGATCTCATCGGCGCCTTTGTGAAGATCATCGTGTTCAGCCTGCTGGTGTCCGGGGTGAGCTGCCTGCGCGGGCTGCATACCGGCGGCGGGGCGAGCGCCGTGGGCCGCAGCACCACCAGCGCCGTGGTCAGCGGGCTCATCCTCATCACCCTGGCCGACGGGCTCTTTGCCGTGCTGTTCTATTACCTGAAGATTTGATAGGACTGATGCTGTGGATACCGACATGAACGGCGACGACATCATCATAACCGTGCGCGACCTGTCCTGCGGCTACGGCGCGGATGTCGTCCTGCGCGACGTCTCCTTTGACGTGCGCCGTGGCGAGGTCTTTGTGGTCATCGGGCGCTCGGGTTGCGGCAAGAGCACGCTGCTCAAGCACATGATCGGCCTGCTTGCGCCCTTAAGTGGCAGCATCGTCTTGAACGGGCATGATATCGTCACGGCCAAGGGCCTGGAGCGTCTGGAGATATTGAAAGGCATCGGCATCATGTACCAGGGCGGCGCGCTTTTCGGCTCCATGTCCATCCTGCGCAACGTGGGCCTGCCGCTGGAGGAGTACACCGCCCTGCCGCAGGAGGCCGTGGACGCCATCGCCCGGGTCAAACTTTCCCTGGTGGGGCTGGAGCGCTTCGGCCACTTCATGCCCACGGAGCTCTCCGGCGGCATGGTCAAGCGCGCGGCCATCGCCCGGGCCATGGCCCTTGATCCGCCCATCCTGTTCATGGACGAGCCCTCCGCGGGCCTGGACCCCGTGACCTCCGCCGGGTTGGACGGGCTCATCCGCAGCCTGGCCGAGACCCTGGGCATCACCTTTGTCATCGTCTCCCATGAGGTGCCGAGCATCCTGTCCATCGCCGACCGGGTCATCCTCCTGGACGACGGGGTCAAGGGCATCGCCGCCGAGGGCGACCCGCGCGAGCTGAACGCCACAAGCGACGTCCCTGAGGCGCGCCGCTTCTTCGACCGCGAGGTGGCGCCACGCGGCGCGCACCTTCCCACAGCCAAGCCCTTTACCCAGGAGGAAGCCCGGCCATGATCCGAGGCGGCGACTATTTCAAGCTTGGCCTGTTCGTCATCGGCGGGGCGCTGCTGCTCCTGGTGGTGCTTTTCGCCCTGGGCGCGGGCCGCTTCTTCAAAAAGACCTACACCATCGAGACCTACATCAACGAGTCCGTCAACGGGCTGGAGCAGGGCTCGGCGGTGAAGTACCGGGGCGTGCGCGTTGGCAGCGTCTCGGAGATCGGGTTCGTGGCCGTAAAATATGGCTCCAAGGCCGAGGGGCACCGCTACGTGTACGTGGAGTGCACTCTGGACAAGGATCTGTTCGGCGGCCTGGGCACCAAGCCCGCAGAGGAGCAGGCCAAGGACGAGGTGGCGCGGGGGCTGCGGGCCCGGCCCATCTCCCAGGGCCTCACCGGCCAGCTTTATCTGGGACTGGACTACGTCAACCCGGAGCAGAACCCGGCCCTGCCCATCAACTGGGAGCCCGGCCACATCTACATCCCCTCGGCGGCCAGCACCTTGTCGCGCGTGGAGCAGGCCGTGCTCGGCATCAGCAACACGCTGAATGGACTGGAGAAGGCTGAGCTGCCCGAGGCCGTGAAGAGCTTCCGTCGCTTCGCCGACAGCGCCAGCACCGCCCTTGAGGGCGCCAACGGCCAGGATGTGGGCAAGCGCCTGTCGGATACCCTGGAACAGACGCGCAAGCTCCTGGCGCGCATCAACAAGTTGCTGGAAGACCCGGCTGTGGAGACCCTGCTGCCAGATGCCGCCCGGACCATGGCCGGGGCGCGCAAGCTCGTGGAGGGCTCCGGCGGCGACGCTGCGGTGCTGCTGCGCGAGGCCCGCGAGACCACCACCAGCCTCAAGGCCTCGGCCAAGGCCCTGGAGTCCTTCCTGACCAGCCCGGAGACCAAAAAGCAGCTGGCGGAGATGCCCGGGGCCATGCAGCAAGCGCGGGAGACCGTGGGCGAGCTTAAGAGCGCCGCCGTGCGCCTCAACGCCGTGCTGGGCCGGGTGGAGAGCCTCACGGCTTCGCAGCAGGGCAATGTGGAGGCCGTGTTGGACAACGCGCGCCAGCTCATCGAGAACCTTCGCGAACTCACCGGCGAGGCCAAGCGCTATCCCTCTGGGGTGCTCTTCGGGCCGCCGCCAAGCAAATCGCCCCTGGGTGGGCAGTAGGGGGCACCATGCTGCACGGAAAAACATGGAATGTTCTGGCGTTGCTTCTGGCGCTCATGCTGCTTGGCTCCTGCGTGAAGCTGGAGCAGAAGCCTCTGGACAAACGCTTCTACGCCCTGGAGGTGGCGCGGCCCGGCGCACCCTTGGGCATCTTCGCCTCGCCGGAAACCCTGCTTGTGCGCCGCATGCAGGTTGCGCCGCGCGTGTCGGGCCGGGAGCTGGTCTACCGCACTGGGGATTCGGCCTGGACGGCGGACTTCTATAACCTGTTCTTCGTCATCCCGGCGGACATGCTGACCCAGGATCTGCGATCCTGGCTGCGCGACGCCGGGCTCTTCGCCAACGTCATCGACCCGTCGAGCCTGATCCTGCCGGGCTACATCCTGGAGGGCAACGTCAGCGGCCTGCACGGGGACTTCGGGGCCAAGCCAGCCCAGGCCGTGGCCGAGATGCAGTTCCTGCTGCTCAAGAATACCGCAGGCGAGCGCAGTGTGGTCATGACCCGCGATATCCGCAAGACCGTGCCCCTGGCTGCCGATACCCCGGCTGCGCTGGTGCTTGCCTTGCGCCAGGCCGTCTCCGAGATCAACGCCGAGCTTGAGGCCGCCATCCGCCAGACCCTGGCGCGCAAATAACGGTTCCGGTCCGCCTGCGCATCACCCGCCCAGGCGGCCCAGGCCGAGCCCGGCCAGCACAGCCAGGCAGGCCCAGAACAGGGTCTTGGCCGTGCCCGCCAGCGCGGAACGCTTGCGTCCTCCGGGTCTCGGGTCGTCCGGCGTCAGCAGATATTCAACGAACCGCCAGACTTCTGAAAGAAGCGGCACCATGTCTCACCTCCTTATATGTTCCCGCTCGGGAGCTAGAACCGCACGCCCTGAAACAGGTCCTTGCCCATGGGCACCATGCTGGCCAGCAGCGCCAGGGCCATGGTGACGTTGAACACGCGCATCCTGCGGCGGTCCTGCAGCAGGCCGCGCATGATCGAGCCCAGCACTGCCCACGCCCCGCAGCAGGGCATGCCCACCACCAGGAAGGCGGCGGTGACGATGAACGCCCCCAGCACCGGCTGCTCCGGCGGGGCGTAGGCGCTGGCCGCGGTGATGCACATCATCAGGGCCTTGGGGTTGACCCACTGGAACGCGCTGGCCTGAAGGAAGCTCATGGGTTGACCTTTGGCCGTGACGGGCTTTGCACCTGCCTGTTCCGAGCTTGCGGGAGGCCCTGCCGTGCCAATGGCCCAGGCCAGATACAGCATGTAGCCCAGGCCGAGGACCCGCAGCACGGAGTAGAGGCCCGGCACGGCCTCGAACACCAGCCCAACGCCCAGGCCCAGGGCCAACTGCATGAAAGTAAAGCCGAGGGTGACGCCCAGCAGGTGCGGCAGGGTGCGCCTGAACCCATAGTTCACACCGGAGGCGAAGAGCAGGGCGTTGTTGGGTCCGGGTGTGGCCGAGGTGACAAAGGCGAACAGGCACAACGAGGCCAAAAGTTCCGGGGTCATGAGATTCTCCTGGTAGACGGTGACTGTGATCGAACAGCTCTGAGCTCTTTACTGTCTCGATAGATACAATTTCTGATTGTACCAATCTATGTTGACGTGAATTGCCAGCAATTACGACGAATATTTGCGAACGAGCTCTGCGTCACGAGATATGTTGACAAAAGTTTGCGGTCAATGTATTTATTGTAGCCATGACAATATGGCTTCCACAACTGGCTGGGGACAGACCCAAATATCTCGGACTGGCTGACGCCATCCTCTCGGATGTGGAGCGCGGCGCGCTCAAGCAGGGCGACCGTCTGCCCACGCACCGCGATCTGGCCGACGCGCTGGGCGTCACCGTGGGCACCGTGACGCGCGGCTATGCCGAAGCGGCCCGGCGTGGGCTGGTGCGCGGCGAGGTCGGGCGCGGCACCGTGGTCTCCCTCGGGCGCGACGACGCCACGCCCTGGTGGGGCAATGACGTCTCGCTGCCGGAACGCATCGATCTGGGGTTGGTGACGGGCATGTATGGCCTGGACCCGGACCTGAGTGCCGGACTTCGCGAACTGGCCGCGCGTGGCGATGTTCAGGAGCTGCTGTGCTACCAGCCTTCGCGCGGCATGGCCCGGCATCGCGAAGTGGGCGCGGCCTGGCTCTCGCGCTACGGGCTTTCCGTGATCCCTGAGCACGTGCTCGTCACCAGCGGCGGCCAGCATGCACTGGTGGTGCTGTTCTCCACGCTGTTTCGGCCCGGAGACCGCATCGCCGCGTCGAGCCTGAACTATCCGGGCCTCATGTCCGCAGCGTCCCTGGCCGGGCTCAAGCTCGTGCCCCTTGAATGCGACGAAGAGGGCATGTTGCCGGAGGCCCTGGCCGAGGCCTGCGCGCGCGAGACCGTGCGTGGCCTGTACCTCATGCCCGGCGTGCACAACCCAACCACTGCCGGGGCCGGGCCGGAGCGGCTGGCGCAACTGGCGGACATCGCGCGGCAACGCGGATTGCTGGTGGTGGAGGATGCGGCTTACGCCCTCACCGCCGAGGGGTCACTGCGCACCCTGGCCGACCTCGCGCCTGAGCGCACCTTCTTCATCGCCAGCGTGTCCAAGAGCATCGCCGGGGGTCTGCGCGTGGCCTTTGTGGCCAGCCCGCAGGAACATGTGGAGCGGCTGTCCCTGGGCATTACCGGCACCACATGGCTGGCCGCGCCCCTGTGCGTGGAGCTGGCCTGCCTGTGGATCGCCGACGGCACAGCGGACAAGGTGCTGGCGCGAAAACGCGCCGAGGGCGCGCGGCGCAGTGATCTGGCTCGGGAGGTTCTGGCCGGACAGCGCGTGCGCTCCCGGCGGGACGGGTATTTTCTTTGGCTGGAGTTGCCGGAGCCCTGGCGCGGGGCCGACTTCGAGCGCGCGGCCCTGGAGCGCGGGGTTGTGGTGGTGGCGGGCGAGTCCTTTGCCCTGGGGCAGACCTCGGCGCCCATGGCTGTGCGCATATCCCTAAGCGCCGCGCGCAGTCACGAGGAACTCCGGCGCGGACTCATGGTCCTGGCGGAGCTGCTGGGGCAGCAGCCCAGGCCGGGCCGGGCCATTGTCTGAGCCGGAGGGCTCGGGCTCGCGTCAGCCCGAGCGTTAGGTCGTGCGCTCTGAAGCCATGCGGACAGACGGCAGCATGGCAAAGCGTGTGTCTTGGCAGCGCGCGGCCAGGTCTTTGGCCTGCTCGATAGCGGTGATCGGGGCGTAGGGCGGCAGTATGCGGACCTTGCGCTCGTAGAAGAGCAGCATGGTCTCCAGCCTGGTGAACAGGGCCGGGCGGTCGCGGTCCACCTGGTCGAAGGACTCGGTCATCCAGCCCTCGGTGCTGAAGCCCAAGGCGTAGATATGCTCCGGCTCCTGGTCTCCATTGGGCACCGGGCCGATGCACGCGCCCTTCCAATCCAGGCCGTCCAGGGCGGACTGCACGGCGTGCGCTGGCAGGTCGGGGGTGGCGTTGTCGAGGAGCAAGGCGCGGTCGTAGAAGCGCGAGAACACAAGGCGGAAGGCGTTGCGCTGCTGCACCGCGAGGTTGCGGCCCAGAGCGTTTGCGATCTTGAACTTGCCCTTGCCGAGCAGGGCCCGGGCCTGTTCTTTCATCGCGTCCTTGTCCAGAGCGGGGTCCTGGCCTGGGTCGAGGAACAGGAATACGTCCGCGTCCACGTCGGCCAGGTTGCGCAGGGTGTCTTTAAGCAGGGCCAGGGCCAGGGGCTCGGCCATGCCGCTGGCCAGCGCCTCCTGGGTCAGCACGGGCAGGGGATGATTGGCGAAGAGCAGGACGGCGGATTTCATTTCAGTCTCCAGTGCGCAGGTGGTGTTCGCAGGGGTTTTGCCCCGCAGCCCGCAGACAGTAAGCACCGGGGACCGCGCTGGCAAGCCCGGCAGGGCGTGTTTTCGCGGCTTGAAGACCTGCGGCAAAAGGCATACCCTGCTCACTTGAGGGCAACACCAGCAGGCTTTTGAAGTTTAAGATTTTTTGGTCCAATATTTTGGAGGATGCATGCGCAAGGACGTGACTGACGATATGGCGGTGGTGGCCGAGATTCTGAACAGGGCGCAGTACGTGACCCTGGCCCTGGTTGATGGCGAGGGCCCGTACTCCGTGCCTGTGAACGCCGCCTTAGAGGACGGGGTGCTGTATTTCCACTCGTCGCGTAAGGGCCGCAAGGCCAAAGCGCTGCTTGAGGCCGTGGCCAAGGGCACGCGGGTGGCCTTCTCCGCCGCCGTGGACCTGGAGCCCAAGACCGGTGAGCTGGCCTGCCAGTGGGGCTTCAAGTTCCGTTGCGTCCTGGGCTCCGGCCTGGCGCGCGTGGTGGAGCTGAGCGGCGACAAGGTCGCGGCGCTGAACACCCTCATGCGCAAGCACGCCGGTCGCGATGATTTTCCCTACGACGAGGGCATCCTGGACAAGACCTTGGTGCTGGCTGTGGACGTGGACCGGGCAACGGCCCGGCTCAAGCTCAGCTAGATCGGACACCCGCATAGCTCGGACAGACTCGGAGGCCACGCATGGTCATCTGCTTTCTCGGCGATTCGACGGTCCAGGGCATTGGCGACATCCAGGGCCTGAGCTGGGTGGGGCGCCTGGCCCAGGCCAGCTTCGCGCTCAGCCCCGCCCGCGCCACCACACTGACCCTGTGCAACCTCGGCGTGCGCGGGGATTCCTCCCTGCGCGTGGCTGCGCGCTGGCAGGAGGAGACCGCCCGCCGCCAGCGCCCTGGTGAGGATATGGCCTTTGTGTTCAGCTTTGGCGCGGCGGACAGACCCCAGAAGGTGTCGCTGCCCCAGGCCTTGGCCGCCGCCAGGGACATGCTGCGCGCAGCCAAGACCGCAGGAACGACGCTGTTCATCGCCCCGCCGCCTTCCAGCGACCCGGCCTGGGCCGCGCAGAACCGCGAGTTTGGCTTGGCGCTTCTTGCCCTCTGCGAGGAGCTTGGCGTGCCGGGCTTTGATCTCTTCACGCCGCTCTCCGCATCCAAGTCCTACATGGACGCCCTGGCCGCGGGCGACGCAATCCACCCGGACGCCGGGGGCTACGCCGAGATCGCCGGTCTGCTCGCCGCCTGGCCGCCCCTGGCCGGATTGCTTGGGCTCTAGGGCCATGGCGAGGGCTTTTGCGGGGCGTTGTCTCCGGGTCGCAACTAGGGTAGGAAAAGCATAGGCCGAATTCCGCGCCGACCAGCCTTGAAGGTCTAAGCCCAACCCGGAGCCGTCAGCATGAGCCAACACGTCACCCAGCCTGTCTTCATCGAGCCCTTTGACCTGTACCTGTTCGGCAAGGGCGAGCACTGGGACCTGTACCGCATCCTGGGCGCGCATCCGCAGGAGCAGGAGGGCGCTTCCGGCTACCGCTTCGCCGTCTGGGCGCCCAACGCGCGCAAGGTCAGACTGGTGGGCCCCTTCAACAACTGGTGGGGCAAGAACCATCCGCTCTATCCTGTGGGCTCCTCGGGCATCTGGGCCGGGTTCGTCCCCGGCCTGGTCAAGGGCGAGTTGTACAAGTTCGCCATCAAGGACAGAAACGGCCACACCACCTTCAAGACCGACCCCTTCGCCCTGTTCGCCGAGATGCGACCCGGCAACGCCGCCCGGACCTGGAACCTGGACGGCTTCGAGTGGACCGATGGCGACTGGCTGGCTGAGCGCAAGCTCCACGACCCGCCGCTCAACCGGCCGCAGTCGGTGTACGAGGTCCACGCGGGCTCCTGGCGCATGCGCGACGGCAACTTCCTGAATTACCGCCAGCTTGGCGACGAGCTCATCGGCTACGTGAAGTCGCTCGGCTTCACGCACATCGAGTTCATGCCCCTGGCCGAGCACCCGCTGGACGAGTCCTGGGGCTACCAGACCAGCCACTATTTCGCGCCCACCTCACGCTTTGGCGAGCCCGACGGCCTGCGCTATTTCGTCAACCGCTGCCACGAGGAGGGCATCGGCATCATTCTGGACTGGGTGCCCGGGCATTTCCCCAAGGACGACTGGTGTCTGGGGCGTTTCGACGGCACCGCGCTGTTCGAGCACGAGGACCCGCGCAAGGGCGAGCACCCGGACTGGGGCACCTACATCTTCAATTACAGCCGCCACGAGGTGAAGAACTTCCTGCTGGCCAATGCGCTCTACTGGTTCAAGGAGTTTCACATCGACGGCATCCGCATCGACGCCGTGGCCTCCATGCTCTACCTGGACTACTCGCGCGAGGCCGGGGAGTGGATCCCAAACGAGTTCGGCGGGCGCGAGAACCTGGCCGCCATCGAGCTGCTCAAAGAACTCAACACCGTGGTGCACTCCCACTATCCCGGCGCCTTGATGATCGCCGAGGAGTCCACGGCCTGGCCTGGCGTGTCGCGGCCAACGTACACCGGCGGCCTGGGTTTCACCTTCAAGTGGAACATGGGCTGGATGAACGACACCCTGGCCTATTTCACCAACGATCCGGTGTACCGCGCCTACCATCACAACAGCCTGACTTTTTCCATGCTCTACGCCTTCAGCGAGAACTTCGTGCTGCCCATCTCCCACGACGAGGTTGTACACGGCAAGGGCGCGCTCTTGTCCAAGATGCCCGGCGACATGTGGCAGCAGTTCGCCAACCTGCGCTTGCTCTTGTCCTACCAGTGGGCGCACCCCGGCAAGAAGCTGTTGTTCATGGGCTGCGAGTTCGGCCAGTGGAACGAGTGGAACTGCAAGCGCGAGCTCGACTGGATCCTGCATGAGTTCAGCTCGCATACAGGCATCTCGCACCTGGTGGGCGACCTGAACCGCATCCTGCGCGAGACCCCGGCCATGTACGAGGCCGACACGAGCTGGAAGGGCTTTGAGTGGATGAACGTGCACGACTGGAGCAACTCCGTGCTGGCCTTTGCGCGGCATGCCCCGAATCGCGCCCCGGTGCTCTGGGTGTTCAACTTCACGCCCGTGGTGCGCCACGACTACAGTGTGCGCTGCCCCGGCGCAGGCCACTGGCGCGAGATCTACAACTCCGACGCGGGCCTCTACGGCGGCTCCAACGTGGGCAACCCGGGCGGCGCCCAGGCCTGGGACAGCGCCGCCGGCACACATTTGACCCTGACGTTGCCGCCGTTGTCGGCCATGGCCTTCATGCCGGGCTAGGCCTGCTTCTAAAAGCGTCTTTTGCCCCCTGGACTTCGTCGTTAGCCGCTTCGGGTCCAGGGCTGTACCGCGTGAGTACTATCCCTGGCCCCCAAGCGGCTCTCTCCTCGCCAGGGAACAATATCCATCTTTTGGAAACAGGCCCCAGGGGGAAACGTGAAACTGCATGCACCCGCCCTGACCCTGGCCGTCACCCTCGGCGATCCCTGCGGGCTGGGGCCCGAGCTTGTGGTGCGCGCCCTGGCCGACGCCCCGCAGCACTACCAGGAGCGCGGCGAGCGCCTGCTGATCATCGGGCCGCTGTCGGCCCTGGTGCGCGCCCTGGAGGGCCGCCCGCGCTTCTTCGAGGTCCTGGAGCTGGACGACTTGTACCCGTTGGCCGAGCAGGTTTCCGCCCGGCTTGTCGCATGTGCTCCCGGAGCCTATTTCATCGAGCCCAAGGGCCTGTCCGAGCTGGACTACCCGCCCGGAGAGCCCACCACCGCAGGGGGCATCGCCGCCGGGCGCAGCCTGGAGCTGGCTGTGCGGCTGGCGAAAGCTGGCGTCATCCAGGGGCTTGTCACCTGCCCGCTGAACAAGGCTTGCCTGCAGGAGGCCGGGTTCGCCTTCCCCGGCCACACGGAGTTCCTGGCCGAAGGCCTGGGGGTCGGGCGCGAGGGCGTCACCATGCACCTCTGCGGGCCCATGCCGTCAGACCCCCTGCCTGGGGAAGCGCCGCAGCCCGTGCTGCGCGTCAGCCTCGTGACCACGCATCCGCCGCTGTCCGAGGTGCCGCGCCTGATCACGCGGGAGCGCATCTTGCGCAGCCTGCGGCATACTGCGGACTTTGTGGCGCGGCTGGGCCTGTCAGGTCCCATCGGCGTGTGCGGGCTGAACCCGCATGCGGGCGAGAGCGGGCGCATCGGCCGCGAGGATGAGGAGGTCGTGGGTCCGGCGGTGCGCGAGGCCAAGGCTCTGGGGCTCAATGTCGAAGGCCCCATCCCGGCGGACACGCTGTTTCATTTCGCCGCGCGCGGGCGCTACGCCGCTGTGCTGGCCATGTACCACGACCAGGGCCTCGGCCCGCTGAAGCTCTTGCACTTTGGCGAGGCCGTGAACGTGACGCTGGGTTTGCCCATCGTGCGCACCTCGCCGGACCATGGCACGGGCTACGACCTCGTTGGCACGGGCAAGGCAAAGCTCACGAGCTTTGTGGCGGCACTGGATTTGGCGCGGCGGCTTGTAGACGGAAAAGCGGGGTAGGGCGTGGAGTAGGGCGGGCGGCAAGCCAGGGCTAAGACACTGAAATTGATCGGAGAGACTAATGGTTAGCCGCAGACAGGAATTCAAGGCGCTGGGCAAGTGGATGTGCCAGCTTCGCCCCATTGGAAAAGAGTACAAATTCAAGGTCATCGGCGAGAAGGGAAAGGAAATTGAGATTGGCATCACGGGCCTGGAGAATGGCAGCGCGTCTGTGAGCCTCACGCCCAGGCCGCTGGTCTACAAAGAGAAATATCTCTTCACGTTGATCTCAATTTTTGATGAAAAGAAGATCACGCTGGATGAAGTCATAAAATTGCGAAAGGCTGTTCAGGCGCAGGTTGAGAGTGGGAAGAAGTAGCGCTGGGGGATGAGCTTTGTGGCGGGGCTGGAGATGGTGGAAGGTTGGTGGGGTAGGAGGCTTGTTTAAAAGGTCACTTTACATAGGTGGGGTGTGTAATGTGCAATAAAACAGAGTGTTGCAATGGCCGCGATGTTACTAATCGTGAAGATGTAAAAAATAACGAGATATTCAAGCAGGTTCTTGATATAAGAAAATTTGAGATTGAACTGTATTGGAAGCGCGCGTCGTATTTTTGGGTGTTTAATTCGTTAGCGTTTTCTGCCTACGGTGCGGTCTATGTTAAAATGGCTGACCATAGTAATGGAATTGCTATGCCGCAAGACTTTGAGATGTTACGGGATCTTCTCGTCTGCCTTTCGTGCGTTGGGCTTGTAGTGTCTTTGGCTTGGGTGCTCGTGAATAAGGGTAGCAAGTTTTGGCAAGAAAACTGGGAAACGCATCTTGATTTGATTGAAAAAGACATTGTTGGTGATCTCTATAAAACAGTATACGAAACGCATGCAAGTTGTTGCTTGAAGGATTTGCTAACAGGCTCTGGAAAATTTTCAGTTTCCAAGGTCAATCAATTGATAAGTATTTACGCTGTGTTTCTTTGGTGCATTATGGCTAATTCTGCAACTGGTTTTGTGACAACAAGTATATCTCTTAATCTCAGGCTTGTGTCCTTGGTTGTCACAGCTTTTTGTTGTTTGTTGCTAGTTGTCTTCGGTCGCACTGGTACAGGTGAAAAAACGGTCCATAAGATAGTCCGCAGCACCAAGGAATTGGTTGAGAAAGAGTAGTCCTTACCCCCTCAACACCTCCATCAAATACTGCCCATAATCGTTCTTGAGCAAGCAGCAGGCCAGCTTCTCCAGCCCGGCCGCGTCGATGTACCCCATGCGGAAGGCGATCTCCTCCACGCAGGCGATGCGCAGGCTCTGGTTTTCCTGGATCATCTGCACGAAGTTGGCCGCTCGCAACAGCGACTCGTGCGTGCCCATGTCCAGCCACGCCCAGCCGCGCCCGGTGAGTTCCACCGATAGGTCGCCGCGCTTCAGGTAGGCGTTGTTCACGTCCGTGATCTCAAGCTCGCCGCGCGGCGAGGGCTTGAGGCCGCGTGCGATGTCCACCACATCGTTGTCGTAGAAATACAGGCCCGTCACCGCATAGCGCGACTTCGGCTCCTTGGGCTTCTCCTCGATGCTCAGGACTTTCTTGTCCTTGTCGAATTCGACCACGCCGAAGCGTTCCGGGTCCTTCACCGGGTAGGCGAAGATGATGCCGCCCTTGGTCAGCGCTGCGGAGCGCTGCAAAACTTCGCTTAAGCCCTTGGCGTAGAAGATGTTGTCGCCCAGCACCAGGCACACGCTGTCGCCCCCGATGAAGTCCGCGCCGAGGACAAAGGCCTGGGCCAGGCCGTCCGGGCTGGGTTGGGCCACGTAGGAGAAGTTGAGCCCCAGGCTCGACCCGTCTCCCAGCATTTCCTGGAAGCGCGGCAGATCGCTCGGGGTGGAGATGATCAGGATGTCGCGGATGCCCGCCAGCATGAGGGTGGACAGCGGGTAGTAGATCATGGGCTTGTCGAACACGGGCAGAAGCTGCTTGCTGATGACCTTGGTCAGCGGGTGCAGCCGCGTGCCTGATCCGCCCGCCAGAATGATGCCCTTCATGTGGCCTCTCCCTCGTGTTTTAAACTGTCGGCGCAGTTTACATCGCGCGCCTGGGTTGCTACTCTCACGCTTCGATATCCTGATTCCCGCGGCCCTGGCAACCGCCCAGACCGCCCAGACCGCGCCCGGCCCGCAAAAATCCACGCTGTATCGTCAGCGGGAGCAAGGCGGCCAGGCGCAGGGAGAGCCCATGTTGATTTTCCGGTCCGGCCCGCCGCTGTTTCTCGTATTCCTTGTGGTGGTGGCGCTCTTTGGCCTGTTCGTTTTCCTGCCCATGAGCATCATCGCCTCGGCCTTCGGCAAGCTAGGCCTCACGGGCCTGCAGGGCATGCTGGTGTTTTTGGCGACCATCCTCGGCAGCAGCGTGAACATTCCCTTGCACAAGGGCACGCGCCTTGTGCGGGGGTTTGCAGCTCCGGCCAGCCGTTTGTTCCGGTTTCAGCGCGCGCGCACCGGGCAAAATCTTTTTGGTCAAAATCCTTTCGGGCAGAATGGAATGGGGCAGCTTGATCTCGGCCAGGCCCAAAGCGACGACCTGCTGCTCTCCGAGCAGGTGGTGGCGGTGAACGTGGGCGGCTGCATCGTGCCCTGCCTGCTCTCGGCGTGGTTTCTCTGGCAGCTGCACGTCACGGGCATGCTCGGCGGCTGGCTGGCCCTGTGCGTGGTGATCTCGGCCCTGGTCTGCTATCTCTTGGCCCGCCCGACACCGGGCATCGGCATCGCCATCCCTGTGCTGCTGCCGCCTGCCGTGGCCGCGCTCACGGCCATCCTGCTGGCGCCGAACATGCCTGGGCACGAGTCCGTAGCGCCGCGCGCGGCCTACATGGCCGGCACCCTTGGCACGCTTATCGGCGCGGACATTTTGCACCTGCTCAACCGCCGCACCTGGGCCATGCTCGATGCGCCGCTTTTGTCCATCGGCGGGGCAGGCACGTTCGACGGCATCTTTCTTGCTGGAATCATAGCAGTTCTCTTGGCCTAGGAAAATGGTGCCCCCATGAGCGAGATCACCCTGCGTTTTTCCAATAACACCGGCCAGACCCCTGGCCAGCGCTTCCTGCTCTTTGCCGGGCAGGGGAGCAATCCTGGCGTGCCCTGCGCCCACACGGTCCAACCCTTGGCCCTGCGGCCTGGGCATGTGCTGCGTGGCGAGCAGGAGGAGCACCGGGTCCTGGGGCGGTTGTGGTGGCCGGGCCAGGCCCAGTTGCCCGACGCCCCGTGCTGGCTCCTGGAGACGCTGGTCCCGGCCCCTCTCGGCCTGGATGACGAGCGCACTCTCTCGGCCCAGCGCGAGGGCTTTGCCCTGGCCTGGATCACCTTGTCCGACAAGGGCGCGGCCGGGCAGCGCGTGGACGCCTCCGGCCCGCTGGTGGAGGAGGTCGTGCGCGCGGCCATGCCGTTGTCTCTGGCGCGCGGGTTCGTGTTGCCTGACGAGGAGCGCGGCATCCGTGCGCTGCTGACGCAGCTGGCCTTGCAGGACGGCTTTGACCTCATCTGCACCACGGGCGGCACGGGCGTTGCCCCGCGCGATGTCACCCCGGAGGCCACCCTGGCCGTCATCGAGAAGCGCCTGCCGGGCTTCGAGCGGGCCATGACCATGACCAGCCTGGCCAAGACTCCGCATGGAGCGGTGTCGCGCGCCGTGTGCGGGACCCTGGGCAATGCCGTCATCGTGAACCTTCCGGGCAGCCCGAAGGCCGTGCGCGAATGCCTGGGAGCGGTTGTTCCGGCCCTGGCGCACACCGTGGAAAAGCTCCAGGGCGACCCCTCGGATTGCGCGGCCGTGTAGGCGCTTGCGTCTTGCGGTTTGCAGGGGCCTGGGGTATAAACAGCTGTTTGAAAGTAGCCGATACAGCATCAGGCGCATATTTGCCTGTCACAACTACGTATTTATGATGATACCGATCATGCGCACCAAAGCCCTCCAGCATGCCATCGCCCTTGGCCTGGCGTTGTGCCTCGCCGCTCCGGCCCTGGCTCAGGAGCCTTCCGCCGCGTCAACTCCGGCCATGGCCCCGGCCCCGGCTGGGACTTCGGCCAAGTCCGAGATCCCGATCCTGGCGCAGGCCCAGTCCCAGGCCTCGTCCATGCCTGTGCCCGCCAAGCTTGACCTCACCCAGAGCGTCGAGCGCGGCCTCGCGGCCAACCCGACCATCGTGGGCGCGCGCGCGCAGCTGCAGGGTTCGGAGTACATGGTCAATTCGTCCATGGCGGATTTTTTCCCCACGGCCACGGCCTACTACGGCTTTGCGCGCTTCGACAAACAGCCCAAGACCACCGCCGGCGTCAATTCCGGCGACCAGACCAGTTGGACCGGTCACCTGAACATCCACCAGCCGGTGTTCACGGGCTTCAAGCTCCTGAAGACGCACCAGAAGGCGCGCCTGACCAAGGAGTCCAACGACGCCAACCTGACCCAGGCCGAGCTGTCGCTCATCAGCGCCATCCAGACCAATTTCCTGTCGCACCTGAAGGCCAAGATGGACGTGAAGAGCGCCCAGGATTCCGTGGAGCGCCTCCAGTCGCAGCTCAAGGTCACCCAGGCCTTCTTCGACGTGGGCCTGAAGCCCAAGCTCGACGTGCTCCAGGCCGAGGTTGATCTGGCCACGGCCCAGCAGACCCTGCTCAAGGCCCAGAACTCCCTTGACACCACCCGGGCCAAGCTCAACTCCCTGCTGAACCTGCCTCTTGAGGCCCCGGTGGAGTATGTTGGCGAGCTGGCTTACACGCCTTTCGGCCTGGACCTGAACGAGTGCCTGAACCGGGCCTACAAGAACCGCCCGGACATCCTCATGGGCATCAAGAGCGTACAGCTCGCCGAGAAGGACGCGGGCATCACGGCCAGCGACTTCTACCCGCAGGTTTCGGCGGATGTCGACTTCTACAAGAAGGGCGACGGTCCGGGACTTTCCGGCAGCCCGAACCTGTCCGACACCGGCAAGTCCTACATGACCGTTGGCGCCACGGCCTCCTGGACCTTCTTTCAGTGGGGCAGCACCTTCTTCAAGTACAAGAGCGCGGATGAAACCGTGAACAAGGTGCGCGCGTCCCTGGACAACACCCGCCTCGGCGCGGGCTACGAGATCAAGCAGGGCATGCTCTCCCAGCGCGAGGCCGCCGACCGCATCGGCGTGGCCAAGAAGAGCGTGGACGCCGCCCGCGAATCCTACCGCATGGCCCTGGCGCGCTACCAGGCCCAGGTCGGCACCAACACCGACGTGCTGGACGCCCAGGCCAAGGTCAGCAACAGCGAGGCCCAGCTCTCCCAGGCCCTCACGGACTACCAGACGGCCATCTCCAGCCTGTACGTGGCCATGGGCGAGAAGAATCCCGAACTCTCGACCATGAAGTAGGGGCGGCATGGGCTTTTTGTCTTCCTACCGCAGGCGTCCGGAGCCGCAATCCCTTGAGGGCCTGCGCTGTCCGTCCTGCGGGGGCGCGCTCTTCGTCAACCGGGCCTGACGCGAGGTGAGCCTGCGCTGCAAGGTTTGCGGCGCCAACCATTCCATCCGTGATTTTGCCCGGCAGCTTGATGAGGATTTTGAGGAGGAGCTGGCCTTTGTGCCCATGGACCGCCTGTGAATTCCGCCTCAGCCCGGCTCTAAGCTTCCCGGTTTCGTCTGCCCAAGCGGGGCGGAATCGGCATTTTCTGGCGCGGTCCCTCGGGGCCGCGCTTTTTGTCCTTATGGTTTTTGCCCCCATGCTGGCCCAGGCGCAGAACGAGTGGACGCCCCTGGTGCGGCGGCTGGAGAGCGACGGCTTTGACCGCCACCGCATGGAGGCCCTGTTCGCCAGGGACGAGGTGCGTTTCGATCCTCAAGTCATGGCGCGCAAAATGAACGCCCTGCTCGACATAAAGCTTGCCCCGCCCAAACCCAAGGCCGAGGCCCCGGAAATCTACCTGAGCTATCTGAACCCCCTGCTGATCATGCAGGCGAGAAGCTTTCTGGTCGAGCAGCAGGGCGTGCTGCGCGAGGCCCGCCTGCGTTACGGCGTTCCCGAGGAGATCCTCGTGGCGTTGCTTCTGGTGGAGACCAAGCTTGGCCGCAACATCGGCAGCAGGGCTGCCCTGACGACCCTGGCCAGCATGGCCCTGGCTGGCGACTTCGCCCTGGTGGCGCCGCTCATCGCGAATCGCGACATCACGCCCAAGCTGGCCCTGTGGCTTCGCTGGCGCACGGCCCAGAAGTCCGCCTGGGCCTACAAGGAGCTCAAGGCCCTTTTGATATACGCCAAGGCCGCAGGCTTCGACCCTGCCAGCATTCCCGGCTCGGTCTACGGCGCCATCGGCATCTGCCAGTTCATGCCCACCAACGCCGTGCGCTACGGCGCGGACCTGGACGGCGACGGTCGGGTGGACCTCTTCAGCATGGCCGACGCGCTGCTCAGCACCGCCCGGTTCCTCAACGCCCACGGCTGGAAAGCGGACCTCCCGCGCGAGCGTCAGCTGGCCGTGCTCTACCGCTACAACCATTCCCATTCCTACACGCGCACCATCATGGCCGTGGCCGAACGCCTGCGCGATTCGGACAGCGGCTTCTAGCCAGGGCGCCGTCTAGTCCAGGAAGCCTTCGTAAAGGGTCAGGGTGCGTTGCAGGAAGTCCCCCCCGGAGAGCTGCGAGAGGGTCAGGTCCTGCGCGCGCAGGAGCTCCTTGCGGAAGTCCGGCTCGTCCAGGGCCTTGGCGATGAGCCGGGTCATTGCGTCCACGTCGCCGGGCTCCAGCAGTGCCGCCGGGGACAGCAGATCGGGCATGACGCCGACGTTGGTGGAAAGGAGCGGGCGCTCGGCGGCCATGATCTCCAGGGCGGCGCGGGCTATGGTCTCGGACCAAAGCGAGGCGACGATGCCTAAATCTGCGGCGGAGAGGCAGGCCGCAACGTCGTCGCGGCGGCCGGTGATGCGCACGAAGCGCTCCAGCTTGAACTCGCGGATCCAGCCCTCGACTTCGTCCTGACCGGTGGCGCTGCCGAAGCCCAGGAGCATGAGCCTGAGCTTGCGGTAGCCCTGCTTGTGGATGAGCCGGGACACTGCCTCCAGGGTCTCGCGCTGGCCTTTGACCTTGTCGAAGCGTCCCACCAGGGCCAGCACGGTCTCGCGCTCGCCGTAGCCGAACTCCGCGCGCACGCGTTCTCTCCCCGCTGGATCGAAGCGGAAGCGCTCGCGGTCCACGCCGCCGTGGATGAGCCAGACCTTTTTTTCCGGGGTGCGCATGGCTTTGAGGAAATGCCGGGCCATGCGCGAATTGGTCACCACAACGGCATCGGCAACCCTGGCGTGCAGCCAGCGGTTCAGGAAGTCCGCCCTGGGCGGGCGCTGGTCGCCGCGCGTGCGCACAAGGCTGAAGGCGAATCCGAGGGCCTTGAGCAGCCCCCAGAGGAAGAAGCCCTCGCCCCGGTGGCAGTTGACCACCTGGGGCCGCTCGGTGCGCAACAGCCGGATGAGGCGTGCGAAGGCGACGGCAAGGCGCAGCGGGTTGGCGCTGTTCAGGTCCACGGGCCGGGCGTCCAGGCCCCATTCCAGGGCCTTGGCGTGGCAATCGGTGCCTGCCTGCGTCAGGACGACCACCGTGTGTCCGGCCTCCTGGAGCAGGCGGCTTAAGTACAGCCCGTACCAGGCTGTGGCGTTGAACCAGCGGACGTTGACGACCTGGAAGACGACCATGTGCACCTTTATGCGCCAGCCCCAGGCCGGAGCGCTTTGCGGAACGAAACAGCCAACGGTTTGGCTTGACTAGGCAAAGACTTCCCGTTTGCTCACGGCTTCATTCTTGATGCGGTCGAGCAGGTCGGCCAGGGCGGATTTGACGTTCTCCCTGATGTCCCCGGCCACAATGATGAACAGGACGTCGTCGCCCGGCTGCTTGACGCCGCCCTCGGCATGGGCGATGGCACGGAATATGCCAGGACGTTTCTGGAATTCCTCGCACAGGGCCTGAATCTTTTCATGGTCCGGGGTGATCTCCACGGCGCTGACGTTTCTGTGGTCCTTACGCGACCAGCCGCGAATCACACCATTGTGCACGAGGATCATTCCAACGTTCTCGGAAAACCCCGGTGTTTTCTTGAGTTCTGCGATGGTCTGGCTTATGTCCATGGAAATCCTCCGGTATAAATTCCATCTGGAGATGAAATGTATACTCTTTCGACGCTGTTGGAAAGACTCCCGAACATCTCCCAGGCGAGGCTCATCAGCTCCGGCTACGGGCTGTGGATGGTCTGGTCCGGATCGTTCAATAACGCCATCGGCCACACCCTGCGCGACCACGGATTGGTGCAGGTTGTGGAAGATCCCTGCCAGAGCTTCTGGATATCCTTCTCGCCGGAGGTGTTCCGCGCCCTGGCCAAGCTGCAGATCTGGGCCAAGCTCAATCCCCTGCCGCTGTTCTGCCAGGTGGTGCCGCTCACCGTGCTGGTGGGCTACGACTTAAGCCTGTCCGTGTCCGTCGCGCGCGACATTACGCGCCAGCAGGCAGGAGTGGCCGAGGACCTGGAAACGCTGGTGCACCCCAAGTTCCTCGAGTCCGTGAAGACCGTGAATGGCCTTTCGCTTGGCACCATCATCACCATGCAGGGGCTGTCGGGCAGCGGCTGGATGCCGCTGGAGGCCGACCTCGGCCTGGACTACGAATCCCCCATGTCCTGGTACAGCGTCATCCGTCCCCTGGGACGGCTGGGCGAGCGCGAGGCCATCGCGGGCTGGCGCGCCTTTTTCTCCGAGGTCCAGGGCATGTTCCAGCGCCTGGGCATCCGTTACCTTTCGGACGACGCCCTGGGCTTCGTCATCTTTCCGCTGGAGAGCTACCGTCAGCTGCGCATGTACTGCGTGGAAATCTCGACGCTGCTAAACGAGTTGAAGGCCAACCAGGGGGCCTACTGGCCATGCGTGTTCGCCATCATGGAGCAGAAGGGCATGAGCTTCTCCATGGACCTGCCCAACCGCTTCAGCCTGGACTGGAACCGGTTGACCCCGGACTTTCTGCACATGCACTACCGCGACGCCTTCCCGCTGAACGACTCCTTCAAGGTCAATGAAATCAGCTATGGCGGCGATCAGGAGAACATCGACTCCTGGTGCTACGTGAGTTTCCGGGGAGAGGAGAGCCAATCCGGCCACGCCACCATCGAGGTGCCGCTGCCGCGCCGCTGGCTGGCAGGAACGGGCAAGGAATGCTTTTACTGCGGGTTGAAGAACCACACCCCGGCCCAGTGCCCGTGCCGGTCGCTGCCGGCCTTCCGGGCGGAAGTCTGGCGCGACATGGGACGCGTGAACCTGGGCGACATGAGCGCGGCCTTCAAGGGCCTGGACGAGCCTACGGACGCCGCGCGCTTCGTGCAGCAGGTCAGCTCCCTTCTCAAGGCGGACGGCAACATCGAGTCGGTTCTCATGCGGGGCATGTTCTCCACCGTCGCGCCGGTCCAGCTCGGCATGCTGCCCGTGCTGCCGCGCATCAAGAACCGGGAATGGCCGGTGGAGCTGGAGCAGCTCAATCCCGAGGAACCTTGGCCCATCCGCGAGCCCTACAATACCTTGATGTCCGGAGACCTGGAGAAGGCCAAGGAATCCGTACGCGCCGTGAGCGCCAAGCTGGGCCGCAGCTTCGAGGCCGCCTGCCTCGAGGGCTTCATCTCACTTGAGTCCGAAGACCCGCACATGGCGCAGTTCTACTGGCAGGAGGCCGGGCGCATTGGACTTTCAACCGTCCAGCAGGGGTATGTGCTTTTCCTCCAGGCGCGCCTGCACGAGGTGGCCGGAGAATTCAAGGACGCCCTTGGGTTTTACCGGCAGGTGCGTGTCGGCTCGCCGCGCTGGCTTGAGCCCGCCTACCGCGAGGGCGTGTGCATGGTGAAGATGGGCTTTACCGGGCAGTCCCTTGAGATCTTCGGGGACTTGGTCATACGTGAACCGATGCTTTTCAACCGCCTCCTGCTGGATACCGAGATCGACCGTGGCCGCGTGCATGTGCTTTCCGGCCTGCGCGAGCCCTGGCGCGACGCCCAGGACAAGGCCGAGGAGGTGGGCAAGCGCGTTGAGGTTCTGCTGAAAGAGCTGCCGCAATGGTTCGACGAGGACCACGAGTTCCGCAAGCCTGGCCTGGACCACCTGGAGCGCATGTACGCCCTGGCGGGAATCGAGAATTTCGTGGCCTTCCGCGAGATCGTCCGCGGCATGGACGGTTTTTTCCAGGAGATGCAGAAGCAGATCGACGAGGAAATCAAGCGCATCAAGGATCGTGTGATGCTCTACGCCGACCGCCTGCGCGACGTGCAGTACGAGGCGGGCTGGTTTCCTTTCCCCAAGCTCCTGCACGACTTCAATCGCGACTTCAATTTCTGCGTCAAGCGCATCAACTGGGTCATGACCCAGCCTTTGCGCATGGCCGGGAACTTCCGCACCGCGAGGCGGAACCTGCCGGAGCTGGAGGAGCGCTTGCAAGGCTTGTCCAAGCGCCTGGTGTCGCTGCGCATCGTCCGCGACAGCACGCTCTTCGCCATGCTTCTTGGCAAGAACTTCATCTGGATGGAGGTGGTGGGCCTGGCCCTGGCCCTCTTGACCATTCCGGTGCTGCTCTTCTATTCGGCCAAGGTCTCCAGCAACTGGCTTGTGGACGGCATCCTGGCCCAGAAATGGGCCTTCCAGAAGGGTCTCATCTTCCTGGTGACCGTGTTCTCCCTGGGCTTGGCCTCGCTTCGCAGCGTCATGATCTTCGAGAAGAAGAAGAAGGAGCTCTTTGAGGCCGATGCGGAGCGCCGCATGGCCAGCAAGAAAAGCGGCGGCAAGGGCCAGGCAGGCAAGGGCAAGCCGCAGGCCCCGGCTAAGCCTGGCGCCACGGCTGAAGCAAAGCCCGCGCCCAAGGCGGGGGCGAAACCGGCTGCCAAGGCTCCGGCCAAGGCTCCGGCCAAGGCTCCTGCCAAGGTCGGCGGGAGAAAGTAGCGCCAGCTGCGCAAACCAAACCGCCCCGGGCGGATAGGAGTCAGCCATGCATACCCTGGTGCTCATCCGGCACGGACAAAGCGTGTGGAACCTTGAGAACCGCTTCACCGGCTGGACGGACGTGGACCTCTCGGACCAGGGCATCCGTGAGGCCGAGGAGGGCGGCCGGCAGCTCAAGGATGCCGGGTTCGTCTTCGACGCCTGCCACACCTCCTACCTGCGCCGGGCCATCCGTACCCTGTGGCTCGTGCTGGACCGCATGGACCTCATGTGGCTGCCCGTGGAGACCACCTGGCGGCTCAACGAGCGCCACTACGGCGCGCTGCAGGGGCTGAACAAGGCCGAGACCGCGCGCAAGTATAGTGAGGAGCAGGTCTTCCAGTGGCGGCGCAGTTTCGACGTGCCGCCCCCGGCCCTGGACCCCTCCGACGAGCGCTTCCCCGGCCATGACCCGCGCTACGCGGCGCTCACGGACGCCGAATTGCCGCGCTGCGAGAGCCTCAAGCTGACCATCGACCGGGTCATGCCATACTGGCACAACGTGCTGGACCCGCAGATCCGCGCGGGCAAGCGCCTGCTGGTCGCTGCCCATGGCAACTCCCTGCGCGGGCTGGTGAAATTTCTCGATGGCATGAGTGACGAGGAGGTCACCGGCCTGAACATCCCCACCGGAGTGCCCCTGGTCTATCACCTGGACGCCAACCTGAAGTCCCTGGGCCGCGAATATCTTGGCGATCCCGAGGCCGTGGCCCAGGCCGCCCAGGCCGTGGCCGACCAGGCCAAAGGCGCCAAGGGATAGCGCAAATGCCTAAAGCTCCTGCCAAGGCTCCGGCGCCCCTGGCCGGGGCCTTTGATATTGAAGGCTTCCGCACGGACCTGCTGAACTGGTTTGCCTCTTGCGCCCGCGACCTGCCCTGGCGCAGGACCCTTGAGCCCTACCATGTCTGGCTGTCGGAGATCATGCTCCAGCAGACGCAGATGGACCGCGCCGTCCAATATTTTCAGCGCTTCATCTTGCGCTTCCCGGACATGGCGAGCTTGGCCGCGGCTCACGAGGACGAGGTGCTCAAGCTCTGGGAGGGCCTGGGCTACTATTCCCGCGCCAAGAATCTCCTGCGCGCGGCCCGCGTGGTCATGAGCGGGCACGGCGGCGAGTTTCCCACCACCTTCGAGGCCGTGCGCGCGTTGCCGGGCGTCGGGCCATATACCGCCGGGGCCGTCATGAGCGTGGCCTACAACGACACGCGTCCGGCCGTGGACGCCAACGTGGAGCGCGTACTTTCCCGGCTGCTCGACATCGATCGCCCCGTGTCCGAGCCTGAGGTGAAGCGCCGCATTCTGGCCGCAGCCAGGGAGCTCTTGCCGCCGGGGCAGGCCCGCGCCTTCAACCAGGGGCTCATGGAGTTCGGCGCCCTTGTCTGCGCCCCGCGCAAGCCCGACTGCCTGCGTTGTCCCGTGACCCGCCACTGCCTGGCCAAGGCGAGCGGCACGGTGGCCCAGCGGCCCGTGCTTTCGCCAAAGCCATCCATCATCCGCGTGGACATGGCCTGCGGGGTGCTGGTCACAGGTGGTCTGGTCTTCATTCAGAAGCGCCGGGCGGATGACGTCTGGCCGGGCCTTTGGGAATTCCCCGGCGGGGTGATCGAACCCGGCGAGACACCGGAGCAGGCCATGGTCCGCGAGTTCAGCGAGGAGACCGGGCTACGCGTACGGCCTGCGGGCAAGATCGCTGTGGTCCGCTCCAGCTACACCCGCTACCGCATCACCCTGCATGGGTACTTCTGCCAGGCCGAGCCCGGCCAGAACCCGCAGCAGGACCACCAACTGCACGAGGCTGAAGAGGCCCGGCTGCTGCCGCCGCCGCAGCTCAAGGTCTTCGCCTTCCCTTCCGGCCATGCCCGCCTGCTGTCCCGAGTGCTGACGGATGTCCGCCTTGAGGGGCTCCTGAACAGTCCAGATTGACGCTGTATCATTCTGATATTCAAGATGTACTTTCGTAAGGCACGGAATGTGCTATAACGGTTTCGAAGACCGTGCCGTAGTCAATATTCCGACGGCGGAGGAAGTATCATGTCCAACGATCCGAACAGCGTTGCGGAAGCCATCCGAGTTCTGAAACAAGCCCAGTCCGGCCAGGGCGCGGAACTGCGCGGGCTGTCGCGCCCCGGGGCCAAGGCCTATGATCCCAAGACCATAGCCTTCCAGGCTCAGATGCAGATGGCCGAGCAGGCCATCGGCATTGACCGGCAGGTGGATCAGCAGCTTGAAGGCAGTGGAAATGACTCCTCGCCCATGGCCTTTGACATGAGCCTCATCAATGACAGAATGATGATGGACGCGCTGACCACCATCGCGCGGCTCACCGGACAGTCGGTGCCATCGCAGCAGATGCTAAACCAGCAGATGACCGGCCAGCAGGCTGCGTCCGCCATGCCCCTGGACCAGGTCCTGACGCGCAACTCCGAGGTTCAGGGCCTGGGAGCCCTGGCCGCCATGTTCGAATCCGGCGACAAGGGCATCGCTGCCATCGGCTATGACCGCACCGGCGGCACCAGCTACGGCAAGTTCCAGATATCCTCGCGCGCGGGCACCATGAACCGCTTCCTCAATTACCTCTCGGAGCAGGAACCGGTCATGGCTGAGCGCCTGCGCAAGGCCGGACCGGCCAACACCGGCTCCACCAGGGGCCAGATGCCCGCCGAATGGGCCAAGATCGCCGCCGAGAACCCGGAGCGCTTCGAGCGCCTGCAGACCGAATTCATCAAGAAGGACCACTACCAGCCTGCGCGAGCAAAAATCCGCGAGATGACCGGACTGGATATCGAAGCCAGCAAGCCCGCCCTGCGCGAGGCCCTGTTCAGCACTGCGGTGCAGCATGGAGCCAGCGGCGCGGCGCGCATCTTCAACGAGGCCATCGACAAGTTCCTGGGCAAGCCCGGGGCAGGGCAGGCGGCCCAGGCCGGGAGCAGGAGCTTTGAGCAGGCGCTGGTGAGCGAAGTCTATGACAAGCGTTCACACCAGTTCGGCGGCTCCACCGCAGCTGTGCGCCAGAGCGTGCGCGGCAGGCTCAACCAGGAGAAGGACATGGTTTTGGCCATGCTGGAGAAGAAGGGGATGAACAGGATCGTGTGATCTGGGGAGACTGCACGACCTGATTATGCTGAAAGGCGCGCCTCGGCGCGCCTTTTCTATTTTGTGGCGTGCTGTTGCGTGCAGGCAGGATTTCGCGGGCTGTTGTCGCCATCGGTTCTCGGGCGCACCTGCGCTCAAGACGATTTTGCAGGTGCTGGCGGCGGCAGAAGAGCTTCTGGGGGAGACGGTGCAGCCCGTGCGAGACCGGCGCGGGCATCCTGATCGTGGGCAGCGAAGGTGTAGCAGCCTCCTGCGCGGACGGGAGTCCGGGCCAGGCAGGGGCAACTCCCTGATTTATCGGCTACGCAAGAGCCAGACGGGCTTCAAGGCCAGGGTCCAGGGCCACCAGCAGAGTGCACTGGACATGATCCACGGCCACGCTGCCGATGGCTGCGCCCTTGACCTTGCGCACGTCGCGCACAAGGGCGCAGAGCACCTCGGCCTTGGCGTCGTCCTTGCGGAAGCTTTTCAGCGCGCAGAGCCCGGCGGCTTCGTTGAGGCTCGCCTGGGGCACCTGCTGGTCCGGGAAGTCGCGCTTGAGGATCACATGCGCGCTGGGGCCGCCAGACACGTGGAACCAGAGGTCAAAGGGTCCGGCGGCCTTGGAGAGCATGTCGTGGTTGGCCTGGCTGCTCTTGCCGCGCAGCACGAGAAAGCCGTCCGAGGTGCGGAAGAGCGCCACGGCCAGGCCTTGGTAGCGTTTGGGCACCACCACCGGTGCCGGGGGCTTTCCGGTTGTGCTGCTGGCCGGGGGCTTCCCACTTGCTCTCCTGGCCGGATGCAGCTCAGGGCCTTTGCCAGCGGCCAGTTCGGCGCGCCTGCGCTCGACATGAGCCAAGCCGCGACGGCCCTTGGCCGCCTGCCGGAACAGGAGCGTCATGTTCTCCACCGGACTTAGGCACGGGTCCAGCGGCACCTCAACCGGGCCATGCTCCGGGTGCTCAAGCACGATGGACGTTTGCTGCGGCGTCGTCTTGAGCCCGGACAGAGCGATTTGCAGGGCCTCCGCGGCATGGGACAGGCTGGCGAGCTTGCCGTGCCGGGCCTCGTCCTGGTCCAGCAGGGACTGCTGCCGCTTGACGCGCTTGCGCAGCTTCGCGGCTTCATCAAGACTTTCGGCGTCCTCGGCGCGGCTGAGCTGCGGAAACAGGGTGCGTTGGCCAAAGGCCGTGGCCGCCTCAGCGGCGCTGGCATAGCTCTCCGCACCGGGAATGCCCTCGTCCCAGGCCAGTGGAGGTGCGGGCGGCGTTTCAGGGCGCAGGGGCGCTGGCGGCAGGTGGAAGGCATCGGACGCGCCCTTTTGCAGGCGCTGCAGCAGGCGCGCGGCCTGGGCCGGATTGCCAGTGGCAAGGGCGGCCAGGCGTTTGCGCAGGGGCGGGGTGATCTGCGCATGCTCGCGCCAGACCTCGGCGTCGTCCAGAATACGTTCCAGACTTGGCCAGGACGGCTCCAGCGGGGCCGGGAAGTCCTCCGCAAGCAAGAAGCCCTCGCGCAGGTCGAACACTGCCCAGTGCCCTGCGGCGGGCACGTCGCGCGGGGACAGGGCCAGGGCCAGGCGCAGGTTCGGCCAGTCCACGCGGGCGTCGAGCACGCGCCGACCAGTGAGGCGCTTGCGCAGCCACATGACCTGCATGGGGGGCGCGGGGGGATTGGCCGGGCGCTCGGGGCTCAGAAAAAGCAGACCCGCCGATTTGGCGGGCCTGAAGATGAGGTGCGAGGTGCGGCCTTGGCCGTGCAGCGTAAAGACCAGGACGCCGTCTGCAGGGCCGTGAATCTTCTCGAAGCGCTGGCCCATGAGGGCCGTGGACAGCTCGCCTGCCAGGAAGCGGAAGAAGTTGGCTTCCACCGTGACCTCCCAGGGCTGGACGGTTGGCGAAACAGGTGTTGGGGCTAGTCGCCCCGGACCATCTCGTCTTCTTCCTGCTTGCTCTTGCAGTTGATGCACAAGGTGGTCATGGGCCGGGCTTTGAGCCGGGCGATGCCGATATCGTCGCCGCACTCGACGCACACGCCGAATTCGCCGTCCTCGATGCGCTGGAGGGCTTGCGTGATTTTCTTGATGAGCTTGCGCTCACGGTCGCGCAACCGCAGGGTGAAGGCGCGATCAGACTCGGCTGTGGCCCTGTCCGCAGGATCCGCGTAGACTTCAACGGTCTCGGTCATGTCATCAATGGTCGCCTGGCCCTTCTGGAGGATCTCCTCGAGCATGGCGTTGAGCATGTCCCGGAAAAACTGGATGTCTTTGGCTTCCATGCAAAATCTCCTCAATGGGAGGAGCGGGAGGACCAACCATCGGGTCCGCGCCGCTCCGAGTTCATTGCGAATGCGCCTGATAAACCAAAAGCAAAGGACTTGTAAAGGGCCTAAATATCCGCGCCATCGTTCGGCTTGCGGCGGCCCTTCCCGCAGTTGGACCGACTCTTCGGGCAGGAACATGTTTTGATTCTGACTTGAGAAGTCTTTAATTCTCTGGCATTTTGAAAACATGTTCGCAGAGGCTTGACACTTATTGAGAGCAAATGTAGAAGGGGCCCCCTGTTGGGCGGGAATAACTCAGCGGTAGAGTGCAACCTTGCCAAGGTTGAAGTCGCGAGTTCAAATCTCGTTTCCCGCTCCAATAGACGAGGCGGCATAGCCAAGTGGTAAGGCAGAGGTCTGCAAAACCTCCATCCTCCGGTTCAAATCCGGATGCCGCCTCCATCACGAGCGGGAATA
>JAHIUD010000012.1 GCA_018817515.1 Pseudomonadota bacterium
CGGCGGAAAATCCTTTGCCCACACTGAACAGGGCGCGCGGCCCCAGGCCCAAAAGGGCGCTGGCGAGTAGCGCGCAGGAGATCGACCCCAGATGACAGACGAAATGAAGAGCGAAATGAAGAGCGACGCAAAAGACGAAGTGAAAGACACCGGCAAAGAGACCAGCGCAGGCGAAAGCGGCCACGCCGCCGCCAAGGCCCCCGTCCAGCCGTCCATGCAGGCCTCCGGCCTGACCCAGGTCCAGAAGGCCCTGCTCTACGCCGAGCAGGCCGAACAGGCCAAACCGGTGGAGGCCGTAGGCGTCATCGCCCCGGAGGACGCCCTGCCCGAGGTGAGCCTGGCCGACCTGCCCGCCTCCATGCAGGAGGCCTGCGCCCGCGCCGGGTGGGCCAGCCTCATGCCCGTGCAGCGGCAGGCCCTGCCCTACATGCTCAAAAGCCGCGACATCATGGTCCAGGCGCGCACCGGCTCCGGCAAGACCGGGGCCTTCCTGCTGCCGCTTTTAGGCCGCCTGAAGACCAGCCAGAACTCCTGCCAGGTGCTCATCCTGGTGCCCACGCGCGAGCTGGCCCAGCAGGTGGCGGCCGAGGCCACCACGGTCTTCGCGGGAACCGGCATCGAGGCCGTGGCCGTGTACGGCGGCGTGGGCTACGGCGCGCAGCTGGAGGCCTTTGCCCGCGGCGCGCAGATCGTGGTCGGCACCCCGGGCCGCATCCTCGACCACCTGCTCAAGCGCTCACTGTCCCTGGCCGACCTGTCCACGCTGATCTTCGACGAAGCCGACCGCATGCTCTCCATCGGCTTCTACCCGGACATGAAGGACATCCAGCGCTACCTGCCGCCGCGCAAGAGGATCCACGCGGCCATGTTCTCGGCCACCTTCCCGCAGCAGGTGCTGCGCCTGGCCCAGGAGTTCCTCACCGATCCGGGCCGGCTGTCCCTGTCCGAGGGCCAGGTCCACATCGCGGACATGACCCACGCCTTCTACGAAATCCCGGGCATGAACAAGGACCGCTGCCTCATGCGTATCCTGGAGATGGAATCCCCGGAATCGGCCATCATCTTCTGCAACACCAAGTCCGACGTGCACTACCTGACCGCGGTGCTGGGCCGCTTCGGCTACAACGCCGACGAGCTCTGCGCCGACCTGACCCAGGCCCGCCGCGACCAGGTGCTCACCAGCGTGCGCCAGGGCCAGCTGCGCTTTCTGATCGCCACCGACGTGGCCGGGCGCGGCATCGACATCCCCGGCCTTTCCCACGTCATCCTCTACAGCCCGCCGGAGAACCCCGAGAGCTACATCCACCGCGCAGGCCGCACGGGCCGCGCCGGGGCCTCGGGCACGGTCATCTCGCTGGTTGACGTCATGCAGAAGATGGAGCTGGTGCGCATCGCGCGGCAGTACGACATCCAGCTCCAGGAGCGCCAGCTCCCCACCGAGGCCGACATCGCGGCCCACGTGGCCCAGCGCCTGACCACGGTGCTGGAGGCCCGCCTGCGCGCCAAGGACAGCCTGGAGCGCGAGCGCATGCGCCGCTTCACGGACATGGCCAAGGCCATGAGCCAGGACGAGGACCAGGTGCTGCTCCTGGCCATGCTGCTTGACCAGAGCTACCAGCGCGCCATGCACACGCCCCCGCCCCTGCCCGACGGCAAGACCGAGGCCCGCAGACCCGAAGCCCAGTCCGGCGGCGGCGGTCGTCCTGGTGGCGGCGGCGGTGGTCGCGGCTCCGGTGGCGGCGGACGTTCCGGTGGCGGTTCCGGCGGCCCCTCCAGTGGCGGCGACGGCGCAGCCCAGCCCGGTTCCGGCCAGGGTCGCCGCCGCAGGCGCTAGGGGACGAGCATGACCGCCCTGCCTCCGGCCCGCGCCGTCGCCCTCGACTGCCTGGCCTCCTGCCTGCTTGAAGGCCGCGACCTCCAGGCCGCGCTGGACACGGCCCTCATGGCCGACCCGCTCTCCGACCGCGACGCCGGGCTGGTGACGGAGCTCGTCTACGGATACTGCCGCCTCAAGGGTCGTTCCGAGGCGCTCCTGTCGCGCTTTCTCGACCCCGGACGCAAGCTGCCCGACGAGGCCATGCTGGCCCTCGGCCTGGCCGCCCACGAGATCGTCCACCTGGACCGCGTGCCGGCCTACGCCAGCGTGAACTGGGCCGTGGACTGGGCCAAGGGCTACACGAAAGCCCACCTGTCCGGGCTGTTCAACGCCGTGCTGCGCAAGGTGGCCGACATCGCCCAGAGCGCGCGCACCATCACCCCCTATCGCGAGAACGCGCGCGACGAAGTCGAGGCCTTGTCGCGCTTCTACTCCTGCCCGGAGTGGATCATCGGCATGTGGCTGAAAGAGTACCCGCGCGAGGACGTGGCCCGCTACCTCAAGGCCCAGGCCCGCCCGCCCGCCGTGGGCATCGCCGTGGACGCTGCCTACGCGGACGGAGCCGAGGCCCTGACGCTCAAGCTGGCGGCCCACCCGGCCTGCCTGGGCCGCTCTGGCCTCGGCCTGGCCTTCGAGTCCGGCACCTCGCTCACCGCCCTGGCCACGGACCTTGCCCTGACCCCGGAAGAAATCTCGGCCCTGTACCGCCAGGGTTTTGCCGCACGCGAGGCCCTGGCCGCCCTTGACCCCGCAGGCTGGAAAACCCCGGCCTGGGACGCCTGCGCCGGTCGCGGCGGAAAGACCCGCCTGCTCCTTGAGGCCGGGCTCTCCCCGGTGCTGGCCAGCGACACCCACAAGGGCAGGCTCAGCGCGCTCTCGCGCGAGCTGGCGGCCTTTGCCGAGGACGGGCGGCTGGTGGTCTTCCGCGCCAGGGCCGACGAGCCTGCGGAAATTCCAGGCGGCCTGCGGCCCGCCAGCATCCTGCTCGACGCGCCCTGCACGGGCCTGGGCACGCTGTCGCGCCGCCCGGACATCAAGTGGAAGCGCACCCAGGCCGACGCCCAGAACCTCGTGCGCACCCAGGCGGCCATGCTGCGCCAGGCCTTTGAAACCCTGGCCCCGGGCGGCACGCTGTTCTACGTCACCTGCACCATCAACCCCGAGGAGAACCAGGGCCAGGTGGCGCGCTTCCTCAAGGACGTGCCCGCCGCGCGCCTGGCCGGGACCTGGAGCACCGGAGCCGACGTGCCCACGGGCGAGTTCTTCTACTCCGCCACCTTGAGCAAGGACAAATAAGCAGGGGAGACAGCCGCAATCGCCCGTCCCTCTTTACATGCAGCGCCTGGGCGGGTATCTGGCGTAGTGGAGCACCTGAACCCATGAGCGCGAAAAACACCGCCGACGCCAGTCCCCCTGCAGGATCAAGCCCTGCGGCAGGCCTTGATCTGTCTGGAGACAACATCTTCCAGACGGTCTTTCAGGCCAGTCTGGCGATCATGTACCTGCTCGACCCCCATACCGGGGTCATCCTGGATGCCAACCCGGCGGCCAGCGCCTTCTACGGCATCCCGCGCGCGGAGTTGCGCGGCCTGCCCCTGGCGGGCCTGTCCACCCTGACCATGCGCAAGATCAAGACCATCCTGGCGGAAATTCGCAAAAACGGAAGCGGACACCTGCTCAGCCGACACCGCCTGAAGAACGGCGAGCTGCGCGACGTGGAGCTTCACGCCACGCCCATGGCCCTGGCCGACGGACGCGAATGCATCTTCATCATCGTCCACGACATCGCTGCACGCATCCAGGCCGAGCGCAACCTGCGCGAGCGCGAGAGCCTGCTGCGCGCCATCCTGGATTCCGCGGGCGACGGCATCGGCTTCAAGGACCGCGCCCACATCTACCGCGAGGCCAACCCGGCCTTCTGCCAGCTCCTGGGACGCAACTGCAAGGACGTGCTGGGGCACAAGAGCGCGGACTTCAGCGACCGCCGCAGAAACGCCAAGTACATCGACGAATCCGACAACGAGGTCATGCGCACGCGCCAAAGCGTGATCTACGAGAGCAACTACACCTGCCCGGAGGGCACCCGCACCCTGAGCGTGAACAAGGCCCCTGTGCTGGACGGCCAGGGCGACTGCCTCGGCGTGGTCTTCATCGCCCACGACATCACCGAGCAGCGCGTGGCCGAGGCCGCCCTGCGCCAGTCCGAGGGGCTGCTGCGGGCCATGCTCCAATCCGCCCAGGACGCCATCTACATCACCGACTCCTTGGGCCTTTTGAGCGAAATCAACCCGGCCTTCTGCGAACTGGTGGACAAGCCGCGCGAGGCCCTCCTGGGCCAGCCGCTGACCGCCGCCTTCGAGCCCGAGGAGCTGAACATCCAGCAATCCACCAGGCAGCTGGCGCTCGATACCCAGGGCCCGGTGAACTTCACCCAGCGCATCAAGCGGCCCGGCCGCGACTCCTGGATCAACGTGGTCAAGACCCCGGTCATCGACGACCAGGGCTACTGCCTGGGTGTGGTCAGCATGGGCCGCGACATCACCGCCCAGAAAACCGGCGAGATCGCCCTGCGCGAGAGCGAGCGGCGCTTCTCCGTCCTGGTGCACCAGTCCCCGGTGGGCGTGTTCGAGACCGACGCCAAGGGCAAGCTGACCTTCGCCAATGACCGCATGCTGCGCCTGACCGGCAGGCCGCTTGAGCAGCTGCTCGGCACGGACTGGCTCGCCAGCATCCACCCGGAGGAGCGCCAGGAGTTCACGCGCGACTGGCACGCGGCCCTGTCCGCCCGGCGCGAGTTCTCGACGGAAGTGCGCCTGCGCACCCCGCGCGGGACCCTCACCTGGGTCACTACCCTGATGCGGCCCATGCGCGACAACGCCAGCCGCATCGTGGGCTACCTGGGCGCGGTCTCCGACATCAGCGAACGCAAGAAGGCCGAGAACATGCGCGAGGATGTGGAGAAGGTCATCCGCCACGATCTGAAGAGCCCGCTCTCGGCCATAGGCAACGCCGCGGAACTTCTGGAGATGCTCGGGCCGCTCAACGCCGAGCAGACGCACGTGCTGGAGGAGCTGCGCTCCCTGTCCAAGCGCATGTACGGGCTCATCAACCTCTCGCTGGACCTGCGGGCCATGGAGACCGGCCGCTACACCCTGGAGCCGGAGAGCTTCGATCTTGGCGCGGCGCTGGAGGCCCTCCGGGCCGAGCTGCGGCCGCTGACCGACGGCAAGGAGCTCTCCCTGCGCATGAAGGTGGAGGGGCGTGGACCGCTGCTGGTGTTGGGCGAACGCAGGTTGGTGGACACGGTGTTCGTGAACCTGCTGAAGAACGCCGCCGAGGCCTCGCCCGAAGGCGCGGATATTTTGGTGCGGCTCAAGGCCCAGAAGGGCTTTGCCGTGGCCACCCTGCGCAACAGCGGCGAGGTGCCGCTGGACATCCGCGAGCGCTTCTTCGAGAAGTACGCCACCTCGGGCAAGCTCCACGGCACGGGCCTGGGGACCTATTCTGCCCGGCTCATGGTGCGCGCCTTAAACGGCAGCATCGAGCTCGACACCTCGGAGCCAGGCGCCACCACCCTGGTGGTGCGCCTGCCCCTGGCGGAGCAGACGCAGCAGGCAAATCAGGCCGATCAGGCGGGTCCAGCCGCCTAGCCACGCCCGCGCGCCCATCGCCCCTGGCCGCCAGTACGGCTGCCCCAAATAGACGAACCTGGGCGCGAATCTCATCGCGACACTACGCTTGCGCCACCTCGACGCCGCCGCGGCGCACCAGTTCCAGGACCTCGGCCAGGGGCATGGGCCGGGCAAAGAGGTACCCCTGCCCCAGGGTGCAGCCCAGGGCCAGGAGCTGTTCGCGTTGCTCGGCGGTCTCCACGCCCTCGGCCATCACGCCCATGCCCAGGCCCGACGCCAACGACACCACGGCCTGCACGATGCGCAGGCTTTGGCGCCCCTGCTCCATTCCCGTGACGAAGCGCATGTCCACCTTGAGGGCGTCGATGGGATACTGCTGCAAGGAGAAAAGCGAGGAGTAGCCGGTGCCGAAGTCGTCCAGGGCCACGCGCAGGCCGCTCTCGCGCAGTTGCCAGAGCCTGCGCGCCGCAACGCGCGGATCATGCATGAGCTCGGTCTCGGCAAGCTCCACCACGACGCTGCCCGGAGCCACTCCGGACGCCGCCATGGCCTGGGCCAGGGACTCGGCCAGGTCGCCCTGGCTGAACTGCCGCCCGGAGATGTTTATGTGCAGGGGCAGCGGCGGTGCGCCGGGGACCAGCTTCTGCCAGTTGGCGGCATCGCCGCAGGCCTGGCCCAGCAACCACTGGCCAAGCGGCAGCATGAGCCCGCACTCCTCCGCCGCAGCCAGAAACTCCGCCGGCGGCAAGAGCCCGCGAGTCTCGTGGCGCCAGCGCAGCAGCGCCTCCAACCCGGTAAGCGCGCCGCTCTTCATGTCCACGATGGGCTGGTAGAATAGCTCGAAGTGCCGCCCGTCCACGGCCAGGCGCAGCTCGGTCTCCAGCGTCAGGTGGCGCATGGCCTTGGCCCGCAGGCCGGAATGGAAGACCTTGTAGCGGCCCCGGCCCAGGTCCTTGGCGCGGTACATGGCGATGTCGGCGTCGCGCAGCAGGTCGTCGGTGTTGTCGTACTCCCCGGAGGAAAAGACGATGCCGATGGAGGCCGAGGTGTGGATGTCGCGCCCGCCGACCTGCACCGGATGGCGCACATCCTCCAGGATGCGCCCGGCGATGTGGATGGCGTCGCGCGGGGCGGCGATGCCGTCGAGCAGCACCACGAACTCGTCGCCGCCCAGGCGGGCCACGGTGTCCACGTCGCGCACCACGGCCTCGAGCCTGCGGGCCACGGTGGTCAAAAGCGCATCGCCCGCCAGATGCCCCAGGGTGTCGTTGATGCGTTTGAAACGGTCCAGGTCAAGCAGGAGCACGGCCAGGCGATGGTCCGGGCTGCGCAGGGAGCGCTTGAGCGAGTGCTCCAGGCGGTTGCCGAACAGGGCGCGGTTGGCCAGGCCGGTCAAGGTGTCGTGCAGGGCGTGGTGCGTCAGCTTCTTCTGGGTCTTCACGCGCTCGGTGACGTCGCGGATGCTTTCGATGGCCCCGATGACCGCGCCCTCGGTGTTGAACAGCGGGGTGGCGATGGCCGAAAGGTGCACCGGCCGCCCGCCCATGTTTGGCACGGCGATCTCCGCGCGCAGGGTGCGGCCCACGCGCACCACGCCGGGATAGAGCCGTTCCAGCTCCGGGTCATCCTCGTCGGCGCGCAGCACCATGTCGATGAGCGTGGGCCTGCGCTCATTGTAAAAGGGCTCGGCATAGGCGTATTGGTTCTGGCCCACCATCTGCCCGGCGCTGACCCCGGTGATCTCCACTATGGCCCGGTTCCAGGCGATGACCCGGCCCGCGCGGTCGATGACGAAAGTGGCGTCGGGCAGAAAGTCCAGGATGTCCATGAAGCGTTGCTCGGATTCCTTGAGCTTGCGCTCGGCGTGCTGGCGCTCCTCTATCTCCCGGGTCAGCGAGCGGTTGCGCTGGGTCAGCTCGTCGGTGCGCTGCGCCACCACGCCTTCCAGCTCCAGGTTGAACTGCGCCAGCTTCTCGTAGCTGGTCTCCATCTCGCGCGCGTAGGATTCCTTGATCTCAAGGGCGCTGATGATACCGCTGCGCGCCGCCTCCATGTGCTCGGCCATCTCATTGAAGCCCTCTGCCAGGGCGCCCAGCTCGTCTTCCCGGTCCACGCTGACGCGCGTGCCGAGCCGCCCCTGGGTCAGGGCCTGGAGGCCCCCGCGCAGAATCTGGATTGGCCGGGTGAAGGAGTTGGCCACGATGAAGCCCAGGACCAGGGCCAGCAGCAGGGCCAGGGCCACGGAGAGGAGCACCAGCCGGGTGGTGTCGTGGATGCCCAGGCGGATGTCCTCATTGTCCATCAGGGACATGAGCGTGGCCACGGCCCGGCCCTGGTTGTCGCGCAGGGTGGCCGCCGCCATGGCGTAGGAGCCGCCGGGCCCGGGCCGGATGCCCAGAGACACGGGCTGCTCCTGCCCCCCGGGCGCTGGCAGGTCAAGCCCGGAGGCCACGCTCCCGCCATGCTCGTCCACCAGGGTGCTGACGATGCGGCCGGAGCCGTCCCAGCGCAGGGCGAAGTCGGCGCGCACCTGATCCTTGAGCGCGGTGAGCTGGGTTGCGCCCACGGGATAGGTCACGGCCACCACGCCCTGAACCTGCATGGTACCGGGCGCAAGCACCGGGGCAAAGGCCCGGATGCAGAGGCCCGAGGGGGCGGCATAAAAATCCGCGCTGCCGACGAGGTCCAGCGCGTTCTTCAGGGCCAGGCTGTCCAGCGGTGTGGCGGACCGCCCGGCCAACCCGTCGTCCGCGCCCACTCCGGCGGACGCAACGAGCCGCCCGTTCTTGTCGAAGACCTCCACCAGCCCCAAGAACCACAGGGAGCGGGCCTCTTCCAGCAGGCCATCCAGACCCTGCGCGCCGATGCCGGCGCGCACCTCGGAGAGCCCGGCCAGGTGCCGGGCCGTGGTCTCGGCCTGGCGCGAGAGGCGCAGAAGCGAGTTCTGGGCCTCGTGCAGGGCGGCCACGGACTGCTCGCTCAGGTCGCTTTCCATGCGCCGCAGGTGGATGAACATATTGGCCACCGTGGCCAGCGTCACCGTGGCAAGGATGACCAACAGCAGCACGACGACCAGCCGGTTGCGCACGGAGTGCCGCAGAGAGCGGGGAAGCTTCAGCTTCAGGCGCACAGGCATCACTCCCAGTAAGCCTTGGCGAAACGGATGGCGGCGCCCGTCGGTTGCAGCACTACGCCCTTGAGGCCTTCACGCAGGGCCACGGTGTCGCGCACGTGGGCCAGGGGCACGGCGGGGACCTCCGCGGCCAACAGGCGCGCGGCCTGGCGGAACAGGCCACTGCGTTCGCCCTCATCCCGGCTGGCCTCGGCGCGGTCCAGCAGGGCTTGAAAAGCCGCGCTCTGCCAGTGGGAGAAGTTGCCGCGCGAATCCAAACCGAACTTGTAACGCAGCAATTCATGTGGGTTGGGCGCATCAAAGGTCCAGCCAGCCAGGCACATGTCATTGTCGCCTCTGTTGGCCACGGCCACGTACTTGGCCCAGGGCACGACGACGATGTGCGCCCGGATGCCCACCCCGGCCAGAGCCTGACGGATGGCCTGAGCCATGCGCCGGGGCTCGGGCAGGTAGGGCCGGGGGATGTCCATGACCTGCAGGGTGACGTCGAAGCCCTTGGCCAGCCCCTCCTGGGCCAGCAGCGCGCGGGCCTGGGCCGCATCGCCCCTGGCGTTGGGCTCGCCGGGCACGAAGCCGTTGTCCAGCAGTCCGGGCGGCAGCACGCTTGTGGCGGCCTGGCCGGCAGAGCCATAGACCAGCCGGGTCAGGGCCTCGCGGTTCAGGGCCAGGCGCACGGCCAGGCGCACGCCGACCTTGCGCATATGCCCGCGCTGGGTGTTCAGGGCCAGGTAGGCGATGTTCAGTCCGGCCACCCGCAGCATCTGCACCCCGGGCATCTTCTCCAAGAGCGGCTGGTCCGAGGGTGGGATGCCGGTGACGGCGTCGGCGCGGCGGGTCTGAAACTCAAGAAAGCGCGCACCGGCGTCGGGGATGGTGCGGATCACCAGGCGCTCCAGGCGCGGCACGCCGCCCCAGTAGTCCTGATTGCGCACCAGGGTGATGGACTCGCCCCGGCGCCACTCGGCGAATTTGAACGGCCCGGTGCCCACGGGATGCTGCCCGATGTCCGGGCCCCATTTGGCCAAGGCCTGGGGGCTCAGGATGGGCGCCTGATGCGCGGCCAGCGAGTTCAAGAGCGAGGCCGAGGGGCGCTTGAGCCGAATGCGCAGGGTGTCGTCATCCAGGGCCTCTGCCCCGGCCACATGCTCGAACAGGTATTTGGCCGTGAACATCCCGGGCGTGTGAAAAGGGTTGGCCGGGTCGATCTGGCGCATGATGGACAGGGCCGCGGCCTGGGCGTTCATCGGACTGCCGTCGTGGAAGCGCACGCCCCGGCGGATGCGGAAGGTCCACTCCCGGCCATCAGGCGACACGGCCCAGGACTCGGCCAGGGCGGGCTCCACCTGAAACCCGCTGTCCTTTATGCGCACCAGGCCCTCGCAGATCTGACACACAACCAGGGTCGACTCGGAGTCGGTAGCCCGCGCCGGGTCCAGGGTCAGGGAGTCGCCGCCGCGCACCAGGATCAGCGTGCCGGTGGACTCTGCGGCCTGGGCCGGAGCAAAGGCGGCAAGCAGACAGGCCAGGATCAGGAGCGCGCGCAGGGTGGTGGCGTATTTCATTGGATGGTGGCCTTGGCGAAGCGGATGACGCCGGACGGATGGTTGACGATGCCCTGGACGTATCGGCTCCGGGCCAGGGTCTGGTTGGCGTGGGCCAGGGGCAGCAGCGGGACCTCCCGCCCGGCGATGTCCTGGACCTGGGCGAAGAGGGCCTCGCGCATTTTCTGGTCCGCGCTGGTCCTGGCCTGGGCCAGCAGATCGTGCACCCGCCTGCCACGGTAGAAGCTGATGTTGGACGCGTGCGGCTTCTGGGCGTTGTCCAGGTCCAGCAGGTGCTCCAGAATGTCGGAGGCATCGCCGGTGCTGACCCAGCCGAGCAGGCACAGGTCGTGCTCTCCGGCATAGGCGCGGGCCAGGTAGGTGGCCCAGTCACAGGTCACTATCTTGGCGCGGATGCCCACGCTGGCCAGGTTCTCCTGGATGAAGCGGGCGATCTTGTCCGGCTGGGGCATGTAGGGCCGGGACACGGGCATGGCCCAGAGGGTGGTCAAAAAGCCGTTGGGCAACCCAGCCTGGCGCAGCAGCCTGCGGGCCAGGGCCGGATCATAGGCGGCGGCGGGCGCGGCCGGGTTGTAGCCCGGCATGCCCGGCGGCACCAGGGTCCGGGCCTGGGTGGCCTGCCCCCGGTAGATGCTCTTGACCAGTGCCGGACGATTGATGGCGTGGGCGATGGCCAGGCGCACCTTGGGATTGTCCAGGGGGGCGCGCTCGGTGTTCATGGCCAGATAGCCCACGTTCATGCCGGGCCAGGAATCCAGCACCAGGGCCGGATTGCGGCGCACCTCGACCTGCTGCTCCGGGGTCAGGGCATCCATGGCCTGGATGTTCCCGGCGCGCAGCTCCAGCATGCGCACCAGCGGGTCGGGCACGACCTTGAACACCAGGGCGTCGATCTTGGGGGCGCCGCCAAAGTACTTGGGGTTGGCCTCCAGCACGATGCGCTCGCCCTTGAGCCAGGAGCCGAAGATGAAGGGGCCGGTGCCCACGGGTCGGCGATCGAAGCTCTCGCCCAGGGACTTCACCGCCGTGGGGCTGACGATGTAGGCCGAGTGCCGCGCCAGGGCCGCGAGGAAGAGCGGGTCCGGCTCCTTCAGGGTGATGCGCAGGGTGTGCGCGTTCAGGGCCTCCACCGAGCGCACGCCTCTGAGGGTGTCGTCCATCTTGCTGAAATGGGCCCGAAAATAAGGGTGCGCCGGGTCGATCTTGCGCAAGAGCGAGAAGCGCGCGGCCTCGGCGTCAAAGGCCGTGCCGTCGTGAAAATTGACGCCGGTGCGCAACGTGAAGACGTAGGCCAGCCCGCCTTCGGCCACGCTCCAGGAGGCGGCCAGGGCGGGCTCCACAATAGTGGAGTCGTCCCGGTAGCGCACCAGGCCATCGAAGATGTTCTCGATGACCATGGCCGACTCGTTGTCCAGGAATTTTGCCGGGTCGAGGAAGGAGGCGTCCGCGCTGCGCGCGAAGACCAGAGTCTTGTGCCTGGGCTGGGCGGCCAGTTGGCCCCCGGTGAGCAACAGCGTCAGCAGTACCGCGATGAGGGTTGTGAAACGCACCATGTTCTCCCTGCTGCATGCCGGATCAAGGCCATCCAAGGCGGTGGCCCGTCTCGACATCCTGCCTCAGGCAGGGGGAAAAATCCAGCGGCAATGCGCGGACTTGTGCCAACTCTTTCATAGATGAATCGTATTTGACAAATAGCATATGACCCCATTAACCAACTCGCAACAGATTGTATTGGTGGATTTTTTATGGGTCATGGGGTGTTTGATCACGCGAGGGGGGGGATCATGGAGACGAAGAGGAGCCTGCTATCCGGCAAGGGCGAAATTTTGATTGCGGGGGCCGTCATCGGCCTGGCGGCCGTGCTGCTGCAATACGCCGGGAACCCGGCCAACATGGGCGTGTGCGTGGCCTGCTTCCTGCGCGACATCGCAGGCGCGCTCGGCCTGCACCGGGCCGCGCCCGTGCAGTATCTGCGCCCGGAGATACCGGCCTTTGTGCTGGGTTCGGTGGCTGCGGCCATGGTCGGCGGCGAGTTCCGCGCGCGCGCCGGGTCCGCCCCGCTGCTGCGCTTTTTCCTGGGCATGGCGGCCATGGCCGGGGCCCTGGTGTTCCTGGGCTGCCCCTGGCGCGTGCTGCTGCGCCTGGCCGGTGGCGACGGCAACGCGCTCTTCGGCCTCGCCGGGCTCTTGACCGGCATCTATATGGGCCACCGCTTCTACAAGGCCGGGTTCGCCCTGCCCGCCAGCCAGGGCCAGTCGACCTTCTCCGGTCTGGCCATGCCGCTGGCCGCCCTGGGGCTGCTGGCCGTCCGCATGCTGCTCTCCCCGGACCCGGAAACGGGCTCGCTCGGCTGGATCTGGGCCTCGGCCAAGGGACCGGGCGCCGCCCACGCGCCGCTGCTGGCCTCCATCGGCGGGGGACTGCTCATCGGCGTGCTGGCCCAGCGCAGCCGTTTCTGCACCGTGGGCTCCCTGCGCGAGCTGTTCACCCGGCGCCAGATGCACCTGATCTACGGAGTGGCCACGTTCCTGCTTGCGGCCCTCATCGGCAACCTGCTCCTGGGCCAGTTCCACCCCAGCTTCGAGGGCCAGCCCGTGTCGCACACCGCGTCGCTGTGGAACTACCTGGGCATGGTGGTGGCGGGCCTGGCCTTCTCCCTTGCCGGGGGCTGCCCGGGCCGCCAGCTGATCCTCTCCGGCGAGGGCAGCAGCGACGCCGGCGTCTTTGTGCTGGGCATGCTCACCGCCGGAGCCCTGGCCCACAACATGGGCTGGGCCAGCTCTCCTGCCGGGCCGGGACCCAACGCGCTGGCCGTCATCGTGGTGGGCCTGGGTTTCTGCCTGGCCGTGGGCTTCTTCAACCGCAAAAGCGCCTAGCGTTCCATATAACAAATGACGACGGCCCGGCGGGATGCTCTCCTGCCGGGCCGTCATTGTTTCGGCTGCTGATTGGGGAGGCCTAGAGCCGGACGATGCGCAGGATGCCGAGCACCAGGCCGATGGAGCCCAGGTCCACATTGTAGTTGCACAGGGCCATGGCCGTCAGAAGGCTCCAGAGGAAGACCAGGGCGGTGCCGCCAAAGAGCAGCGCCAACAGGCCCGAGGCCAGGCTCGTCATGCCCCAGACGTCGAACAACTGGCCCCAGAGCACGCCCTGGCGCAGGGCCAGCAGAAGCGGCCCGTCGTCGCCTGCGCCCACGGGCGTGTCGACCACGTAGATGCGGAAGTAGAAGCAGCCCACGTAGGTCAGGAGGAAGATGCAGGCGGCCAGCAGGGTATTGCGCGTCACGGGGACCTCTATGATGATTCGTTGGTGGACGCCTGTCTGTGCCGTCCTGCCGCGCGGCTGTCAAGGGCCTGGCTGTTGCCCTCGGGGCGGATTACGCCTACCTTGGCTCGCGAGAGGTGTCTTTATGCCCCCACGTCCCGCCCTGGCCACAGCCGCCGCGCTCCTGCTCGCAGCCGTCGTCTGCTGCGCCTGCGCTCCGGCTGCGGTTCCCCCCGCACAGGCTGCCGCACAGACTGCCGCGTCGCCCCTGACACCAGCCCAGGCGGCTTCCCTGGCCCCGCCCGCGCACAGCAGCCGCGTGGCCCTGGCCGCCTTCCATCTGCGCGACGAACGCGGGCTTGGCCCGGCCGAGGCCCTCCGGGTGCTGGACGAGCCGCGCTCCAATACGGCTGACGCGTCCGAGGCGCCCAAGGCAATCACCAGCGCGCTGGCGCAGGGCGAACACGGAGAGCTTGCGCTCAGGGCCGTGGCCCTGAACCAGCTGGGGCGCTACGCCGAGGCCGTGGCCGCTCTGGACAAGCTGATGCTGGCGCGGCGCGACCTGCCGCCAGCCGCCCTGGCCGACGCCTTTGTGGAACGCGGCCTGGCCCTGGCCGCCCTGGGCCACCAGCTGCGCGCCTCGGAAGACTATGCCGCAGCCCTGGCCGTGGCCCCCCGGCACATCCCGGCGCTCCTGGCCCGGGCCGACCAGCACTTCGCCCTGGGCCAGGCGGCCGAGGCCGAGGCGGGCTACTCCAAGGTCATAGACATCGCACCAGACAACATCCTCGCGCGCATCAACCGGGGCGTGGCGCGCGACGAGCAGGGCCGCTTCGGCGAGGCCATCGACGACTTCACCCAGGCGTTGCGGCTTGACCCGCGCTCGCCCGTGGCGCTGGTGAACCGCGGGGTGTCGCGCTCCCAGGCCGGGGACATGGCCGGGATGTGCGCGGACTATCTGGCCGCCTGCCGCCTGGGCGCCTGCTTCCGGCTTCAGTCGGCGCGGGGCATGGGCTACTGCGGGGTGGAAGAGTAGGCCGCCGGGAAGGCCGGGCGCGGGGCTAGTCTCCGGCGTCGAGCTTGGCCAGGAGCCGCTTGGAGCCCTGGTGGTGCGGATCGATGTCCAGGGCCGACTGGAGATACTCTCTGGCGACATCGCCGCGCTTGACCAGCAGGTAGGCGCTGGCGATGTTGAAGGCCACCACAGCGGCGGTGCGGTGGAAATCCGGGTCGGAGCGCAGGATCTGCTCGTAGCAGTCCACGGCCTGGCGGTGCTGCTGGCCATCGGCGTAGGCCAGGCCCATGTTGTAGAGCACGCGGCCATCGCCCGGAACAACGGTGAGGGCCTTCTTGTAGTTGTCGATGGCCTCCTTCCACTTGCCCTGCTTGCGCAAGGCGATGCCCAGACGGTTGAAGGTGACCATGTCCTCCTTGGTCAGGTTGTCGCCCTTCATCTCCAGAATCTTGACATAATACTTCTCGGCCATGGCCGGAGAGTCTTCGCTTACGCTCTCGGCAATGCCGGAAACCACCTGCTCCACATAGCTTGAAGCCTCGCGCTGGGCGCTGGCGATGGCCTCGCCGAAATACACCTCAGCCCGATCCATGTCCTTCTTGCGCACGTAAACCTTGCCGATCTCGCACTTGCGCTCGGTATTCAGCGGACTGATGACGTCAAGCTTCTTCAGATAGCGCAGGTAGGTGTCTTCATCCTCGCCGCGGTGGACGCTCGCCAGCTTCTTCAAGGGCTCCAGGAACAACGTGGCTCCCTGGTGGGCCTGCTCATAGGCCTGGATGGCCTCGTCGCGCTTGCCCTCGATGAGCAGGGCGTCGCCCAGGAGCATGAAGGCCACAGGGCTGTTGTCCTTGATCTTCAGGATGGCCTTGCTGATGAGCTTGGCCTTGACCGTGTCGCCCAGGTCCAGCAGCCGCCTGGCCTCCTGCACCAGTTGGCTGAGCTTGCCCTGGGGCTTGATGGCTCCGGCCATCTTCTCGATGAGCGTGCCCACGCTCACGGGCTTGGTCAAAACGCTGTCCGCGCCAATCTCAAAAATCTGCGACAAACTTTCCTTGCTGGTCTCCTGGGTCATGACCAAGAGCTTGGCTGCCGGGAAAGCGCCCTTGACGCCGCGCATGAACTCCAGGGTAAGCCTGCCGTTCAGCAGGCGGTCGGCCAGGACGAGCACCGGAGAGGGGTTCTTGATGCTCAAGTAATGGGCCACGCGCCTCAGAGCCTGGCTGGTGTCCTGGTAGACATCCAGGCAGTCGGTCCGGATGCCCAGAGACTTGAGGACGGTGGTGCGCAGGGTGCGCACGAAGAGCGGGTCGTCGGAAAGCGTGACCAGAGAGCCGTGCTGGGTCTCCAAGAATTCGCGGATGTCGTTGTCGAACCGAAGCGGTTGTGGCGGCATGGTGCGGCTTTCCTCCTGACGCCGAGACGTCGGCCTGATCCAAAAGCCATGGACGGCGTCCTTACACTCATCGCGTTTTACACCCCCCAAACGGCATTGTCGAGGGCAGGTGCTTTCGAAAGAACGTTGCTTACTTCTTCCCCAGGCGTGGCAACGGCCTGACGCTGCGGCAGGTTTTTCTATTCAGGCAAGGCTTCACAAACATTTCTAGACTTTCTCGTTACACATAAACATCCGTATTTCAAGATAAACATAACTTTGGCACAGCCAGTGCATTTCAGGCCGCAAAAGGGAATGTTTTTTCGAACAAGGAGGTTTAATCATGTCTTTAGTGATCAATCACAACTTGATGGCAATGAATGCCGCCCGCAACCTGCAGAACTCCTACGGCGCCCTGGCCACCTCGACCAGACGCCTGTCCTCGGGACTGCGTGTCGGCAATGCCGCAGACGACGCCGCTGGCCTGGCCATCCGCGAACTCATGCGCGCAGACATCAAGAGCATGAACCAGGGCATCCGCAACGCCAACGACGCCATCTCCATGATCCAGGTGACGGACGGAGCGCTGCAGATCATCGACGAGAAGCTCATCCGCCTGAAGGAGCTTGCCATGCAGGCTGCCACCGGCACCTACTCCTCGGATCAGCGTCTGATGATCGACTCCGAGTACCAGGCCATGTGCTCGGAAATTACCCGAATCGCCAACTCGACGGATTTCAACGGCATTTACCTGCTGAACGGAAACCTGTCGGGTGATTTCAGCACGCACAACGGCAGCGGCATCAACTCCAACGGCGCGCTGAAGATCCACTTCGGGTCCGGCAACGATTCCTCCGAGGACTACTACTACGTGTCCATGGGCTGCGCCACGGCCTCGGCCCTGGGCATCGGGCACCTGACCAGCCACAAGTACGCAGCGACCGACCCCCTGTACAACACCGCGGCAGACAACGCGGGCAAGTCCATCTCCACCCAGGAGCTGGCCCAGCAGGCCCTTGGCGCGCTCAACCAGGCCATCATCTCCAAGGACAAGATCCGCGCGAGCCTGGGCGCCATCCAGAACCGCCTGCAGAACACCATCACCAACCTCTCCATCCAGGCGGAAAACCTGCAGGCGTCCGAGTCGCGCATCTCTGACGTCGACGTGGCCTCGGAAATGACCGAGTTCACCCGCCAGCAGATCCTCAGCCAGTCGGCCGTGGCCATGCTGGCCCAGGCCAACTCCCTGCCCAGGATGGCCATGCAGCTCATCCAGGGCTAGTCCTGACGGACCAGACACAACGGCTCAAAGGCCGGGAGGGGCGACCCTTCCGGCCTTTTTCGCGTCGAAACTGCGGGAGATTTTGGCGGTCTGGGCCTATGCGGCGCTTCTGGGCCGCAGGGTCGCCAGGGCCAGGGCCGCAGCGGCCTGCTCAGCCTTCTTCAGGCTGCCGCCCTTGGCCAGGAAGCGCGCACCGTCCGGCAAAACGACCTCCACTGCGAAGACCTTGCTGTGCTCCGGACCGCTCGACTGCGCCAGAACATACTGGGGCCGCTCGCGGTGCGTCTCCTGGGTGATCTCCTGCAGGCGGCTCTTGTAGTCCTTGGCCGGGGGCGCGGCGGCTGTGTCGGGGAAGCGCGGGCCGAGCAGCCGCAGCACCAGCTCCTTGGCGGCGTCGAAGCCGCCATCCAGGAATACCGCGCCGAACAGCGCCTCCAGGGCGTCGGCCAAAAGCCCGTCACGGTCGCGGCCGCCCTGGGCCTCCTCGCCCCGGCCCAGGCACAGGGAGCGCTCCAGATTGAGCTGGCGCGCCACCTCGGCCAGGGTGGCGGTCTTGACTAGGCGCGAGCGCACCTTGGTCAGCAGGCCCTCGTCCGCGTCCGCGTAGCGTTGGTAGACCTCCTGGGTCACGCATAGTTCAAGCACGGCATCGCCCAGAAACTCAAGGCGCTCGTTGCTCTCGCCCGGGCAGCCCCGCTCGTTGGCCCAGGAGCTGTGCGACAGCGCCAGTTCCAGCAGCTTGACTTGCCGGAAACGATAGTGGATATCTTCCTGTACAGTCGTGAGAATTTTGTCCATGAACGCTCCCGGAAGGTCTCAATCCATGCCCCAGCAGCCTCTTGATCTCACGCCGCTTTTCGAGCCCGCAGCCGTTGCTGTGGTGGGCGCTTCGCGCAGTCAGGCCAAGGTCGGGGGGATGCTGCTGGCAAACCTGCTGGGCGCAGGGTACAGGGGCCGCGTCCATCCCGTCAATCCCGAGGCCGCGCTGCAAGGCAAGGACATCATGGACCTGCCCGCCGTGGCCTCGTCCGCCGAACTGCCGGACGGCCTGGACCTGGCCGTGCTCTGCCTGCCACGGGAGCAGGTGCTCGGCGAGATGCGCATCCTGGCCGAAAAGGGCGTGCGCGCGGCCATCGTGCTCGCCGCAGGCTTCCGCGAGACCGGCCGGCTGGGCTTCGAGGCCGAGATGGAGCTTAAGCGCATCGCCACGAAGGCGGGCATGATCCTGCTCGGGCCAAACTCACTGGGGCTCATCAGCACCAGTTGCGGGCTCAACGCCAGCTTCGCCATCGGCCAGCCAAAACCCGGCGGAGTGGCATTTTTTTCCCAGTCCGGGGCCATGTGCGTGGCCGTGCTGGACTGGGCCATGGGCCTGAACATGGGCTTTTCGCGCTTCGTCAGCCTGGGCAACAAGGCCCTGCTCAACGAATCCGCCGTGCTGCGCTACCTCGGGGACGACCCCGCGACCAAGGTCATCCTCGGCTACTGCGAGAGCGTGGAGGACGGCGGCGAATTCATGGCCGCGGCCGCCGAGGTCTCCTCCCGCAAGCCCGTGCTCATGCTCAAGGCCGGCAGCACCGCCGCCGGGGCGCGGGCCGTGTCCGCCCACACCGGGGCCATCTCCGGCTCGCCCGCGGCGTATCGCGCGGCCTTCCGCCAGTCGGGCGTGCTCCAGGTGGCCGAGAGCGCCCAGCTTTTCGGCCTGGCCCAGGCCTTCGCCACCCAGCCCCTGCCCGGCGGATCGGGCCTGGCCATCCTCACCAACTCCGGCGGGCCGGGCATCCTGGCCGCAGACGCCTGCGCAGGCAGCTCGCTGACCCTGCCGCGCCCATCGACGGAGACCCTGGCCCGCCTGACGGAAATTTTGCCGAGCTTCGCCTCGGCTTACAACCCCGTGGACATCCTGGGCGACGCCGGGCCGGAGCGCTACCGCGCGGCCCTGACCGCGCTTCTGGCCGACACCCAGACCCACGCCGTGCTGGTGCTTTTGACCCCCACGGCCCAGGCCCAGGCCGAGGCCACGGCGCGCACCATCATCGAGGCCGCAAACGGCCCGGAGAACGCCGGGCCCGACGGCAAGCCCAAGCCCGTGGCCGCCTGCTTCATGGGCCGCGAGGCCGTGCGCGCCGGGCGCGAGCTGCTCCAGGCCGCGAACATCCCCTGCTACGACTTTCCCGAGGCCGCCGTGGAGGCCCTGGACGCCCTGTACGTGCACTTCCGGCGCACCCAGAAGGCCACGCCGCCCGCCACCTCCTGCGACAGCGCCATCATTCCAGAAGGTGACAGTGTTCTTGAGCCGACAGTCGGCGTACGCGGCTGCGAAGCCCCCTGGGACGAGGAGGCGCGCTTCATCGTGGAGGCCGCCAAGACGCGCGGGCTCATCGAGATCATCGGCGTGGAGGCCCTGGAGGCCGCCCACGCGGCAGGCCTGCCGGTGCTGACCACCGGACTGGCGCGAACCAGCGACGAGGCCGTGCGCCTGGCCGGGGAGATCGGCCTGCCCGTAAGCCTGCACTTGGCCACGCCAGAGCTTGGCCCGGCCGCCGGAGCCTGGTCCGGCGCGAAAACCGGCGAGGACCAGAAGCTGGCCGTGCGCTTCGCCCGCCTGGACGACGAGGAGGCCGTGCGCCAGGCTTTTCTGACGCTCACCAGCCGCGCCGCGCGCCTGCGGCCCGAGGCCTACGTCACCGGCTGCCTGGTGCAGGCCGCCACCGGCCTCTCCGGCGAGGGCGGTTTCGAACTGGTGGTGGGCTTCACCCGCGACCCGCAATTCGGCCCGCTGTTGTCCTTCGGCATGGCCGGGGTGTCGAGCGAGCTTCTGGGCGACGTCTCCCACCGGCTGGCCCCGCTGACCCCGGAGGACGCGCGGCACATGCTGCGCGAGGTGCGCTTCTACCCCCTGCTGCGCGGGGCGCGCGGCGGAGCGGTGGTATCCCTGGCCGAGCTGGAGCGGCTGCTTTTGGCCGTGTCGCGGCTGGCGCTGCGCCTGCCCATGCTCGCGGGAGCGGAATTTTCGCCGGTGCTGGCCGGTCCGGGCGGCGTGCACGTCGCCGGGGCGCGCCTGACCCTGAGATGACCCTGAGATGATCCTGAAACGATCCTGAATTGATTCCGGGCTCTCCCCGGAGATTTGCGACCACACACGACATCCACGAAGGAGGGCGTCATGCCCGGACTCTACATCGGCTCCACCTCGGGCTATTCCGGCAAGAATACCATCACCGTGGGCCTGGGGCTGGCCTTCCAGAAGGCCGGGCTCAACATCGGCTACATGAAGCCCGTGGGCGCCATGCCCGTGGAGACCGACGCCGGGCTGGCCGACGAGGACGCGCTGTTCGTGCGCGCCGCCCTGGGCCTGGAGGGCGACCCGGCGCACACGCCCACGGCCATGACCCCGGTGGTGGTGACCCACGACTTCAAGATGGACGCCTTCGAGGGGCGGCTTCCAGGCATTGCCGACGGTGGACTGGCGGCTCAGGTCAAGGCGGCCTACCAGGGCCTGGAAAAGGGCCGCGACATCATGCTCGTGGCCGGCAGCGGCAGCATGTACTCCGGCAAATACTCCGGCCTGGACGCCGTGGGCCTGGTCAAGACGCTGGGCATCAAGGCCATCGTCATCGACCGCTTCGAAAAGGAGCTGAACTACGACCTGCTGCTCATGCTCAAGGAGCAGTTGGAGGGCAACCTTGCGGGCGTGGTCTTAAACGACGTGCCCCCAACCTTCCTGGAGGAGGTCAGCGGACACCTGGCCCCATTCTTGGAGAGCCGGGGCATTCCGGTGCTGGGCATCCTCCCGCGCGACCCGCTCATGGGCTCCATCACCGTGGGCGACCTGGCCACGCGCCTGGGCGGCAAGGTCATCAGCGCGCACCACAAGACCGACCGCGTGGTCTCGCAGTTCTTGATCGGCACCATGCAGGTGGAGAACTTCATGCTGCACTTCCGCAAAAAGAAGAACGCGGCGGTCATCGTCGGCGGCGACCGCTCCGACGTGCAGCTGGTGGCGCTGGAAGGCGACTGTCCGTGTCTGGTGCTCACCGGCAACCTGTATCCCAACGATGTCATCCTGACGCGCTCGGAGGTGCTGGAGACCAGCATCATCATCGTGCGCGAGGACACCTTCACCGTGGCCAAGAAGATGGAGAACCTGCTCACCCGCCACAAGATGCGCGACGCCGTGAAGGTGCGCCAGGGCGCGGAGCTGGTGGCCAAGCATCTGCGCCTGGACACGCTGCGGGCCAGTTTGGGAGTATGAGATGGGAAAATGTTCGGTTGTTAGTGGTAAGAAAGCACCTAGAGGCTGTGCGCCTGTTAAAATTTGCGATGGTAAGAGCATGGACGGCAAGACGCTGAAAGATCTTGTCGTTTGCTACACCGAGAACTGTCTCAAGAACCATCCAGGCTATAACCATAATAATGTTGACTTCGATCCGTTGTTTGACGATGCAATACAAATGCGGTGGCACAAGCGAACTGTAATGGACTCTCACCAGACGCAATTACATAAGGAACCACGCGAAGAATATCTTAAAAATCTTGAGGGCCAAAAGGATGCCCTTAGGGGTGGCACGTCATTCGAGGATGTTTATAAGACCATGCTGTTGTGCAAAACCGACGGCGTAGCTCAGTTGACGCTATACGACACCGCCCTCCGCCTCTGTCTGCCTCGTGGCATGAAACCAAAAGATGTCTATTTGCACTCTGGAGCGCGGAAGGGGGCAGGGTACATCAAGAAGCTTATCAAGAATTATTATCCGATAGTACCATACCTTCCGAAAAAGAACTTTCCGCCAGAACTCCAAGTGCTTGAGTCGTGGGAAATAGAAAACTTCCTCTGTGTCTGTAAGGACCAACTCTGCAAGCTATCTCAGGTGGCGGGGGGCGCGTAGCCTATCGCCCCGGCCCCATAAACGAAAGGAAACACCATGAAGCAGACACTCTCGCTGACGCTCTTCACCCTGGCCGCCCTGCTGGGCCTTGCCGCCCTGCTGGCCCTGGCCCCCGTGGTCCCGGCAAGCGCCGCCAAGGTTCGGCCAGCCAGCGCCAAGAAGGCCGCAGCGCCGAAGATCACCATCACCGGGGTCAAGGTGCTGGAGTTCGGCGTCTACACCTCCACCGTCACCAAACGCGAGAAGGTGGCCAGCGTGGTCGACGGCATCAAGGACCGCGCCACGGACTTCAAGCTGGTGCGCAAGTCCACCCTGGTGGACGCCGGGCTGGGCACCGGCATCGGCATGAAGTACGTGCTCAGGGGTTCGCCCAAGGGCGCGGCGGTGAACATCGACGTGGTGGTGCGCCACCCGGCCATGGTCAACCCGGAGACCAAGGAGACCATGACCCAGAGCACAGCCACCTTCGAACGTGTCATCGGCCAGGGGGAGTACGCGGTGTGGAGCTTCGACATCCCCGCAGACCTGGTGCCCGGCGAGTACGTCATCGAGCTGGTCTACGAGGGCAAGGTGCTGGCGCAGAAGGTCTTCCGAGTGAAGATCAGGAAATAGCGCGGCAGCGCTTTGTGACGCCTGCGGCGGTCAGCCGCGTTTTTTCACCTCACCCCGCCAGGCGTTGTGCCGGGCGCAGCAGCCCTGGCCCACGAACAGCGGGGTCAAGTCCACGCCGGGCTGCGGGCGCAGCACCAGTGAACAGACGTAGCGCGCGCCGGTCCATTCCAGCGCCGGGCAGCGTGGCGTGTAGCCGTAGACCGCGTGCGACACCTCGCAGGGATTGTCCAGGCAGCACCAGCCGCAGCCCAGGCAGTCCAGCTCCGGCAGGCCGGGGTCCGGGGGTGAGAAGAAGTCGTCGTTTTCGTCGAACATGGGCGCGAAGATAGGCCAGGGCAGGCCGGAAGGCAACCGGAGCTGAAACCCGCGAGCCCCAGGCCGCCCAGGCGCCACCATCACGCTGCGGCTGCCGCCGTGGCAGGACGCCATGTCAGCTCTTGCGCCCGAACCATCACTGCGGGTATCGTTCCCCGAGCGAGCACACATCGCCGATTTGCGGCAGGACCCTGAAGCCCAAGGCGAGATTCGAGACACATGGACACAGCGCGCAAAGGATTCGGAACCTTTGGCGGAGTCTTCACGCCCTGCACGCTGACCATCCTCGGCGTCATCATGTTCCTGCGCCTGGGCGAGATAGTCGGGCAGAGCGGATTTGTTGGCGCGCTGGTGATCCTGCTGGCGGCCAAGGCCATCACGCTTTTGACCACCACCTCGCTGGCGGCTATCTCCACCAATACGCGCATCAAGGGCGGCGGCGCCTACTTCATGATCAGCCGGAGCCTGGGCGTGGAATATGGCACGTCCATCGGCGTGTTCTTCTTCCTGGCCCAGGCCATCTCGGTGGCCATGTACATCATCGGCTTCACCGAGGCCTTCTTCCAGATCTTCCCGGCGGTGCCGCTTTCACCCCTGGGCGTGGCCAGCGCCGTCAACGCCCTTTGCTGCATCTTCGTGTTCATCGGCGCGGGCTGGACCATCAAGTTCCAGTACTTCATCCTCGCGGCCCTGCTGCTGTCCCTCGCGTCCTTTTTCGCGGGGGCCGGGCAGACGGCCTCCCTGCAGACGCTCACGGCCAACGCCAGCGCAGGATACGTGGGCGGGGAGTCGTTCTTCAGCATGTTCGCGCTGTTCTTCCCGGCGGTGACAGGCATCATGGCAGGGGCGAACATGTCCGGCGACCTGCGCGATCCGGCCCGGGCCATCCCGAGCGGGACCTTCGCCGCCATCGGCTTCACGGCGGTGGTCTATATCCTGATGATCCTGCTCCTGGCCGCGGCCAACCCCAGGCCCGGGCTCATCGGCAACATCATGGTCATCCGCGAGAACGCCCTGCTGCCCATGCTCATCCCGGTGGGCATCTTCTCGGCCACCCTGTCCTCGGCCCTGGGCAGCATGATGGGCGCGCCAAGGATTCTCCAATCCATCGCCAAGGACGGCGTGTTCCCCTGGCTCCGGCCCTTGGCGCGTATCTCGGGGGGCGAGCCCCGGCACGCAACGGTGCTGACCTTCCTCATCGCCCAGGGGGCCATCCAGGCGGGCAACCTGGACACCATCGCCCCGGTCATCACCATGTTTTTCATGATCACTTACGGCACGCTGAACCTGGCCTGCTTCTACGAGGCCTACTCGCGCAACCCGAGCTTCCGTCCCAGCTTCCGCCTGTACGGCTGGGGCACGGCCCTGGCCGGCTGCCTTAGCTGTCTGGTCGTCATGTTCCTGATCAACATTTTCTGGGCGCTGGTGTCCATCTGCGCCATGGGGCTGCTCTACTGGGCTGTCAGCCGGGCCGAGATCGAGGCCCGCTGGGGCGACGTGTCCAGCGGCGTGGCCCTGGAGCGCGTACGCTCGGCCCTGCTGGCCCTGGAGGACGAGCGCTACCACCCCAAGAACTGGCGGCCCCTCATCCTGGCGCTCTCCACGACCTCCTGGACGCGCACCAACCTGGCCCAGTATGCATACTGGCTGGCGGCAGGCCGGGGCATCTTGACCTTGGGGCAGGTGCTGCACGGGGAGATCGAAAGCAAGATGGACGTCAAGGCGAGAAGCGAGCGTATGCTGCGCAAGTACATCGCCGAGGAGGAACTGGAGGCCTTCCCGGTGGTGGTGGTGGAGGAAGGCCTGGAGGAGGGGCTCAAGGCGCTTTTGCAATGCCACGGCATAGGCGGCATCAGGCCGAACACGCTGGTCATCGGCCTGAGCGAGGCCACCCAAAGCCCCCAGGACTTCTTCATGACCATCTCCCAGGCCTTGTTCTTCCAAAAGAACGTGGCCTGCGTGCGGCAGAACGAGGGCCTGGCCCGCTGGAGCGCGCACGGCACCGACATCACCATCCACTGGGAAGGTGTGCAGGACGGCGTGCTGATGCTCCTGTTCGCGCATCTGATGAAGCTCAACAAGGAGTGGCGCAACCACGAGATCTCAGTGCTGTGCAAGGCCACGCCACAGACCGACCGGGCCAACCTGCACGAGAAGATGCAGGACATCCTGGAGCGGGCCCGCGTAAGCGCCAGGGTCGTCATCGTGGATGAGTCCGAAAGCCGGGCGGAGCCACGCCCTGGACGCTCCGGGCTGACCATCCTCGGCATGCCAAGGCCCGCGGGCAAGCCCAGCGACTATCTGCGAGCCCTGGCGGAGCGTGTCGAGGGCCTGGGAGACACCATCCTCATCGCCTCGGCCGGGCACGTGACCCTGGACTCCTAGGGCGCTGCCCCCCGGCCTAGCCCTTGCCCGGCAAAAACGTCACCCGCAGGAACTCTGGATCAAAAAAGCGCAAGGGGTTGTCCACGCTCCCGTCGGGCAGCAGGTGGTACCAGCGGTAGCCCAGCTCGCGGAACTGCGCCCGGGCCAGGGGCAGGTGCCCCGTCTCGGACGCGGCGGCCAGGGCGGCGTCGCGCTGGCAGCGCGAGGCCGCCACGGGCAAAAGCAGGCGCGGGTGGAAACCCCAGCGGCAGATCATGCGCTTGAGCCTGCGGTACTCGCGGTAGCGGCAATAGCCGTCGGCCAGGCACAAGAGCCCCAGGCCGAACCAGCCCGAGGCGGGCAACGCCAGGCACAGCCCGGCCGCCAGCGCCCCCTGGGCCAGCAGCTCCATGCTGAAATGCGTCAGGCCAGCGCCCAGAATCACCGAGAGCGAACCCGTGGCGTGCGGCAGGGGCGCCACGCAGAACAGGTATCGGCGCGCCGCGCGAGCCAGGGCTCTGAGGCGGCAGGAATCTTGGTCGTGTGGGCGCATGGCCCAGGCATACCCGAGCTGGCCGCGCAGGACAAGCCGAGCCGGGGCACGGTCCAGGCGGCTGGCGGGGGAAGGCGTTGACGCTGGGGTCAGGGCATTTTGGCTGTGTTGGCGGGCTTTTTCCGGAGATACTCGCGCAGGGTCTGGTCCACCCCCAGGGTGTGCTCCTTGAACCAGTTGGAGACGAATTCCAGGAAGTCCTGGGCCGTGACGTTCCCCCCGTTGATGTACTGCCGGTAATAGTCGAGGGCCTGGGCAGTGCATTCCTCGTGCGCGTCCACCTGCTGAAAATACTCGGGGTAGTCCTGGGAATCCATGAGGCCCTGCTCGGTGGTGAAATGCTCCGCCGAGTAGTCGCAAAAGGCCCGGATGAGCTGACCGACCTCTCTGCGCCCGGCCCCGCGCGCGGCGGCCTCGGCAAGCTCGTTGACAAGCCCGACCAGATGCCTGTGCTGCCCGTCGATGCGCTCGTGCCCGACGCACATTTTCTCGTCCCAGTCCAAATAGGCCATGAGTTCAGGCTCCCGCAGATTAAGCTTCGCCAATAAAGTCAGGATACTCTCGTCAGGCGAACCTGTCCAGCCTTCCGCGCGCTTGCACGAGACGTTGCCCGCACGCACGAGAAATCAGCCCTCCCGATTCTCACATTGACGCCTGCCCCATCCGAGGGTAAATTCTTGCGAGCCTATTTCCAGAACGCAATGAGCTGAGGTGTTCCCGTGCCCCAACCGCACCCTGCGTCCGCAGACGCGGCTTCGGTGAACCAACAGACCTGTTCTTCTGGCGGATCCTCCGCCAGGTCCTCCGACAGGCCCTCCGACAGTCCCGGCCAGGTTGAGGCGGGCTTTGCTCCTTGGATTCCCGTCGACAATGGGCTACACTTCCGATGGTGAGGTCACGATGATTCCGGAGAAGCGCAAAAAATCCTGCCAAGGCCTGGACAAGGTCCAGGAAGTCCTGGAGCGCTTCGGCGTGGCCGGAGACGCCGACTGGATGGCAGTGGTGCTCTTCGTGCGCAACCTCGTGGCCGAGATGGACCTCTTCACCGAAAGCCAGAAGGCCGCCATCCAGGCCGTCGTGTTTGAGCAGATGGCCGTAAAGCCCCTGGAACGCAAGCACTTCCGACGCGTCGTCAACTCCATCCAGGGCTTTCTGCTGGACAATTCCAAGGTGGCCGACCTGCGCGATCAGCTCAAGGCCGAGCGCGAGGGCGCAACGGCCCTGTACTCCGAGATGAGCCGCGTGGTGCAGGAAATCCAGGCCAGCAGCCAGAACCGGCAGACCAGCCTGCAGCGCATGGGCCAGGACACCGAGAAGCTCATCACCAGCGAGGGCAGCAAAACCGAGGTGGTGCGGCGCTTCCGCGGCATGATCACCGAGATGGTGAGCCACGCCAGGGAGGAGGCCCGCTCCTGGGAAGAGCGCGCCAAACAGATGGAGCGCACGGCCAGTTTCGACCCGCTCTTAAGTGAGCTCTACAGCCGCCGCGCGCTGGACGCCCAACTGGAGGCGGCCATGGAGCGCGCCAGGCAGGATAAACGCCCGTTTTCGCTGATGTTTCTCGACGTGGATCATTTCAAGGCCGTCAACGACACCTTCGGCCACATGGTGGGCGACGGGGTGCTGCGCGTGCTCGCGGCAATCGTCTCGGCCCACTCCACGCACTTCAAGGGCTACCCCGCCCGCTTCGGCGGGGAGGAGCTGGTGGTGCTCTGCGAGGACATGGACGAGGCCACCGCAGTGACCCGGGCCGAGGCCATCCGTCTGGACGTGGCCGGCTGCCCCTTTCGTCCCCAGGTCAACGGAGCGGCTCCAGCCGAACCCATCAGCATCACCGTGAGCATCGGCGTGGCTCAGTTGAGGCCTGCCCAGACCTCAAGCGACCTGATCCTTGCCGCGGACCAGGCCATGTACGCCGCGAAGACCGGGGGCCGCAACCTGGTCGTGCCGCACAGCATCGTCCCGGCCCTCCGCAAAGACTGAACAACAGCCCTGGCAACCAGGGCCAATAGCATCCCCGTCCGCTTGCGGCCGGGCCAAGCAAAGGATCTTGCATGCCCAGAGTCCAATCCATCCAAATGCGCGTGTTGCTGTGGGGCTGGGGTGTGCTCATCGTCGGCCTGGCCCTGGCCTTCTGGCGCTACAGCGCCTCCCTGGACGAGGAAACCGCCCGCGACTTCGAACGCGAGACCCTGACCCGCCTGGAGACCGTGCAGTGGCTGCTGGACCGCGGCGGCCCCTTCAAGGAGCCGCGCGACCGCCACGACTTCCTGCAAACGCTGGCGGCCAACATGGGCATGCGCATCAGCCTCATCCAGGGCGGCGAGGTCCTGGCCGACTCCTCCCGGGCCTTCGGCGACCTGGCCACGATGGACGACCACTCCACAAGGCCTGAAGTGCTGGCCGCCCTGGGCAACGAGCTGGGCAAGGCCACCCGCCACAGCACCACGCTGGACCGCGACATGATCTACATGGCGCGCAAGCTGCCGGGCCAGGAGGGCGAGGACGCGACCGTACTGCGCCTGGCCGCGCCGGTCAGCCAGGTGCGCATGCACATGCAGCGCATGCGCTGGGCGCTCTTGGCCGCCGTGATCCCCCTGCTCCTGGGCTCCGGCATCCTGCTCTATCTTCTCTCGCGCACCCTCACCTCTGGCATCGCCCAGTTCACCGAAGCCGCCCAGGCCATCGGCGAGGGCGACTACCGGCGCAGGATACTGTTCTATCCCGCGGCCGAATTCCAGCCCCTGGCCGAGGCCATCAACCGCATGGCCAAGAAGATCAAGAAGAACATGAAGGTCATCGAGAACCAGCGCGGCGAGCTTTGGGCCATGTTCGAGGGCATGACCGAAGGCGTCATGGTGCTCGACACCGCGGGCCGCATCCTGCACGTGAACCCTGCCATGTCGGCCATCTTCCCCCGCGCGCAGGAGTTCCTGGGCCGCGCCCCGCTGGAGGCCACCATGAGCCTGGAGATCCAGAACCTCGTGGACACCCTCATGGCCGGGGAAACCACCGAGCCCGTCAGCAGGCAGATCGAACTCAAGAACCGCCACTGCGCGGAGATGACCGTGGTGCCCTTCCGCGACCATAAGTTCCGCCCCAGGGTCATCCTCATCTTCCACGACACCAGCGAGCAGAAGCGCGTGGAGCGCGTGCTGCGCGACTTCGTGGCCAACGCCTCGCACCAGCTGCGCACCCCGCTCACCAGCATCCGGGGCTACGCCGAGACCCTGCTCGACGCGCCGCCCGCGGATGACGCCAAGCGCCGCGAGTTCCTCGACATCATCCGCGCCAACGCCGTGCACATGAGCAAGGTCATCGCAGGCATGTTCGCCCTGGCCAAGAGCGAGCGCGGCGGCAAGCGCCCCAAGGACCTGAACGCCAGCGTGCTCCAGGCCCTGGAGCATGCGCTCATGAACTGCACCTTCGCCGCGCAGGAGAAGGACATCCACCTCGAAGTGGAGGCCCTCCCGGAAGGCCTGCCCAACGTGGCTGCGGACCCCGACGGCCTGCTGCAGATTGCCGACAACCTCCTGGACAACGCCATCAAGTACTCCCCCATGGGCACCGCCGTGCGCATCAGCGCCGAGACGGACGGCCAGAGCGTGACCATGCGCTTCCACGACCAAGGCCCTGGCATCAGCCCCGAGGACCAGAAACGCATCTTCGAACGCTTTTTCCGCGCCGACAACAACGACGTGGACGGAGCGGGCAGCGCCGGGCTCGGCCTGGCCATCTGCCGCCACATCGCCCGCAACTACGGCGGCGAGGTCTGGGTGGACTCCCCGGCCGACAAGGGCGCCGGCAACGGCAGCGTGTTCAGCGTGCGCCTGCCCGTGGTCTGAAGCGCGCAGGCGGCCAGCCCGCCCAGAATACGTACCCGGCGGGCTGGCATAACCCGGCGCGCCGTGCCATAATGAGTTCAGATCGCGTCTGGCCGCGTTTATGCGGCGCGGTGCGAAATCGCTCAGCCTGACGGGTGCCGATGGCTAGATCCGAGCACACCCAACGCGCCTGCGTCCTCCTCCGGCGCGCCCTCGTTTGCGCACTTCTCGGCGCAACGCTTCTCTTGTGCCAGGCGGCCCCCGGCCAGGCCGCGCACCTCAAGCATGTCCTGGTCCTGCACGCCTACCACCAGGGGTACCAGTGGACGGACAACATCCAGTCCGGCCTCGCCGAGACCCTGGGGCGCCTGGCTCCGGGCGCCATAATCCACGTGGAATACATGGACACCAAGCGCCAGCCCCTGCCCAGGGAATTCAACCTGCTGGCGGATTTCTATGCCAAGAAATATGAAGGCTTCCGGCCCGACGTCATCCTCGCCAGCGACGACAACGCGCTCGACTTCCTGCTCCTGCACCGCGACCGCCTGTTCCCAGGCTCGCCGGTCGTCTTTTGCGGCGTCAACGACTACCAGCCCGAGCGCCTGGGCAAGGCGCAAGGCTACACCGGCGTGTCCGAGCGCGCGGACATAGCCGGGACCATCGAGGTCGCCCTCAAGCTCATGCCGTCCATGCGGCGGCTGGCGATCATCAGCGACACGACCGAGTCCAGTCGCTACAACCACAAGATCGCCCTGGAGGCGGTGCAACCCTTCCTGGGCCGGGTGGAGGTGCAGGACCTGGCTGGTCTGCCCTTCGGCGAGATGGCCTCGGCCCTGTCCACCCTGTCCCCGGACACGGCCATCCTGCACTTGGGCCTGCTGCGCGACCCGGACAACCAGACCATGGACCTGGCCGAGTCCCTGAACTTCATCCGCAGGCACACGCCCCAGCCAATCTTCAGCTCCTGGGACTTCTCCTTTGACCACCACGTGGTGGGCGGCATCATGGTCAGCGGCGTGCACCAGGGCCAGGTCATGGCCGAGCTGGCGGCGCGCATCCTGAACGGGGAGCGCGCGGACGACATCCCCGTGGTGACCCAAAGCCCCAACACGGCCATGTTTGACTACAACGAGCTTAAGCTCCAGGGCTTCTCCCTCAAGAACCTGCCCCAGGGCAGCATCATCCTGAACCAGCCCCAGGGGCTGTGGCAAAGCCACTGGGTCTGGCTTGTGCTGGTCGGTTCGCTGTTCGTGATCATGGCCGCGGCCATCGGGCTCTTCTGGATAAACATCCTGCGCCGCCGCAAGGCCGAGGCCCTGCGCAGGGTCTCGGAACGCCGCTACCGCGAATTCGTGGAGGCGCTCTCCTTCGGTGTGGTGGAGCTGGACCTGGAGGGGCGCATCATCTTCGCCAACCCCGGCAGCTACGCCATCAGCGGCGCCACAGCAGGGAGCCTGCCCGGCCGGAGCATCCTGGATCTGGCCACCTCCGACGAGGCACGCCGGACCGTCAAAGCCTTCCTGACCGCTGCGGCCAACGCCCCGCAGCCCCCGGCCTCGGCCCTCATCCGCCTGGACCGTTTCGACGGCGGCACGGCCGACCTCAAGCTGGACTGGCTCTGCCTGCACGATGCCGAGGGCCGCGTCACGGGCTTTTTGACCGCCGCCACGGACCTGACCGAGCTGCGCCGGTCCGAGCGTGAGCGCGAGGCCCAGCATCGCTTCACCACTTCAATCATGGACGCCAGCCCGACTCCCATCTACGCCAAGGACATGCAGGGCCGCTACGTCCGCGTAAACCGTGCCCTGTGCGAGTTCCTGGGCCGCAGCGAGCAGGAGATCCTGGGGCTGCGCGTCGAAGACGTCTGTCCGGCGGACTTCGCCGGGCGCATTGCCGACCTGGACGCCCTGCTCCACGAGCACCAGGGCCAGCAGGTCTTCGAGGCCCAGGCCCCGGACAGCCAAGGCCGCCTGCGCGATCTGCTCTACGTGCGCTCCCTGTACTACGACGCGACAGGGCATCCTGAAGGCATCGTGGGCACCATGACCGACATCACCCTGCGCAAGCAGACCGAGGCCGATCTGCGCGAGAGCCGGGAAAAGTACCGCGTCATGTTCGAGAGCCTGCCCCTGGCCCTGGCCGTCACCGACACCTCCGGCCGCTTCCTGGAAATGAACCGCGCGGCCGAAGATCTCTTCGGCAATCCGCGCGAGGAACTCCTCGGCGTGCCGCCCCTGGAGCGGCCGTTCGCAGTGCTGAGCGAGGACGGTACCCCCATTGGAATCGACGAATACGTTAGCGTGCGCTCCGCCCGGCGGCAACAAATAGTCCAGGAAGAACAGCAGATACGCCGGGCGGATCACTCCATCCGTATTGTTTCGGTCACGGCGGCGCCCCTGCCCCTGCTGGGGTTCGGGGCCATGCTGGCGCTGACGGACATAACTGAGCGCAAGCGCCTGGAGCAGATCATCCAGAGCAGGCTGACGGCGGTCACCAGCCCCCCGGGCGACACCCCGGACCTCACCTTCACCGACCTCTTCAACCTGAAGGACATCCAGGCCATGCAGGATGCCTTCGCCCAGGCCGTGGGCGTAGCCTCCGTCATCACCAGTCCCGAGGGCCAGGCCCTGACCCGGCCGAGCAATCCCAGCAGGCTGTGCCAGTACATCCAGAACTCCATAAACGGGCAACGGGCCTGCGAGGCCGCCACCCACGCCCTCACCAGGCCGGGAACCACGCCCGGCCCGCACATCTGCCCCTCAAGCGGCCTCTACACCGGCGTCGCCTCCATCCGTGGCGGCGGCCGGGAGGACGACCGCGTCCTGGCCTACTGGTTCATCTGCCAGGCGCGCCCCGCCGAGAGCGACCCGGAGACGCTCATGGCCGGAGCGGCAACCTTCGGCCTGGACCCCGCAGTGTACCGCAAGAGCCTGGACGCCGTGCCGGTCATGGACAGCAGCCGCTTTACGGAGGTCAACACGGCGCTCAGCCGCATGGCCGAGCAGTTCTCCGAGCTGGCGCTTCGGAACATGCAGCAGGCGCGCTACATCGGCGAGCGCGAACGCGTCGAGGAGGCCCTGAGCCGGGCCAAGGAGGCCGCCGAGGCGGGCAGCCTGGCCAAGAGCGAGTTCATGGCCAACGTGAGCCACGAGATCCGCACGCCCCTGCACGGGGTGCTCGGCATGCTCCAGCTCATGCAGACCACGACCATGGACAACGACCAGGCCGACTACCTGGACAAGGCCCTGTACTCGGCGCGCAGCCTGCTCTCGGTCATCAACGACATCCTGGACTTTTCGAAGATCGAATCCGGCACCCTTGAGCTGGCCCTGGAAGTCTTCGACCCGGCACAGCTGGTGCGCTCCTGCGTTGCCGTGTTCGACGACCAGGCCCGGCGCAAGGGGCTCTCCATGACGACGCGCATGGTCCCAGGCCTGCCACCGCACCTCCTGGGCGATCCGGGAAAAATCCGCCAGATCCTCTTCAACCTGCTGGGCAACGCCGTGAAGTTCACGGACACCGGCGGCATCAGCGTCGAGGTGGACAGCCTGCCCCAGGCCGGGGACAAGAACGTGCTGCTGCTGACCGTCGCCGACACCGGCGTGGGCATCCCCGAGGAACGCCAGACCGATGTGTTCGATCCCTTCACCCAGGCCGAGCCCGTGTTCACCAAGCGCTTCGCAGGGACGGGCCTGGGTCTGGCCATAGTGCGCAAACTCACGGCCCTCATGGACGGCGGCATCACCCTGGAGAGCGCAAGCCACCAGGGCACCAGCATCAGCCTGGCGCTGCGCCTGGACAAGGCCGACCGCCCCGGCGCGAAGGGACGAGGACGTCGCAAGGCCCTGCCCGAGCTGCCGCCCCTGCGGCTGCTGCTGGCCGAGGACAACCCCGTCAGCCAACTGGCCGCCAAAAGCTTCCTGCAGCGCGCCGGGCACACGGTGCTCATCGCCACAAACGGCCTGGAGGTCCTCGCGTTGCTGGAGTCCGAAGCTTTCGACGCCGTGCTCATGGACATCCAGATGCCAGAAATGGACGGCGTGGAGGCCACCCGGCGCATCCGCAGCCACAGCGCAGGCCTCTTCAATCCGCAGATCCCCATCATCGCGCTCACCGCCTACGCCCAGACCAGCGAGCACAAGCGCTTCCTCGAGGCGGGCATGAACGCGACCATCTCCAAGCCCCTTGAGCTGGCCGACATCCTTGAGGCCCTGGGTCAGGTGCTGCACGCCTCCCGCTGAGAATGGGGGAACGCGCGCGCGCGCCCGAAAGCATGACGGGAACGGCCTTGACTTGAGTCATGGAGCCCGGACGCCGCCGCTGCCAAAGTTCTCGGCAGAGGGTCCGGCAAAACGGCTTGGACAGGCATGGCGGCCTGGCCGGAATACACCAAACAGCGAGATCCCCATGACCACCTTGATGCTCACCCTGGCCGTGCTGGGCCAACTGCTCCTGGCGGCCCACGCC
>JAHIUD010000005.1 GCA_018817515.1 Pseudomonadota bacterium
CTGCGTTTTTCTTTTTGAAAGATCACTCGCTGCCTTGCGACCGTTTCCGGTCCCGTGCGGCGAGTGGCGTTTCTAGAAGAACTCGCGTCAGGAGTCAACCACTTTTTATTCATTTACTTGGGAAAGATCAGCCGCCCCCACACACCCTTACGGGCCGTTCGTTGCGGCGAGGGGTGGTTCTAGGGAAACCACGACACAAGGTCAACCTGTTTTTCGCGTTTCCCGGAAACTATATTATTCTGATGTAATTTCGGCGTGTTACACAGTCTCTCACAGTGCCTTATTCCTTGTCGCGGCGCGGCATGGGAGCCAGAACCGGGCGCACATGCTCCATGACCTTCCTGTGGGCGCTCTCATAGTCCTCCGTGGACAGGGCCAGGGCCTGCGCCCGCGTCACCAGATGCATGGCTCCGCAGGGGCACATCTCCACGCAGGCCGGGGCCATGTCCACGGCCCGGCGACGCTGGCAGAGGTCGCACTTGACCACGGCCTCGTCGAGCCCTGTGCAGAAGATGCCCCCGAACGGGCAGGCCAGGATGCAGCTTTTGGTCTCGCACCCGGCGCAGAGCACCGGATTGAGCAGCACTGTCCCGTCCGCGCCCTTTTGCAGGGCCCCGCGCGGGCAGGCCTTGATGCAGGCCGCGGCTTCGCAGTGGCGGCAGTAGACCGGGGCCATGATGCCGCCCACGGTGCGCGTCATGTTGATGCGCGGGCGCTCGTGGGCGAAGCGGCAGGCGGCCTCGCAGGACTCGCAGCCGATGCACCGGGAATAGTCGATGAACAGGATCTTCTCGTCTGAAGGCATGGCCCCTCCGGCGCGCTAGCGCAGGTCTTCCCGCGTGATGGGCGGTTCTTCGCGGTATTCGAGCTCGCGGTTCGTGCTCCTGAGGGTGAGCCAGCGCGACAGGGACTGGGCCGCGCGCAGGCCGCTGTACACTGCCTTGCCGATCTTGCTCGGGCCGGACAAGGCGTCTCCGGCCACGAAGACCCCGTCCATGCGGGTCATCTGCAGCCAGTGGATCTCGTTCTTGCGCACGGATTCCAGGCCCAGGCGCTCGGCAAAGGGCGGCGAGGCCGTCTCGCCGATGGCCGCCACCACGATGTCCGCAGGCATGACCATCTTGGCGCAGGAGTCGGGCACGGCGCGGCGCCGCCCGTCCTCGTCAGGATCACCAAGGTGGCACTGGATGCACTCCAGGCCCTCGACCTTGCCATGCTCACCCAGCACGCGCACAGGCGTGACCAGCTCCAGCCAGTGCCCGCCCGCGGCCTCGAACAACTCGACCTCGTGGCTGCCGCAGGGGGCCTCCCTCCTCGTCCTGCGGTAGATGAGGCTGACCCGGGCCGCGCCCTGCCCGAGCGCGCCGTGGGCAACGTCGATGGCCGAGAAACCCGCGCCGATGACCACCACGTTCCGGCCCGCCACCTCGATGCGCGACATGCGGCTCTTGTCGTACTGGGCCGCGCGGATGGGAAACAGGAACGACAGGCCGGTGTAAACGCCATTCAGGTCCTCGCCGGGCACGTTGAGCTTGCGGGGCTTCCAGGAGCCGGTGCAGAGCATCACGGCGTCGTGCCCGCGCACCAGCTCGTCCAGGTCGATGCAGCGGGTGGAGAATTCGTCGCCCGTGTCGTCCACCTGCCTGCGGTCGCAGACCTTGGTGCAAGGGTGGAAGGTCACGCCGTAGTGGCTTGTCAGGGTATCCACTCCCTGGGCGATGCGCTCGGCCGGGATGCGCTCGGCCGGGATGCCGAAGACCATGAGCCCGCCGGGCTGGGGCAGCTTGTCGTAGACATCGACCCGGTAGCCCAGGCAGGCCAGGAAGCCCGCCGCCGCGAGTCCCGAGGGTCCGGCGCCGATGATGGCCACGCTGCGGCCATTGGACCTGGCCGGGCCCGGCCCGGCAAAGGCGAAGTTCATGGGGGTGCTTGACGGTTGGGGCATGACGCCTCCTTATAATAGGACGCTGCGGCTGAGGTTGACGGACAGCCCGTTTCGAAGCGGGCCTGTCCTCGCGACAGAGCTCCTGACGAGCATGGCCCTGCCGCCTCAGCGGGTCCTGTCCGGTGTCGGGGGCGGATTCCCGCCAGGGGCCAGCAGGGTCATGCCCGCCATGTGCTCCAGCAGGGTGCCCGCGCGGGCCACGTCCGGCAGTTCGCGGCCCGGCTCCAGGGTGGTGATGACCGTGCGGCCGATGACATTGCGGCCCTCGGCTCCCCCCTCATCCAGGGTCTTGAGGCCCCAGACGGCGTGCAGCATGGCCGCCCGGCCCTGGGCTTGCCCCTGACCCTGGCCATGGCCCAGGCCGATCTGGCCCAGATACAGCATGATGTGCCCGCGCTTGAAGAGCAGCGTCAACAGCGGCGCGCCGCGCTCAAGCAACAGCGCCTCCTTCTGCGGGCCGGTGAGGCCCTCGAAGCTCACGTACTCGCCGGATCTGGCCTGCTGGCTGGAGTTGCGCGGCAGGAAGATGCCCAGGGGCGCCACGAGGTCGAGCATCAGGGCCGAGCAGTCGCGGTTGTCCAGGTAGCCGCCCCAGCCGTAGGGCTGGCCGAGCATCTGATCGGCCAGGCGGGCGAGGTTGCGCGGCGTGGCGGCAAGCGGCATGGGGGCGGCGGCGGCCTTGGGGATGCGCACGGTGACGGTCCTGGCCAGGCCGCCCGCTCCACGCGCCGGGGCCAGGGCAGTGTAGCCCGCCGCGTCCTCGGAGACCAGCGGCAGCACCGTGCCGATGCGCCCGTCAAACAGATAGGTCTTTCCCGCGCCCACCTGCTGGCCGGCCTTGCGCCCGGACTTTTGCGCTGCGACCTGGCCTGCGACCAGATTCATGTCCAGGCCGATGTTCAAGCCGATGTCCCGGCCCAGGGACTCCCTGATGTCCCGGACGATCGGCTGGCCCTGGGGCAGGCTGGACACCGGCGTGTGCTCGCGGGTCACGGCCAGGAGCGGCAGCGCAGCCCAGCGGGCCATGAAGGCCTCGTCGACAAAGGCGATGTCGGCCACGCGGACCCAGCCCCCGGCGTTGCGCGCCTCCACCAGGGCCCAGGCCCCGTCGGCGGAGAGGTGCGTGACGATGAGCGGCGTGCCCGCCCAGACCCCGGAGTTCTGCCAGTAGTCAAAGGGATAGCCCTCGCCGGGCCGGGTGGGCTTGAGGAAACCGGGCCGGATGGTGGGCAGCACGCGCAGGGCGGTGTTGGCCGTGGCGATGGCCGGACGCACCAGGGAGGGGTAGGCCCAGGCCTGGCACAGGGCCTCCATTTCCAGGCGGAAGCCCTGCCCCAGCGGGCGCAGATTCTCGCCAAAGTGCTTGTCCGCCGAGAGCTTGCCCAGGCCCCAGAGGGCGTTGGCCGGGCCAAAGGTGGCGTTGGTCTGGCCCCAAGGGCCGAAGTGCGCGGCGCGGAAGCGCTCCAGGAATGCGGCCTGGGCCTTGGGCGTCAGCAGGGGCGCGTCGAGGTCAGCCGTGGCGGGAGTCTGGGCCAGCAGGGCCAGGACATCCTGGGGGATGTCGCGCAGGTCCCGGGGCTCCTGCTCGACGGCCACCGCCACCGGGGAACGGGGCGGAGCCGGGGGTTTGGGCGCAGGGACGCAACCGCCTATCGCCAGGGTCAGGGCCAGTGCAAGGGCAATGCCCCAGGACAGCGGCAACGCCGACGAAGACGCCTGCCGCGACACACCGGAGAACAGGTGCCGCACCTACTTGCCCCGGGCCGGAACCGTGAGCGCTTCCTTGAGCATGACCGCTCCCTTGGCGTCGACCTTGTGCTCCAGCACGATCTCGCGGGGGGTGTAGATCTTGCCGTAGTAGGCCTTGTTCAGGCCCTCGCGCACGTGGATCACGCCGCCTTCCAGGGACAGGCCCGCAAACAGGCCGCCCACGTCGGCGAAATAGTAGACGTCCTTGAAGGAGTGGGGGCTGGCCACCTCGCCGGTGACGCCCGCCGTGCCCGCCGCGGCCGTGGCGTCCGCGCCGATGGTCAGGCCGGTGTCGATGGCCGACCTGAAGGCCTTGTCGTTCATGAACACCAGCACGATGGCCGCCTCCTGCACGCCGATCTGCAGGCCGAAGCTGCCACCGCCCAGAGTGTAGAAGGCCGGAGAGCTCCAGGCTCCGTTGGCCTCGCGCGCCAGCAGCACGCCGTTGCCGCCCTGGCCGCCGTAGATGAACCCGGCCTTGATGACGCTCGGCAGCACCAGCACGCCCTTGGCGTTCCTCAGGTAGACCTCGATGTGCTTGAACTTGGGGTCCTGGCGCATGCCGCGCACGACCACGGCGGCCTTGTCCACCAGCCCCTGCTCGTAGAACGAGTTCTCGGAGGGGGCCGTGTTCTGCGAGCCGTAGCAGCCGGACAAAAGCGCGCCGAGTGCCCCGAAGGCGACAAGGGCGAGGATCACGAGAACCTGTCTGCGCATGAAGGACTCCTTGTGACAAAAGGGTGCCGCGCCGCAGTCGGCGGGCCATGAATGCTGAAGATACACCAGGGCCGGGCCGGAGCGCAACAGCCGCAAAGCAGGGGGCCAGGCCGGGAAGCGGGCCGGGCCGGGGATAACGGAGCAGAGCCGAGAATGGCTGAGGGAATTGCCGGGAGAGATCAGGCTAGCCGGTGAGCCGGGCCAAGCGCTCCTTGATCTCCTCGTCGAAAAGCCAGGCCACCAGCGCCAGCGCGAGCCCAACGCCGAAGACCAGCTTCACGGCAAGCCCGTTGCCGTCGATGGCCGCGCCTGTGAAGGTCAGCACCATGAGCCCGGGCAGCCGCCCCAGGGTGTTGACCAGCAGCAGCTTCCAAACCGGGAAACGCGTCAGCCCGGCCATGAAGCAGATGCTGTCCTTGGGCGTGCCCGGCAAGAGGAAGAGCATGAAGAAATTGCCCAGGCCGCCCCGGTGCATGGCCGCGTCGAACTTTTCCTGGATGCGCCGGGGAACGAAGGGCCGCATGACCTGCTCGCCGAAGAAGCGCGTCAGCAGCATGGCCGTGAGCGAACCGATGGCATTGCCCGCCACGTTGAGGGCCAGCCCGCGCCAGAAGCCGAAGACGAAGCCGCCCACCATGCCCGTGACCTGGCCGGGCACGGGCGCCACCACCACCTGCAGGAACTGCACGACCAGAAACACCCAGGCCGCCACCGCGCCCCAGCTGTCGAACCAGGCCTTGATGGCCTGCCGCCGGGCCTCGAAGTCGTCGCGCGCAAGCTCGCCCACAAAGTCCACCAGGGCCGGGGGCAGGTAGGGCCGCGCAAGCCAGGCCGCCAGGGCGAGAACGCCCGTGACCACCAGCGCGCCGAGGAGCACGGGCAGCACGGCGGAGAGGCGGTGCAGCTTGTGTTGCAGTCTGGTGGAGAGTTGCGCCATAGTATCCAACACGTATGCCGCTCAAAGCGGGCATTGGCAAGGGCTGCCGGACAGCCGCCCGCGCAGCATACTGGAATATCGAGACTTATTTACACGCTTCCGGCGTTTCCAAGCCGCCGGAGTTGGGCTATACAGGAATCCGCCAGCACGCGCAAAGGGGACCAATCAACATGCCGGATTTCGTGCATCTGCACTGCCACAGCGAATACAGCCTGCTCGACGGCGCCATCCGCGTCAAGGATCTCTGCACCAGGGCCAAGGACCTCGGCATGCCCGCCGTGGCCCTGACCGACCACGGCAACATGCACGGGGCGCTGGTCTTCCGCCAGAAGGCCATCGACACCGGCATCAAGCCCATCATCGGCTGCGAGGTTTACGTGGCCCCCGGCGCGCGCGGCGACAAGAAGGCCACCAGCTCGCGCACGGCGGCCTTCCACCTGGTGCTGCTGGCCCAGAACCGCACGGGCTACCAGAACCTCATCAAGCTCGTCACCGCCGGCTACCTGGATGGCTTCCACTACAAGCCCCGCGTGGACAAGGAGATCCTGGCGCTCTACTCCGAGGGCCTCATCGCCCTTTCGGCCTGCCTGGGCGGCGAGGTCAACCGCACGCTGCTCGGCCAGGGCCTGGACTCCGGCATCGCCATGGCCAGGGAATACGCAGCCATCTTCCCGGACCGCTTCTACCTGGAGCTGCAGGAAAACGGCATCCCGGACCAGACCCGGGCCAACGAAATGCTTTTGCAGGTTGCAAAGGAAACCGGACTCCCGCTCGTCGCCACCAACGACTGCCACTATCTGACCCGCGACGACTCCGAGGCCCACGACATCCTCTTGTGCATCGGCACCCAGCGCACGGTCCTGGACAAGGAACGCATGCGCATGGGCACCACGGAGCTCTACTTCAAGACCATGGAGGAGATGGAGGCCGCGTTCCACTACTGCCCGGAGGCCATCAGCAACACGGTCAAGATCGCCGAGCAGTGCAACGTGGAGCTTGAGCTCGGCCAGTCGCACTTCCCGGTCTACGACCTGCCCGAAGGCGTGAGCATCGATGAGGAGTTCGAGCGCCTGGCCCGCGAGGGCCTGACCATGCGCCTGGCCCAGTGCGCCTACGAAGTGGACGAGAAGGTCTACTGGGAGCGCCTGGAGTACGAGCTTACGGTCATCAAGGGCATGGGCTTCCCGGCCTATTTCCTCATCGTGCAGGACTTCATCAACTGGGCCAAGAGAAACCGCATTCCCGTGGGCCCGGGGCGCGGCTCGGCCGCCGGTTCGCTGGTGGCCTGGGCGCTCAAGATCACCAACATCGACCCCCTGCCCTACGACCTCTTGTTCGAGCGCTTTTTGAACACCGAGCGCGTCAGCCTGCCGGATATCGACGTGGACTTCTGCGAACGCCGCCGCCTGGAGGTGGTGCGCTACGTGGCCGAGAAGTACGGCAACGACCGCGTGGCCCAGATCACCACCTTCGGCACCATGAAGGCCAAGGCCGCCATCCGCGACGTGGGCCGGGCGCTGGGCATGAGCTTTGCCGAGACCGACCGCATCGCCAAGCTCATCCCCGAAGAGATGAAGATGACCATCGCCAAGGCGCTCGAAAAGGAGCCCGAACTCATGGCCATGGTCGTGGGCAATCCCCAGGTGGAGAAGCTCATCGACATCTCCCAGCGCCTGGAGGGCCTCTCGCGCCACGCCTCGACCCACGCGGCGGGCATCGTCATCTCCGACCGGCCCATGCTGGACTACCTGCCGCTGTACCGGGGGAAAGAGGGCGAAATCGTCACCCAGTACGACATGAAGCTGGTGGAGAAGGTCGGCCTCATCAAGTTCGACTTCCTGGGCCTGCGCACCATGACCGTGGTCGAGGATGCGCTCGACATCATCCGCGGCCAGGGCAAAGAGGCCCCGGACCTGGACTCGCTGGTGCTCACCGATCCCAAGACTTACGAGATTTTCTGCTCCGGCGACACCGACGGCATCTTCCAGGTGGAATCAAGCGGCATGCGCAAGTACCTGCGGATGCTCAAGCCCACCTGCTTCGAGGACATCATCGCCATGCTTGCGCTGTACCGCCCAGGCCCCTTGGGCTCGGGCATGGTCGACGAGTTCATCAAGCGCAAGCATGGCCAGATCAAGGTCAGCTACCCGCACCCGTCCCTGGAGGAGACGCTGAAGCCCACTTACGGCGTCATCGTGTACCAGGAACAGGTCATGAGCACGGCCCGGGTCATCGGCAACTACTCCCTGGGCGAGGGCGACCTGCTCCGCCGCGCAATGGGCAAGAAGAAGCCCGAGGAGATGGCCAAGCAGCGCCAGCGCTTCATGGAAGGCGCGCGCGAGAACAAGATCGCCGACGCCACCGCCGCCGAGATCTTCGACCTCATGGAGAAGTTCGCCGAGTACGGCTTCAACAAGTCGCACTCCGCCGCCTACGCGCTCATCAGCTACTACACGGCGTTCCTCAAGGCCCACTTCCCCAGCGAGTTCATGGCCGCGCTCATCAGCTCGGAACTCAGCAACACCGACAAGGTCTTCAAGTACATCAACGCCTGCCGCGAAATGGGCATCAAGGTGGTGCCGCCGGACGTGAACCTGTCCTTGGCGCGCTTCTCGGTCAAGGACGAGCAGGTCATCTTCGGCATGGCCGGGGTCAAGGGCGTGGGCGAGGACGCCGTGGACGACATCGTGGCCGAGCGCCAGCAGAACGGCCCGTTTCTCGACATCTTCGACCTCTGCGAGCGGGTGAACCTGCGCAAGATCACCAAGCGCACCCTGGAGTCGCTCATCAAGGCCGGGGCGCTGGACAGCCTGGGCAAGACCCGCGCCGGGCACATGGCGCTCATGGACCGCGCCGTGGCCCTGGGCCAGAAGAAGGCCAAGGAAAAGGCCCAGGGCATGATCAACATGCTCGACCTGCTGGGTGCGGGAACAGGCGGGGCCAACGCCGCCGACGCCCGGCCGAGCTCGGCCGTGGAGGACGCCCTGCCCGAGTGGGGCGACGAGGAGAAGATGCGCCTGGAAAAGGAGGCCCTGGGCTTCTTTTTGTCCTGCCACCCGCTTTTGCGCTACCGACACGAGCTGCGCCGCCTGGGGCTGATTCCCCTGGACGAGCTGCGCGAACTGCCGGGCGGGCACCTGGTGCGCGTGGCCGGCATCGTCACGGGCGTGCGCGAATACATCAACAAGAAGGGCGACAAGATGGCCTTCCTGCAACTGGAAGACCTGACCGGCACGGGCGAGTGCACGCTCTTCGCCGACACCTACGCGCTGTGCAAGGAGCTGGTGAACGACGACCAGCCGCTGGTGTTCGAGGGCAAGGTGGACGCGCGCAGCCGCCCCGGCGAGGAGGAAGGCCCGCGCGAATCCAAGATGCTGGCCGAGCGCGTGATCCTTTTGACCGACGCCGCAGCCGCGAGCTTCGAGCCCGTGCGCATCCCCGCGCGGGAGCAGCACTGCGAGCCGGAGCGCCTGGAGGCGCTGAAGGCCGTGCTGGCCAGCCATCCGGGGCCTGTGCCGGTGCTCATGGATCTGCACCTGCCCGAGGCCGTGTGCACCATGAAGCTGGGCGACCGCTTCCAGGTCTGCGCCTGCCCGGAACTCTGGGCTGAGGTGGAGAAATGGCAAAAGGCGGAGTAGAGGACAGGGAGCCCCCGGCGGCCGGGAGCCCCTTGCAGGGCTTCATGGCCCCCTGGCCCCGCGGCTCCTTCGGCGCGGGGCTGCTGAGCAGAAAGTTCGCGCCGCAGGCCCTGCTGCTGCATGCCCTGCGCACGGCGCTCGCCGCCACGCTCACGGCGATTTTTGCGCGGCTGCTGCAGCTTGACCAGGGCTACTGGGCCGTATTCTCGGCCATCCTGGTCATGCAGACCGACTTCGGCAGCTCCATCCAGGCCAGCTGGGCGCGGCTCCTCGGCACCGGGCTGGGCGCGGCCCTGGGCGCGCTGGCCGC
>JAHIUD010000013.1 GCA_018817515.1 Pseudomonadota bacterium
AAGCGCGCCAGGAGCATCGTCACCGCCCTGACCGACGAGGCCGCCAACGTCTATGTGACGCTCACGGCGCGCCAGCTCAACCCCGACATCTCCATCATCGCCCGGGCCAACGATGCCTCGCACATCACGCGGCTGGAGTTCGCCGGGGCCAACAAGGTCGTGCTGCCGCACCTGATAGGCGGCGTGCGCATGGCCCACACCGTACTGCGCCCAACGGTGACGGACTTTCTGGACCTGGCCGTGCGCGGGCAGATCGACCTGCAATTGGAGCAGTTGCTCATCAGCAGCAAGTCCGGCTTTGTGGGCAAGAACCTCATGGACTCTGGCATCCGCAAGGACTTCGACCTGATCATCGTGGCCATCAAACACGCCGATGGTGATCTGGTGTTCAACCCCGGTCCAAAGCAGGAACTCTGCGCTGGCGACACGCTCATCACCCTGGGCCGCCAGTCGGACCTGCTGAAGATCTGCGAACTTTTGTGAGCGCCTGATCATGACACCGACTGATCCGGCTTTGCGCGCGCGTGAGCTGCGCGAGCTGCTGGAACACCACAACCACCGCTACTATGTGCTCGACAGCCCGGAGATCGAGGACGCCGAGTACGACGCCTTGTTCCGCGAGCTCTCGGCCCTTGAGGCCGCGCACCCGGAGCTGGCCGACCCCAACTCGCCCACCCGGCGCGTGGGCGGGCAGGTGGCCGTCGGCTTTGCCGCTCATAGGCATGCTTTGCCGATGATGTCTCTTGATAACGCCATGAACCTGGACGAGTGGCGCGAGTTCGCCCTGGTCAAACTGCCCAACGCCCTGCGCGATGCCGTCACCGAGGTGGTGCTGGACGACATTGAGGCGGGCATTGGCCGGGCCTTCACGCGCACGGACAAGCAGGACGAGCGCAAGGAGCTGGCCACCAGGCTGCGGCCTCTGGTCGAGACGACGCTTTTGACACCTGAGGGCGGCAGCTGGGCGGCCCTGGCCGCCGAGGCCGGGCGGCTGGGCGCGCAGCGCTCGCTTCTGCCCATGATCCGCATGGGCGGGCCCCTGGGCCTGCCGACACTCTTGCGCCTGGCCCAGACTATCGGACCCGACGTGCGGGGTGAGCTGGGCCGCTTCTGGGCCGAGCCCAAGATGGACGGTCTGGCCGCCGAGGTCGTCTATCTGGATGGCGGGCTAGCGGTGGCTTCCACGCGCGGCGACGGCGAGGAGGGCGAGGACGTCACCGCCAACATGCGCATGGTGCGCAACCTTCGCGGGCGGCTGCTGCGCACAGGCGTGGCCCTGCCGGAGATCCTCGACGTGCGCGGCGAGGTGGTCATGGGCCAGAAGGATTTCGCGACCCTGAACGAGGCCCAGGAGGCAGCGGGCCTGAAGCGTTTCGCCAACCCGCGCAACGCCGCCGCTGGCAGCATCCGCCAGTTGGACCCCAACGTGGTGGCTGCGCGGCCCTTGCGCTTCCTGGCCTACGGCGCGGGGCGCATGATTTGGCCCGGCGGCACGGAAGGCCAGTCCAGTCCGTGGACCTCGCAGTCGGAGATCATGGCCGGACTGGCCGGGCTTGGCTTGGCCACGGCCCCGGAGGCCAGGCTCTGCCAGACGCCCGCTGAGGTCGAAGCCTTCTACCTGGACCTCCAGGCCCGGCGTGCGTCCCTGCCTTTCGAAATCGACGGGGTGGTGGCCAAGATCAACAACCTGGCGCTGCAGGAATTACTGGGGCAGACTGCCCGCGCCCCGCGCTGGGCCCTGGCCCTCAAGTTTCCGCCGGAGCGCGCCGTGACGCGTTTGCTGCGCATCCTCATCCAGGTGGGCCGCACCGGCGTGCTTACGCCCGTGGCCGATCTGGCCCCGGTGCGCGTGGCGGGCGTGGAGGTCTCCCGCGCCACCCTGCACAACCAGAGCCACATGCGCAGCCTGGACATCCGCGTGGGTGATCAGGTGGTGATCCAACGCGCGGGTGACGTTATTCCTCAGGTAGTCGAGGTGGTTGCGTCTGAGCGCGATGGTTCGGAGCAGCCTTTTGTCTTCCCCATGGCCTGCCCGGAATGCGGCAGTCAGGTCGTTGTGGAGGACAAGGTGACCTACTGCCCCAATCACGCCTGCCCGGCGCGGGTTGTGCTGGGCATCGTGCATTTCGTGTCCAAGGCCGGGCTGGCCATGGACGGCGTGGGCGAGAAGTGGGTGGAGCGCCTGGCTCAGGAGGGCTATCTCGAGTCCCCGGCGGACCTGTTCACCCTGACCAAGGAACAGCTCCAGGGCTTTGAGCGCATGGGCGAGAAGAGCGCCGAGAACTTCGTGCGTTCCGTGGAAGAGGGCCGGGCCTCCGCCACCCTGGCCCGGTTCATCAGCGCCCTGGGCATAGAGCTTGTGGGCGAGCAGACGGCCAAGACCCTGGCCGCGAACTTCGCCGACCTGGACGCCATCGCCGCGGCCAGCGACGAGCAGCTCATGGCCCTGAAGGATGTGGGCGGCAAGGTGGCCGCGAGCATCCGTGCGTTTTTCGCCAATGAGGGCAACCAGGCCATGCTGGAGCGCTTCAAGGCCTTTGGCCTGTGGCCCACGGGCGGGCAGCGGGCTGATGCCGCCAACCTGCCGCTGTCTGGACAGACCTTTGTCTTCACCGGCGGCCTGCCGGGTATGAGCCGACCCCAGGCCCAGGCCCTGGTGGAGCGCCTGGGCGCGTTGTGCTCGGGCTCGGTGTCGCGCAAGGTGGACGTGGTGGTGGCGGGCGAGGAGGCCGGGAGCAAGCTTGTGAAAGCCAGGGACCTGGGCCTCAGGATATTGGACTTTCCGCAATTTTTGGCTATGCTGCGTGAACATGGAATCGAGCCCTGAAAATGTCGCACCAGCAACACGGAGAAATTTATGAACTGTGACGTTGTCATCATGGGCGGCTGCGGCCGCATGGGCGGGACCCTGATCCGCCTGGCGCAGCAGGACCCGGAGCTGGTGGTCAAGGCCGTCATCGAGCGCGCCGAGCGCCTGGATGAACTGGAGGCCCTGGACTGTGTCGTGTCGAGCGACCTGGACGAGGTGCTGGCCAAAACCCCGCGCGCCGTGGTGGTGGAGTTCACCTCCCCGGAGGCCACCTTGGAGCACGTGCGCGAGTGCCGCAAGCACGGCAACCCCATGGTCATCGGCACCACCGGCCTGAAACCGGACCAGTACGACTTCATTGCCGCCGCGGCCCAGGACGTGCCGCTTCTGCTGGCCCCGAACATGAGCGTGGGCGTCAACGTGCTGCTGAAAATCCTGCCGCAGCTGGTGCAGATGCTCGGGCCCGCCTACGACATGGAGATGATGGAAATCCATCATGGCCGCAAAAAGGACGCGCCCAGCGGCACCGCGCTCAAATTGGCCCAGTGCATGGCCGAGGCGCGCGGATTGGTCTACGACGAGGTCAAGCGCCACTGCCGCGACGGCATCGTGGGTGAACGCAAGGAGAATGAGATCGGCGTGGTGGCGCTGCGCGGCGGCGACGTGGTGGGCGACCACACGGCGTACTTCTTCGGCCCTGGCGAGCGCATCGAGGTGACGCACCGGGCGCACTCGCGCGAGACCTTTGCCCAGGGCGCGCTGCGCGCGGCCAAGTGGCTGAGCAAGCAGGAGCCAGGCCGTCTCTACGGCATCGGCGACATCTTCTAGCCGTTTCTGCTTTCAGAATACACGAAACGCCGGGCTCGCGAGGGTCCGGCGTTTTTGCTTACTTAAATGTTTTCCCCATCATCTTTGCAAATCTTTACCTTTATCGCAGCATTACCAGAAATTATTTTGATAAGACCGTTCTTAATTTGAACAGCATCATTCTCTGTGTCTACGAAATGTTGAGGGACATATCCACCACTTTCAATACTTGCTCTGTCTACGTTGTATCTAAGTGATTTTGAGATTTTATGTAGCAAATCTGTAAACCGTTCTTCTCTTGTGTGTACCCACTTTGCGTTGTCAGCCTTAATTAGGGAGTGATTATTTAGATGAGCAAGGTAGTATTTCCAAGCATCTTGTACATCTTTATCGCGTTGACCAGTGAATGTTATTTCGATCAGATTTAGCGCGTCAACAACATTAGGTTTCACAGTAGCGCCTCTGTTTGCCATAAGAATTCTAAATATATATTCCTTTCGTTCTTTAGAATTCCTTGAATATTCAAGAACCTTGCTGACAAGAATGGCTAGAATTGGTCCAATTAAAATAGCGATTAATGAAACAATCTCGAAAGGACGGAATGAGAAGTCCATAATCTGCCTCCCAAGGTGCGAATATCCACGAGCGCAATAATTGTGTCGTGCATTTAAAGTAAGATACTGATTGGAGCCAAGCTTTAAGTTGACTTTATCCGTGTTAGCCCCGCATGACCTCGAACACCTTCTCCATCTCCTCCAGCATAAGCGCGTATTGCACCGCCAGCGCCTCGGCCTGGCCGTCCCTGGCCGCATGCTCCAGCTCACGGGCGGCGTCGCGCAGGCGTTCCATGCCCAGCGTGGCTGCCGCGCCCTTGATGGAGTGCGCCAAGTAGCGCACCAGCTCCCGGTCGCCCCGGCACACGGCGTCGCCCAGGGTGGTCATGCGCTTGGGTTCGTCTTCCAGGAAGACCTCGAAAAGCCGCGCCAGAAACTCCGGCTTGGTGGTGCGCATGCGCATAAGCCAGGCGTCGTTGATGGGCGGGCGCGTGTCGGCGGTGGGGCAGTCAGCGGGGGGGCTGGTGTCAGCGGATGCGGGGGAGTCGTTGGGTTCGGTCACGGCGGTCTCCGGCTAGAGGGCTTGCGGCTCAGGCCTTGAGGCGGACCCGCAGGGGCATGCCCTGCCGGAGAGACTCGGCGAAGCCCTGCCGGGGAGAGGGCAGGGCGTCCTCTCCCCGGTCGGGGCTGGTGTTACATCTTGTAGAGCTTTTCGCCGGGAACAATGGGGATGTTGTTCTTCTGGAGCAGTTCGATGGCCTGGTCCGTGCGGTCGAAGCGGAAGATGATGATGGCGTGCGATCCGCTCTGGTTGACGAAGGCGTACATGTACTCGACGTTGACCTTGGCCTCGCGCAGCATGTCCAGGATGCTGTGCAGTCCGCCCGGCTTGTCCGGAACCTCCACGGCCACCACGGTGGTACGGCCCACGGTGAAGCCCCCGGCCTTGAGGTGTTCCTTGGCCTTGTCGAAGTCGGAGACGATGAGGCGCAGGATGCCGAAGTCCGAGGTGTCGGCCAGGGACAGGGCGCGGATGTTCACGCCTGCTTCGCTCAGGATGCGGGTGACCTCGGCCAGTCTACCGGCTCGGTTTTCCAGGAAGATGGAGAGTTGGTCGACCTTCATGACGTTCCTCGCTTGCTTGTGTGGCACAGGGTTAGTCGCATCAGGCCTGTTCTTTGCGCATGTCGATGATGCGCTTGGCCTTGCCTTCGCTGCGTTCGATGCCCTTGGGCTCCACCAGCTTGCACTTGGCGGTGACACCCAGGAACTCCTTGATGTTCTTTTCTATCTTGGATTCGAGACGTTGTAAATTCTTGATCTGGTCGGAGAAGGCGGCCTCGTCGACCTCGACGCGAACCTCCATGTTGTCCAGGTTGCCCGCGCGGGTGACGATGAGCTGGTAGTGCGGGGCCAGGCCCTCGGTCTCCAGCAGGATGCTCTCGATCTGCGAGGGGAACACGTTGACGCCGCGGATGATGAGCATGTCGTCGCTGCGGCCCGTGACCCGCTCCATGCGCGCGGTGGTGCGTCCGCAGCGGCAGGGCGCGGTATTGAGCCTGCTTAAGTCGCGGGTGCGGTAGCGCAGAAGCGGAATGCCTTCCTTGGTCAGCGTGGTGAAGACCAGCTCGCCGACCTCGCCCGGCTTCTTGGGCTCGCCGGTCTCGGGGTCGATGATCTCGGCCAGGAAGTGGTCTTCCTGGATGTGCAGGCCCTTCTTGACCTTGGCGCATTCGATGGCCACGCCCGGACCCATGATCTCGGACAGGCCGTAGATGTCGATGGCCGTGATGCCGAGCTTGTTTTCGATCTCGTTGCGCATGGAGTCGGTCCAGGGCTCGGCCCCGAAGATGCCGATGCGCACAGGCAGCTCCTTGATGTCGATGCCCATTTCCTTGGCGGCCTCGTAGAGGTGCAGGGCGTAGGAGGGCGTGCAGGTGAGCACCGTGGCGCCGAAGTCGCGCAGGAGCATGGCCTGGCGACGGGTTCCGCCGCCGGAGATGGGAATGACCGTGGCGCCCAGTTCTTCGGCCCCGTAGTGCACGCCGAGCCCGCCGGTGAACAGGCCGTAGCCGTAGGCGTTGTGCACGAAGTCGCCGCTGTGCGCGCCAGCTGCGGCCAGGCAGCGGGCGACCATCTGCCCCCAGTTCTTGATGTCGCGCCGGGTGTAGCCCACCACCGTGGCCTTGCCCGTGGTGCCGGAAGAGGAGTGGATGCGCACGATGTTCTCACGCGAGACGGCGAACAGCCCGAAGGGGTAGTGGTTGCGCAGGTCCTGCTTCTCGGTAAAGGGCAGAAGCGAGACATCAGAGAGGCTCTGGATGTGCTCGGGCTTCACGCCGCGCTCGTCGAGCTTTTTGCGGTAGAAGGGCACGTTCTCGTAAACGCGGGCAACAAGGTCCTGGAGCCTGCGCAACTGAAGCTTTTCCAGCTCCTCCCTGGGCAGGGTTTCGTTTTCCACGTCAAATATCATGCTCAGTCCTCCTGGGGGTGGTGCGAAGCGTACGCGATTGTCTCTTGTTGGTCCGGGCGGGCGGCTTGCCACAATAAAAGGCCACAGGCTTTCGCCGTGGCTCGGGAGTCGCCGACTCGCCATGTTGCTGTATCTGCGCCCCTTTGGCCACTGCTGTGGCAACGTCGCTCCGTCGCAGCAGAGTCTTCGCCAGGGGGCGTTCAGCCTTTCTCGTGCATGCCCGAAACACGGCACTGCGTCAAGGTTCGGCCCTGGTTCTTGTCATCGTCTGCGGCACGCCATTCTTGTGTCAATTGCTTGCAACGCGAGTTGATTCAGGGAGAATTTACGGCCGCGTGAGCACGACTGGCCGTCATTGCGCTGCACGCGCGTTTCCAGTACAAGACCCGAAGCACGCGACAATCCGCGTGAACGGGGGAACATGAAGAAGAATCAGCAATTGCCGATGACGCCCGGCATCTCCACGGAAGAAAAGGGGCTGCTCCTGGCCCGCACCCTTGACGAAAAGCAGGGCGAGGAGATCGTTCTGCTGGACGTCACCGGCGTGTGTCCCATCGCCGAGCAGATCATCATGGTCACGGCCAAGGGCCAGCGCCATGCCCAGGCCTTGTCTGACGCCCTGCTGCATCTGGCAAAGGAGCGCAACATCGGCTCCATGGGGCAGGAAGGCTATCAGACCGGCACCTGGATCCTGCTCGATTTCAACGACATCATCGTGCACATCTTCCAGGAGGATCTGCGCGGCTTCTACAACATCGAGGGCCTCTGGTCCGAGGGCAGGCGCGTTGACTGGAAGGACGGAACCGTGCTTCCCAAGGACGTGCAGTGAGAAAAGTCGCCCCGACCATGCTGCTGCCGACTCTTTTGCTCATCCTGGACGGCTTCGGCATCGCGCCGGAGGGTCCGGGCAACGGGCCTTTCCTGGCCAACACGCCCAACCTCGACGCCCTGTTCGCGCGCTATCCGCACACGCGGCTGGCCTGCTCGGGCCGGGCCGTGGGCCTGCCGGAAGGCTTCATGGGCAACTCCGAGGTCGGGCACATGAACATCGGCGCGGGCCGCATCGTCTACCAGGACATGACGCGCATCGACATCAGCATCGAGGACGGCAGTTTTTTCAAGAATCCCGCCCTGCTGGACCTCTGCGCCAAGGCCAAGGCCGGCAGCGGGCGGCTGCACCTCATGGGCCTGGTGTCCGATGGCGGCGTGCACAGCCACCAGCACCACATCCATGCGCTGGTCGAGCTGGCCAAGGCCCAGGGCGTGCGCGAGGTCTTCATCCACGCCTTCCTGGACGGGCGCGACACCCCGCCCTCAAGCGGCCTGGGCTACGTGCAGCAGCTTGAGGCCAAGCTGGCCGAGCTCGGCCTGGGGCGCATCGCCTCTGTCATGGGCCGCTACTACGCCATGGACCGCGACAAGCACTATGAGCGCAACGAGCCCGCCTATCTGGCCCTGGCCTGCGGGCAGGGCAGGGCGGTGGGCTCGGCCACGGAGGCCGTGGAAAGCGCCTATGCCAGCGGCGAGACCGACGAGTTCGTCAAGCCCTGCCTGGTGACGGGCGCTGGCGGCAAGCCCCTTGGAACCATCGGCGACGGCGACGGCCTGTTCTTCTTCAATTTCCGCGCGGACCGCGCCCGGCAGATCAGCCGCGCGTTCTTCGACGATGACTTTAAGGAATTCCCGCGGCCCTTGCGCCCCAAGCTCTCCGACTTCGCCAGCATGACCCGGTACGAGTCCACCTTCCCCCTGCCTGTGGCCTCGCCGCCGCAATCTCTCGACGGCTTCCTGGGCGAGGTGGTGAGCAGCCTGGGCCTGAAGCAACTGCGCATCGCCGAGACCGAGAAGTACGCCCACGTGACGTATTTCCTCAACTGCGGCGTGGAAGAGCCTGTGGCAGGCGAGGAGCGTGTGCTGATCCCGTCGCCGCGCGAGGTGGCCACCTATGACCTCAAGCCGGAGATGAGCGCGCGCGAGGTCACCGAGGCCCTGCTGGCGCGCAGGCGCGAGTTCGACCTGTGCGTGTGCAACCTGGCCAACCTGGACATGGTGGGCCACACGGGCATCATTCCGGCTGTCATCAAGGCCTGCGAGACCGTGGACGAGTGCGTGGGGCGCATCGTGGATGCTTTCCTGGCCGACGGCGGGCAGGTGTTCCTCACGGCGGACCACGGCAACTCCGAGGAGATGCTCGACGCAGAGGGCCACACGCAGACGGCCCACAGCCTCAACCCCGTGCCGCTGGTGCACATCGACACCAAGGGTGGCAGGACGCTTAAACCCGGCAAGCTGGGCGACATCGCCCCGACAATACTGGCCTCCTGGGGCCAGCCCCAGCCGGACGCCATGACCGGCGCAAGCCTGTTTACCGACGCAAGCCCGCAGAAAGAGGGAACCGCATGACCAAGCCGCTGACACCCGTGCGCCCCATGGGCATGGAGATCGTTTTTCTGTACCCTTGCCCCCACTGCGCGCGGGAAGTGACGCTCATCGCGCCCACGCGGCCCTCCATGGCCCAGTGCGACGCCTGCCGCAAGAACTTCCCCATCGTGCCCGTGGACGACCGCACCCTGCGCTACTTCAAGGTCATGCTCAACGGGGGCAAGGCCGCCATCGATCCCGACTTCCTCTGAGTCCGGCTCCGGAAACGCGGATGCCTGTGCGGGGCGGCGCTGTTTCTCCTTTGATTATCTGACCGTTCAGCCGCCTTTGGGGCGAATATTTCGGCTCGTACGCTTTTCGGCGTGCGGGCCGAAGCATTTTGCCTGTGCACTGGTGAGGGGATATTTAAATTGTAAATCAGGTACTAGAAAAAGTCATGACTTTATCTAGATCAATGATGATGAGAAAAGAGGCGTTGGCTGGCGGGAAATGGTCTGCGTTAGAGGGGCTTTCTGCGGGCCAGGAAGAATCGCTTCAGAAGCGTGCCGCAGTCCTCGGCCATAACACCCTGAAGGATCCAGGGACGGTGGTTCAGGAAGGGCAGGGTGCGGGCGTCGAGGTTGGAGACCAGCGCTCCGGCCTTGGGGTCTGTGGCGGCGAAGACGATGCCCTCCACGCGCGCGTGGATGAGCGCGCCCACGCACATGAGGCAGGGTTCGAGGGTCACGGCCAGGATGGACCCGCTGAGGCGGTGGTTGCCGAGCTTTTGCCCGGCCTCGCGCAGGCACAGGACCTCGGCGTGGGCCGTGGGGTCGTGGAGCGTGATGTTGCGGTTGTGGGCCTGGGCCAGCACGCTTCCGTCGGCGGCGATGAGCACGGCACCCACAGGGGCCTCGTTCTCGCGCGCTGCGGCGCAGGCCTCGTCAAAGGCCAGGGACATGAGTGCCCGCCAAGACGCGTGTCCAGGCGGGCCCTCAGGTGGATGCACCGGGTGCATGGCGCGTTACAGACCTTTCAGGTAGCGCACCCCGCCTGCCAGCAGGGTCAGGCCCAGCGGCGAGGTCTCGCCACGGGTCCAGGCCGGGTGGTTGCAGGGGTGGTTGTAGGCCTCAGGGTGGGGCATCAGTCCCAGGATGCGGCCCGTGGGGTCTGTCAGGCCCGCGATGGCGTTGGCCGAACCGTTGGGATTCTGCGGGAACTGCATGGTGGCCACGCCCGTTGCCGGGTCGATGTAGCGCAGGGCCACGAGGTTGGCGGCTTCGAGCGCGTCCAGCGTCTCCTGGTCCTGGGGCACGATCTTGCCCTCGCCGTGGCGCACCGGGGCCTCCAGGACGTCGATGTCCTTGGTGAACACGCAGGGCGAGGCCGGGTTGGCCCGCAGCGTGACCCAGCGATCCTCGTAGCGGGCCGAGTCGTTGTTCGACAGCGACACCTGGCGCTCGAAGTAGCGGCCGCCCAGGGCGGGCAGCAGGCCAAGCTTCACCAGGAGTTGGAAGCCGTTGCAGATGCCCAGGATCAGCCCGCCGGCCTCGAAGAAGCTTTTGAGCTGGTCAAGGACGTGATCACCGCTGTTTGTTTTGGCAAAACGCCAGCGCAAAGCAGCCGCCTGAGCCGAGCCGAGGTCGTCCCCGTCGAGGAACCCACCGGGAAAGATGAGGAAATTAAAATTCTCCATGCGCACATGGCCGGAGACGATGTCAGAAAAATAGGCTATTGTGGCCTCATCAGCCCCGGATTCCCGGGCGGCGTGTGCTGATTCCTGTTCACAATTGGTGCCGTATCCGGTAAGAACTAGTGCTTTGACGCGGGCCATGAACTTCCTCCATTGCGACTTTCGCTGCGGGCGTTCAATTTTGGCCCGCGAAACTTGAGAATACGTGCGCCCGCGTGCGGCGTCAACTCGGACCGAGACCATAAGAGCAAGACAACTCAACCTGAAGCAGGCAGAAGAGGTGTTTGCATGAAGACCAAGTTTATTTTCATCACCGGCGGAGTGCTGTCTTCCCTGGGCAAGGGACTGGCCGCGGCGTCCATTGGCGCGCTGTTGCAGACGCGCGGCCTCAAGGTGACCATCCAGAAGCTCGACCCGTACATCAATGTCGACCCCGGGACCATGAATCCCTTCCAGCACGGCGAAGTCTATGTCACCGAGGACGGCGCCGAGACCGACCTCGACCTGGGCCACTATGAGCGCTACCTGGGCATCCACATGAGCCAGGCCAACAACTACACCTCCGGGCGCATCTACGAGACCGTCATCAACAAGGAGCGCCGCGGCGACTACCTGGGCGGCACGGTCCAGGTCATCCCGCACATCACCGACGAGATCAAGCGTTGCGTTCTGAGCGTGGCCAAGGGCGACGAGGACGTGGCCCTCATCGAGATCGGCGGCACCGTGGGCGACATCGAGGGCCTGCCGTTTCTGGAGGCCATCCGCCAGCTCAAGAACGACCTGGGCAAGGAGAACGTCCTCTACATCCACCTGACGCTCGTGCCTTACATGCGCGCCGCCGGCGAGCTCAAGACCAAGCCCACCCAGCACAGCGTCAAGGAGCTTCGGGCCATCGGCATCCAGCCGGACATCATCCTCTGCCGCTCCGAAGTGCCCCTGCCTGCCGATTTGCGCGACAAGATCGCCCTGTTCTGCGACGTGGACCGCGACGCCGTGTTCTCCGCCGTGGACGTGAAGAGCATCTACGAAGTGCCCATGGAGTTCTACCGCGAGGGCGTTGACCAGAAGATCGCCATCCTGCTCAAGCTCCCGGCCAAGAACGCCGAGTTGGACAGCTGGAAGGAGCTCAACCGGCGCATCAACAACCCCAAGGGCACCTGCAAGATCGGCATCGTGGGCAAGTACGTCGACCTGAAAGAGGCGTACAAGAGTCTGCACGAGGCCCTGGTGCACGGCGGCGTGTTCAACGAGGTCAGCGTGGAGCTTGAGTACGTGAACTCCGAGGAGATCACGGCCAAGAACGTGGAGAAACGCCTCAAGAGCCTGGACGGCGTCCTGGTTCCCGGCGGCTTCGGCTCGCGCGGCATCGAGGGCAAGATCCTCTCCATCAAATACGCCCGCGAGAACAAGGTGCCGTTCTTCGGCATCTGCCTGGGCATGCAGTGCGCGGTCATCGAGTACGCGCGCAACGTGCTGGGCCTGGAAAAAGCCAATTCCCAGGAGTTCGACGAGTTCACCCCGGACCCGGTGATCTATCTGATGACCGAGTGGTACGACTTCCGCACCAAGAAGGTCGAGAAGCGCGACGAGGGCTCCAACAAGGGCGGCACCATGCGCCTGGGCTCCTACCCCTGCAAGATCGTCAAGGACACCAAGGCCATGGAGGCCTACGGCGAGGCCAGGATCGAGGAGCGCCACCGCCACCGCTACGAATTCAACAACAAGTATGCCGAGGCCCTGAACAAGGCCGGGCTGATGCTCTCCGGCACCTCGCCCGACGAGGAACTGGTGGAGATGGTGGAACTGCCCGAGCACCCGTGGTTCCTGGGCTGCCAGTTCCACCCGGAGTTCAAGTCCAACCCCATGAAGCCGCACCCGCTGTTCCGCGAGTTCATCCGCGCCGCCGCGCTGCAGGCCAAGGGCAAGAAATAGCATGGTCATGGATTCCGGCGAACTCTATGCCAAAAGCCTGACAGGTCCCTTTGTCCTGGCCGGGCCGTGCGTGCTGGAGAGCAGGCAGATGGCCCTTGATGTGGCCCGCGAGCTTGCGGCCATCGCTCAGCGACTGGACCTGACCCTGATCTTCAAGAGTTCCTACGACAAGGCCAACCGCACCTCGGCGTCGAGCTTCCGGGGCCCCGGCCTGGACATGGGCCTGGCTTGGCTGGCCGAGATCCGTGAGGTCACGGGCCTGCCCGTGGTTACGGACATCCACCTGCCGGAACAGGCCGAGCGCGTGGGCGAGGTGGCCGATGTGCTTCAGATACCTGCGTTTCTCTGCCGTCAGACCGATCTCTTGGTGGCCGCGGCGGAGACCGGGCGCATCGTCAATGTGAAGAAGGGCCAGTTCCTCGCTCCCTGGGACATGAAGAACGTCTGCGACAAGCTGCGCAGCGCGGGCAATGGCCGCTTCTGGCTCACTGAGCGCGGCTCCTGTTTCGGCTACAACAACCTCGTGGTGGACATGCGCTCGCTGTCCATCATGCGCGCCATGGGCGCACCCGTGGTTTTTGACGCCACCCATTCCGTGCAGCTGCCAGGCGGGCAAGGCGGAATGTCAGGCGGGCAGCGGGAATTCGTGCCTGCCCTGGCTTCCGCAGCCGTGGCCGCCGGAGCCAGCGGCGTATTTCTGGAGGTCCATCCGGACCCGGACAACGCCCTGTGTGATGGTCCCAACAGCATCGCCCTGTCCAAGGTCGAGGCGCTGTTCAAGCGGCTTCTGGCCCTTTGGAGCGTGCCCGATGCCCAGTGATTCCGCACCAGAGTCCCTCATTGATCCCAAAGTGTTAGCCATTGGTCGCGAGGTCAAGCTTCTGATCCTCGACGTTGACGGTGTGCTCACCGACGGCGGGTTGACCTACGATCACGAGGGAAACGTCTCCAAACGTTTCCACGTGCAGGATGGACTTGGAATAAAGATTGCACAATCCCTTGGGCTTGGCATCGCCGTCATCACCGGCCTCAAACATGGGGCAGTGGAGAAACGGGTGCGCGAGCTGGGCATCGAGGAGTACCACGCAGGACACGTGGACAAGGTGCCCCTGATGGAGGGGATTCGCGGCCGCATGGGCTGCGAGACAACCCAGATCGCCTACCTGGGCGATGACTGGGTGGACGCGGGAGTGATGCAGGCTGTGGGCCTGCCCATGGCCGTGTCGAATGCCCAGCCGGAAATACTCCGGCTGGCGAAATGGGTGTCCAGGTTGCAAGGCGGCCAGGGGGCGGTCCGAGAGGCCACCATGTTCCTCCTGCGCTGTCGGGGTCAGTTTGACGCAGCCTGGGAGAAGTGGAGTCGATGAATGCGCAAGTCCCTGGTGTTTGTGGTGCTGATCTTCGTGCTCGGCCTGGCCATCGGTCTGGTGGTCAACGAGCAGCGAAACGGGCGTTCCGACGCCCCCTTGAGGCCCGCCGCCAAGGTCGCTGAACCTGATGTCATGGCCGAAGACCTGGAGCTTGTGCAGGGCGCGGACGGCAAGGTCCTCTGGCGCGTGCGCGCAAAATCCGCCCAGTACAGCATGGACCAGCGCATTGTGCAGGTCTTGGCACCACAGCTCACCGCTTATGTCGGGACCGACCGCCAGGAAGTCTTCGTCAAGAGCGATTCCGGCGAGGTGAACCAGCAGGGCAACACCATGACCCTGCGCAACAACATCACCGGCCGCTTCGGCGCCTTTGTCCTTACGGCAGACGTGTTCGACTACATTGGAGCCATGAAGAAAATCTACCTCAAGGGCCAGGTTTCGGTGAGCCGACCGGATTTCTCCGTCAATGCCACCACTGTTGAGATCAACCTGGACACCCGTGAGCTTATCGCCGCGGGCGGCGTCACAGCGGAACTCATCCCGGCCGCCTTGAACGCGTTCAATAAGGAGAAGACGAAGTGAGGCACGAGCGACACCCGATTCGGTCCGCCGCCAGCCTTCTTCTGGTCCTGGCCCTGGTTGCGCTTACCGCTGCTTCGGCCCTGGCCGAAGGCTTTGGCGAGGTGCGCGTGGTGGAGACCCCCACCAATGTCCGCCAGGAGCGCGACCCCAAATCCCCGGTGGTGCGCACCCTGCAGCCCGGCGAAAAGGTCCGCGTTGATTTTGTGCGCGCCTCTGGTTGGGGCACGGTGTTTGAGCTGGACGAAACGCAGCGCGACGAGGCCAAGGCCATTGGCTATGCCGATGTGCGCCTGCTCAAGCCTGTTGGCGCTCCGGCCGAACCCAAGGCCGCGCCGAGCGAGGCCAAGGCTTCGCCCTCAGCTGCCCCGGCGCCTTCCCGTTCCATGGTCCAGGCGCAGCAGGCGGAACCAGCTCAAATCCGGCAGGTCGAGGCCCGCACCGAGATCCACAAGGAGCGCTCCCTCAAGTCTCCGGTGGTGGCCGTGCTGGCTCCTGGCGAGCGCGTGCAGACCGCTTATCTGCGCGACGGCTTCTTTGCCGTGTTCAAGCTGAACGACCAGGCCAGGAATGAGGCCACCGCAGTGGGCTACGTGCCGCAGGGCATGGTCAAGCTGCCGCCGTCCCAGCCCGCTGGCGAGCCCAAGTCCGCTGATGCCAGGGCTGTCGAGCTCAAGCCCGCCGCACCCGCCCGGCCCGAGGGCAAGTCCGTGCCCGCCCCGGAGATCAAGGGTGCGGTCAAGGCGTCCCCGGCGCTGCTGGGCAACCAGCCCGCGCTCTCCACACAGGCTCCGGTGCGCATCACCTCCGACAAGATGGTCTACAATCAGGCCGAGAACTCCGTGGTCTTCCAGGGCAACGTGCACGGCACCCATACCGACATGGCCCTCTGGGCCGAGCGCATCACCGCCTATTTCTCGGATAAGAAGAAGAACAAGGACAAGCAGCAGGACAAGGGCGCTGGCGACTTCGGCGACACCATCGAGCGCATCGTGGCCGAGGGCAACGTGCGCATGGTGGCCAACAAGAACGAGGGCGCCTGCTCCAAGCTGACCTACAACGTGCCCCAGGCCGTCATCCGCATGGATGGCAACCCCATCCTGCGCGAAGGCCAGAACACCATTCGCGGCGAGAGCATTATGTTCTACATCCGCGAGAACCGCAGCGAGGTCCTAAGCGGCACCCAACGCCGGGTGGAGGCCATCTTCTACACGCCCAAGGGGGGCAAGGACTAGATGGCAGAGCTCATCGCCACCAATCTTTCCAAACGTTATGGCGACCGCGAGGTCGTGCGGCACATCAACGTGAACCTGCGCAACGGCGAGGTCGTGGGCCTGCTTGGTCCCAACGGAGCGGGCAAGACCACAACCTTTTACATGCTCGTGGGCGTGGTCAACCCGACCACCGGCAATGTGGTGCTGGACGGCGCGGACGTCACCGAACTGCCCTTGCATGAGCGCGCCCGCAGGGGGCTTTCCTACCTGCCCCAGGAAAGCTCCATCTTCAAGAAGCTCTCGGTGCGCAAGAACCTGGACGTGATCCTGGAGAACACGCGCATGACCCGCAGCGAACGCGAGGCCAGGGCCGTTGAGCTTCTGGAGATGTTCAACATCACCAAGCTGGCGCACCAGCCCGCCATGTTCCTCTCCGGCGGCGAGCGCAGACGCTTGGAGATAGCGCGCGCGCTCATCCTGAATCCCAAGTTCATCCTGCTCGACGAGCCCTTTGCCGGCATCGACCCCATCGCCGTCATCGACATCCAGGAGATCATCGCGGTGCTCAAGAAGATGGGCATCGGCATCCTCATCTCCGACCACAACGTGCGCGAGACCCTGAACATTTGCGATCGCGCCTACCTCGTCTACGAGGGCATGGTCATCCTTGAGGGCAGCCCCACAGAGATCGTGCAGAGCAGCAAGGCCCGCAAGCTCTACCTGGGCGAGTCCTTCAGTCTGTAGCCTTTCTAAAAACCACTGATTTATAGAACAATTCTGCTTCGCAACCCCTCCGCACTGGCCTTGATGCCGGATTTGTGGATTTACACAGCCCGTGAAGGTTGGTACACTTTTTTCATGCGCGCTACGTCCGCTGGAAAAAGTACGTATCCCTGAGGGGTTATCCTTTTTCTCTTGCGAACGACCAGTGCTTGTGGCAAAGTGAAGATGCACGAAGTTGCGTGCAGCGTTTGGAAATATCGTATTTTTGACGCAACATATTTTTGGAGACAGTGGTTTCGCGTATGGGTTTGGAGCTTCGCCAACAACTCAAGCTGTCTCAGCAACTGGTCATGACGCCCCAGCTGCAGCAGGCCATCAAGCTCCTGCAGCTCTCGCGGCTGGAGTTGGTGGAGTCCATCCAGCAGGAGTTGATGGAAAATCCGTTCCTGGAGGAGCTCGACCCCGAGGTTGTGGACACGGCCCCGAGCACCGACAGTCTGGACGACTACGAGAGCGCGCACAACACCGCCGAGAGCCAGGCCAGCGAAGAAGTCATGCGCAGCGCCGACTGGGAGAACTACCTCGGCGAATTTTCCAGCGTCACCAAGCAGTCCATGGGCCGAGAGCTGGAGGTGCCTGAAGAAGGCCTCTCCCTGGAAGCGCGCCTGACCTGCCGCCCGAGCCTGGAGGGCCATCTCAACTGGCAGATGCGTCTGTCGCGCTTCAGCGAGGATGAACTGGACATCGGCGATGTCGTCATCGGCAACCTGGACTCCCGTGGCTACCTTCAGGCCACCACCGAGGAGCTGCAGTCGCTTCTGGACGGCGTCAGCGCCGAGGCCGTGGAATCCGTGGTGCAGCGCATCCAACGCCTGGACCCGGTGGGCGTTGCCGCGCGCACGGTCCAGGAATGCCTGCTGGTGCAGATGGAGGTCCTGGGCCTGGACGACCCCATCCTCGTGTCGCTGGTGCGCGACCATCTGGAGGATCTGGAGAAGCACCGCTACAAGCCCCTGACCAAGAAGTTCCGCATCAGCATGGAGGAACTCAAGGAATACCTTGACCTCATGCAGACCCTGGAACCCATGCCCGGCGCGAATTTCTTCAGCGGCGAGCCGCAGTACGTCAGCCCGGACGTCTTCGTGTTCAAGAACGGCGAGGAGTTCGTCATCGTGCTCAACGAGGATGGCATGCCGCGCCTGCAGCTGAATTCCTACTACGTGGAGAACGTCAAGGCCAAGACCTCCACCGAAAAGGACTATTTTCAGGACAAGATCCGCAGCGCCGAGTGGCTCATGAAGAGCCTGTACCAGCGCCAGCGAACCTTGTATAAGGTCATGGAGAGCATTGTCCGTTTCCAGCGCGAGTTCTTTGAAGATGGCGTGACCCGCTTGCGTCCGCTGATTCTCAAGGAGGTGGCTGAGGACATCAGCATGCACGAGTCCACGGTCAGCCGCATCACCACAAGCAAGTATGTGGCGACCCCGCATGGCATCTACGAGCTCAAGTTCTTTTTCAACAGCGCGCTGGACCTGGACGATGGCACACAGGTTGGCTCCGAGTCTGTGAAAGCGCTCATCAAGCAGCTCATCGGGGAGGAGAATCCAAAACGCCCGTTGAGTGATGAGCAGATCGGCGAGATCCTCAAGCAGAAGCTGGAGGTGAACATTGCACGGCGGACAGTGGCCAAATACCGCACCGCCATGAATATTGACTCCTCCTCCAAGCGCAAGCAGATTTTCTAAACCGGCGTCGCCCGCCACATCCCAGGAGGTTGCGAATGAACATTTCCTACGCCTTCAAGAACTTCGATCCTTCCGACCACTTGAAGGAATATGCCGCTTCCCGTTTCGAGAAGATGGGCAAGTTCATCGGCGACACCACGGAAACCGACCTGCAGATCAACCTGGCCGTGGACAAGTTCCGCCACCAGGCCGAGGTCATTCTGACCGCTGACTCCGTACACATCTCAGCCTACGAAGAGTCAGAGGACATGTACTCCACCATTGATCTGGTGCTGGACAAGCTCGAGGCTCAGCTCAAGCGCATGCGCGAGCGCCACAAGGACCGCCGCCACGGAGGCACCCCGCGCAGCGCGCGCATGGATGTCATCAGCTTTTCAGACGACACCAGCGAACGCGACCCCATCATCAAGGAATCCGACCTCTTTGAGCCCAAGCCCATGAGCGTCGACGAAGCCGCCATGCAGCTGGAAGCGCTGAAGTTCGAGTTCCTTGTGTTCCGCCACTCCGACACGGACCGCGTAAACGTTTTGTACCGCACCAAGACCGGCGACTTCGGTCTGATTGACCCTGGAAACTAGCGATGCGCTTGGGCGAATACATCGACAAGGAGCTGGTGCTGCCAGCTCTGGCCTCCACGGGCAAGGCCGAGGTGTTGCGTGAACTCACCGAGGCCTTGGCCGCGCGCCATCCCAATGTGGATGCCGGCCTGGCCCTCGCGGTCCTTCTGGATCGCGAGGGTTTGGGCACCACGGGCATCGGCGAGGGCGTGGCCATCCCCCATGGCAAGCTCGCCTCACTGGAGCGCATCATCCTGTGCGTCGGCAGAAGCCAGAAGGGCGTTGACTTCGAGGCCCTTGACTTCAAGCCCTGCACCATCTTCTTTCTGGTCCTCGCGCCGGAGCAGATGACCGGCATACACCTGCGCATCCTTGCGCACATTTCGCGCCTTTTGAAGGACGAACATTTCCGCAAGGACTTCTATGACGCCAAGGACCGCGATGCCCTGTTCGCCTTGCTGGAAGGCTACTAGGTTCAGGTAAGGCCATGAACATGCCCGAAGCCTTCCCCGTGGTCGTGGTGACCGGTTTGTCCGGTTCCGGGAAAAGCACTGCGCTGAATGTCTTTGAGGATCTTGGCTACTTCTGCGTCGACGGCCTGCCCGCGGCCATGCTGCCCAAGCTGGTGTCGCTGTTCTTCGGCAAGGACTCCAAACACCGGGGCCTGGCCCTGGGCATGGACCTGCGCCAGCACGACTTTCTTGACCAATGGAATGACGCGCTGCAGGAGCTGTCCGCCAAGGGCATCTTTGTGCGCGTGCTCTTTGTTGAGGCCAAGGACGCCTCGCTCATGCGGCGCTATGCCACCACCCGGCGACCGCATCCTCTGGAAAGCGCGAGCCTTGGCCTGGAGCAGGCCCTGACGAAAGAGCGGGCCATGCTCTCGCCCTTGCGCAAGGACGCCGAGCTGGTCATCGACACAAGCGAATACTCCATCCACGACCTGCGGCGCATGATCCAGGAGCGCTTCACCTCCAAGGAGAACATCGGCCAGGGCATGCGCGTGCACGTCTTGTCCTTCGGCTTCAAGTACGGCGTCCCGGCCGAGGCGGACCTGGTCTTTGACCTGCGCTTCCTGCCCAATCCCTATTTTGTTCCCGAATTGCGGCCCATGTCCGGCAAGGATAAGGCCGTGGCCGACTACGTCTTCAAAGTGGAGCCCGGCCTTACCTTCCAGTGCAAGCTTCAGGAGTTTCTGCTTTATCTTTTGCCTCTGTATGCCGCCGAGGGGCGCTACCGCATTGCGGTGGCCGTTGGCTGCACAGGCGGGCGCCACCGCTCCGTGGCCATGGCCGAGCATTTGCTTGCCACCCTGCGCGACAGCGGCTATTCCGTAACCATTGAGCATCGGCATTTTGATCTCGGCTGACCGGGCGGTGCCAGAACCAGGCGCGGCGCATTGTCGCGCACTGCAGGCGAGGCCATGACGGAGAATACAGAAGTTCCATCCACTCCAGCGCAGGTCGGCGTTCTCGTGGTCACCCACGGGGCTTTTGGCGCGTCTCTGCTGGAGGCCGCCCAGATGATCCTCGGTCCGCAGCAGGGCGTCGACGCCGTGAGCGTCCTGGTGTCCAAGGGAGTGGAGGAGATCGTTGTGGCCTTGAAGTCCGGGGTGGCCAGCCTGGATACGGGCCTTGGCGTCATGGTGCTCACGGATCTTTTCGGCGGCACGCCGACGACGCTCAGCCTGTCCCTGCTCAAGGGCGGCAACCTCGAAGTCGTGTCCGGCGTGAACCTGCCCATGCTGCTCAAGGTTTTGCAGTGTCGTCAGATGCTGCTGCCGGAGCTTGCCTCCCAGGCGAAGACCGCCGGTCAGGATGGCATCAAGGTGCCGGGCGAAATGCTGCGCAAGAAGCCAGCCGGGAGCTGACGCAATGTTCTGGGTACGCGTTGACAACAGGCTCATCCACGGCCAGGTGGTGGAGGCGTGGGTGCCCTACATCGGGGCGCGCAGCATCGTCGTTGGCAACGACGAACTTGCGCAGGACGAGTTGCAGCAGGAGATCATGGGTCTGGCCATCCCCAGGGCCGTGGACAGCGCGTTCATGAGCATCGACCAGTTGGTGCGTGATCCGCGCATGACCGGCGCCGCACGCGATGCCACGCTGCTTTTGTTCTCCACCTGCCTCGACGTCCGCCGGGCCTTTGAGAAGGGCTTGGCGCTGGACATCCTGAACGTTGGCAACCTGCACTACGCCAATGGCAAGCGCCAGCTCTCGCCAAGCGTATCCTTGGGCCCGGACGACGAATCCTGTCTGCGTTTCCTCATGGGCAAGGGGGTGGAGCTCGACTTCCGCTGCGTGCCCAATGACCCAATGCATGTGAGGTTCACATGATGAACGACCTGATCCTGACCGGTCCCGCGTGGTTCGCCGCAGTCGGTTTTTTTTTGCCCTGTTTGCCCTGTGCCGTTTCTCGGTAAGCCTCGGACTCATTGAGCGGCCGCTGGTCATCGGGCTTTGCTGGGGCCTGGTGTTCGGAAACCTGACCTCCTGCCTGTACATCGCCATCTTCTACGAGCTGCTCTGGCTCGACTTCATCCCGGTTGGCACCTTCATCCCGCCGCATATGACCGCCGCCGCCTTCACCGGCCTGGCCCTGGCGACCTATTTCGGGCTTGATTCCGCGCCCTTGGTGTTTCTCCCCCTCATCTGCGGCCTGCCCATGGCCTGGTTCGGGGCGCGGCTCGACCGCTACCTGCGCGACCGCCTGAACCGCTCCTACAGCGGCATCCTGCACTGGGTGCGCAAGCCCGCGGGCGACGACGTGCCGAGCAAGTTGATCCTGCGCACGTTGTTGGGCAAGCTTCTGGTGTCCTGGCTGTTCTTCCTCGTTGGCGCTGGCGTGCTGGCCATCCTGCTGCGCTTTGTTCTCAACCAGTATTCCGGGTTCCTGCTGAACACGGATCTGAGCTGGAACCAGTTCCTCATCGCCGCGAGCGTCGGCGGGCTTTTGTCCTTGCGGTTGCGCAGCCTTTATCTTTCCGTGGGGGTGGGCGCAGTGGCTCTGGGATTTTTCCGCCTTGCTGGCATCTTCTAGCTTGGCAAGACGCGATCTTTGTGATAAATGGAACAATCGTCCGAACGCAAAGGACAATCCTTAGAAATCCAAAAATTTTAGGAGGACTTTTCATGGCTATTATCGTTGCTGGTCACAAGAATCCCGATTGCGATACCATCACTGCTGCCATCGCCGTTGCCGACCTGCTGAGCAAACGCGGCATGGAAGCCACCGCCGTGGCCCAGGGCCCCGTCACCCCGGACACTGATTTCGTGCTCAAGACCTTCGGCCTGGCCGCACCGGCCATCGAGACCGACGCCACCGGCAAGGACATCGCCCTGGTCGACACCACCGAGCTGTCCCAGGCCCTGGACAACCTCGACAAGGGCAAGGTCGTGCTCGTGGTCGACCACCACAAGCTGGGCGACGTCACCACCTCTGGTCCGCTGGAGATGTGGGTTTGGCCCGTGGGCTGCACCGGCACCGTGATCAAGGCCATGTACGAGTTCTACGGCATTGAGATCCCCAAGAACATCGCCGGCGCCATCATGCTCGCCATCCTGAACGACACCGTTCTGTTCAAGTCCCCCACCTGCACCGACGCCGACAAGAAGGCCGTCGAGGGTCTGGCCAAGATCGCCGGCGTTGCCGACTACAAGGCGCTCGGCATGGACATGCTGAAGATCAAGGGTTCCGTCGAGGGCATCCCCGCCGTTGACCTGATGAACCGCGACTACAAGGACTTCAACATGGGCGGCAAGAAGGTCGGCATCGGCCAGGTTGAGGTTCTTGACCTCGGCCTGCTCGACAAGATCAAGCCCGCGCTTGTTGAAGAGTGCAAGAAGCTCCAGGCCGACGGTCGTCACACCGTGCTGCTGCTTTTGACCGACATCATGAAGGAAGGCTCCGAGATCCTCGTGGTCTCCAGCGACGCCTCCATGGTCGAGAAGGCCTTCGGCGGCAAGGTCGGCGGCGCGCTCAACTCCATGTGGGTTGACGGCTGCATGAGCCGCAAGAAGCAGGTCGTTCCGCCCATGGAAAAGGCCTTCGCCTAAGTCCAAGCTTCACAGACTCTCATGGCGGGCTCCTTCGGGGGCCCGCTTTTTTTGCGCTGTCTGTCTTTTCGGCGAAACGAAAAACGCCCCGGCGACCATCAAGGCTGCCGGGGCGCTATGCGTCAGAATCGTGCGAGTTAGATCAAGCCGCTTTTGGTCAGCGCTTCCTTGAGCTTGTCCAGGTTGGCGGGCTCCATGGGCACCAGCGGCAGCCGGAACTCAAGGCCCATCTTGCCCATGAGGGAAAGCGCTGTCTTCACCGGGATGGGGTTGACCTCATAGAACATGGCCCGGTTCACGGGGCTTAGCTCCATGTGCAGGGCCTGTGCGCGGGCCGTGTCGCGCTTGAAGTAGGCGTCGATCATGCCGGACATCTTGGCGGGCATTACGTTTGACGTCACCGAGATGGTGCCGGTGCCGCCAACGGAGAGCAGGGGCAGCACGGTGAAGTCGTCGCCGGAGAGCACGGTGAAGTCCTTGCCCATGATCTCGCACAGCTCCGAGCCCTGCTTGATGTCGCCTGTGGCCTCCTTGCAGCCGATGACCTCCGGGACCTCGCGCACGACGCGCGCGATGACCTTGGGCAGGACGTTCTGCCCTGTGCGGCCGGGCACATTGTAGAGGATGAAAGGCATGGAAGCCTGGGCGGCGATGGCCTTGAAGTGCGCCACCAGGCCGTCAGGCGTGGGTTTGTTGTAGTAGGGCGTGATGATGAGCGCGGCGTCGGCCCCGGCCTTTTTGGCCAGGACGGTCAGCTCGATGGCTTCCGCGGTGTTGTTGGAGCCTGCCCCGGCAATGACCGGAACGCGCCCCTTGGCCTGATCGACACAGATTTTGATGACCTGGCCCTGCTCCGCGTGGGAGAGGGTGGCGGCTTCGCCGGTGGTGCCGCAGGGCACGAGGCCGTTGATTCCCTGTTCGATCTGCCATTCGATGAAGGCCCTGTAGGCCTCCTCGTCCACGGCGCCGTTCTTGAACGGCGTCACCAGTGCGGTAAACGCGCCGCGCAGCTGCATCATTTCCTCCTCTGGCCGTTTTGCCGCGGCCAGGCTAGTCGGTGCCCATGGCCTGCATGAGCGAGAGAATATGCTTGTCTTCCTGGTACTGATCCGTCAGCCCGAGAAGGGTCATACGAATATTTTGGCCTTCCGTCCATTTGAATTTGTCGTTTGCGTGATCCGGCCAGTCAAGAATATCGAGGCGGCTCATGGACTTGCCCTGGGTAAAGGCGCGTATCCACAGGGTCCTGCCCTTGGCCTCGATATTGCCCACCAGCCCGATGCCTATGCCGGAGCCCAGGAGCACGTCAGGCATCGTACCGGCAGAGTTTAGCAGCTTCTGTTCCATGCTGTAGCCCCAGGGGCTCATGACCACAACCAAGCGCGTCTTGGCGCGCAAGGCCAGCACGGCCGACTGGATCTGGCTCAGCAGGGCGGCAGGGGGGGCATCTGCGCCGTCAGGCAGGGGTGGCAGGAGCACGACGCCGATCTTGTGCGCGGCGCCAAGCACATGCTGCTCCAGGTGGTCTGAGCCGTACCAGCCCTTGTGCGGGCGCACCCCGATCTTGGCCATGTAGGCGCGTTCATAGGGAGTGACAAAGACCAGGTCGTTGTGCAGGAGATCAAATGCCTTGGCCATGAATTCCAGGCGTTTGCGAGTGGGGGGCTTGTAGGCCTGGTATTGGACGAAATCAAAGGCGCCGGTCAGGACGAATACCGGAGCCTCCTTGGTTGCGCCTTGGCGAAGCGCATTCTGAAACGTGGCCCGCCGGGCCAGTCCACCTACGGTCTTCCCGCCTCAAGAAGGGCAGGGCAGAACCTCGGCTTCAGTGTTGCCGCTGTAGATCAGGGTGAGCTTGGGCGCACCCGCGTAGACATCGGACGCAAAGGCCAGAAACGCGATGAGAAGAAGCGTGATGGTGCGCAGCATGTCAGTCGTTGATGAATTCCTTGAGTTCCTTGCCCGGGCGGAAGAAGGGCAGACGCTTGGGCTGCACTTGGACCACGGTCCCGGTCTTGGGGTTGCGGCCAGTGTAGCCGTTGTAGTCCTTGACCTTGAAGCTGCCGAATCCGCGTACTTCGACGCGGTCGCCCGCGACCAGCGCGTCCTTGATGGAGTCGAAGAAAGCTCCAACGATCTTGGTGGCATCGTCGATGTGCAGTTTCTTCTCTTCGGCCAGCGCCTTGATGAGCTCGCTCTTGTTCATGTCCGCTCCGTTTGTTGGCCTGTTAAGTGGGTATTCACCACCACCGAAAGCTTAGGCTTCCTCAGTTATACCTTCTCTATGCCTAAAATCGAGGCATTCCGTCAAGGGTTTCGTGCAGTTGCGCCGGGAAGAAATTCCTTGAGGGCTTTTCGCCCGGATATGGTCTGCAGGTTCTGCTCGCGGTAGCGCGAAACACGTTGGGCCAGCACTCGGATATCCTTGATGGCCGGGCATTCCGGGGCGAAGCGCGCCAGCGGCGTCTGGTTGATCACCGCCTGGGTCAGGGTGCGGTCCAGGCGCACATGGCCCAGGTTAACCAGCTCAAAACCGAGAAAATTTTTGCAGGCCATGTTCAAACGCTCATAGGTTTCCTTGGCCTCCTTGGCCGTGGCCTGGTTCACCACCACGCAGAAGTCACGCACGCCGTACTTGGCGTTGAGCACTTTGATGATGGCGTAGCCATCGGTGAGCGAGGTCGGCTCCGGCGTCACCAGCACCACGCGCATCTGGGCCATGCGCGCCATAGCCAGCACCGTGCCGCTGATGCCCGCGCCCAGGTCCAGCAGCAGAAAGTCGTAGCTCTTGATCATGTCGGTGAGCGTGTCGAAGAGGTCATCGCGCTGGTTCTGGTCCATCTCGACCAGCTCTGGCACGCCGCTTGCCGCTGGCAGAATGTCCAGGCCGTCCTCCACGTGCAGCAAGACGTCTTCCGGCCGCACATCGCCGCCCAGCAGGTCCTGGAGGTTCTTCTCCGGGGTCAGGCCGAGCAGAACGTCCAGGTTGGCCAGGCCAAGGTCGCAGTCCATTAGCAGGAGCTTGTGCCCCATGTCGCGCAGGGTCAGGCCCAGGTTCAGGGCCAGGTTGGTCTTACCCACCCCGCCCTTGCCGCTCATGATGCACAGGCTCACCGTGCTGCCGGGATTTATGGCGGTATTGTCCGCTGTGTCGACCGAGACGTCGGGGGTCGTTGTGGTGTTGCTGTCGCTCATTTGTCCCCCGCTTTCTTTCCGGTGAAGAGAAAATGTTTTTCGCTGGCATGCACCAGCGTATCCCTGGAGGCCAGGCAGACATCGACGGGCACGGACACTTCCAGGCGATTGCCGCCCAGGCCGCGGGCCTTGTCCAGGGCCTTGTCCGCGCTGGCGAGGAGCTGCTCCGGCGTCAGGTCCACGCAACCGCCATAGCCCGCAAGTCCGGCAGAGCAGAGCAGGCTTGCACCTGTCGCGGCAGCGGGCACGTCCTTGCCCGCCGCGCGGGTGCGTAGGCGCCGCAGGATGGCCCCGACCATGCGCTCGGCCTCGCTCAGGGACGCACCGGAGAGCACCAGAGCCAGGCGCTTGCCGTCCAGCAGCGCCGCGTGGTCGAAACCGCGCTTGAGGCCTTGGACGAGCTCAAACAGGCCGTGGAGCGCCTCGGAATCAGAGAGGCCGGCATCGGGCTGGATGAGGGCCAGGGCCAGGGGCACGTCGCAGGAGCGCGAGCGCTCGATTTCCGTGCACAGAAAGGCGTGCAGGTCCGGCTTGGCAGAGCTGGCCGCCAGCTGGCCGATGGCCTGGGCCAGCAGCTCGGCTCTGGGCGTGGGGCTGCCCAGGGGCACGGCGCACCAGTGGTCCAGGCCGTGGCTCAGGCTTAAGGACGCCCAGGCCGGAGCGTCCAGGCCCGGCACCACGCGCAGCACGCACAAGGAAGCGGCATCAGACATGGTGGCCTCCAGGGAACAGTCCTCGATGCTGCGGATTTCCTCCAGCAGCGGCGCGGACGTTTTGTTATGCTGATTTCTTTTCGGCATGGCTGAAGAGCAGGGTTGCGCGCAAGAATCCGTCCAGGCGGCCGTCCAGCACCGCGTCCACGCTGCTGTCCTCGCAGCCGCTGCGGTGGTCCTTGACCAGCCGGTAGGGCTGCAGGGTGTACGTGCGGATCTGGCTGCCAAAGGCGATGGCGTCCTTGCTGGCGTAGTCGGCCTTCTTGCCGGCCTCCAGCTCTTTGATCTCGCGCTCGTACAGCCGGGCCTTGAGCACTTTCATGGCGTGCTGCTTGTTCTTGAGCTGGGATTTCTCGTTCTGGCACTGGACCACGATGCCCGAGGGATTGTGGGTGATGCGCACGGCGGAGTTGGTGCGGTTGACGTGCTGGCCGCCAGGGCCGCTGGCGCGGAACACGTCAATGCGCAGATCTTCCTCCCTGACGTCGATCTCGATGTTGGTGTCGATGTCCGGGTATACGTCCACCGAGGCAAAGGCGGTGTGCCTGCGGCCCGAGGCATCGAAGGGTGAAATGCGGATCAGCCTGTGGATGCCCGCCTCGCCCTTGAGCAGGCCAAAGGCGTAGGGGCCGGTGATCTGCAGGGTGACGCTCTTGATGCCTGCCTCGTCGCCGTAGAGCCGGTCCAGCTCGATGACCTCGAAGCTGCGCGACTCGGCCCAGCGCAGATACATGCGCAGGAGCATCTCAGCCCAGTCCTGGGCGTCCACGCCGCCCGCGCCGGGGTGTATCTCCAGGATGGCGGCGGTGTCGTCGTCCGGCCCGGAGAGCAGGATGGACAGCTCGGTCTCGTCAAGCTGGGTCTGGAAGACGCCCAGATACTCTTCCAGGGCCTCCAGGGCGTCCTGGCTCTGGTCTTCCTGGGCCAGCACCAGACAATCGTCCACATCGGCCTTGGCCTGGGCCAGATTGTTGTAGGTGTTCAGGCGGAATTCCAGGCCGCTTTTTTCGCGCAGCACCGGGGTCAGGAGCTCGGGTTTGTCCCAGGCCCCAGGTTTGGAGAGCAGGCTCTCTATCTCGCGCAGGCGTTCGCCCAACTCCTCATAGTCAAAGGCGCCCCCAGAGGGAGGCGTATTGGTCCAGCAGGGCTGTGCCCAGGGTCTTGAGATCGGCGAATTGCAACATGGGGCTGTGTGTCTCTTTGTTCGTGTCTATTGACGGTTTGGGGAGGAGGTCTTGTCCCCCCGGATGAGCAGGGCTGCGAACAGGACGGCCAGCACGCCCGCGCAGGCGAGCATAAGGCCATAGTATTTGTGGTAGACCGTCACCTGCGTCCGGTGGTGCACCTGCCAGGCTGCGGCCAGGGGCTCGAACTGCGGACCGGCGCGGTGGATGCGCCCCAGCGGGTCGATGAAGGCAGAGATGCCGGTATTGGTGCTGCGCACGATCCAGCGGCCCTGCTCGATGGCCCGCAGCGCGGTCAGGTTCAGGTGCTGCATGGGCGCGGAAGTGGCCCCGAACCAGGCGTCATTGCTGATGATGACGATGAGGTTCGCGCCCTGGGATACACGCTGTTGAGCCAGCCCCGGAAAGATTGCTTCATAG
>JAHIUD010000014.1 GCA_018817515.1 Pseudomonadota bacterium
GCCGCGTGATGTGCGAGGCGTCGTTGGCCCGGGCGATGATGGAGATGCCGGGGTTGAGCTGACGCGCCGTGAGGGTCACGTAGACGTTGGCGGCCTCGTCCGTAAGGGCGGTGACGATGCTCCTGGCGCGCTTCAGGCCCGCGTCCATGAGCAGCTTGTCGTTGGTGGCGTCGCCCGCGATGTGCATGATGCCCTCGCGCTTGAGGCGCTCCACCAGGCCCTCGTTGGCCTCTATGACCACCACGTCCTGGCTGACCTTGAGGATCTCCTGCACCACCACGTGGCCGATGCGCCCATACCCGCAGATGATGTAGTGGTTCTCCAGCTTGTCTATGCGCTTTTGCACCTTGCGCCTCCACAAGAGATTGTGCAGATGCCCGTCCACGAGCATGCGCGTGAAGGAACTGACGATGAAGGCGAAATTGCCCACGCCGCAGATGATGACCAATGCCGTAAGCAGACGGCCCTTTTCAGACAGGGGGTGGATCTCCCCGAAGCCGACGGTGGAGAGGGTGATGACCATCATGTAGAAGCTGTCGACAAAACCCCAGCCTTCCACCCGCATGAACACGGCCAGCCCGGAAATAAACACGACGATCATGAGGCAGATGCCGAGCAGCACCTGGAACAGCGTGCCCCATTTGTCTTTGACGGCCCTGATCCGGGCCATGTCGAGTCGCGGCAGCTTCACTATCCCCCCAGTTGCAACAGTCTTTCCCGCAGGGCCAACACCCTGTCGCGCAGGGCCGCGGCTCGCTCAAACTCCAGCTCTTTGGCCGCCTCGCGCATCTCGCGCTCCAGGGCGGCGATCTCTTTCTTCAGCCGCTTCGGGTCCAGCTCGCGCAGAAGCTCGTCAGGCGTCAGGTCCTCGGCGTCCGGGACGACGTGGGCGGCCAGCGCGCCCAGCAGATTGTCCAGGCCCTTTTTGATGGTCTCGGGCACAATGCCGTTTGCGGCGTTGTACTGCAACTGCTTCTCGCGTCTGCGGGCCGTCTCGTCAAGTGCCGAGCGCATGGACGGGGTCTCGCGGTCGGCATAGAGCACCACCCTGCCCCCGGCGTTTCGCGCGGCGCGGCCAAAGGTCTGGATGAGCGAGCGGGCGCTTCGCAGGAAGCCCTCCTTGTCCGCGTCCAGGATGGCCACAAGCGACACCTCCGGGATGTCCAGCCCCTCACGCAGCAGGTTGATGCCCACCAGCACGCTGAACTCGCCTGCGCGCAAGGCCTGGATGATGGCCATACGCTCCAGGGTCTCGATGTCCGAGTGCAGGTAGCGGGCCGTGACCCCCATCTGGTTCAGGTAGTCGGTCAGGTCCTCGGCCATGCGCTTGGTCAAGGTGGTCACCAGCACGCGCTCGTCGCGCTGCACCCGCGCCTTGCACTCGCCCAGGAGGTCGTCCACCTGGCCCTTCACCGGGCGGATGTCGATCTCCGGGTCCACCAGCCCTGTGGGCCGGATGACCTGCTCCACCACCAGGCCCTGGGCCTGGTCCAGCTCCCACGGCCCCGGCGTGGCCGAGACATACACCACCTGGCCCAGCCGGGTCTTGAACTCCTCGAAGTTGAGCGGCCGGTTGTCCAGCGCGCTTGGCAGGCGGAAGCCGAAATCAACCAGCGTGCTCTTGCGCGAGAAGTCGCCGCTGGACATGCCGCCCACCTGGGGCACGGTGATGTGGCTCTCGTCGATGAAGAACAGAAAATCCTCCGGGAAATAGTCGATGAGCGTGGCTGGCGGCTCGCCCGGCGCGCGGCCGTCCAGGTGGCGGGAGTAGTTCTCGATGCCGTTGCAGTAGCCCAGCTCGTCGATGGTCTCCAGATCAAACATGGTGCGCTGCTCCAGGCGCTGGGCCTCCACGAGCTTGCCCTGGGCCTTGAACTCGGTCAGGCGCACCTGCAATTCCTGGCGGATGGCGTCGGTGGCGCGCTTCAGGTTGTCCTGGTCGGACACGTAGTGGCTGCCGGGATAGATGACGGTCTTCTGCATGGCCGCCAGCACCTGGCCGGTAAGTGGGTCGGTCTCCTGGATGGCCTCGATCTCGTCGCCGAAGAAGGTCAGGCGCAGGGCCTTTTCGCGGCTGTAGGCCGGAATGAGCTCCAGCGCGTCGCCGCGCACGCGGAAGGTGCCGCGGTGGAAGTCCACGTCGTTGCGCTCGTAGTGGACCTCGACCAGGCGGCGCATGAGCGCCTCCAGGCTCACCATTTGCCCCACCTCCACCGGGATGATCATCTTGGCGTAGTATTCCGGCGAGCCCAGGCCGTAGATGCAGGACACCGAGGCCACGATGATGACGTCGCGCCGGGTCAGAAGCGCATGGGTGGCGGCGTGGCGCAGCTTGTCGATGTCGTCGTTGATGCTGGAGTCTTTCTCAATGTAAGTGTCCGAGTGCGGCAGGTAGGCCTCGGGCTGGTAGTAGTCGTAATAGCTGACGAAATATTCCACGGCATTGTGCGGGAATAGGCCCTTGAACTCGTTGAAGAGCTGGGCGGCCAGGGTCTTGTTGGGGGCCAGCACAAGGGCCGGGCGGTTCAAGTCCGCCACGAGGTTGGCTACGGTGAAGGTTTTGCCCGAGCCGGTGACGCCCAGCAGCACCTGGTGCTTCACACCGGCGCGCAGGTTGGCGCAGAGTTCCTCAATGGCCTGGGGCTGGTCGCCCTTGGGCGTAAAGTCGCTCACGATCTCAAAAGGCCTGGTCATCGGCACCGTCCCTAAGCCCCCCCTTGAATACGCGGGGCAAACACACTACATTGAAATGACATCAGACCCCGGAGGCCCATGTGGATATCCAGATCATCACTGCCGGCAAGGACCTGCCCATCGACCGCGCCTACGCGCTGAGCATGACCATCAAAAGCTTCAAAGGACGCCGCGACGTGGAGGTGCATCTCTTTCGCCACGCCTGGGACCCCGAGGAAGAGGAAGCCGTCGAATGGGATCAGCTCCTCGCCGAAAAAGGCATGTCCGAGGCCGAGGAGGCCTCCGGCAGTCGCCGCGTCATCCTGGAAGCGCTCACGGCGGAAGAGCGTGACCGCATCGTGGACTACCTGAAGGAGCACTACACGGGCAGGCTCACGGGCGTCTGCTCCATGCCCATCCCCTTCCCGGTGCCCGTGGGGCTTGTGGCCCTCTCGGACATGAGCGAGGGCAAGACCATCGGCTTCATCCATTTCGAGCGCATCCCGCACTTCAACCTGGGCATCGCCCTGCGCGGCTTCTACGACCTTGGCCAGCACCCGCCCATCGTCGAGACAGAGGGCAATCCGAGCTAGCGCGGCCTGAGCCTGATGACAAGAAGACCCTAACAGTCCCATTGACAGGAGAAAAGCGGAAAATGGCCCTGGAAATCGAGGTCAAATACCTAAACGCGGACCACGCCGACCTGCGCCAGCGGCTCTCCCGAATGGGCGCGCATGGTGTGGGCCGCTGGTTCGAGGCCAATGTCGTCTTTGACGACGCCGCACGCAGCCTGAAGGCCGCTGGCACCCTGTTGCGCCTGCGCGAGAAGTCCGGGCGCGTGGTGCTGACCCTCAAATGCGCCTCCGCGGAAAATGTCTCAGACGCCGTCAAGGTCTGCGACGAGCACGAGACCGACGTGGCCGACGCGGCGAGTATGCGCCAGATCCTTGCGGGCCTCGGCCTGACCCCGGCCCTGCGCTACGAAAAGCTCCGCGAGAAGTGGCTGGTCCTGGGCTGCGAGGTCTGTCTGGACACCTTGCCCTTCGGCGATTTCGTGGAAATCGAGGGCAGCGAGGAGGACATCGCCACCTGCGCCAAGGCCCTGGAGCTGCAAAGTGACCGGGCCTCCACGGCGACCTACCATGACCTGAACCGCCAGCACCGGGAGTCAAGCGGGCTGCCGCCGGAGGAGTCCTTTGTCTTCGACGACGCGGCCAAGTCCCGGCTTTTGGCCCGGCGCGCCACGGACGGTTCGGGAAAGTTTGAGCTTGACCCCCTCGACATGCGGCCACGCAGTGCCTAATATGCCAAGGTATGGATACATCCCCGTATCATTGGAGCTGGCAGAATGAGCGCACAGAAATAAGCAGACTGGCATGAGCACACAGGACGACACCCGTTTCGCACCGGGCCTCATCGACGAGACCAGGACCAAAGAGCCCAGGCGCTTCAAGGTGCTGCTGCACAATGACGACTACACCAGCATGGAGTTCGTGGTGCATGTTTTGCGCGGTCTGTTCCAGAAGCCCGAGCACGAGGCCATGCGCATCATGCTGGCCGTGCACAAGCAGGGCCTGGGCGAATGCGGAATATACACCGCCGAGGTGGCGGAAACAAAAGTGGACACTGTCCACGCCATGGCCAAGGCCGCAGGCTTCCCCCTGCGCGCCAGCATGGAGGAGGTCTAGCCCATGTTGAGCAAGGGACTGGAAGCCGTCCTCACCAGCGCATTCCACGAGGTGCGCAAGCGCCGGCACGAATATCTGACCCTGGAGCACCTGCTCTACGCCATGACCCGCGAGGCCGCCAGCTCGGACATCCTCGACGCCTGCGGCGCTGACGTGGACCGGTTGCGCACACAGCTTGAGGGCTTCTTCAGCGAGCACCTGGACCCCCTGCCCGCAGACACCGAGAGCGAGGTGGTGCAGACCTTGAGCGTTCGCCGGGTCATGCAGCGCGCCGTGTGGCAGAAGCAGTCCTCCGGCAAGGAGCTCGTCGAGGTGGGCGACGTCATCGCCGCCATGTTCGAGGAGGAGGACTCCTTCGCCGTGTACTTCCTCACCGGCCAGGGCCTCTCTCGGCTTGACGTGCTGGAGTACATCTCCCACGGCCTGCCCCACGAGACACGCGCCGAGCCCGCTGCCGACGACGGCCCCGAGCGCCCCGGCGGCAAGCCGGAGCATACCCAGCGCAAGAACCCGCTGGAGGAGTTCACCCGCGACCTGACGGCCAAGGCCCGGTCCGGCGGCATCGACCCGCTCATCGGCCGTGCGGCGGAGCTGGAGCGCACCATCCAGGTGCTGGCGCGCAGGCGCAAGAACAACCCCATCCTGGTGGGCGACCCCGGCGTGGGCAAGACCGCCATGGCCGAGGGCCTGGCCCTGCACATCGCCGAGGGACGCGTGCCCGAGCAGTTCGCCGACTCCCAGGTCTTCGCCCTGGACATGGGCGCGCTCTTGGCCGGAACCAAGTACCGTGGCGACTTCGAGGCCCGGCTCAAGGGCGTGCTGGCGGAGCTTAAGAACATCCCGGGCGCCATCCTCTTTGTGGACGAGATCCACACCATTGTGGGCGCGGGCGCGGTTTCCGGCGGCAGCCTGGACGCCTCGAACATCCTCAAGCCCTTTTTGGCCGCAGGCGAGATACGCTGCATCGGCTCCACCACCTTCGAGGAGTACCGCACCCATTTCGAGAAGGACCGCGCCCTGTCGCGCCGCTTCCAGAAGATCGACATCCTGGAGCCCAGCGTGGACGAGACCATCGAGATCCTGAAGGGGCTCAAGCCCTATTACGAGGAGTTCCACGGCGTGACCTACACGCCTCCGGCGCTGAAGTCCGCGGCCCAGCTGTCCGCGCGCTACATCACCGAGCGCTTCCTGCCGGACAAGGCCATCGACGTGCTGGACGAGGCCGGGGCGCAGTTCAAGCTCTCGGCCAGCAGCGCCAGCCCGAAGACCGGGCGCAAGAGTTCGCGCATCACCGCCCAGGACGTGGAGCGGGTCATCGCCCGCATGGCTCGGATTCCGGCCAAGCGCCTGTCCGGCACGGACAAGGACCGCCTGCGCGACCTGGAAGACGAGATCAAGAAGGCCGTGTACGGCCAGGACGAGGCCGTGGCTGTATTGTCCAAGGCCATCCGCCGCTCGCGCGCGGGCATGAAGCAGCCGGGCCGCCCCCTGGGCGCTTTCCTGCTCACCGGCCCCACCGGCGTGGGCAAGACCGAGCTGGCGCGCCAGCTGGCCCAGGTCATGGGCGTGCAGTTCCTGCGCTACGACATGAGCGAATACATGGAGAAGCACGCCGTCTCACGTCTCATCGGCGCGCCTCCGGGCTATGTGGGCTTTGACCAGGGCGGCCTGCTGACCGAGGCCGTGCGCAAGAGCCCGCACTGCGTGGTGCTTTTCGACGAGATCGAGAAGGCCCACCCGGATGTGTTCAACATTCTGCTCCAGGTCATGGACTACGCCACGCTCACCGACAATACCGGGCGCAAGGCCGATTTCCGGCAGACCATCCTGCTTATGACCTCCAACGCCGGGGCCGAGGCCCTGGCCAAGGGCGGCCTGGGCTTCCAGCGCAATGACCCGCAAAGCGCCCAAAGCGAACGCAAGAGCGGCGCGCTCAAGGCCATCGAGCGGCTGTTCAGCCCGGAGTTCCGCAACCGCCTGGACGCCATCGTGCCTTTTGACGCGCTCAGCCGCGAGACCATGCTCAAGGTGGTGGACAAGAACATCAAGGAGCTCTCCGAACAGCTCAAGGGCCGCCGCGTGAGCGTGCGCCTGACGGACGCCGCGCGCACGCACCTGGCCGTGCTGGGCCACGACCCGGCCTATGGCGCACGGCCCATGGCGCGTGTGGTCCAGGTGGAGATCAAGGACGCCATCGCCCCGGAGCTGTTGTTCGGCAGCCTGCAAAAGGGCGGCGAGGTGCTGGTGGACGTGGCGCCCGGGGTGGACCCCGAGGTCAAGCCCGCCTGCTCCAAGAATTCCAGCGGCGCGTGCTCCGGCGACTTCGCCTTCACCTACACGCCCGGCCAGCAGCAGCCGGGCAAACAGCCGGGCCAGTCGAGTTCCTAGCCAGGCGGACCATGACCATCTACCGCCTCTTTGACGACCCCGTGTTCCCGGACCCGGCAGAGGCGGACCCGGACGGGCTATTGGCCATCGGCGGCGACCTCTCGCCCAGGCGGCTTGTGGCGGCCTACGCGGGCGGCATTTTCCCCTGGTATTCCGAACGATCGCCCATCCTCTGGTGGTCGCCCGATCCGCGCCTTGTGCTCGAGCCCTCTCAGCTGCATGTGCCCAAAAGCCTCAAGCGCGTGCTCAATTCCGGCCGCTTCCGCTTCAGCCTGGACACGGCTTTCCCCCTGGTCATCCGCGCCTGCGCGCACACGCCCCGCCCCGGCCAGGACGGCACCTGGATCGTGCCGGACATGATCACAGCATACGAAAACCTGCACGCCCTGGGGCTGGCGCATTCGGCCGAGGTCTGGAACGGGGACGTTTTGGCTGGCGGCATCTACGGCGTGGCCCTGGGCAGCGTGTTCTTCGGCGAGTCCATGTTCTACGCCGAAAACAACGCCTCCAAGGCGGTCCTGGTGCTCCTGGCGGACTGGCTTCTTGCGCGGGGCTGCACGCTCATCGACTGCCAGCAGACAACGCCGCACATGCTGCGCTTCGGCGCGCGCGAGATCTCGCGCCCGGAGTTCTTGCGGCGCCTGGGCCTGGGGCTGAACAGCCCTGTCCTGGCTGGAAAATGGGTGCTGGGCGGCGGAAGCTAATCCTTGCAGAAGCGGACGACCTCGGCCGCGATGGCCGTTAGCGTCATGACCTTCTTGACGCCCCCGGCCTTGATGGCCTCGGCGGGCATGCCGAAGACCACGCAACTGGCCTCGTCCTGGGCTATGGTGTAGGCCCCGGCGTCGTGCATCTCGCGCATGCCCTTGGCTCCGTCGTCGCCCATGCCGGTCATGATGACGCCAACGGCGTTCTTGCCCGCGTAGCGTGCGCCGGAACGGAACAACACGTCCACAGAGGGCCTGTGGCGCGACACCAGCGGCCCCTCCTTGACCTCCACGTGGTAGCGGGCGCCGCTGCGCTTGAGCAGCATGTGCATGCTGCCCGGTGCGATGAGGGCCTGGCCGCGCAGGAGCGTGTCGTTGTCCTTGGCTTCCTTGACGGTGATGCGGCAGATGCTGTCCAGGCGCTTGGCAAAGGCCGCGGTGAAGTTCTCAGGCATGTGCTGGACAACGGCGATGCCTGGGCAGTCGAGCGGCAGCGCCGTGAGGAACTTTTGCAGGGCCTCGGTGCCGCCCGTGGAGGCTCCCACGAGCACCACCTTTTCCGTGGTGCGAAAATTCATGGGCGCAGTCCCGGCCTTGGCCAGCATGACGTCGGCGTCGAGCTTCGGGGCCACCTTCATGGGCATGGTGGCCGAGAGGGGCCGAAGCTTGGCCTGGGCAGCGGCGCGTACGGCGTCGCAGATGCGCACCCGCGACTCCTCCAGGAATTGCTTGGTGCCGACCTTGGGCTTGGTGATGATCTCCACCGCCCCGTACTCGAAGGCGCGGAAGGTCGTCTCGTCGCCCTCCACGGCCAGGGACGAGCAGATGACCACCGGGATGGGGTGCTGGCTCATGAGCTTGCGCAGGAAGGTCAGGCCGTCCATGCGCGGCATCTCGATGTCCAGGGTGATGACATCGGGCGCGAGCTCGCGCATCTTTTCCACAGCAGCGATGGGATCCACCGCGGAGCCGATGACCTTGATGTCCGGCTCGGACTCGAGGATCGCAATGAGAGTCTGGCGCACCAGGGCTGAGTCATCGATGACAAAGACGCGAATAGGCCTGTTCATGCGGTGCTCCTCAAGTCCTATATGCGTCTGTAGACGGTGGGCGCCACTGGCTCCAGGGGAAGATCCATGCCCGCCAGGCTTTCCGAATGGCCGATGAACAGGTAGCCGCCGGGGCTGAGTTTGCGGCAAAAGCGGCTGAAAAGCATCTCCTGGGTCTGGCGGTCAAAGTAGATGACAACGTTGCGGCAGAAGATGACGTCCAGTTGGCCGTCAAAGCGGAACTCCTCCATGAAGTTCAGCCGCCGGAACCGGACATGGTTGCGCGCCTCCTTGGCGATGCGCACCACCCTGCGCGTGCGGTCCTTGCTGCGCAGAAGGTAGCGCTTGCGGCATTCCACCGGGATGGGCGCTATCTTGGTCTCGGGGTAGACTGCGCGCACGGCCATGCGCAGCACCTGGGTGGAGATGTCCGTGGCCAGGATGCTGAAGGTGAAGCCTGGGTTCAACCGCGCGAACTCGCTCAAAACCATGGACAGGGTGTAGGGCTCCTCGCCGGAGGAGCAGCCCGCGCTCCAGATGTTGACATTGCGCGAGCCGGATCTGCGGTCCAGGAGGGCGGGCAGGATGGTGCTGGAGAGCAGCTCGAAATGCTTTGGCTCGCGAAAGAAATCCGTGGTGTTGGTGGTCACCACGTCCACCAGGTTCTGCAGCTCCTCCTCCATGCCGCTGACGCTGAACAGATACTCGCAGTATTCGTCATGCGAGCCCATGCACAGCTCGCGCAGGCGCTTTTGCAAGCGGGCCTCCAGCAACGTCTTCTTGGAGGAGGGCATCTTGATGCCAAGTTCGGTCTTGATGAATTCACTGAAGCGTTCGAAGGTGCGGTCGCTCATGCGCAGGAGATTGGTCGACGGCTGCGGCGCGCTTCGCTTGCGGGCATCGGTGGGTGTCATTTTGTCAGCCACTTTATGTTGTCGAATTCTCAGTTCGCGATATCAGCCACGACGGAGCGCACCAGGCGCGGCACGTCGAGGATCAGGGCCAGGGTGCCGTCGCCCTTGATGGTCGCGCCGGAGATGCCCTCCACGTCGCGGTACACGCGCCCCAGGCTCTTGATGACGGTCTGGTGCTCGCCGATGACCCTGTCCACCACGATGCCGATGCGCTTGCCCTCCACGCCGGTGATGACGATCTGCTCGATCTCCGGCGGCTCTCCGTCCATTTCGAACCAGCGGCGCAGGTGGATGTAGGGCACAAGCTCGCCGCGCAGGTGGATGATCTGCTGTTTGCGCGTGGGGTCCACGTCCTTGCTGTGCAGCTCCACGCATTCTTCGACCAGGGACAGGGGAATGACATAGAAGCCGTCCGCCACCTCCACCTGCAGACCCTCGATGATGGCCAGGGTGAGCGGCAGGCGGATGGTGATGGTGGTGCCCTTGCCACGCGTGCTTTGGACCTCGATGACCCCGCGCAGGGAGTCGATGGCCCGGTGGACCACGTCCATGCCCACGCCGCGCCCGGAAATGTTCGTGACCTTGGCCGCAGTGGAGAAGCCCGGCTGGAAGATGAGCTTCAAGGCTTCCTGCTCGCTTAGGTCCGCATCCTCGGCGATGAGCCCCTTTTCCACGGCCTTTCTGCGGATGGCGTCGGAGTCCATGCCCTTGCCGTCGTCGGTGATGCGGATAAGCACCTCGCTGCCGGAATGCACAGCCTCCAGCAGAATCTGCCCCTCCGGCCGCTTGCCTGCGGCCCTACGCTCCTCGGGGGAGTCGATGCCGTGATCGATGCTGTTGCGGATGAGGTGGACCAGCGGGTCGCCCAGGCGCTCAAGCACGGTCTTGTCCAGCTCCGTCTCCTCGCCTCGCGTCACCAGCTCGATCTCCTTGCCGAGTTCGGAAGACAGGTCGCGCACCAGTCGGCGGAACTTGCTGAAGGTGGAGCCGATGGGCAGCATGCGGATGCCCAGCGTGCTGTCGCGCAGGTCGTTGCTCAGCCGTTCCAGCTGTTCGGAGAGAATGGTGAGGGTGGGGTCGGAGCGCTCGGTGACAACCTGGGAGATCTGCGCCTGCACGATGACCAGCTCGCCCACGAGGTCCACCAGCAGGTCGAGCTTGTCCGCGGCGACGCGCAGGCTTGTGCCGACTTCCTTCTGCTGCTTGGAGGCCGAGGCCTCCCTGGACTGCTGCTGGCGGCTCACAGCCTGCTCGACCTGTTCCTCGGACACCAGGCCGGACTCGGTGAGGATCTTCCCGATGGGCTTCTGCTGGCCCAGCGCACGCTGCAGGTCGTCGGGCTTGATGACGCCGTTCTGGACGAGAATCTCGCCGAGACGGGGAACCTCCTCGTGCTGCTCCTCGTCGGCGTCCAGCGGAATCTGCTTCTGCGCTGTGCCCTCGACCGGTGCACCAGCGGAGGAAGCGCTAATGGACGCACCAGCTGGCGGCTCAAGGTCCAGCAGAACAGGCGCGGGAATGCTTGAGGGAGCGCCAGGAGCAATCACCTGGATGTCCACGTCAAGGTCCACGTCGGTGAACAGGAACAGGTCGCGGATGGACTCTTCGCCGATGTCCGTGGTCAGGTCCACTTCCCAGTTCAGGTACAAGGTCTGGGGCGCCAAGTCGCCCAGATCCGGCAATGCCCGGTGGTCCAGGCGCACGAGGCAGGAGCCGAGGCCGCGCAATTCGTCGAAGAGCTGTTCCAGATGCAGTTCTTTGCCCACCACACGTTCGCGCGGGCTGATGAGCAGACGGTAGCAGACCTCACTGGCGGCGGCAGACTGTTCCTGCTGCGCCTCCAGCGGCACCTCGGGCTGCTGCTGCAATTCCGGCTGCAATCCAGGCAGCTGCGATGTCGGTTGTGCAGCATCTTCGGCAACGGGGGCCAGTTCCGGTTCTGCCGCCGGAACAAGCTGATTCGGCTCTGGTGCGGGTTTTGGCGGCGCAAGCAGGCCGCGTATCTGATCCAGGATGGCCTCGCCTTTTTCCGGCGTGCCATTGCCTGCATCGTCCGGTCCGTTGAGCATCCCAAGGATATGGTCGCGCGCGGAGAAAGAAACGGTGATGAGCTCTTTGGTGACCTCAAGCTGCTCGTTGCGTACCTTGTCAAAGACGTTTTCCAGGTCGTGGGTGAAGTTGGCGATGTCGTCAAAGCCGAACATGGCCCCAGAACCTTTTATGGTGTGCAAGGCGCGGAACACCTTGTTCACTATGTCCAGGTCGTTCGGATTTTCCTCCAACTCCAGGAGCGTCGCCTCAAGCTCGCCCAAAAGGTCGTAGGCTTCTTCGCGGAAAATTTCCCGGCTTTGATCATCGGACATGCGCAGCGTCCTTGTTCAGCTATGTTAACCGCCAGCAGAGCGAATCCAGCACTCTCGGCTCACCCGCACCTGGTTCATTCGGCACTCGCCATTCTTATCATTAGGTAGCGAGTTGCGAAGAAAAATGCAATGGGTTCAGGAGAATCCATGAAATTTGTGGCGCAAATACTTATTGAGAAGAGCGGTAAGGAAGGGCAAAAGCAGCAGAAAGGCTAGTCCAGGACATCGAACCTAGCGAATTTCATAACGAAAGATGCACGCCCCTGGGTGCCGGAACGCAGCGAGGTGGAAAACCCGAACAACTGCCGCAGCGCTGCAAAGGCCTGCACGGTTTTCTGTGCGCCGCGGTCGATTATGTTCTCGATCTTGGCGCCCTTGGCTCCGAGCTGGCCCACGACCTCGCCCACAAAGGCGTCGGGCGCGATGACCTCCAGCCACATGATGGGCTCAAGCAGCATGGACGCGGCCTCGGACAAAACGCTGCGCAGGGTCATGGCAGCAGCCATGCGGTAGCCTGCGGGGCTGGACTCGCCCTCCTTGCGCGGCATGTCCAGCACGCGGATCTTCACGTCCTGCACGGGGTAGCCGCCGATGACGCCGCATTGCAGGCCATCGGTCAGCCCTTCGTTCACAGCCTCTATCCAGGCCTGGGGCGTACGCTCCATGTCGATCTCAAAAAGCACCACCCTGCCCTCGCCTCTTGGCAGCGGCTCAATAGCCAGCTTCACGGCACCGTAGTGCATGACCTCGCCCAGCTCGCGGTGGAACTCTTCCTGCGCCTCGGCGCTCCTGGTGACGGTCTCCTGGAAGACCACCTGGGGCTTGCCGGTGCGCGGTTTCAGGTTGTGCTCCCTGGCCATGCGCTCCAAGAGCACCTCCAGGTGCAGCTCGCCCATGCCCGAGAGGATGACCTGGTTGGTCTCCGGGTCGCGGAATACTGTCAGAGTGGGGTCCTCCAGCAGGTAGCGCTGCAAGACCTCGTCAAGCTTCTCCGACTCCTCGGCGTTGCGTGACTCGATGGCCAGCGAGATCACTGGCTTGTAGGCAGCGATCTGCTCCAGCAGGATGGGTTCGTCCTTGCGCGAGAGCGTGTCGCCCGTACGGCCATAACGCATGCCCGCAGCAGCCACGATCTCTCCCGCGCGGGCCACCTCGATCTTCTCGCGGCGGTCGGCGTGCAGGCGGAAGAGCCGGGCCACGCGCTCCTCGCTGCCGTGGGTCACGTTGAGCACGCTCTCACCCTCAGCAAGATGCCCGGAGTAGATGCGCAGGAAAGACTGCTTGCGGCCGGACTCCATGACCACCTTGAAGACCAGGGCCGAAAGCGGCGCCTCGGGGTCCACGGGAAAGCTCTTGGGCAGATGCGTGGCCGGGTCGACGCCCTGCTGGGCCGGGAGGTCGAGCGGGCTGGGCAGGTAGTCGCACACCGCGTCCATGAGCGGCTGCACGCCGATGTTCTTCAGGGCCGAACCGGCCAGCACAGGCACGATAGCCAGGCCGATGGTGGCCTTGCGGATGGCTGCGCGCAGGGTTTCGGCGGGGATATCCTCGCCGCCCAGGTAGGCCTCCATGATGGCGTCGTCATGCTCAGACAAGGTCTCCAGCAGGCGCTCGCGCCAGGGGGCCACGCGCTCGGCCTCGGCGCTGGTCAGCGGCGCGCGTTCATAGTCCGCGCCCTTGCTGTCCGTGTCGAACACCAGCCGCTCCAGGCTCACCAGGTCAAACACGGCCTGCAGGTCAGCACCCTCGCCATCGGGCACCTGCAAGGCCAGCACATTGGCGCCCAGCTTCTCGCGCATGGAGTCCATGACCGCGGCGAAATCAGCGCCCATTCTGTCGATCTTGTTCACAAAGGCCAGCTTGGGAACGTGGTACGCCTCGCTCTGGCGCCACACGGTCTCGGACTGCGGCTCCACGCCAGAGACGGCGCAAAACACGCCCACGGCCCCGTCGAGCACGCGCAGGGAGCGCTCCACCTCCACGGTGAAGTCCACATGGCCGGGCGTGTCGATGAGGTTCACTGTGCAGCCCTTCCAGGCGCAGGAGGTCACCGCCGAGGTGATGGTGATGCCGCGCTCCTGCTCCTCGGGCATGAAATCCATGGTTGCCGTGCCCTCGTGCACCTCGCCCATGCGGTGGATGCGCCCGGCGTAGAACAAAATGCGCTCGGACAAGGTGGTCTTGCCCGCGTCGATGTGCGCGATGATGCCCAGGTTGCGGATGGCGGACAGATACTTGGCGGACAGGGGCTTTCGGCTCACGTGCGCAACCTGCCTCAGGAAAGGGGTGCGGGCGCGGAGCCCAGAGCCTGCGTGAGGGACGCAAAGAGTTCCGGGGTCAGCTCGGGCCAGGTCCATAGGCCGACGTGCGACTCTCCAACCACGAGGCGCGCGGCCCCCTGCCCTGCCGAGAGGCGCTGCTCCGGTACCAGGAGCAGGTCACGCCGGGGAGCGGCAAAGGCGCTGAACGCGGCCTTGATCGTGGCGTCGTTCAAGGACTTGCCGGTGCGGCGGCCAGGCGTTGCTCCGCCAGCCTCAAAAGCCAACGCGCCGTAGAGAAATTCCAGGACCGCCGGGTCGTACTGGCCCGGGGAATCGCGCCAGAGCCCAAGGGCTCGCGGCAGGCGCAGCGGCGCAAGGCGCAGGGCCGAGGCGTCCAGCTGATCGCGCAGTTCGGGCCTGGCGAACAACCGACGCAGGACCGGGGTGTCCGGATAGAGCACCAGCCCCGGCAGACCGCTTTGGGCGCACTCGGACAAAAGGCGCAGGGCCAGGGTGGGGCTCACGGCGGCCACACGCTCCTGCCCGGCGAGCTCGCAAGCCGTAAGCAGGGCATCGGGCGGGCCATTGGGCTGACCGGGACGCGCGCCCAGGCGCAGCACCAGGACCTCCCCCGCACCGGAACACAGGGCGGGCATAAGCGCGGCCAGAAACAGGGCCGGTGCGTCCAGGCTGGCGTCTGTCAGCAGCAGCACAAAGGGCCGCGGCATGGTGCAGGCGTGGCGCGAAAGCCCGCTCACAAAATGCTGCGAACACTGCGCGCCATGGCTTTGCACTGGCGGAGTCAGGGCGAAATGGTCGGCGATGAGGCCCTTGAGCTTGGCCCGGCGCTGGTCGCCCAGGGCGTCGTAGGCCCGGGCGAAACGCGCGTCAGAGATGAAACGAGGCGCAAGCCAGGTCGGGCAGGTCCAGGCAGGACGGGATGATCGGGCAGCAATCTCCATGCCTTGGGGCCTCGCGAGAGCTTAAAGCCACTTGAGCATGCGTTTCCAGGTCCACTGGAGCTTCTCGCGCTCCTCTTCGGACAGGTTCTTCTGGTGCTCGAAATAGGAGTACTCGGCGCGCTTGCGCACGTAGTCCTTGAACTCCACGACATCGGCGAAGTTCTCCAGGACGTAGATGTAGCGGTGCCAGGCAGCGCCGTACTTTCCGGTGCGCCAGTAGAAGTCGGCCACGAAGATCTCGTGTTCGGCTAGAATCTTGCGGCACTTGTAGATATATTCCTTGGCGGGCTTGGAAAACTCCGAGCCGGGGAAGGATTCCTCCAGGCGGTACAGAATCTCAAGGGCCTCCCGCACATTGTCCTGGCGCAGGTCGATGGTGCGGAACTGCTTGAAATTGCTGAGCGCCATCTGGAAGAGCACGTACGGGATGTGTTCGTTGCTCGGGTGCAGCGTTTCAAATTCCTTGTACGCCTCGGAGGCTTCCGGGAACTTCTCGTCAAAGTAGTAGGCATCGCCGAGGGCGATCTCGGCTTTGGGCGTCAGGGGACTGAAGGGGTAGCGGTCCTTGAGCTTAAGAAAGCTCTCGGCCGCCTGGCCGTAGCGCTTCTCCTTCATGTAGTCCATGCCGGACTCAAAGAGCTCCTGCGCGGTATCGTCGGCTGGCGGCAGGAAATAGTAGTCGATGAGGCCGCAGGAGGATACCAGCGGCAACAGCAGCAGCAGGAGGAGCGCGAAGGTGCGTTTAGACATGCAGGTGTTCCAGGTAGGCATGCGCAGCTGTGGCGGCGGTGGCCCCGTCGCCCACGGCTGTGGCCACCTGGCGGCAGTTCTTGCTGCGCACGTCCCCGGCGGCGAAGAAGCCCGGCAGATTGGTGATCATCTCGCAATCGGTGATGACGAAGCCGTTCTTGTCGCGCGCCAGGGCTGCGGGGACAAAGGAGGCCGTGGGCTCGAAGCCTACAAAGACAAAGACGCCGTCCACAGGAAGGTCGCTCTTCTCGCCGGACTTGACGTTGGTGAGCTTCACGCCGGTGACGCCCTTGAAGGGATCGCCCACGATCTCGTCCACCACGGTGCTGCGCAGGATGTTGATCTTCTCGTGCGTGAAGCACTTGTCCTGATAGCACTTGTTGCCGCGGAAGTCGTCGCGGCGGTGGATGAGGTAGAGCTTCTCCACCAGGCGCGAGAGGTACAGGGACTCCTCCAGGGCCGAGTTGCCGCCGCCGATGACAGCCACGGTCTTGCCCCTGAAGAAGTTGCCGTCGCACAGGGCGCAATAGGACACGCCCTTGCCGGTGTACATCTCCTCGCCCGGAGTGCCCACGCGCTTGTAACGTGCGCCGCTGCACAGGATCACGGTCTTGGTCTCGATGGTTTCATCGCCGACCTTAATCTGGTAGCCGCCAGCAACCTGGGTCATCTCGCGCACCTCGTCGTTCAGACGATCGAGGTTATAGGCGGCGAGATGCTCCACGAACTTGTCCACAAGCTCATAGCCCTTGATGGCCTTGGGAAAGCCGGGATAGTTCTCAATGTCCTCGGTCATGAGCACCTGTCCGCCTGGAGAAAGCTTCTCCACCAGGACGGTGCTCACCCCTGAACGGACAAGGTAGAGGGCGGCGGTCATTCCGGCCGGCCCCCCACCAATGACGGCGGCATCGTATTTCTTCATGGAGTTACAGCGCCTTTTTGGCGATCATGTCCTTGATGCTGCTCTTGGACACTGCGCCCGTGGTCTGGTCGACGACCTCGCCATTCTTGAACAGAATGAGCGTGGGGATGGCGCGGATGCCGAACTTGCTCGGGCTGGCCGAATTCTCGTCGACGTTCATCTTGCAGATCTTCACCTGGTCGGCATATTCGGTGGACAGTTCGTCTATGATGGGTCCCATGGCGCGACAAGGTCCACACCAGGGAGCCCAGAAATCAACCAGAACAGGCAGATCGCTCTTGAGAACTTCCGTATCAAAATTGCCGTCAGTCACCTGTATGGCCATAAGATCTCCTTTATGCTCACACTTTATTAATTTTTGGTGCGCCACGGTGCTCAGCGGCCACTGCCGGAAACACCGTGTCACAGCATGACAAATCTAGTTGCCCCGCCCCGTTCTGTCAAGCTGGATGGTGCGCTGCGGCCGTTTCCCCGGCTGCAAACCCGGCCTCGCGGGCCCAGTCCTCCGGCACGGCCCGGCCGCGCGGCACGGACTCCAGATCCAGGCCGTGGGCGTATCCGCCGCGCAGCGCCTGCCAGCCCGCGTGGGCGATCATGGCGGCGTTGTCCGTGCACAGGGCCAGCCCTGGCAGGTGGAGCGCAAGCCTGCGCTGCTCGGCCAGACTCGTCATGGTCTTGCGTACGAAGCTGTTGGCCGCGACGCCGCCCGCCACCACCAGACCCAAGACGCCCGGCTCACGGTCCAGGGCGCGTTCGACCTTGATGCGCAGGGTTTCGGACACGGCCCAGTTGAACGAGGCCGCGATGAGTCCCAGCTCCTCGCCATGCCTGGACAGGGCCAGCGCCCCGTGCGCGCGCAGCTCATCGGCTGTTGGCATCTTCGCCAGGGTCAGGTGCGGGCGCTTTCCCAGCTCCTCGGCCACCGCGGTTTTGAGCCCGCTGAAGCTGAAGTCCAGGTTGTCGTTGGAAATGTAAGCCCGGGGGAAAAGCCGTGTGTCCGGCTCGACGCCCTGGGCCAGCTCGTCCAGGTAGCGGCCGCCAGGATACGGCAGGTTCAGGAGCTTGGCCACCTTGTCAAAGGCCTCGCCCGCTGCGTCGTCCAGGGTGCGGCCCAGGAGGCGGAACCGCGTGGGTCCATCCGGGCTGGCCGCCATGTGATAGAGGTGCGTATGCCCGCCGGACACGAGCAGGCCCAGGGCCGGGGTGCTCAGCTCGGCCTCCAGGCCCGGTGCCAGCAGGTGCGCGTGCAGATGATTGACGCCGATGAGCCTGGCTCCGGTGCCCAGGCACAGGCCCTTGGCGAAGGAAAGGCCCACCAGCAGCGCGCCCAGCAACCCAGGCCCGCGCGCCACGGCAATGGCGTCGATGTCCGTGAGACCTAGTTCTGGAGTGCTTGCGCATGCCTTGGCCAGGAGGTCCTGCAGGAGCAGCGGCAGCATGCGCAGGTGCTCGCGCGAGGCGATCTCCGGCACCACGCCGCCGAACACGGCGTGCATGTCCGTCTGCGAGGCCAGAACCTCGCACACGAGCTTGCCGTCGCGCACCAGGGCGAGCCCGGTCTCATCGCAGGAGGTCTCGACCCCCAGAACGAGCATGGCGGGCTACTCCTGAGGAGCCTGGCCGGACTTGGCGTAGATCTCGATCACCTGCTCCACGTCCTTCTTGGAACCCACGAACAGGGGCACGCGCTGGTGCAGGTTGTCCGGGGTGATGTCCAGGATGCGGCGGTGGCCGTCGGTGGCCATGCCGCCTGCCTGCTCCACGATGAAGGCCATGGGCGCGGCCTCGCACAGGAGCCTGAGCTTGCCGCCGGGCTTGCTCGGGTCGCGGTTGTCAGCCGGGTACATGAAGATGCCGCCGTAGATCATGTTGCGGTGGAAGTCGCTGACCAGGGAGCCGATGTAACGCAGGCTGTAGGGCTTGCGGCGGGCCACCCCGGCGGCCTTGAAATAGGCCAGCACGTCCAGGGTGGGCTGGTCCCAGTAGTGGTAGTAGCCCTCGTTCACCGAGTAGATCTTGCCCTGTTCAGGGATGCGGATGTTCGGGTGCGAGAGCAGGAACTCGCCGACGCTGGGGTCCAGGGTGAAGCCGTTGACCCCGTCGCCGGTGGTGTAGACCATCATGGTCGAGGAGCCGTAGATGATGTAGCCCGCCGCCACCTGCTCGGAGCCCTTCTGCAGGAAGTCCGAGCTCATGAGCTGGGTGTCGCTGGGGCTCTTGCGGCGGTAGATGGAGAAGATGGTGCCGATGCTCACGTTGGCGTCGATGTTCGAGGAGCCGTCGAGCGGATCGAAGATGACGAAATAGTCGCCCGTGGGCAGGCCGTCGGGTATCTCGATGATGTCGGCGTTCTCTTCGGACGCCATGGCGCACAGCGCGCCGCAGCGCGACAGGCGGTGGATGAGCACGCGATTGGCGAACTCGTCGAGCTTCTTGACCTCTTCGCCCTGGACATTGATGTCGCCGGTGAAGCCGAGCACATCCACGAGACCGGCCTTGCTGACCTCACGGGTGATGATCTTGGCCGAGAGAATGAGCTCGTTGAACAGACGGGTGAAACGGCCGGTGGCCATGGGCACGTGCTTCTGATGCAGGAGCAGGTGCTCGGTGACGGTGATCTGCTGAGACATGGGATTCAACCTCCGCGTTGTGAGGGTTCAAGCGCGGCGGGATGCGCTATTTGGAGGAGCCGAAGAACGGGATCAACTGCAGCCCCTTGTCCTGGAAAGTGGCGTTGGCGCTCTCGGTGGCATAGATGAAGCGGTCGCGGCCGATGTAGCGGGCCAGCCAGGTGAACTGCTTGCCGCCGGCCTCGATGGTGCCCTGGCTGTGCTCAAGAAGCACCTTGTCCCAGGCGATGGTGGTGAGCGCCTCTGTCGCCGGTGAGGCGGTCGCGGCAGCGGACCAGATCTTGTGGGCGTAAGGGTCGACAATGACCAACTCTTCCGGATTGGGGCAGAAGGTGAACAGGACACGGGGGTCGAAGCTCACCACATGCAGGCCCACAAATTCGGATTCCTTGAAGTTCGGCATGCCGAAATAGACCTCCGGGCCGAGGTCGGTGTAGTCCACCACGGTCTTGACCAGGGTGTCACGCCAGATGGATTCGAAGATCAAGGGCTCGCTGAAGCGCTTCACGGGCACGGGCGGACGGCGCTCCAGGATCTCGCCGTTGGCGTCGGCGATGAGCACGCCGTCGATCCACGGGAAGCGCATGTTGAGCAGCTTCATCCAGGCGTCGTCGGGCCGGAAGTCCTGACTGGTGACGTAGCGCATGAGCTCCGAGACCCTGGCGTCCACAGGCGAAAACAGCAGAGCCAGCTTTTCCTGGTTGGGGTTCTCCCAGCTGTAGCGGTTCACGTCGATATTCGGCGCGGGATTGATGTAGTCGCGCGTGCCGATGACGGTGGACTTGACGCTGCGCTTGCTTTCGTCCCAGGTGGGCTTGAAGGCGCCACAAGCGGTGACGGCAAGGCAGCAAGCCAGGACGAGGACAGCGGCAAGTACGCGGCCACGCGTCAGCAATGAGCCGGACGGATCACGGAAGCTGGTGGTCAATGGGAACCTCTGATCATTTGGTTCTGGCTTGGACCCGAGACTCCAGCCGCGAGGCCAGGGCTTCGAGGGTGCTCATGAGACGATTCTTGGCATGCTTGCCAAAGGGGTCATCCAGGGGTTCATGCTTAACGGATCCGGAAACGTCCGCCATCTTGCCCAGGCCGTCCTCAAGGGTGCGGATGCGCGAGGACAGGTCGGTCTTCTCCCGCTCGTCCAGGGCGCGCCCCCAAAGGTCGCGATAGATGCCCAGCGCGCCGTTGTAATCGCCCTGAGAGGCAAGCAGCTCGGCCATGGTGCGGGTGCGGAAGCTGCCCGCGTCCGGCGCCGGGCCTTCGTAGGCGGATTCGCCCATGGGCGGCTCGGGCCGCACCTCGTCCAGGGGCGGCACCGGATGAACC
>JAHIUD010000015.1 GCA_018817515.1 Pseudomonadota bacterium
CATCCTGACCCGCGACGACGCGGACATGGCCGCCATGGTCCAGCAGGCCCTGGAGGCCGAGGGCGTGCGTTTCCACCTCGGCGCGGCGCTGACGAACGTGGGCCAGGAGAGCGGGCAAAAGGTCGTCCGCTTCACCCGGGAGGGGCAGGCCCGGAGCGTCTCCGGCGACGCCCTGCTGGTGGCCCTGGGCCGCACGCCCAACGTCGAGGGCCTGGGCCTGGAGCAGGCCGGGGTCGACTACAGCCCCAAGGGCATTGTGGTGGACGCGCGGCTGCGCACCAGCCAGAAGCATATCTTCGCCTGCGGCGACGTCACCGGGGCCTGGCAGTTCACCCACGCCGCCGGCTACGAGGCGGGCGTGGTGGTGGCCAACGCCATCTTCCGCCTGCCGCGAAAGGCTGATTACACCTGGATGCCCTGGTGCACCTACACCGAGCCGGGCCTGGGCGGCCTGGGCCTGAACGAGGCCATGGCGCAAAAGGCCGGGCTCAAGCCCGGCGTGGATTACCGTGTGGTGACGGAGCGCTTCGCCGACAACGACCGCGCAAGGGCCGAGGCCGACACCGGGGGCCTGGTCAAGCTGCTGCTGGATTCCAGCGGCAAGCCGCTGGGCGTGCAGATCGCGGGCGCGGGCGCGGGCGATCTGCTTGGCGAGTGGGCGGCGGTGCTGGCGGGCAAGGTCTCGCTGACCAGCCTGGCGGGCATCACCCACCCGTATCCCACGCGGGCGGAGTCGGCCAAGGCCCTGGCCGGGCGCATCATCGGCGAGAAACTGTTCTCGCCTACTGTCAAGAAGGCCCTGCACTACGTGTTCGGACTCAAGGGCCGGGCCTGCGTGCCGGTGGAACCGCAATAGCTTGGGGAGAGGGACATGACGGACGGATTGAACGACTTCGAGCGCTTGGCCGGGGGGCATATCCAGGCCCTGGGCGTGGACACCCTGCAGGTCAACCTGGGGCTGCGCTGCAACCAGGCCTGCACGCACTGCCACGTGCAGGCCGGGCCGGAGCGCACGGAGCTCATGGACGAAGCGACCATGGAACTGGTGCTTGGCGCGGCCCGGGCCCTGCGGCCCAGGCTGGTGGACATCACCGGCGGCGCGCCGGAGCTGTGCCCGGTGCTGCGGCCCCTGCTGGACGGCCTGTTCCAGGCGGGGCTGGCGGCCCAGGTGCGCACCAACCTCACGGTACTGCTGGAGCCCGGCCAGGAGGACATGTTCGAGTTCTACCGTGCGCTCAAGGTCGCCCTCGTGGCCTCGCTGCCCTGCTACCTGGAGGAGAACGTGCGGGCCATGCGCGGCTCCGGGGTGTACGAGCGCAGCGTGGCGGCCCTGCGGCGGCTGAACGAGCTGGGGTACGGGCAGGTCGGCAGTCAGGGCCAGGGGTTGACCATCGACCTGGTCTACAACCCCGGCGGGGCCTTTCTGCCGCCAGGGCAGTGCGCCCTTGAGGCCGACTACCGGCGCGAGCTCCTGGCCCGGCACGGCCTGGTGTTCAACCGCCTGTTGACCATCACCAACATGCCGCTGGGACGTTTTGGCGAGGGCCTGCGCCGCTCAGGCCGGGAGGCCGGATACCGGGAGCTCTTGCGCCAGTCCTTCAACCCGGCCACCCTGGACGGGCTCATGTGCCGCCGCCAGATCAACGTGGGCTATGACGGGGCGCTCTACGACTGCGACTTCAACATGGTCCTGGGCCTGCGCGTGAACCACGCCGCGCCCGGGCACATCCGCGACTTCGACGCGGACCTGCTGCGGGGCCGCCTGGTCATGACCGGGCCGCACTGCCTGGCCTGCACCGCGGGCAGCGGGTCGTCCTGCGGGGGCGCGCTGGCCGAGGGCACGGGCCCGGCAGGCCTTCAGCCTATTTGAACAGGCTCTTGTACTGGCCGTAGCCTTCCTTTTCCAGGTTCTCCCTGGGCACGAAGCGTAGCGCCGCCGAGTTCATGCAGTAGCGCAGGCCCGTGGGCTTGGGGCCGTCCGGGAACACATGGCCCAGGTGACTGTCGGCCAGCTTGCTGCGGACCTCGGTGCGCGTGGCGAAGAGCGTGTTGTCCGGACGCTCCACGATGTTGCCGGGCTCCAGCGGACGGGTGAAGCTCGGCCAGCCGGTGCCGGAGTCGAACTTGTCCTTGGAGCTGTAGAGCACCTCGCCGGAGACGATGTCCACGTAGATGCCCTCGCGCTTGTTCAAGTCGTACTCGTTCTTGAAGGGCGGCTCGGTGCCGTCCTCCTGGGTGACCCTGAACTGCATGGGGGTCAGCTTGGCCTTCAGCTGCTCGCGGCTTGGCTTGCGCCAGCCCGTGGCGGCCTCGGTGGCGTAGGCCGAGAACGGCCTGTCGGCCTCGGAGCCCCAGAGGGCGCGGATGGTGTTGTCGCGGCCGCAGTTGTAGCGGTAGAACTTGTAGCGCAGGGGGTTCTTCTCGAAGTAGCGCTGGTGGTAGCCCTCGGCCGGGTAGAAGGTCGTGTGGTCGATGATGGGCGTGACCACCGGGCTCTTCAGCACGCGGGAGTCCACCAGGGCCTTCTTGGAGGCCTCGGCCTCGCGGCGCTGTCCGGCATCGTGCACGAAGATGGCCGCGCGGTACTGGTTGCCCCGGTCGCAGAACTGGCCGCCCGCGTCGGTGGGGTCGTGGTGCCTCCAGAACCATTCCAGCAGCAGCCGGTAGCTGACCTTGGCCGGGTCGAAACGTATCTGCACGGACTCCAGGTGGCCGGTGGAGCCGGAGGAGACCTGCTCGTAGCTCGGGTTCTTCTCCTTGCCGCCCGCATAGCCGGAGGTCACGGAGACAACGCCGGGAATGTGCACGAAGTCCGACTCGACGCACCAGAAGCAGCCGCCGGCAAGGGTTGCGGTTGCGAGCGTGTCCTGGGTCATGGCGGCTCCTTTTGCTTCCTGGGCTTTGCCGGGCGCCGCGCTGGCGGCGGCGACGCCAAGGGTCAGCAGCAGCGCCAGGAATGCGAGTGTTTTTTTCATGTGCGACGCTCCATCTTTTGATGATCGATCTGAACAGAAATGTATGCCGTTTTGCCGGAGAGTCAATGCTCCGGGCCGCCTGACTTGCGCAATCCACGCCCCTGGCGTAGGAGAACGGATCAGGGAACTCCCCAATGCCAAAGCCTGGAGGCCGTTATGCGTGCTCTGGCCCACTACCTGTCCGCCGCTGTCATCATGCTGTTCTACGGCGGCCGGGTCTGCCCGCTCATCAACGGTCTGGCGCTGTCCGAGTGGGGCCTGTCCGTGGCCGTGACCTTCGGCACGGCCTGGGGATTGCGCCTGGCCCTGTCACGCCGCATCGAGGCCAGCCCGGCGGCCGGGCGGCCTCTTCGCCGCGCCTTGGCCGAACTGTTGCTCATCCTTGGCGCGGGGCTTGCGCTCTCGCTGTTCAACACCGCCGTGCTGGGCTTTCCAGTGCTCACAAGCAGCGCCAAGGTGCTCGTCGGCTTCCTCATCCTAGGGGCCTTCGCCGCCGCCGACCTGGCCCTGGAGGAGGAGCGCAGGCTGGCGGAGCTGTTCCTGCGCACCCGCCAGGAGATTCCCGTGGGCGAGGACCTGTTCCCGCTTACCCGGCAGTTCGCCCTGGCGGCCAGTTTCGTGCTGGTGTCCGTGGTGGTGGTGCTCTTCTTCATCCTGGTGCGGGACTTTGACTGGGTGCAAAGCGGCCAGGGCGCGAACCTGGAGCTCTCGCTTGCGGCGGTGCTCAAGGAACTGGCCTATGTGCTGGCAGTGGCCCTGGCGGAGATATTGAACCTCATCCGGTCCTTCTCCATGAACCTGCGCCTGGCCTTTGACAATGAGAACGGGGTCCTGCAGGCGGTCGCCCAGGGCGATCTGGCTTCGCGGGCGGTGGTCAGCAGCAACAACGAGTTCGGGCTTATGGCCAGCTACACCAACCGCATGATCGCGGCCCTGGAGGAGCGCACCCGCGCGTTGGCCACGGCCCAGGTCAGGGAGGAGAAGAACAAGCTTCTGGCGGGCCTCTCGGCCAGCTTGTCCAAGTACCTCTCGCCCCAGATCGTCCAGTCGCTCTTGACCGGGGAGAAGGGCACCGAGCTGGTCACCCAGCGCAAGAAGCTCACGGTCTTCTTCAGCGACATCAAGGACTTCACCAAGACCACCGAGGACATGCAGCCAGAGGATCTTTCGTATCTGCTGAACAGCTACTTCACCGAGATGTCGAAGATCGCCCTGCATTACGGGGCCACCATCGACAAGTTCATCGGCGACGCCATGCTGATGTTCTTCGGCGACCCGGAAACCAGGGGAGTGAGGGAGGACGCCGAAGCCTGCGTGCGCATGGCCGTGGCCATGCAGCGGCGCATGAAGAAACTGCAGGAGACCTGGCGGCTGCGCGGCTACAACAAGCCCTTCCACATGCGCGTCGGCATCAATACCGGGTACTGCAACGTGGGCAACTTCGGCAGCGAGGACCGCATGGACTACACCATCATCGGCGGCGAGGTGAACCTGGCCGCGCGCCTGGAGGTGCAGGCCGAGCCCGACGGCATCCTCATCTCCGCCGACACCTACTCGCTCGTGCAGGACATCGTGGAGGCCGAACAGCGGCCCCCGCTCGCGGCCAAGGGCATTGAACGCGAGATCATCCCCTACGCCATCACCAACATCTACGACGAGGAGCAGGGCGGTTCGGACCTCATCCGCAAGGAGTTCGCGGGCCTGCGCATCATCGCGGACCTGGAGCGGGTCAGCGCCGCGGACAAGGACGCCATCATCGAGAGCATGGAGGAGGTCCTGGCGCGTCTGCGCGAGGTGAAGGCCGACTGACCGTGAGGTCCTCCTGCAGCGGTCAGGTGCGCAAGGCCCAGCGCACCCGCTACACAGCATACTTCAAGGAGCCCCGCCCATGATGACTTTTCCGCGTCCCTTCCGCCCGATTTTTTGCCTCGCCCTGGCCCTGCTGCTGCTCGCGGCCTGCGCCCGGCCCGCCCGTCAGTCCGGGTCAGCGCCGTTCACCCTGGCCATCGCCCACATCAACGACACCCACTCCAACCTGGAGCCCGTGGACACCGGCCTGTCCCTGGCTGGCGTCGAGGTCAAGGCCCGCCTGGGCGGGTACGCGCGGCTCAAGACCGCCCTTGACGAGGTGCGCGGCAGCGAGGCCAGCGTGCTGGCGCTGCACGCCGGAGACGCGGTGCAGGGCACGCTGTTCTTCAACGAATTCAAGGGGCGGGCGGACTTCGACATCCTGAATCTGCTGGGCCTGGACGCCATGGCCCTGGGCAACCACGAGTTTGACAGCGGGCCGGAGCTTACCGGCAAGCTTGTGGAGCAGGCCCGGTTCCCGGTGGTCTCGGCCAACATCGACACCTCGCGCGAGCCCGCCCTGGCCGGGCGCATCCGGCCCTACGTGGTGCGGCTTTTCGGCAGCGAGCGCGTGGGCGTCATCGGGGCCATAACGCCAAGCACGCCGCAGATCACCACCCGCGTGGGCCAGGTGGTCTTCCATCCCGCCGCCCCGGCAGTGGCTGTGGCCATCGCGGAGCTGCGCGCCCAGGACGTGGACAAGATCGTGGTGCTCTCGCACCTGGGCTATGGCGCGGACATCGCCCTGGCCAAGGCCGTGCCGGGCATCGATGTCATCGTGGGCGGGCATTCCCACACGCTGCTCGGCGATGCGGCCCGGCTCGGCCAATTGGGCCTGACCCCGGCCGGGCCGTATCCCACCGAGGTGCGCGGCCCGGACGGCGGGCGCGTGCTGGTGGTCCAGGCCTGGCGCTGGGGCGTGGAGCTCGGGGTGCTGAAGCTCACTTTCGATGCCGAGGGCGGCATTGCCGAATACACGGCCCGGCCCATGCTCCTGGCCGGGGATGACTTCAGCCGGGACGGCAAGGCCGTGGCCAAGGACTCGCCGGAGCAGGCGCGGCTTGTGGCCGCGCTCACGGCCTCGGGCGTGGCGCGCGTGGTGGCGGAGGACGCCGGGGTCGCTGCGAGGATAGCGCCCTATGCCCGCAGGCTCGACGCCTTCCGCAACGCGCCCATCGGGGCCCGCGCCGTGGTGGACCTCATCCGGGGCACGGCCACGGACCCCGGGCCCATCGTGGCCGACGCCTACCTGGCCAAGGCGCCGGGCGCGCAGCTGGCCCTGCTCATGCCCGGCGGCCTGCGCCAGGACCTCTACCAGGGCGAGCTGACCCTGGGCATGGTCATGGGCGTGCTGCCCTTCGGCAACACCCTGGTCACGCTCAACGTCAGCGGCGCCGGGTTCAAAAGCGCCCTGGAGGAGGCCGCCGAGTTCCGGCTCAAGGTCCATCCGCCTGCCGGAAGGGACCTGCGAAACATCCGGCTGTTCCACGCGGGCGGCTTTACCTGCGTGGTGGACCCGGCCCGGCCCAGGGGCGAGCGCGTCAGCCAGCTCCTGGTGCGCGGGCCTGGCGGCGATTTTGCGGCCATCGACCCGGCAGCCACCTACCGGCTGGTGACCAACAGCTACCTGGCGGGCGGCGGCGACGGCCAGGCCACCCTCAAGGCCGTCACGTCCGGGCGCGTGGACACCGGGTATCTGGAGCACGATGCCCTGGCCGAGCACCTGAAGGCGCTGGGCGTGGTCCAGGCTCCGGCGCGGCGGCGCGTGGTGCTGGGGCGCGGCGGCCGGCTCTCCCTGGCCCCGGTTGTCACGCCCGGGGCGCTACCGGCCAGCGGCCCGCTGGCATGGTCGTCCGCAGGCTTCTTCCGGTTCGACCCGGTTCGACAGGACGGACTGGCGCCCGGCCGGTGTAAGGATGCCATAAAAATTCAGTCTTCCGTTTTGCCGATCCATTGACAAATACCTAAAAAAATTATTAGCTTCATTAAGCCCCAGAGGTATAACAGGCCCGCGCCTCGACCCGGACGGATGTTGCATATGGCCCACACGCCCGATCCAGCCCAGGAACTCAGCGCCCTGCACGCCGAGAACCACCACCTCAAGGACTCCATCGCCGCCATGCGGCAGTCCCTGGAGGCCATGGTGCTGGACAAAAACGCCGCCGTTCAGCGGCAGGCCGCAGCCTCCCGCGACGAGGTTGAGAACATGAAGGCCGCCGTGGTGGCCCTGCGCGACGCCCTGGAGACCCTGCGCAACGAGCGCGACCGCCAGGTCCAGGAGGCCGTGGCCCAGGGCAAGGCCGAGAACCGTGAGCTCCAGACGGCCGTCCAGGCCTTGCGGGACCGCCTGGAGCAGGCCCTCATGGACGAGCGCGACCGCTTCCGGCTGGAGCGCCGGGCCCTTGAGGACGAGCTTGCGCATCTGCGCCAGACCGTGGTGGCCCTGCGCGAGGCCCTGGAAGCCGGAGGGCGGAAGTGATGGCCAAGCCCGCCAAGACCTCCGCACGCCCCAAGGCTGCCGCCAAGGCCGTGGCCAAGCCCGCCGCCAGCAAGTTGGTCAGCAAGCCGACCAGCAAGCCGACCGGCAAGCCGGGCAAGAGCCGGGGATGCATGAACCTGCCCCATGACCGCTCCGAGATGCTGCTCGGCGTGTCGCACCGGCTGGCCAGCCTGGACACCCTGGACGAGATGCTCCAGGCCCTGGTGGAGATGACCAGCTGGGAACTCGGGGCCGAGCGCGGCTCCTTGTTCCTGAACGACCCCGAGACCGGGGAGCTCTACTCCATCGTGGCCCAGGGCAACCAGCGCCGCCGCATCCGCATCCTGAACACCAGCGGCGTGGCCGGGCGCGTGTTCGTCACGGGCCGGGGCATGGTCGTCACCGATGCCTACAAGAACAAGTATTTCAACAAGGAAGTGGACCTGAGCACGGGGTTCGTGACGCGCAACATCGTCTGCGCGCCCATCCGCACCGTGAAGGGCGAGATCATCGGCGTGGCCCAGGTTCTGAACAAGAAGGACGGGACCTTCACCCGCGAGGACTTGAAGCTCCTTGAGGCCATCGCCATGCAGGCGGCCATCGCACTGTCCGGGGCCCAGTTCGTGGAGAAGATGGAGGTCTCCCGCGCCAAGGAGCTGGAGTTCTTGAACGTCGTGGCCGACGTGACCTCGGAGATCGAGCTCGGCACGCTGCTGCGCAAGGTCATGGGCGAGGCCACCAAGATGCTCGCCGCCGAGCGCTCGACCCTGTTCCTCAACGACGAGAAGACGAACGAGCTCTGGTCCATGGTGGGCGAGGGCATCGCCGCCACCCAGATACGCTTCCCCAACCACCTGGGCATCGCGGGGGCGGTGTTCACCAGCGGACACTCCGTGAACATCCCCCACGCCTACGCCGACCTGCGCTTCAACCCGGCCTTCGACAAGAAGACGGGGTTCTTCACGCGCTCCATCCTGTGCACCCCGGTGATCACCAAGGAAGGCAAGGTCATCGGCGTTACCCAGGTGCTGAACCGGCACGGCGGGCCCTTCACCAGCGAGGACGAGTCCCGGCTCAAGGCCTTCACCGCGCAGATCTCCATCGCCCTTGAGAACGCCAAGCTCTTCAGCGACGTGCAGAACATGAAGAACTACAACGAGAGCATGCTCCAGAGCATGAGCAACGGCGTCATCACCCTGGACGAGGAGGGCCGCATCAAGACCTGCAACGCCGCGGGCCTGCGCATCCTGGGCGCGGAAAGCGGGGAGCTCCTGGGCCAGACCTGCGGGTTTTATTTCGCCGGGCCCAACGCCTGGCTGGCCAGCAAGGTGGCCGGGGTGGAGGCCTCCCAGGTGCCGGAGACCACCGTGGACGCCGAGCTGACCTTCGCGGGGCGCGCCATCTCGGTGAACGTCTCGGTGCTGCCGCTCATCAGCGGCGACGAGAAGAAGCTCGGCACCATGCTCATGATCGAGGACATCTCCAGCGAGAAGCGCATGAAGTCCACCATGAGCCGCTACATGGACCCCAAGCTGGCCGACCAGCTCATGGCCGGGGGCGAGGACATCCTGGGCGGCAAGGTGGTGGACGTCACCGTGCTCTTCTCCGACATCCGCAGCTTCACCACCCTCACCGAGAGCCTGGGCGCCCAGGGCACGGTGAGCTTCTTGAACGACTATTTCACGCTCATGGTGGACTGCCTCCATGCCGAGGGCGGCATGCTCGACAAGTTCATCGGCGACGCCATCATGGCCGTGTTCGGCACCCCGCTGGCCCACGAGGACGACGAGGACCGGGCCATGCGCTGCGCCATCGCCATGATCAAGTCCCTGGCCGTGTTCAACGCCCAGCGCGCGGCCGTGGGCCAGAAGCCCATCGACATCGGCATCGGCATGAACTCGGCCCAGGTGGTCTCCGGCAACATCGGCTCGCCCAAGCGCATGGACTACACCATCATCGGCGACGGGGTGAACCTGGCCGCACGCCTGGAGAGCGCCTGCAAGCAGTACAGCGCGCACATCCTCATCAGCGAGTTCACCCGCGCCAAGCTCAAGGGCACCTACCGGATGCGGGACGTGGACGACGTTGTGGTCAAGGGCAAGACCGAGCCCGTGCAGATCTTCGAGGTGCTGGACTACCACACCGACCAGAGCTTCCCCAACCTCATGGAGGCCACCGGGCACTTCAAGGAGGGCCGCGCGGCCTACCGCGCCGGAGACTTCGCCAAGGGCATCAAGGCCTTTTCCGAGGCCCTGCGCATGAACCCCTCGGACAAGCTCTGCACAACCTACATCGAACGGTGCGAGGCCCTCATCGCCAATCCGCCCGCGGATTGGCGCGGGGTCTGGACCATGACCTCGAAATAGCTCGGCCCAGCCCCCCGGCCCAACCCATTGGAGCGCACGTGAACACACCAGGCCCCGCCTCTACCACGTCTCCCGGCCCAGACCACCGGGGCCACGCCCGCAAGACGGTGCTCGTGGCCGGGCGCCTTTTGTGCGAGGGCGAGTGGCAGACCTGCGAGGTCGTCAACGTGTCCGTGGGCGGGGCCAAGCTGCGGGTGCTCGGGATCTACTGCCAGGGCCAGGAGCTGAGCCTGGAGATCAAGTCCTGCGGCCGGTTCCCGGGCGTGGTCGCCTGGGTGCGCGGGGACGAGGTGGGCGTGACGTTCTCCTGCGACCCGCTGGAGACGGCCGAAGCCCTCATCTCCCTGGCCACCCACGGCTAGGCGGCCCGGCCAGAGCCCTTCCTTTCGCACCGCCCCGACGACCTGACCTTTTGCCCGAACCATCCCCTTTGTCGGACCGCGCCCTCCGCGCCTTAGACGTTGCCGGAGGCGTTTGCGCTGGCCCCGGCGGAAAATTGCGCGTATCGCTTGAGCAAGACGGAATGCGCATTGCTATAATTCGTAAAAGTATGGTATGTAAGGGACCTTAGCCGCAGAACTGCGGGCAGGGACGCCAGCAGGCGCCGCTGGCCATGATGCAGCAAACACGCGAGGGCGCCAGATGAAACCAAGTGATTTCAAGATTGGCGGCAGGCTTACAGCCGGCTTCTGCCTGTTGCTGCTTCTTTCCTTGCTCATCGGCGGGCTGGGGTACTACCAGGCCCGGCACCTCTCCGCCATCACCGAGCAGATGTACAGCCATCCCTTCACCGTGAATACTGCCCTGCGGGACAGCCGCAGGCAGGCTCAGCGTATCGAGACCATTCTGGCCGATCTGGACCCTGGAACGCCCCAGGCGACCGTTGAGCTGCACCAGAGGGAGATCGCGGAGTCGGCTCGCAAGGTGCGGGAGTATCTGGACGTGGTGGAGACGCGCTATCTTGGCGACAAGGGCGATGTCGCCCGCGCCAAGGCCGCGCTCAACAATTTGACCGTGCGCATCGACGAGGCACTGGCCGTACACCTGCTCGACAAGGACCCAGGCGCGCAGGCCAAGGCCGTGACCAGGGCCCGGCAGCATGTCCGGGAGTTCATCGCCACGCTCCAGACCATGGTCGATTATGCCGAGAACCGGGCCAAGGCCTTTCACCGGGAGGCCGAGGACGAGCGGGCCGCCGCCGCCCGTTCCATGGCGATCCTGCTGACCTGCGCGCTCCTGGTGGCCGCTCTGGTGGCCTGGCTCACCACCCGGAGCATCATCCTGCCTCTTGGCCAGGTGGTGGCCCGCATCAAGGATGTGGCTGTCGGGGACTTCGGGGAGAATCTGGCCATGCGCCGCGGGGACGAGATCGGCGAGTTGGCCGACGCCTTCCGGGAGATGCGCGCGGGCCTGAAGGACAAGGTCTCCACGGCCCAGGCCGTGGCCGAGGGCGACCTCTCCCGCGAGGTGGTTCCGGCCGGCAAGCGCGATGCCCTGGGCCTGGCCCTTGTCCGCATGATCAGGTCCCTGCGCCAGGCTTCGGAGGCCAGCGCCCGCAACGACTGGTTCAAGACCGGCAAGAACGAGCTGGCCCGGCTTTTGTCCGGTGAGCCCGACCTGCGCACCTTGGCCGACCGCGTGGCAGGCTATCTGGTCCCCTACCTGAACGCCCAGGTGGGCGCGCTGTTCGTGCTCGGGAAGAATGAGACCCTGTTCCTGACGGGCAGCTACGCCTATACCATGCGCAACGGCGTGCCCGGCTCCTTCCGGCTGGGTCAGGGGCTGGTGGGCCAGGCCGCGCACACGGGCAAGACCATCTGCGTCACCGAGCTGCCCGAGGACTACGTCCGCGTGAGCTCCGGCCTGGGCGAGGCCCAGCCGCGCAACCTCGTTGTTTTGCCGCTGGCGCACGAGGGCAAGATCAGGGGCGTACTGGAACTGGGCTCTCTGGAGGCGTTCTCCGAGACCAAGCTCGACTTTCTGGCGGCGGTGGCGGACTCCGTCGGCCAGGCCATCGCCACCGTGGAGAACCAGGAACGGCTGCGCGAACTGCTGGAGCAGACCCAGTTCCAGACGGAGACCCTGCAAAGCCAGCAGGAGGAGCTGCGCTCCGTGAACGAGGAGTTGGAGCAGCAGGCCCAGGCCCTGCGCACCTCCGAGGAGGAGCTGCGGCAGCAGCAGGAGGAGCTCCAGGCCGCCAACGAGGAGCTCTCGGAGAAGAACGAGTATCTGGAGCGCCAGCGCGCCGAGATCGGGCTGAAGAACATGGAGCTGGAGAACACCCGCCTGGGCCTGGAGCAGAAGGCCCGCGAGCTTGAGGTGTCCAGCCGCTACAAGTCCGAGTTTTTGGCCAACATGAGCCACGAGCTGCGCACCCCGCTGAACAGCCTGCTTTTGCTCTCGCGCAACCTCATGGACAACGCCGGGGGCAACCTGACCCCGGACCAGGTGGAGTACGCGCGCATCATCTTCCGCAGCGGGGGCGATCTCTTGAGCCTGATCAACGAGATCCTGGACCTGTCCAAGATCGAGGCGGGCAAGATGACCCTCAACGTGGAGGATGTGTCCTTGGCCGAGCTGGCGGCCGACATGACCTCGGCCTTCAAGCCCATGATCGACGAAAAGGGGCTGGCCCTGGCCGTGGGCATCGACGAGGACCTGCCGGAGAGTCTGCGCACGGACCTGCAGCGCACCGAGCAGATCCTGCGCAACCTGCTCTCCAACGCGGTGAAGTTCTGCGACCGCGGGAGCATCGGCATCCGTTTCCACCGGCCCGCGCCGGACTGGAGGGAGGCCCGGGACGCGCTCGCGCCGGACCTTGCCCTGGCAGTGTCCGTCAGCGACACCGGGGTCGGCATCCCCGAGGACAAGCACCTGGAGATCTTTGAGGCCTTCCAGCAGGCCGACGGCGGCACGGCCCGAAAGTACGGGGGCACGGGCCTGGGGCTGACCATCTCGCGCGAGCTGGCGCACCTCTTGGGCGGGGATATCCGCATGCAGAGCGCACCGGGCCAGGGCTCCACCTTTACCCTCATCCTGCCGCTGGAAATTTCTGCGGCCACGGCGGACAGGCCCAGCATGGGCTTCCCTGTAGCTCCTGCCGAGCCCGTCTCGCCGTCCGTCTCGCCGTCCGTCTCGCCGCCCGGCACACTGCCCGGCACCGGGCACGCCACCTGGCAAGCGCCCAGGCACCATGCCGCCATCCCCGACGACCGGGACAGCCTGGACGAGGGCGAGCCGAGCATCCTGATCATCGAGGACGACCCCGACTTCGCCAAGGTCCTGGCCGACCAGTGCCGGGCCAAGGGTCTCAAGGTGCTGGTCGCGGGCAGCGGCGAGGACGGTCTTGAGCTGGCGCGCAGAATCCCGCCCGGCGGCATCATCCTGGACATCAAGCTGCCGGGCATGAACGGCTGGCAGGTGCTCGACGAGCTCAAGCACGACCCGGCCCTGCGGCACATCCCGGTGCATGTCATGTCCGGCGTGGAGGCCGCGCAGGACGCTCTGCGCCGTGGCGCCGTGGGCTTCTTGTCCAAGCCGGCCAACCGCGAGAGCCTGGACGAGGCCTTTTCCCGCATGGAAGATGTCATGCTGAAGAAGATCAAGGACCTTCTGCTGGTGGAGGACGACCCCGACCTGCGCCGGGGCGTCATCGACCTCATCGCGGACCCGGGGCTGAACATCGTGGAGGCCGTGGACGGGGACCAGGCCCTGGCCCTTATGCGGGAGCGGCGCTTCGACTGCATGATTCTGGATCTGGGGCTGCCGGACATGAGCGGGTTCGAGCTCCTGGAGCGCCTGGAGACCGAGCTGGGGGCCGCCAAGCCGCCGGTCATCGTCTACACCGGGCGCGAGCTGAGCCGCGACGAGGAGCGCACGCTGCGCGCCCACGCGGACTCGATCATCATCAAGGGCGCGCGTTCGGAGGAACGGCTCATCGACGAGACCGCCCTGTTCCTGCACCAGATGGTCAAGACCCTGCCCGTGCGCAAGCGCGACACCATCATGCACCTCTACGACAAGGACGCCGTGTTCAAGGAATGCACCGTGCTCCTGGTGGACGACGACATGCGCAACCTCTTCGCCCTGTCCCAGGTGCTCCAGGCCAAGGGGCTGACCGCCATCAAGGCCGAGGACGGGCAGAAGGCCCTGGACGTCCTGGCCAGCGGGGCCAAGGTGGACCTGGTGCTCATGGACATCATGATGCCCGGCATGGACGGCTACGAGACCATCGGGCGCATCCGCGCGCAGAAGCGGTTCAAGTCCCTGCCCATCATCGCCCTGACGGCCAAGGCCATGCTGGCCGACCGCGAGAAGTGCATGCAGGCCGGGGCCAGCGACTATCTCTCCAAGCCCGTGGACGTGGACCGGCTCATGTCGGTCATGCGCGTCTGGCTGTACAAATAGGAGCCGAGAGTGGACCAGGCCGACGTCGAACAGTTGGAGACGACCCTGTTTCTGGAGGCGCTCTACCGACGCCACGGGTACGACTTCCGCAACTACGCCCAGGCCTCCATCGGCCGCCGGGTGCGCAGGCTCATGGACAAGACCGGCGCGGCCAGCGTCAGCCACATGATCCCGCTGCTCCTGCACGGCGACGGGCTCCTGCCCCTGGTGGTGGAGACCCTGTCCGTCAATGTCAGCGAGATGTTCCGCGACCCGGAATTCTTCGCCCTGCTGCGCAATGAGGTCATCCCCTACCTGAAGACCTTCCCGTTCATCAAAGTCTGGCATGCGGGCTGCGCCAGCGGGGAGGAGGTCTACTCCCTGGCCATGGTCTTCAAGGAGGAGGGCTTCTACGACCGGACCACCATCTTCGCCACGGACCTAAACCCCCTGGTGGTGGAGCAGGCCAAGGCCGGGGTGTATTCCCTGGACTCGGTGCGCAGCTACACAGCCAACTACCAGCAGGCTGGGGGCCAGGCCGCCTTTTCGGACTATTACATGGCGCGCTACGGCTGGGCCGTCATGGACGCCTCCCTGCGCGAGAACGTCACCTTCGCCCCGCACAACCTGGCCACGGACGGCGTCTTTGGCGAGATGCACCTGATCCTGTGCCGCAACGTGCTCATCTACTTCGACCGCAGCCTGCAAAACCGGGTGCTGCGCCTGTTCGACGAGAGCCTGGTGCATGGAGGCATCATGGCCCTGGGCAGCAAGGAGAGCCTCAAGGGCTCGGAGGTGGCCGCGCATTTCCAGGCAGTGAACGCCAAGTGGCGCATCCACAAGAAGATCGCCGGGGGCGCGCCGGACATGGTCACGGGCGACCTCGACGGGGCCGGGCCCCTGGAAGCGGGCCTGGAAGCGTGCGGGGAGTAGGGCATGGCCGAGCACAGCCGGACACAATCACGCAGCCAGACAGCATCGGGGAGGCGGCCATGAAGGCCCTGTCCGGTCCCGGGCGCTTCGACGCCGTGGTCCTGGGCGGCTCGGCCGGGTCGCTCAAGGTCTTGCTGGAGCTTCTGCCCCGGCTGCCGGGCGACTTCCCTTGGCCGCTGCTGGCCGTCATCCACCTGCACCCCCGGCAGGAGGGCCGCTTTGTGACGCTGCTGGACCAGCGCTCGTTGCTGAGCGTCAAGGAAGCCGAGGACAAGGAGACGCCAGCGCCCGGCCATGTGTACTTCGCCCCGGCGGACTATCACCTGCAGATGGAGCCGGACCAGACCCTCTCCCTGTCGGCGGAGGAAAGGGTGCGCTTCTCCAGGCCGTCCATCGACGTGCTTTTTGACAGCGCGGCCCAGGCCTGCCGGTCCAGGCTCGTGGGCGTGCTGCTCTCCGGGGCCGGCAACGACGGGACCGAGGGGCTCTGCCGCATCAGCGAGCAGGGCGGGCTCACCGTGATCCAGGACCCGGCCCAGGCCGAGCATCCGGCCATGCCCCAGGCGGCGCTGGACGCGCTGACCGCGCTGGCGGCCCTTGGCGTCGGCGGGCCGGACCATGTGTTGTCCAGCGGGGGCATCATGGAGCTGCTCGTCTCCCTGGCCGAGGAGGCCTGCGGACAGGCGGGGGGGCGCGGGGCAGCGCCGGAAGGGGGGCGGTCATGACGGCCCTGCCGAACATCCTCATCGTGGACGACCAGCCAGCCAACCTCGTGGCCCTGGAGAGCGTGCTCAAGCCGCTTCAGGTGAACGTGGTGCACGCCTCAAACGGCGAGGAGGCCCTGCGGCTCACCCTGCATCAGGACTTCGCCCTGGCCATCCTGGACGTGCAGATGCCGCTCATGGACGGGTACGAGCTGGCCCGGCTCATGCGCGGCGACGAACGCACCGGGTCCATCCCCATCATCTTTCTCTCGGCCATCTATTCCGACGCCATGCACCAGTTCATGGGCTACCAGTCCGGGGCCGTGGACTTCATCACCAAGCCCTTCAACCCCGAGGTGCTGCTTTCCAAGGTCCGCATCTTCCTGGAGCTGCACCAGAGAGCCCAGGAGACCCTTGAGGCCAACCAGCGGCTGGAGGCGCTCCTGGCGGAACAGGAGCAGATCAACGAGATGCTGGGCCGGGAGATCGCCGTCCGGCAGCGGGCCGAGGAGGCCCTGTTCCTGGCCAAGGAGGCCGCCGAGACGGCCAACAGGGCCAAGAGCGAATTTCTGGCCAACATGAGCCACGAGATACGCACCCCCTTAAACGGCGTGCTGGGCATGCTTCAGCTGCTCAAGCAGGAGGTGACGCCCGAGGACCGGGCGCGGTTCACGGACATGGCCTATGATGCGGGCCGCAGACTCTTGTTTCTGCTCAACGACGTGCTGGACTTCTCCAAGATGGAGGCCGGGCAGATGGAGCTTGTGTCCAAGACGCTCCGCATGAGCGAGGTCTTCGCCAGCGTGTCCGGGATCTTCTCGCTGTCCAGCCAGGGCAAGGGCGTGGAATTGTCCTTCAGCATCGACCCGAGCGTTCCCTCGCAGCTCTGCGGCGACGAGGCGCGCATCCGCCAGGTGCTCTTCAACCTCGTGGGCAACGCGCTCAAGTTCACCCCGGCGGGCTCGGTGCGGGTGGGGGCCTGGGCGCATCCCTCCAGGCGCTTTCCGGGCAGGGTGCGGGTGTACATGTCCGTCAAGGACACGGGCATCGGCATCCCGGACGACAAGCAGGCCCTGGTCTTCGACCGCTTCACCCAGACCGACGCCTCCATAGCCAGGCGCCACGAGGGCGCGGGGCTCGGCCTGGCCATCGTGCGGCGCATTGTGGAGCTCATGGGCGGCGGCATCGACATGGACAGCGAGGTGGGCGTGGGCACCACCATCTACCTGAACCTGCTCCTGGACGCCACAGCCCAGCCCGAGCCGGAGCCTTGCTCCGCGTCCGACACGCCGCAGGGCGCCACACAGCAACAGGGGGCCCTGCGCATCCTGCTGGCCGAGGACGAGCCCATCGGACAGTTGAGCATGCAGGTCACGCTGGGGCGCATGGGGCATCAGGTGGTCACGGCCAACAACGGCAGGCAGGCCGTGGACGCCATGCTGGCGGGCGAGTTCGATTGCGTGCTCATGGACATCCAGATGCCGGAGATGAGCGGCCTGGAGGCCACCCGGCAGATCCGCGAGCTTGAGACGACTTCCGGCTGGGCGCCAGTGCACATCATCGCCCTCACCGCGTATGCCATGCAGGGCGACCGCGAGCGCTTCCTGGCCGCAGGGATGGACGACCATGTGGGCAAGCCCACGCAGCTGGAGGAACTCCGGCAGGCCCTGAGCCGTGTGGCCCCCAGGACCTCCGGGAGGCGCTAGCCGCCGCTCCCGCCTCAGCTCCCGGCCTTGCGCATGCTCAGGGCGATGCGCCCGCGCGCAAGATTCACCTCCACCACCCGCACCCGCACCTCCTGCCCCACGCTGACCACCTGCGCCGGATCGGCCACGTAGCGGTCCGCCAGCTGGCTTATGTGCACCATGCCGTCGCGGTGCACGCCGATGTCCACGAAGGCTCCGAACTTGGTGACGTTGGTGACGATGCCCGGAAGCTCCAGGCCGAGGCTCAGGTCCTCGATGTGGTTCACGCCCTCGGCAAAGGCAAACGCGCTCAGGCCCGCGCGCGGGTCGCGCCCCGGCCGTTCCAGCTCGGCCATGATGTCCGTCAGGGTGGGCAGCCCGATTTCGCCGTCGATGTAGTCCGCCAGGCGCACCCTGGCCCTGGCCCCGGCGTCGGACAATAGCTCGGCCACGCCGCACCCGGCGTCGCGGGCCATGCGCTTGACCAGCGGGTAGCGCTCGGGGTGCACGGCGCTGGCATCCAGGGGCTCGCCGCCGCTCACGCGCAGGAACCCGGCGGCCTGCTCGTAGGCCTTGGGCCCCAGGCGCTTGACCTTGCGCAGGGCGTCCCGGGTGGGAAAGGCCCCGCTCTCGCCCCGGTGCTCCACGATGTTCTTGGCCAGCACCGGGCCCAGGCCGGAGACATGCGTCAAGAGCTCCTGGCTGGCCGTGTTCACGTCAACGCCCACGGCGTTGACGCAGCTCGCCACCACGTCGTCCAGGGCCTTGCGCAGGCCAGTCTGGTCCACGTCGTGCTGATACTGGCCCACGCCGATGGACTTGGGGTCCAGCTTCACCAGCTCGGCCAGGGGGTCCATGAGCCTGCGGCCGATGCTTACGGAGCCGCGCACGGTCAGGTCCAGGTCCGGGAACTCGCGGCGGGCGGTCTCGGAAGCGGAATAGATGGAGGCCCCGGCCTCGTTCACCAGGAACAACGGCAGGCCAAGGTCCAGCTCACGCACGAAGGCCTCGGTCTCGCGCCCGGCGGTGCCGTTGCCGATGGCGATGGTCTCCACCTGGAACCGGGCGCAGAGCTCCTTCACCGTGGCGGCGGCGGCCGCGCGCTGGCCGGGCGAGGTGGTGGGGTAGATGGTGGCGTGGTGCACAAGCGCGCCCTGGGCGTCCAGCACGGTGAGCTTGGCCCCGGTGCGGAAGCCCGGGTCCAGGGCCAGCACGCGCTTCTGGCCCAGGGGCGGGGCCATGAGCAGTCCGCGCAGGTTGGCGGCGAAGACGCGGATGGCCTCGGCGTCGGCCCGGGCCTTGACCTCGGCGCGCAGCTCGCTCTCAAGCGATGGGGCCAGCAGGCGCTTGACCCCGTCGGCCAGGGCGGCGTCCACCTGCTGGGAATCTGGCGCGCGCCCGCGCAGATAGGCGCGCCGGGCCAGCTCCAGCATGTCCTCCTCCGGCGGGCGCAGGCTGAGGGACAAGAACCCCTCGGCCTCGCCCCGGAACATGGCCAGGGCGCGGTGCCCGGGGATGGATTTGAGCGGCTCGTCCCAGGCGAACCAGTCGCGGAAGGTGGCCCCGGCCTCCTCCTTGCCCTTCAGCACCTTGGACCGGAAGCGGCCCCGGCGGGCGAACAGCTCGCGCACCGAGGCGCGCAGGCGGGGCTCCTCGGCCATGGCCTCGGCCAGGATGTCCCGCGCCCCGGCCAGGGCGGCGTCCACGTCGGGCACGCCCTTGTCCGCAGCCACGAAGGGTCGGGCCAGGGCCAGGGGGTCGCGGCCCTGCTGGGCCATGAGCGCCTTGGCCAGGGGCTCCAGCCCCTTCTCGCGGGCCATGGACGCGCGCGTGCGCCGCTTGGGCCGCAGGGGCAGGTACAGGTCCTCCAGGCGGGCCTTGTCCTGGGCCTTGTCCAGGGCCGCCTTCAACTCCGGGGTGAGCAGCCCGCGCTCCTCCAGGGAGGACAGCATGGCCTCGCGGCGCTTGTCCAGCTCGGCCAGGTCCTCCAGGCGGTCGCGGATGGCGGCCACGGCCACCTCGTCGAGCTCGCCCGTGGCCTCCTTGCGGTAGCGGGCGATGAAGGGCACGGTGGCGCCCTCGGCCACCAGCCGCGCCACGGCGGCCACCTGTGGCTCGGACAGGGCCATCTCCCCGGCGATGCGGGGGCAGTAGTTCCCGCTCACTGGCCTGTTTCCTCGCTGCCGCCTGCGCGCCTGCTATTTCGCAAGGACGAAGTCCCCGGTCTTGCCGTCGGGGCTGATGGTGATTCTCGACACATAGAACCGCTTCTGGTCCACCTCGCCCCCACTGGTGATGCTGATCTCGCCCAGCGGGGTATGGAAGGCGAGGCCGGAGGTCAGCGCAGTGTTCAGGGCCTTGCGCGCCTCGGCCAGGTCCAGGGCGGTGATCTTCTTGCCCGTGGTCTGCTCGGCCTTGCGCAGGGCCTCGACCATGACCTGCACGGCGGTGAAGGCCTGGGCCGCGAACTGGGCCGGGGGGCTGCCGTAGGCTTCGCTGAATTTCCGGATGAATTCCTGGTTGATGGCGGACTGCGCGTGGGGGCTGTAGGCCTGGGCCACCAGGACGCCGTCGCACACCGCCCCGCACAGCGGGAACATGTTCGGCGAGTTGAAGCCGTTTCCGCCGACGATGAGGCCCTTGTAGCCGGACTGGCGCAACTGCCTGACCAGTCTGCTGGAGTCCTCGGCCAGGCCGGAGATGACCACCAGCTCGGCTTTGGCTTTGAGCACGGCTGCGGCCTTGGCGCTGAAGTCCGTGTCCGTGGTCTGGAACTTCTGGAGGGAGACGAGCTTGAGGCCGTTGGCCTTGACCGTCTGCTGGAAGACGCCGGTCTCGGAGGTGGAGTAGGCATCGTTCTGGGCATACAGCACGGCCGCGCGCTTGATGCGGGGATCAAGGGCCAGGGCCTTCTGCACAGACTTCGGGGCCACGACGCCCATGGGGGCGGAGACGCGGCTGATGTAGTCGCCCAGCTTGGTGATGCCCTTGGCCGTGTTGGAGGGCGCCACCACCGGCACCGCGGCGCGGTTGGCCAGGGGGTCTGCGGCGAAGGCCTGCTGGGAAAGCGTGGGGCCGACGATGCCCACGACCTTGGCCGCGATCAGGTTCTGGAAGGCGCTGACGGCCCCGGCCTCGTCCCCGGCGGTGTCCTGGAGAAGGAGCGTGATGGGCGTGCCGTTCACGCCGCCCTGGGCGTTCAGGTAAGCCTCGGCGATCTTCGCGCCGTTGACCTGCTCCTGGCCGAAGTGGGCGACGTTGCTGCTGGTGGCCAGGGCGAGGCCGATGGGGATGGGGCTGGCCACGGGCTCCGCCCAGGCGGGCAGGGCCAGAGCCAGCACCAGGGTCAGCACCAGGCTCAGGTTCAGAAATGCTTTGTTCATGCGATCCTCCGGGGGATGAAATTTTGATGCTCAGCACGTCATCCAAGAATGTCTGTCGTGTCAAGCAATTCCAGAAAGATTGGCCGGAAATTGCGGACTGTTTCAAGCCCCTTGGCGAGGCACGGACGCGCCGCGCCGGGGCGTCCCGGTACTCCCGTCGCCTCGGAAGTCAACGGCCCTCAAGGCATTTACTTGCTGGCGCAATTCCATTAGTGATCCGGATAGCGAATGGGAATCCTTCGCCCTTGGGCAAACTCGATCTGGCAGTGGCTTTTTCTTCCGCAGCTTCAGCCCAAAGAATATGACAGAGCAGACGCCAGACCCCGCACCTCCCACCCCCGCCGCTACCGCCGCCGCCGCCGTCGGAAGCGCAGGCGCCCCACGCAAGAGCTTCCTCAAGCAGGTGCTGCGCCTGGCCGGGCCCTACTGGCATGGCGAACGCCGCAAGAAGGTCCGGGGCGCGACCCTGCTTTTGCTGCTTTTGACCATGGCCCAGGTCGGCCTGGCCGTCTGGGGCAACTACTGGAACCGGGCGCTTTACGATGCGCTGGAACAGCGGTCCGTGCGCGGCGTCGTGATCCAGATCGGCGTGTTCGCCGTCATCACCCTGACCTCCCTTGGCATCACCGCCGCCCACCTGATGGTCAAACGCTGGCTGCAGATCGACTGGCGCGCCTGGCTCACCGAGCAGCTTGTCGGGCGCTGGATGGGCGAGGGCCACCACTACCGGCTGCTCTTCACCCCTGGCGAGCACGACAATCCCGACCAGCGCATCTCCGAGGACATCCGCATCGCCACGGAGTCGGCCATCGGGTTGGCCCATTCCCTGACCTTCAGCCTGCTGATCCTCGGTCTGTTCATCAACATCCTCTGGACGGTGTCCGGTTCGGTGGACGTGCCGGGCTTCAACATCAACGTACCGGGCTACATGGTGCCGCTGGCCTTCCTCTACGCCATCCTGGGCAGCGCCGTGGGCTGGGTAGTCGGCCTGCCGCTGATCAAGACCACCAACGCCCTGCAGACAGCGGAGGCCACCTTCCGCTTCGGCCTGTCACGCGCGCGGGAGCACACCGAGGCCATCGCGCTCATGCGCGGCGAGCCACGGGAGCGCGCCGGGTCCACCACGCGCTTCCGCCAGATCATCCGCGACTGGACCAAACAGTCTCTGGCCTACATGGGCCTGGTGTCCTTCGGCACGGTCTACGGCTCGCTGCTGCCGGTGCTGCCCATTCTCATCGCCGCCCCGCAGTACATCGCCGGAACCATGACCCTGGGCGCGCTGATGCAGGCCGCGCAGGCCTTCCAGCAGCTCACCTCCTCGCTTTCCTGGCCGGTGGACAGCATCGGCGAGATAGCCCGCTGCCGCGCCTCGGCCGACCGCGTGCTCTCGCTCTACGAGGATCTGGAGCAGCTGGACGACAAGACACAGGCCGCAGCCCATCCGCAGATCGAGCTCATGCAAACGGACGATGCCCGCCTGGTCGTCGAGGATCTCTGCATCGCCGAGCCTTCGGGCCGCGTCCTCACCGAGCATTTGAGCCTCGACATCCGGCGCGGCGAGCGGGTGCTCATCGCGGGCGATCCGGCGCTCACCGGCAGCCTGTTCAAGGTCATTGGCGGGCTCTGGCCCTGGGGCAACGGGCGGGTGCTGCTGCCGGGCGATGGCGGGATGCTTTTCTTGGCCCAGCGGCCCTTCTTGCCGGAGGGCCTGCTGCGCGACGCCATTTGCTATCCCCTGGCCCCGGACGCCTTCCCCGAGGCGGAGATCATCCGCGTGCTGGAGGCCGTGGGCCTAAGCCGCCTGGTCCAGCGCCTGGGCGAGCAGGACAACTGGGAGCAGGCGCTGCCGCCGCGCGCCCAGCAGCAGCTCGGCTTTGCGCGCGTGCTGCTGCAGAAGCCGGCCTGGGTCTTTTTGGAACAGGCCACCGACGCCTTTGACCCCGAGGGAGAGCTTGCGGTGCTGGAGATGCTCATCCGCGAGCTGCCGGACGCGACCCTGCTGACCATCAGCTTCCACCCGGATCTGGGCAAGCTGCACCAGCGCACCCTGACCCTGAACCGTTGCTGCGAGACCAAGGTCCTGTTCGGCGAGCGGCGCGCCGGCAACGGCGACGCCCACTAGAAGCGCGGCGGCAGCCAGCCCCGCTCCACGCACTCGCGGAAGCACCACTCCGGCGTGGTCTCGGTGCGGTAGCTCCAGAAAAACCAGCCCCGATACAACTCGTAGGTGAGCAGCTGCGCGGCTCCGTAGGCCCGGTAGGCCACGGCGCGGCGGAACTCGTCCATGTGCGTCAGGGCGAAGTCGTACGGCCCCTCGGCCCAGAGCGACACCACCTCCAGGTTCAGCCCCAGGCTCCACTCGCCCACGATGGCGGGCAGCTTGAGCTCGCGCGCGATGTCGTCGGCCTCCTGCCCCCACAATACCCCGGCCTTGTGCAGGTGGCCGTGGATGTCCATGTCCAGGTCCTCGCGGCTGAAGCACTGGTAGCGGTGGATGTCGAAGATGACGTTCTGGTGCTGCGGCGGTTGCAGAAAGTCCAGGTACTCCTGGTGCGAGCGGAAGCCGTCGTGGAAGACGATGGCCACGCGGGCGGGATCGCAAAAGGTGCGCACGGCCTGGCAGGCGCGCAGGTAGAAGCCCTTGAGCAGGTCCGTGGGCACGTCCCAGCGCGGCTCGTTCAACAGCTCTATGCCGTAGAGCGCGCTCTCTGCGCCGTAGCGCTCGGCCAGCCGCCCCAGCACGTGGACCGAATGCGCCAGGTACTCCTCCTTGGTGTGCCACTCGCAGACCTCGTGCATGCCGCCGTTGTCGAAGCCGTTCTGGCAGCCCGGGGCGGCGTGGAGGTCGAGGATGACGCAGAGGCCGAACTCCCTGGCCCACTTGAAGGCGCGGTCCAGCACGTCGACGCCGCCGGTGACGAAGGGGTGCGGGTTGGCGCCGTACTTGCGGTGGTAGGGGTAGGGCGGGCCGAAGAGCCAGTGGCCCACCGGGATGCGCACGGCGTTGATGCCCACGCCCGCCAGCCAGGCGAAGTCCGCGCGCGTGATGAAGCTGTCCCAGTGGGCGCGCAGCCGCGCCGGGGCCTTGTCGCCCAGTTCCGCGCACCAGGTGGTCTCGTCCGTGGCCGCCAGCCCGGCGAACAGGCTCGGGGTCATCCACTTTTCCAGCACCAGCCAGCCGCCAAGGTTGACGCCGCGCAGGTGTTCGGGATGGGGACCGGGATTGGGAAGGGGGGAGGTGGTGTCCGGCATGGCGGCTTCTCGCAGTCCCATCGGCGTTGTTTCGGGAGCGTGCGGGCCCGGTCGATGGGGACGGGCCTGCTTTGGGTGCGCGGTTGCGCCTGGGCTCTTTATATAAAAATTCAAGGCGATTGCAACGGGAATTCAGGGGCTGGACACCTCTGGAGGTCGGCTCTGGGGGCTGTGCTCGCGCCTGCCTACGGCTGCCAGGTGATCTGGAAGGCCTCACCGTCGACCAGGGTGTGCTCCCGGCCTGGCAGCAGCATGTCGTTGGACCAGCACCCGCTGCGTTCGTTGAAGGTCTCGGCGTAGGTGCAGGCCTCGCCGGTGCAGGCCCGCTGCAGCCGGGTGGAGCAGGCCACGTGCACGGTCCTGCCGCCCGGTTCGTAGTCCACGGCGCAGACCCAGTGGTCCATGTCGGACAAATACTTTGAGCTGCCCATGTAGCGCAGGACCACCACGCTGTTCTCGCCCAGCAGCTCCTCCAGCAGGTCGACCTGGTATGCCCTGGCGATGCGCCGCACGGTGAACGTTCCGCCCCCGAGCAGCGCCAGCACCCGCCGGATGTTGTCTTCCAGCAGGTCGTACTGCAGGTCGTACCGCCCGGTGGTGCCCACTATGCCGCTCAGGAAGTCCGCTGGGTGGTCCACCTGGGCAAAGGCCCGGCTCACCGCCGCGAAGTCCGGCCCCTCGTGCCTGAGCGCCGCGTACGCGTTGACGATGCTGTAGAGGAAGCACGCGCCGTCCAGATCGCCCTGGGCGTAGATTCTTCTCATCAAAGCTTGCCCCTTCCCTGGTGCGTTGTGGGCGTCTTTGTCCGCCTGTTCGCTGCAAACATACGCGAGGAGCACTGCGCTGCGCAAGGTCTGCCGCGGCGTTCACCCCAGGACACCCCCGTCCAAGGGCCTGCCAGGAGCGCGGCCAGGCCTCCGAGACGGGCTACGGCGGAGGGGTGGAATGTTCGGCCCACAGCGGCTATCATCTGCGCGAAGCCGACCTGCTGGTGGAGGCGGCCGACCCGGCCACGGGCACGCCCTTGCCGCCCGGCGAGCTGGGGGAGATACTGGTGACAACGCTTGGGCCGCGCGCCCTGCCCCTGGTGCGCCACCGCACGGGCGCCGCCGCCCGGCTTCTGCCCGGCCCCTGCCCCTGCGGCAGTCCGCTGCGGCGGCTGGGCCCGGTGCAGGGCAGGCTTGCGGCAGAAGGCGCGCGCGCGGGCACTCTGAGAATCGTACAGCCCACAAAAGGACGAGGCCGAGCATGAGCGACATCCTGCCCACCTTGCTGAAGTCCCTGGAGCAAGGCGAGAGCCTGGTCCAGGCCACCATCCTGACCCACGAGGGCAGCACCCCGCGCTCGGCGGGCAGCCGCATGCTGCTGTGCGCCGCCGGGACCGCTGGCTGCGGCGTGCGCATCGCCGCCGGGACCGTGGGCGGCGGGCTGGTGGAGGCCCGGGTCATGGCTGCCGGGGCCGGGGTATTGGCCACGGGCCGGCGCTGCGTGGAGACCTTCGACCTCACGGGCGAGCTGGCCGCCGGGGCGGACATGATCTGCGGCGGGCGGCTGCGCGTTTTTCTGGAGCGGCTGGAACCCGGCGACCTGCCCCTGCTGCTGCGTATGGCTGAGGCCCTGGCCCAAGGCCGGCGCTGCCTGCGCCTGACGCCGCTCGACGCGGGCTCTTCAGGGCTGCTGACCACGGGCGAGGGCTGCTCGGACGTGTGCCAGTGTGCGGAATTTTCCGAGGAATTGGTCCGGGCCGCAGGGCTCGCCGGGGCAGGCATCAGCGCGCCCGTGGTGTTCGAGCACGCGGGCCGCGCCTATGCCCTGGAGCCTTGGGCCGCGGCCAGTCCGCTGCTCATCTTCGGGGCGGGGCACGTGTCCCGCCCCACGGCCCAGGTGGCGGCGCTGGCGGGCTTTTGCGTCACGGTGCTGGACGACCGGGCCGAGTTCGCCAACGCCGAGCGTTTTCCCCAGGCCAAGACCCGTGTCCTGGACGCCTACGACGACTGTTTTGCGGGCCTGCCCGCCGGGCCGGAGGCCTTTGTGGTCATCGTCACGCGCGGGCATGTGCACGACGCCGAGGTGCTGGCCCAGGCCCTGCGCACGCGCGCCGGGTACATCGGCATGATCGGCTCCCGCCGCAAGCGCGACGCCGTGTACGCGCGGCTGCGCGAGCAGGGCTTCGGCGAGGCCGACCTGGGCCGGGTGCATTGCCCCATCGGGCTGGACATCGGGGCCGAGACGCCCGAGGAGATCGCCGTGAGCATCATCGCCGAGCTCATCGCCCACCGCGCAGGCATCGCCACAGACGGCCAGGGAGCCCCGCTGTCATGACGGAGGAAGTGGTCCTGCTGCTCCTGCGCCACGGGCAGATCGTCCAGCACCCGGAGCACCGGCGCTTCGTGGGCTGCAGCGAGATTCCCCTGGACGACACCGGCAAGGCCCAGGCCCGGGCGGCGGGTGTGGCCCTGGCCGATTTGGGTCGCGCCGGGCTGGCGCTGGGCCAGGCGTTTTCCAGTGACCTGTCGCGCAGCGTGGATACGGCGCGGATCGCCTTGCACAGCGCCATGGAATGCGCCGAGGACGCAGGCCCCTGCCCGGAAGCCATGCCCCTGCCGGAGCTGCGGGAGATCTGCCTCGGCGAATGGCAGGGCCTGGGCAAGGAGGAGGTCGAGGCGCGCTTTCCCGGCCAGTTGGAGCGCCGGGGGGCCGACCTGGCCGGATTCCGCCCGCCCGGAGGCGAGAGTTTTGCGGACCTTTCGGGCCGCGTCCTGCCAGCCCTGGACCGCCTGGCCCGGACCACCATGGAAGCCGGGCTCCGGCTGGCCCTGGTGGTGGCCCACGGCGGGGTCAACCGCGCCATCCTCTGTGCGGCCTTGGGCCTGCCGCTGGCGCGGGCGCTGCATCTGCCCCAGGACTACGCCCATCTGAACATCCTCATTTGGAAGCCCGATGGGCTGGCCGTGCGCGCGGTGAACCTGGCGCCCCAGGCCCTGGCTCCTGGCTGGGCCACGGCCTATGGCCTGGGAGGCCCGGCATGAGTCGCGCCCCGACCTGCGCCTCGGCCAGGCCCCCGGTCCGCCTCCGTTGCGACGGCCCGCTGGCTGCCGTGATCCTGGCGGCGGGCAAGTCCACGCGGCTGCCGCGCTTCAAGCCGTTGCTGCGTCTCGGCGGGCAGAGCCTGGTGGCCCGCGCCGCCAGCCTGTTCCGCCAGGCCGGGGTGACCGAGATCGTCGTGGTCACCGGCGCCCGGGCCGGAGACGTCAGCGCCGAGGCCGTGGCGCTTGGGCTGCGCGTGGTGTTCAATGCCGACTTCGAGGACGGCATGTTCACCTCGGTGCGCGCCGGGCTGGCCGCCCTGCCAGAGGGCATGGCCGGGGTCCTGGTGCTGCCCGTGGACATCCCCCTCATCCGGCCGTCCACGGTGCGCCTGCTGGTGGAGCGCTTCCGCGCGGGCGCAGCCGAGGCGCTGTTGCCGACCTTCTGCGGCGAGCCGGGGCACCCGCCGCTTCTGGCCGCCAGCGCCCTCCCAAAGGTTCTGGCCTGGAGCGGCGAGGGCGGCCTGGCCGGGGCCCTGGCGACCCTTGATTGCGAGCTGCTGCCCGTGGCCGATGCGCAGATTTTGTTCGACGTGGACCACGAGGCGGCCTTTGCCGAGGCCGAGGCACGGCAGCCGCGCCTGGCTGCGGCTTCGCCAGCCGAGGCGCTGGCCCTGCTTGAGATCCACGGGGCCGGTGCGCGCGGGCTGGCCCATGGCCGGGGCGTGGCCGAGGTGGCCCTGGCCCTGGCGCGGGCGCTCAATGCACGGGGCGCGGGGCTGGACCTGGAGCTTCTGGAGGCCGCCGCGCTGCTGCACGACATCGCCAAGGGCCAGCCGCAGCACGAGGAGGCCGGGGCCCGGCTGCTGGCTGGTCTGGGCCTCACGCGCACGGCGGACATCGTGGCCGTCCACCGGGACATCGACCCGGCGGAGGTGGCGCGCCCCACTGAGCGCGAGCTGGTATACTTGGCGGACAAGCTGGTGCGCGGGCCGCAGCGGGTGGGCATTGCGCAGCGTTTTCAGGAAAAGCTCGACCGCTTTGCCGGGGACGCGGAGGCCGTGGCCGCCATCCGCCGCCGCCTGGAGCATGCCCTGGGCATGCAGGCACTGCTGGAGCACAGCCTCGGGCAGGGCCTGGAGGAGGTGCTGCGTCCGGTGGTCCTGCCGAGCTGCTGACTTTTTCGGCTACCGTGCCGCTTGCTTCTTAGGCTCCGTGGAGCCCGCCCCTATGCGCTTGATGATCTTCTGCAAGCTCACCCGTTCAATGCCGGAGAGGCGCGCGGCCTCGGAGGGGATGTCCTCGCGCCGCTCCCGCAGGGGAGGGATGGACACGGTGAGCACGTGCAGGCGGTAGAAGAGGTCCTCCCGGAACTGGCCCGTGGCGTTGCGTGCGGATTCTCTAGGGGCCTTTGCCCCACGCCGGGCAGGCCTGCTGCTGCGACCTGTACTTTCGGGATTGCCGGAGATACGGTGCCCTGGCTCCGGCCCCAGACGCCGGGGCAAATTCGCAAGCGGTTTTGCCGCCGGGGTGCAGATGTCCATTTCCCGGCTCGGCCTGTGGGTCGCGCTGATTCTTGTTTCCGCTCTGCTGGCCATCGGCCTGCAATGGGCCGCCTTTCCGGCCGCCATGCTGCTCGGCCCCATGCTTGGGGGAGTGGCCTTCGCGCTGCGCGGCGCTCATCTGGATATACCCCGCTGGGCCTTTGCCTCGGCACAGTCCGTGGTGGGCTGCATGGTGGCGCTGACCATCACCCCCTCAACGCTGGTTGCCCTGGGCCGGGACTGGCCGGTGATGCTCCTGGTCATCGTCCTGGTCATCGCCTTCGGGGCGTTGGTCGGCATGGGGCTGATGCGCTACGGCTCGCTGCCGGGCAACACCGCGGCCTGGGGCACCTCGCCGGGCGGGGCGGTGGCCATGATGGCCATGGCCGAGGCCTTTGGCGCGGACATCCGCATGGTGGCCTTCATGCAGTATTTGCGGGTGTTCGTGGTGGTGCTTACGGCCTCGGGCGTCTCGCGCCTGCTGCTGGGGCATGCCGCGGCGGCCTCGCCGCAGCCCTGGCTGCCGGGCTTTGGCGCTCCTCTGGAGCCCCTGGCGCAGACCCTGGCCCTGATCGTCGGCGGCGTGCTCTTGGCCCGCTGGACGCGCATGCCGGCCGGAGCCTTGCTGCTGCCCATGCTGGGCGGTGCGCTGCTCAACTCCACGGGCATGGTGGTCATCACCCTGCCGCCCTGGCTTCTCTGGTGCGCCTACGCCAGCCTGGGCTGGTACATCGGCCTGCGCTTCACGCCAGAGACCGTCCGCCACGCCTTGCGGGCCGTGCCCCAGATGCTGCTGGCCACCTTCGTGCTCATCGCCCTGTGCTGCGGCGCGGCCTGGATGCTCCACGCCTGGCTCAATGTGGACGCCCTGAGCGCCTACCTGGCCACCAGCCCTGGCGGGCTGGACTCCGTGGCCATCATTGCCGTGGGCAGCGGCTGCGACGTGCCCTTTGTACTGGCCCTGCAGACCTTGCGCCTGTTCGCCGTGGTCTTCACCGGCCCCCTCGTCGCCCGGCTGGTCTGCCGCGTGAGCGGGTGCAGCGCGCGTGGCACGGGCGTGCTCCCGTAAGCCAGCCGCGCGCGGCCATTCAAACAACTGTCAGCAACGGGCCGGGAGGGCGCAAGCCCTGGCAAGGGTCAGTAGGTCCGCTCGTCCACCAGGCGTTTGGCGTCCGGGGCCAGGGCGCCGGAGGGCAGTATCTCCACCTCGGGCCTGAGCTTGAGCAGCGCCTGGAAGGCCGCCTGATATGCCACTTTGAAGGCCGCCACGTCGATCTGACCGCCGAGGGCCAGCCGCACGCCGAGGCGGTCCTTGCCGCCAGGGTTGGTGACCACGATCTGCCAGGCCTCCACCTGCGGGAACTGGGCCGCCACCTGGGCCGCCTGGGAGGGGTACACGAACTGGCCCTTGACCTTGGCCGTGTCGTCTGCGCGGCCCTTGATGCCGTCCAGACGCCAGGAGCTGCGGCCGCAGGGGCAGTCCTCGGTGATGAAGCTTGAGAGGTCCCCCGTGGCCAGGCGGATGAGCGGGTAGGAGCCGGTGAAGGGCGTCACCACCACTTCGCCGGTGTCTCCCGGGGGCAGCGGCCGGCCGGTTTCAGGGTCGCAGATCTCCACCAGGGCCCGGCTGGACAGGTGCATGCCCTGGGGATGCTCGCACTCGTAGGCGATGGCGCCCACGTCGGCGGTGCCGTAGCCCTGGCGCACCGTGGCGCCGAACATCTCCTCCACCTCTGCGCGCAGCGCCTCGGAGAGCCGCTCCGCAGCCACGAAGGCCTTGCCCAGGCAGAGGTCCGTCTTGAGGTCAAGGCCCTGAGCCCTGGCCTTCTCGCCGATGATTTTGAGGTAGCTGGCCATGCCCACGAAACCGGTCACCGGCAGCCTGCGCATGAGCTCCACCTGGACCTCGGTGTTGCCTGGTCCGGCGGGGATCACGGCGCAGCCGATCTCGCGCAGGGGCTCCTCAAGCATCAGCCCGGCCGGAGTCAGGTGGTAGCTGAAGGTCATCTGCACCAGGTCGCCGGGGCGGAAGCCCGCCGCGAAGAAGCCCTCGGCCCAGCCCCAGTAGTCGCTCTCGACGCCCTCGGGGTCGAAGATGGGACCAGGGGACTGGTAGATGCGTGAGAGCTCGCCGGGCTTGCAGGTGAGCAGCCAGGACAGGCCGCGCTCGGCCTGAAGGCTGATGAGCTCCTTCTTGCGCAGGGGGCGCAGGGCCGCAAAGCCTTCGGGGGTCTTCAGATCGGCCAAGGCCAGGCCGGAATCGGCCAGGCGCTGCCGGAACTCGCCGGAGTCCACGGCTGCCCGCTTGACCAGCCGCTGCACGGATTTCCACTGCCGCGTTCGCCGCTTCTCCGGGGGCTCGGTCTCCAGATCGTGGTAAAACATGGCGCGTTCTCCTTCCTGCCCTGTTCAGCCCAGCCAGCGCTTGCGCCGGCGGTAGTGCTTCACGTCGCGGTAGCTCTTCTTGCTTCCGCCGTGGCCCATGCCAAGGTAGAACTCCTGCACGTCGGGATTGTCCAGCAGGTTCTTGGCCGCACCCTCCATGACGATGCGGCCGTTCTCCATGATGTAGCCTTGGCCGCTCACGGAGAGCGCGGCCCGGGCGTTCTGCTCGACCAGGAGCACGGTGACGCCCTCGTTCTTGTTGATGCGCGTCACGATCTCGAAGATCTCCTCCACCAGCAGCGGCGCGAGGCCGAGGCTCGGCTCGTCGAGCAGGAGCAGCCGGGGCCGGGCCATGACCGCGCGCCCGATGGCCAGCATCTGCTGCTCCCCGCCGGACATGTAGCCAGCCAGCTGCTTGCGGCGTTCCTTGAGCCGCGGGAAGTAGTCGTAGACTTTTTCCAGGCTCTCGGCGAACTCGCTGCGGGGCCGGGTGTGCGCCCCGCAGCGCAGGTTCTCCTCCACCGTGATGTCCACGAAGATGCGCCGGCCCTCCATGACCTGGAATACGCCCTGGCGCACGATGCGCTCCGGGAGCATGCCGTGGATGGGGCGCTCGTCGTAGACCACGCTGCCGGCCGTGACCTCGCCGTTCTCCGACAGCAGCAGCCCGGAGATGGCCTTGAGCGTGGTGGACTTGCCCGCGCCGTTGGCGCCGAGGAGGGCGGTGATCTCGCCCTCGCGCACGGCCAGCGACAGGCCCTTCAGCACGAGCACCACATCGTTGTACACCACCTCCAGGTTCTCCACCCGGAGCAGGTTGGTCACGGCAGGCGCGGCGTTCATGCTATTTGCCAAGCCACTCGGCTTTGCGCTCCAGGGTCTCCTGCGCCAGGAAGGTCAGCTTGCCGCCGCCGACCTTGTACAGGAACACGGCCATGCTCGGACGGTGGTCGCTGGGCAGGTAGCTGACAGACGGGGCCAGGCCCTGCAGATCGAAGTCCTTCATGGTTTCAAGCGCGGCCTTGATGGATGGGCCGGTGACCGGGCCCTTGGCCGCGGCCAGGCGGATGCCCTCGCCCATGACCAGCATGGACACGAAGCCGCGGATGTAGTGCGTCATCTGCGGCTGGTTCTTGCTGGCCTCCAGGATGATCTTCATGCCCGGCACGTCCTGGCCATAGACCGCGGCGGTCTGCAGGCTGACCACACCCTCGCTGGCATCGCCGGCCATCTTGATGAGGTTCTCATCGGTGCCCCAGATGTTGGTGAAGAAGGTGGCCTTCAGCCCGATCTTCTTGGCATCCTTCAGGATGACGGAGGTGGAGGGGGTGGTGCCGCCGCACCAAATGAAGTCAGGCTTCTTGTCCTTCAGGGGCAGGAGCTGGGTGGTGGCGTCGATGGCCTTCAGGTCCACGTTGGCCGTGCCCACCAGGTCGAAGCCCAGTTCGGCGGCGTAGTCCTTGCCCGCCTGGATGGGCGACAGGCCATAGGGGTGGTCCGGGTAGAGCAGGGCCAGGCGCGGCTTGCGGCTCTCCTTCCAATTGTCCTTGAAGTATTTGAGGGCCGCGCGCATCTGGGTGGAATAGTCCGCCGAGGTGAAGAAGTTGTACGGGGCGCTCTTCGGGTCGGTCAGGTGCGCGGAGTAGGAGGCCGAGAAGAAGGGAATCTCGTCCTTGGCCGTGGTGCGCATGAGCGCCTCGGTGACGTTGGTGCCGAAGCCCTGGATGGCCGCAACCTTGTCCTGGGCGAATTTCTTGTAGATGGAGAGGCCCTGCTGCACATTGTAGGCGTCATCCTGCACGTCCAGGTTGATCTTCATGCCGGCCACGCCGCCCTTGCCGTTCAGGTAGGCCGCACCGGCCTTCACGCCCTCGGCGTAGGGCACACCCACCGAAGAGGTGGGGCCGGACAGGTCGATGATGCCGCCGATCTTGATCTCCTTGGCGCTGGCCGCCTTGTCGTCCTTCTTCTCGCCGCCGCAACCGCCGAGGACCAGGGACATGAGTGCCACGCCCAGGGCCACGCATTTGAGCATCCGTTTCATTTGAACCCCCTTGTGAATATCCGGTTATACCAACGCAACCATTCTCTCGCGCCCGCAAAAGCCCCCCCGTGCCTGCGGGGGCCGGGCCCAGGCGCCTCCCTAGTGGGAGAATGGATACAGCTTCCAGTATGCCTTGATGAGCCTCCAGCGGTTGGCCAGGCCCTCTGGCTCGAAGACAAGGAACAGCACGAGCACCAGGCCGAACACGCCCTCGCGCAGGGCCACGATGCTGCCGCTGATGTCCGGCAGCACCCCTGAAAGCGCGCTTGACCCGGCATTCAGGAATTCTGGCAAAAGCGTCATGAACGCCGCGCCCATGACCGAGCCGGACACGCTTCCCAGGCCGCCGATGATGATCATGGCCAGGTAGCTGACGGACAGGCCGATGCCGAACTGCTCGGCCGAGATGAACATGGTGTAGTGGGCCCACAGGCCCCCTGCCACGCCCGCCAGAAACGACGACAGGCCGAAGGCCGCCAGCTTGGAGCTGAAGAGGTTCACCCCGGCGATCTCGGCCGAGAGGTAGAAGTCGCGGATGGACACGAACGCCCGGCCGTGGCGCGAGCGCAGCACGTTGGTCACGCAGAGCAGGCACAGGCTGGTGACGGCCAGGAGCAGGTAGAAGGTCTTGCGTTCGGTGTCGAAGCTGTAGCCCAGGATCTGCGGGGCGTTGACCACCAGGCCGCGCGAGCCGCCGGTGACGGATTCCCAGTGCAGGAAAACGTATTCCAGGATGAGCTGGGCGGCCAGCGTGGCGATGGCCAGGTAGATGCCTTTCAGGCGCAGGGAAGGCACGCCGAAGACCATGCCCGCCAGGGCGGCGGCAAAGCCTCCCAGGACGAGCGCGGCGAGGAAGGGCGCGCCGTGCAGGCTGGCCTGGGCCGCGGCATAGGCCCCCACGCCGATGAACGCGCCGTGGCCCAGGGAAATCTGGCCGCAGACCCCGGTGAGGAGGTTCAGCGACACCGCGCCGATGACCGCGATGAAGATCAGGTTCATGACGGACACGTAGTAGCTTGAGAGCATGAACGGGCAGGCCAGCAGGGCGGCCACGAACAGCCCCAGGCAGACGCGCTGGAACGTGCTCGGGAAGACCGCTGCCTCGGCCCGGTAGCTCTCGAAGAAGAGTCCGCAATGTCCGCGCATGCTACACCCGCTCGATTTCTTCGGTGCCGAAGAGCCCATAGGGGCGGATCATGAGGATGGCCACCAGGACCACGAAGGCCGCCACCTCGCGGAAGCCGCCCAGGTCGAAGAGGTCCTTGGCCAGGCCGTCGCAGAGGTTCTCCAGCACGCCGATGATCAGCCCGCCCAGCGCCGCGCCGAGCAGGCTGTCCAGCCCGCCCAGGATGGCCGCCGGGAAGACCTTGAGCCCCAGCACCCCCAGGTGCGAGTTGATGCCGTTGATGTTGCCCAGGATCACCCCGCCCACGGTGGACACCACCGAGGCTATGCACCAGGACAGGGCGAAGATGCCGCGGATGCCGATGCCCATGCTCTGCGCGGCCTGCTGGTCGTGCGCCGTGGCCCGCATGGCTATGCCCATGCGCGAGTATTTGAAGAACACGGTGAACACGGCGAACAGGATGCCGGAGAGCACGAACGCCGCGATGTAGACCGGGGCCACGGGCAGCCCGGCGATGACCACCGGCGTTGACGGCAGCACCTCTGGGTAGACCTTGATCTGCGTGCCCCAGACCAGTTGCACCAGGCTCTTCAGAATCGAGGACAGGCCGATGGTGACCATGATGACGCAGATGTGCGACTCGCCGATGAGCGGCCGGAGCGCCAGGCGTTCCACGGCCAGGCCGAGCAGCACGGAGAAGCCCAGGGTCATCAAAAAGGCCCAGAGGAAGGGGACGTGCAGCTGCACCGTGAGGGCGAAGCACACGTAAGCCCCGACCATGACCATCTCGCCCTGGGCGAAGTTGACCACCTTGGTGGCCTTGTAGATGACCACGAAGCCCAGGGCCACCAAGCTGTAGATGCTGCCCACCACCAGGCCGTTGATGAACAATTGCAGGTAGTATTCCACGCCGCCTAGCCCCCCACTGTTTCGATGCGGATGTCGCCGCACATCTTCTGTTCTCGGCCGTCCTGGTACTGAATGGCCGTCTCGAGCCGGAGCGCGCAGGCGTCGTTGTACAGGGCCTCGATGAGCGGGCCGTAGCGCTCGGAGATGGTGCCTCGGCGGACCTTCCGCGTGCGCGTGAGTTCGCCGTCGTCGGCGTCAAGCTCCTTGTACAGGAGGGCGAAGCGGCGGATGCGCGTGGCCTCGGGCAGGGCCTTGTTGATGGCCACGATCTCGGAGCGGACGAGCTCGTACACCTGGGCCTTGGCCGCCAGGTCCTGGTAGGTGGTGTAGGTGATCATCCGGCCCTCGGCCCAGTGCCCCACGATGCCCATGTCGATGCAGATAATGGCGGCCACGCACGCCCGGCCCGGCCCGAGCACCACGGCCTCGCGCACGAAGGGCGAGAATTTGAGCTTGTTCTCCAGATACTGCGGAGAGAAGCGCGTGCCGTCGGCCAGGTGCATCACGTCCTTCAAACGGTCGATGACCACCAGCCTGCCCTGGTCGTCGAAGTACCCGGCATCGCCGGACAGGAGCCAGCCGTCACTGATGGTTTCGGCGGTGGCCTCCGGGTTCTTGTAGTAGCCCAGGAACACGGCCGGGCTCTTGGACAGGATCTCGCCGGACTCGCTCAGGCGCACCTCTGTCTCCGGGATGGGCAGCCCAACGGAGTCGAAGTCCACGGCGCCATCACGATGGATGCAGGAGATGCCCGCGATCTCCGTCTGGCCGTAGATTTGTTTCAGATTTACGCCAAGCGCGTGGAAGAAGCGGAGGGTGTCCGGCCCGAGGGCCGCGCCGCCGGTGGAGGCGCTGCGGATGCGCGAGAAGCCCAGGCGGTCGCGCATGGCGCGGAACAGGCACCAGTCGGCCAGGCGGTAGGCCAGCCGGAGGCCCAGGCCCGGCGTGCGGCCTGCAAAGCAGGCGTCCACGTACTTGAGCCCGATGGGCAAAAGAAGGTTGTACAGTAAGCGCTTGCTTTTCGTGGTCTCAAGGATGTCGCCACGCACCTTGGCCGACAGACCCTCCCAGACGCGCGGGGGCGAGAAGATGAGGTGCGGGCCGATCTCGCGGATGTTGGCCTGGGCCGTGTCCGGCTCCTCGGGGAAGTTCACGCAGAAGCCGAAGAGCAGGCTGGAGGCCACGGCCATCATCTGCTCGCCCATCCAGGCCAGGGGCAGGAAGGACACGAACTCGTCCGTGCCGCTCTTGGGGTCCACCTGGCCCAGGTTGGCGGCCATGGAGAGCATGTTGCGATGCGAGAGCATGGCCAGCTTGGGGCGGCCCGTGGTGCCGGAGGTGGTGGCCACCAGGCAGGGGTCGCCGGGCTTGAGCTTTGCGCTCATGGCCGCGAACTCGGACGCGGAGTCGGTGACCGCCAGGCGGCCCTTCTCGCACACGGCCTCGAAGGACAGCAGATCCTCGGCCTCGTAGCCGGACAGGCCGCGCGGGTCGTGGTACACGATGTACTTGAGGTGCGCGAGGTCCGGGCGCAGGGTCAGGATCTTGTCCACCTGCTCCTGGTCCTCGGCCACCACGAGCCTGGCCTCGGAGAGCTCGAAGATGTAGGCCACTTCCTCGGCCGTGGAGTCCTGGTACAGGCCGAGGGCCATGCCGCCCAGGGCCTGGATGGCCAGCTCGGCGAAGAGCCATTCCGGCCGGTTGTCGCCGATGAGGATGACCATGTCGCCGCGGCCCAGGCCCAGCTCGCGGAGGCCACAGGCGAACTCCGCGGTGAGGGCGAGGTAGTCGCGCCAGGAGTAGGGCTGCCACACGCCCAGCTCCTTCTCGCGCAGGGCGGTTTTGCGCGGGCGCTTCTCGGCCTGGGAGAGCAGCAGGGCGGGCAGGGTGGTGTCGTAGATTCTGGCCATGCGCTTTTGCCTACCGCCCGAAGAAGGTGGCGTCCTCCGTGCCCAGGTAGGCGGCCACGACGTCCGTGTTGGAGCTGATCTCCTCGGGGCGCCCCTGCGCCAGAACAGAGCCGAAATCGAGCACCACCACCTTGTCTGAAATGTCCATGACCACTCCCATGTCGTGTTCGATGAGCAGCACGGTGGCCCCCCACTCCTCGCAGATGTCCAGGATGTACCTGGCCATGTCCTCGGTCTCCTCGAGGTTCATGCCGGCCATGGGCTCGTCGAGCAGGATGAGCTTGGGCTCCGCAGCCAGCGCCCGGCCCAGCTCCACGCGCTTCTGCACGCCGTAGGGCAGGCTGCCTGCGGCCAGGTGCCGGTAGGGCGAGAGGTTCAGGAAGTCGATGACCTCCTCCACGCGGCCGCGATGCACGCTTTCGTCTGCGGCGGCCCGGCCGAAGTAGAGGATGGAGGACAGCAGTCCGTAATGAATCAAGTGATGGCGGCCGACCATGAGGTTGTCGAGCACGCTGAGGCCCTTGAACAGGGCGATGTTCTGGAAGGTGCGCGAGAGCCCCAGGCCCGTACGCTTATGCGCGGGCAGGGCCAGCAGGTTGCGGCCGTCGAGGTAGATCTCGCCGCAGTCCGGGGTGTAGCGGCCGCTGATGCAGTTCAGGATGCTGGTCTTGCCTGCGCCGTTGGGCCCGATGAGCGAGACGATGCGGCCCTTTTCCACGGAAAAGGCGACATCGGTGAGGGCCGCGATGCCCTTGAAGGTCAGGGTGACGCCCTTGACCTCCAGCAGCGGTGTCATGGCCGCCATCAGTGCCACTCGTGCATGAAGTCCATGGGCCCCACGACCTTGTAGCCGTGCTCCTGCAGGGCCGCGGCGATGGGCGAGGCGTCGCGCGTGTCCACGCGCACCACCACGATGCGCTTGCCGTCGTGGAAAAAGGTCCCTGTGGAGATGATGGACAGGCCCATGCCGGCGATGATTCCGGCCACCTCGAAGAGCACGCCGGGCCGGTCCGTGGCTTCGAGGGTGATGCGCGCACCGCCCTCGCGGTGCCCCATTTCCTCCACCAGCACATCGAGCATGACGCTGCGGTTTATGTAGCCGATGAGACTGCCCTGGTGGTTCACCACGGCCAGGCCCGCCAGGTTGTTCTCGGACATCATGTCCGCAGCGGCCTCGATTTCCACCTCCGGCATGATGGTCTTGATGTCCTTGCGGATGATCTTGTCCACGGTGAGCCGAGTCATGAGGTACTTGATCTCGTGCTTGTCGAGGGAAGTCATGATGCTCGGCAGGGAGGCCGAGAGGTCCTCCGGCCGCACATAGCCGAGGATCTTTCCGCCCTCCACCACGAGGAGCATGCCGAGACGGCTTTGCTCGAGAAGCTTTTGAGCCTCGAGCACCGAGGTCTTGGGCGTGACGGTAACGAAGTTGCGCAGCATCTTCAGGCCGACGAACATGCCTCCTCCTTGTCCTTGAAACTTCAATAATGTAGGAGTGTGAGCGCTCACAGAACCTATTTTGAACGGGATCGTCAAGAGGAAATCCGATGACTGGTCTCTAAACCAGGATGAACGGCGCGGCTGGGGCCTCTGTCAAAGGCCTTGGCGAAGTCTCTGGGAAGATAGGGGGGCGGGCGCAGACAGAATCTTGCCCAAAGCAGGCTGATACGGCCATGCCAAGGAACGTCTTGGCTGGCGCTGGGCGCGGCAGGGCAACTGAAGCCTGGGGAAATCCCGTTGCGCAGGGGCTGTGTCTTGCCTCTCCCCCGGCAAGAGAAAACGGCAGGGAGTTGGGTGGAGATTGCTCCACCGAAAACCCTGCCGTTGGTCCGCACTGGGTTGGCGGTCGCCCCAGGTCAGGTGATGAGCACCATGTGCAGGTCGCAGACGTTGGTCATGGTCGGGCCGGTCTTCAGCAGGTAGCCGATTTTCTCAAAGAAATGGTAGGAGTCGTTTTCACGCAGGCAGGCGTCCATGGACAGCCCGGCCCGGCGTGCCTGGCCCAGGATCTCGGCGGAAGCAAAGGCTCCGGCCGCATCCGTGGGACCGTCGCTGCCATCGGTGGAGGCGGACAGGAAATGGATGGCCAACCCCTGGCCCTCATCCTTGGCCAACTCCGCAAGGAAGGCCAGGGCCATCTCCTGGTTGCGGCCGCCCTTGCCCGGGCCGCTGAGGGTGACCACGGTCTCCCCGCCAGCGATGACACAGGCCGGTTTCTTCACCAGCATCTCGCTCTTGCGCACGTCGCGTGCGATGCCGAACAGGAACTTGGCCGCCTCGCGAGATTCGCCCGTGAGCGCGCAGGTCAGGGCCGCGGTATTGTAGCCCAGGGAGCGGGCCTTCTCGCAGGCGGCCAAAAGCGCGGCCTGGTTGGTGCCGATGAGGACGTTGGTGGCCAGTTCCGTGGCTGGGGCCCCGGGCTTGGGGGTTTCCCGGATATGGCCCTGGGCCCCGAGGTTCAGGGCGCGGATCACCTCGGACGGGGCCTTTTCCTCAAGCCGGTATTTTTCGATGATGCCGAGCGCATCCTGGAAGGTGGTCTCGTCCCCGCTGGTCAGGCCCGAGGCGATGGTGTCCAGCCGGTCGCCCACCACGTCGGAGAGGATGAAGTTCAGGCTGCGCGCCGGCGCCATGAGCTCCAGCAGCCGCCCGCCCTTGACCCCTGAGATGTGCTTGCGGATGCAGTTGATTTCCCCGATGTCCGCTCCGCAGGCCAGCAGGCAGCGCGTCATGTCCTGCTTGTCGGCCAGGGTGAGGCGCACCGAGGTCCCGTTCTCGTCGTGCACCAGGGGGCAGGGCAGCAGGGCCGAGCCGCCACCGGAGATCATGTTCAGGATCAGGGTCTGGGCATCGGCCGTGCGCACCAGTTCGGCCATGCGCAGGGCGGCGGTGGCCCCGTTTTCATCGGGGGTGGGGTGGCCGGACTCCACGATCTCCACCCTTGAGAGGGCTTCGGCATGGCCGTATTTCACCGAGACCAGGCCCTGGGAGATGCGCGCGCCCAGGATGTCCTCCACGGCCTTGGCCATGCGCGCCGAGGCCTTGCCCGCGCCGAGCACCAGCACCCGGTTGTAGCCGGTCAGGTCCACCGCATGCCGTTCGCCGTCAAAGGCAACCACCAGGGTCTCCCCCTCCAGCCGGATGTGGTCGATCATCATCTGGTAGGGGTCGATGCGGTTCAGGGCGGCCTGGAAGATCTCTCGCAGGTGATCAAGTTCGCGCATGCAATCCTCATTGTTCCGGCTGGAGCAGTGCCAAGCCGGGGAGTGTCGTTCTGTCGCCAGTGCTGTGGGCCGGAAGGGGCGCGGCCCGCTCCGGCGTTTGCCCGGCCCTGCCGGTCACGAGGCCTTTTCCTTGAGCCGGGCCTTGGCCCGGTCCAGATTGATCTTGAGCACGGGCAGCTGCTGCATGGCCAGGGCCTGGGAAAAGGCCTTGGCCGCGCCGGCGGGGTCGTCCTTCTGGTTCAGCAGGATGCCGCCGATGTTGTTCAGGGCGATGAAATCCGTGGGGTCGGCGTCCAGGGCGCGGCGGAACAGGGTCAGCGCCTCGTCCACCTCCTTGGCCGCGAGCAGGGCGTTGGCCTGGGCGAACTCCTGCTTGCCGCGCATGGCCCGTGCGTGGGCCTCGGGGTCGGCGCAGATGGCGGCACGCTGTTGGAGCAGCTCGCGGGCCGTGCAGCCGGGGTCTTTCAGGGCCTCCCGCAGGCGCTGCGCGGCCTTGGCCCGGTCGCCGGAAAGATAAGCCACATCGGCCAGGGCCTGGAGCCGGTCCGGGGTTGGCCCGAAGGCCTCCACCTCGCGTGCGAAATAGGCCTCGGCCGCGGCCAGGTCGCCCTGGGCCATGCGGATCAGGCCCAGGTTGCGCAGCACGCGTTGGGTCTCGCCCTCGCGCGCGCGCAGGGCCGAAAACAGCTGCTCGGCCTTGGCATAGTCGCCCACGGTGTAGGCGTTGAGCGCGCGGCGTTCGGTGAAGCGTGCGATAATAGTCTTGAGCATGGGGCCTCACTTCGCGGCGCGGCGAAGCAGACGCCGCGCCGCGAAGGACAGGGGTTTAGATGAACAGGCCCACGAGGTAGCAGACCGCAAAGGCCACTACGCCTTCCATGAGCGTTGCCGTGGTGTAGATCTTGTACGCCACGTTCACCGGCATGTTGGAGAACTGGGAAACCACCCAGAAGTAGGAGTCGTTGGCGTGGGACACGACCATGGCGCCCGCGCCGATGACCACCACGGTGAGCGCCGGGTCCAGGCCCGCCACGCCCATCATGGGGGCCATGATGGCCGCCGTGGTGATGATGGCCACCGTGGACGAGCCCTGGGCGGTCTTCAGCGCGGCGGAGATCATGAAGGGCAGCAGCAGGCCCAGGTTCATGGTGGACATGCTGGCCCCGATGAAGTCCTTCATGGGCGAGGCGGCCAGCACCTTGCCAAACGAGCCGCCAGCGCCGGTGATGGCCAGGATGATGGCCGCGTCCTTGATGCCGTGGCCCATCCACTTGTCGATGGCCTCGCCGAAGTCCTTGCGCGGCACCAGGAACAGGCTGCACACAACGCCGAGCATCAGCGCGGTGACCGGGTCGCCGATGAAGTCCATGGTCTTGGCCAGGCCCTCGGTGCCAAACGGCTTGGTGGGGAAGTCCGCTATTGACTTGAGCAGGATGAGCACGATGGGCAGGATGATGGGCAGAAAGCTCATGAAGGTGCTGGGCAGTTTGCCGTATTTCTGGATGAGGTCGCTGTAGCTTTCCTCGACATCGGGCCTGATGTCGTACTTCTGGCCGAAGTGGGTGGCCCAGAAGTAGCCAGCCAGGGAGGCGGGCACTGCGGCGATGAGGCCGTAAACGATGACCATGCCCAGGTCGGCGTTGAGAGCGGCGGCCGCGGCCAGCGGGCCGGGCGTTGGCGGCACCATGGTGTGCGTGGCGTACAGGCCGGTGGCCAGGGCCACGGCCATTACGGCCATGGACTTGCCGGACTCCGAGGCCAGGGCCTTGTTCAGCGGGGTCAGAACGACGTAGCCCGAGTCGCAGAAGACCGGGATGGAGACAACGTAGCCAGCGATGTTCATGGCCAGCGGCGCGCGGTTCTGGCCCACCAGGCCCAGAATGGCCCGGGTCATGACCAGGGCCGCGCCGGTTTTCTCCAGGATGTAGCCCATGATGGTGCCGGCCACGATGACGATGCCGATGTAGGTCAGCGTGCCGCCAAAGCCGACACGCACCGCCTTGACCACCTCCAGCGGCGGCATGCCGATGGACAGACCGTAAAGAAATGCGACGACGATGAGCACGAAGAAGGCGTTGACCTTCCATTTGCCCGTGGCCACCACGATGAGAATGACTGCGAAGAGCAGGAAGACCAAAGCCGTTGCGCCTGAAACCATACACCCCTCCTTTTGTTGCTGTTGACGACGCGCGCCAAGCCCCAACTCGGCAGGGCTACGGGATCGGAACGCCGCGTGCGGTCAAACCAAAGCTCACACTCCCCTAAATTGTTAATTGTCTACAGGCGAAGTTGCAACGAACGCAACTGGAAAGGTGGACAAAATTGTAGGAGGGAGGTAGGTGGTTTTCGTCATAATGCACAAAGATCGAAAATAGGGGGCGCCTCGTGATCATCCCCGACCTACTGGCCCAGCGCATCGTGGACACGGCCACCTGTCTGGTCCACTGCAACGTGAACATCATGGACCGGGAGGGCGTCATCATCGGCACCGCCCAGCCCGACCGGCGGCGAACCTTCCACAAGGGCGCCCTGGACGTTGTGGAGAGCGGCTTTGCCGTGGAGATCTACCCTGGCGAGGTGCCCCTGTATCCAGGAGCGCGCGAGGGGGTGAATCTGCCCATCAGCCTGGACGGGCAGACCGTCGGCGTCATCGGCGTCACCGGTGATCCGGACAAGGTGCGCAGCATCGCGCGGCTGACCAAGATGATCACCGAGCTCATCCTGGAGCGCGAACTGCTGCACCAGGAGACCCAGAGCCGCCTGCGCCTGGCCGAGCACCTGGTGGAGCTGCTGCTCTGGGGTGGACCGACTCCAGCCAAGGGCCGGATTCTGCGCACGGCCAAGGCGCTGGGGCTGGACCTGGACCTGCCCAGGATTGTGGCCGTGGCCGATATTTCGGCGCAGATTGCAAGGTTCAGGTCACAGTACGGAGCTTCGGAACTGGTGCTGGATCGCTCCTCCGAGGCCATCCTGGCCGGTCTGACCGGGAGCGGAGCCCTCGCCGGGCAGGACGTGGCCGTTGTTCTCGACGAACGGCTCATCGTGCTCAAGCACCTGCCCCTGGACGGCGCTGCGGACGCGGCGCGGCAGTGGGGCCGACAGGCTGTGGACTGCCTGGGACGCCTCGGGGAGGGGACGGTCTGCTTCGGAATCGGGGGCCTGGCCTTGAGCCTCGCCGAATACCCGCCCTCCTACAGTCAGGCCATTTACAGCCTCATGGCCAGGGGGCAAGCCTTGGGCCAAGAGACAGACCTGCGGTCCATTTACGATCCGGCCCTGTCCGTGGGGTATCTTTTGCGGGAGTTGGGGGCAGGGGCCGGGGGCATGATCCTGCGCCCTTTGGCGGCAAGCCTGGACCGGTTCCTTCCCCGCAAGCCCGAGCTTAAGGCCACCATTCAGGCGCTGTTCGACAATCGTTTTGAGCTTGAGACCACAGCCTTCGCGCTTGGCATCCACCGCAACACTCTGGCCTACCGCTTGGGGCGGCTGAAGGATTTGACCGGCCTAGATCCTGTCCGCCGCCATGATGACGCCACCCTGCTGCGTGCGGTCATGGAGCTTCGAGCGTCCGAGCTCGCCCCAGCCATGGAAGCGAGAGGGGCTGCCGGGAAATAGGGGCGGCACCGGCCAGCGGTCAGCCTTGCGCAGAATGCCCGCCACCTTCTCCTGGAATGTTATCCCTTCCGCAGGGCCCCCTTGCTGCCCTGAGGAGCGTTTTCGCAAGCCTCCACTGGCCCGGGAAGAGGCCGATAGGTCAAGCAACCTGAGCCGCCTGCTCTCTGAATATGCCCTGAAATTGGCATGGCAATGCCTCGCCGGGTTGTCTCACCTGGCGAAGCGTGTGTTTTAAGGAGCTGAATTTATGAGTAAATGGCGGAGAGGGTGTCAGTCGAATAGTTCACATATTAGTCAGATAATAAAGACTTTATTTGTCGGCTTCACTGTGGGAGTGCCCCCAGATATGCCCCCTAATGTTGGGCTTGCAACTGGAGGAACCTGGACTACGGTTCGAATGCAAAGTAGAATGTAAGCTGTGCGTTCTGAAGTCAAATTCGCAGGGGGGGTACATGGGGATAAATGTCATCAAAAAAGGTGATGATGTAATTAAAAAACGTTTCAGGGAAGATGAGATTATTTCTGGCGTGGCTATCCTTGAACGATGGTCGTGGGTGCCAGAAGAATATTTGATTGCTACTATTGATAGCAATGAAATCATGCCTTTTTACGTTACTGAAAGAGCTACGTCCAGTGATGGAAGCTTGTTCTATATATGTTTTGGCGGCGTTTACTTGACTGAAGGTTCAACAGTAAATAAATTTTCGTATGATTTCAGCAAAACAGTATTTGAAGTTTGTCAAGTAGAAGCAATTGAAAAGAAATGTCCAGAATTGACCTGTGCAATAGAATATGTTGCCGGAGATGACTTTGATAAGATTAAGAGGCCACAACCTACATTTTCTGTTCTTGATTCTACACTTGATAATGCTGGAGTAGCTCGTCTAGAACGTGGTAAGATTGTTAAAACTGCAGAAATGTGGGGGCGGTATCTTGAATCTTCAGTTCGACTTACGGCATATGTAATTGAAAAATGCAATGCTGGGCATGAGCCGTTCACAAAAGGTGAACTTGATGAGGCGTGTAGAGAATTGCAGATTTCAACATTGACAGAAGCGGCGATGCGTATATTCCGCCGTTCTGTTCCTGAAAAGTATATCAACTTTGGAGGAAGACCCCCGAAAGCCTAAAACCTCTGAATTACTTGTGAGGCCTTGATGCCTCTAGCTTTGTGGCCGCAACCTGTCCCAAAATTCGTGGATAAGGGCGGCCACAAGTTTTTCATACGTTTTGGACGTGTTCGTCAATGATTCCATAATTTTCATTATTATTCCAATTGTTTACATGCCTTCATAACAACACTTATGGAGGCTTTGCTCATGACCAAACTCGACCCAAACGGACTCTACCGCATCAAGTCCATCGTACGCACCCCGGGTGTGGAGGCCCCGCTCATCGACATCGCACAGTCAACATGGTGGGCTGGCGTAAAGGCTGGTCGCTTTCCGAAACCCGTTCACCTTGGCAAGCGGACCACCTGCTGGCGCGGTTCTGACCTGCTGGCCCTCATCAACGGCCAAAGGGGGGACGCGTAATGCTCGAAGCGGCGCTGTCTTATGCCGCCAAGGGGTGGGCGGTCTTCCCGTGCAAGGACAAGCGTCCCATGGTTCGTAACGGCTTTTACGCCGGAACAACTGATGAGGCACAGATTCGGGCGTGGTGGAAGGAGTGGCCTGATGCGCAAATCGCCGTTCGCACCGGCTCCGGCTTCTGGGTTTTTGATGTTGATGCACCCGACGGCATCGCGTCTCTTGTCGAACTCGAAAAGGCCAACGGGGCGTTGCCCCGCACGAGGGAACAGCGCACTGGCGGCGGCGGCAGGCACCTTTTCTTCAAGATGCCATCCGAGCACATCATCAGAAACAGTGCCAGCCAGGTGGCACCGGGCATCGATGTCCGCGGTGAGGGCGGCTACGCCATCGTCCCGCCAAGCAGTCACGAAAGCGGGAAGAACTACGAATGGGCAAATGATGAGCCCATCGCAGATGCTCCGTTGTGGCTCGTGCAGGCCGCGATGTCTAAAAAGGCCCCCAAGGAAGGGCTTTGTGCGACTGTCAGCATGGCGGAGGTGCAGGAAGGCCTTTGTGGGCTTGTCAGCATGGTTGAGAAGGCACAGGAAGGCACCCGGAATGACACGCTCAACAAGGCGGCATTCCGGGCCGGCAGCCTGATTGCCAACGGGGATATGGAGCGGGAAGAGGCGGAACAGGCGCTTTATGACGTCGCTGTCGCCGCTGGACTTCCCCCGGAAGAGGTGGAGAAAACAATTGCGAGCGGTCTTCGCGCCGGGCACGCCGCCGCCGCCACCGCTATGACCACAAGTGGCTCGCTTCGAGTGGTGACGCATCGCGAGCTCGCCGCGATGGACGTTCCGAAGCCTGTTCTCCTTCTCGACCCCATCCTCAGCGAAAGGGGGCTCACCATGCTGTTCGCGGCGCGCGGCATCGGCAAGACGTGGGTGGCACTCTGCATCGCCGTCGCCCTCGCGTGCGGCCGTATGGCTTTGGGACGGTGGTCCGCGCCTGAACCAAGAAAAGTGCTCTATGTTGATGGAGAGATGTCCCTCAACATGCTTAAGGAACGCCTCTCGGCGTTGTACCCTGATGGCAACCCGGAACTCGTCCCGGATGGCAACCTGCGCATCGTCTCACCGGAACTGCAGGGCGGTCCGATGCCGAATCTTGCGACGCGGGAAGGTCAGCTTGCGCTCGCGCCGCATATCGAAGGTGTTGACTTGGTTATCGTCGACAACCTCGCAACGCTCGCCATCAACGGGTCAGAAAACGATGCAGATGCGTGGCGGCCAGTTCAGGCATGGCTGCTTGAACTCCGCCGCATGGGGAAGGCTGTGCTTCTGGTTCATCACGCGGGCAAAAGCGGTGGACAGCGTGGCAGTTCTGCTAAAGAAGACATCCTCGATGTTGTCATCAACTTGAAGCGCCCGGACGACTATAAGGCAGACGAAGGCGCCCGCTTTGTGGTCGATTTCACTAAAGCGCGTGGAATCTACGGCGATGACGCCAAGGCATTTGAAGCCGCCCTGGTTGCCGGAGAACAGGGGGCAACCTGGGCTATCTCGTTCCCCGACGACGGCGATGAGGCGGTCCAGAAAGTTATCGCACTTCATGAGGCAGGGAAGAGCTTCCGGGAAATTGAAACCGAAACCGGTGTCTCGAAATCAAGAGCCGAGCGCATCTGCAAAAAGCGGTAATGTCCCTTGCCCCGCCCCACTTTTCAGTAAGCGTGGGGCGGGGCCCCGGCACGACACTGGAACAGAGAGGAGACTATGCACGATTCAATCAGATTCATCCGCGAGTGCAACATTCTGCGCAATGGACGTATCCTTGAGCGGCTTGCCGAGGAAGGCGCGCCAGACCTCGATGAGCATTTTCGTGACTTCATCGATTTTGCTCTTGAACAGCCGTTTTCCTCGTCCGAGCGGCTTTGTCTGAAGTTTGCGCTTTCGCTGTGGGACGAGGGGTTTGACATTAGTCTCTATGAGCTCAAGGGCATTGTGCATGACCGTGAGACACTTGATTTGATGGCTCATTATATTCGGCGTTAGCTGAACACATATCCGCTGTCCCATGTCCCACGCCCTATGGGTGTGGGACGTGGGACAGCATATTTTGAAACTTTTGTGGTACTCGTTGTGGTATCGGATTCTATGATTTTGTTTGTCACCCGGTTTGTTTGCGTGGTTTTCTGCCGCGCAAACAAACCGGGGCGCGACACTGAAAGTCAACCCAAAGAAAACTGCGATATTGCAGGCCGGTGACCTGCCGGGTTTCTTCGGACCACTCAATTCTTGAGGGTGGCCTCCCGGTTGGTGTTGGCCTGGGCGATGCGGCTATATGCCGCTGGCGTCATGTTGCCCAGGCTTGAATGTGGCCGCACCGAGTTGTAGTGCTGCC
>JAHIUD010000016.1 GCA_018817515.1 Pseudomonadota bacterium
CCGCCGCCCCCCAGGTGCGCATCATCTCCCGGCCCGAGCCCGGCAGCACCCCGCCCCCCCAGGCTCCGGCCAGGCGTCCCGAATTCTCCGCCGGCCATGACGGCGGCGCGCGTCCCTACACCCCGCACCCCGGCGGCGCCCGTCCGCAGTACGACGGCCCCCGCGGCGGCGGCTACGGCGGCAGTGGCACACCCGGCCAGCGTCCGCCCAGCAGCGCTCCGGGCAGCAGTTACGGCCAGCAGAGGCCGCCCAGCAGCGCTCCCGGCAGCAGCTACGGCCAGCAGCGGCCGCCCAGCAGCGCTCCCGGCAGCAGCTACGGCCAGCAGAGGCCCAGCGGCCCCGGTGGCCCCGGCATCGCTCCGGTGGTTCCGCCCAAGGAAGGCGAGGACCGCGCCCGCAGAAAGCCGCATCGCGTGGTGGAATTCACTCCGGGCGGCGGCAGCGAAGAAGATCGCCGCAAGGCCGCAGGCGCGGCCGCCAAGAAGAAGACCAACTTCGCCCCAGCGCCAGTGGTGTCCGAGGACGGCGAATCGCCCATGCGCCTCAAGTCTTCGCGTCGCGGCAAGAAACACCGCGGCGGCGTGGAGCAGCGCGAGGAGATCAAGCCCGTCGGCAAGCGCAAGATCCGCATCGATGAGCACATCCGCCTGTCCGATCTGGCGCACCAGATGGGCATCAAGGCCCAGGCCATCATCAAGGCCCTGTTCGCCATGGGCGTCATGGCCACCATCAACCAGGCGCTGGACATGGACACCGCCACCCTGCTCGCCAGCGAGTTCGGGCATGAGGTGGAGAACGTGTCCTTTGACGAGCAGGAGTACCTGGTGGTCGGCTCTCCGGACACCGCAGAGGACTTGAAGCCGCGGCCCCCGGTTGTCACCATCATGGGCCACGTCGACCACGGCAAGACCTCACTGCTTGACGCCATCCGCATGACCAGCATCGCCTCGGGCGAGGCGGGCGGCATCACCCAGCACATCGGCGCATACCACGTCACCACCACCCGGGGCGAGGTCGTGTTCCTCGACACCCCGGGCCACGAAGCCTTCACCGCCATGCGCGCCCGCGGCGCACAGGTGACCGACATCGTCGTGCTCGTGGTCGCCGCCGACGACGGCGTCATGGACCAGACCCGCGAAGCCGTGAACCACGCCAAGGCCGCCAAGGTGCCCATCGTGGTCGCGGTGAACAAGATCGACAAGGAAGGCTCCGACCCTGACCGCGTGAAGCGCGAGCTGGCCGAGTTCGACCTCGTGCCGGAAGAATGGGGCGGCACCACCATCTTCGCCAACGTCTCCGCCAAGCAGCGCATCGGCCTGGACGAGCTGCTGGAAATGATCCTGCTTCAGGCCGAGGTGCTGGAGCTCAAGGCCAACCCGAGCAAGTCCGCTCGCGGCCACATCGTCGAGGCCAAGCTGGACAAGGGCCGCGGTCCGCTGGGCACCATGCTCATCCAGGAAGGCACGCTCAAGACCGGCGACGCCTTTGTCTGCGGCACCTCGCACGGCAAGGTTCGCGCCATGTTCAACGACCAGGGCCGCAAGATCAAGCAGGCCGGCCCGGCCATCCCGGTGGAGATTCAGGGCTTCGACGTCGTGCCCGAGGCTGGCGACGAGTTCGTGGTCGTGGCCGACGACAAGGTCGCCCGCAAGATCGCCGAGACCCGCGCCTCCAAGCAGCGCGAGAAGGATCTCGTGGGCAAGAGCAAGGTGACCCTGGAGTCCTTCCTGCTCTCCAAGCCCGCCAACGAGCAGGCCCAGACCCTGAACCTGGTGCTCAAGGCCGACGTGCAGGGCTCGCTTGAAGCCATCACCGAGGCTGTGAACAAGCTCTCCACCGACGAGGTCAAGATCCAGGTGGTGCACGGCGCCACCGGCGGCCTCACCGAATCCGACATCCTGCTGGCCACCGCGAGCCAGGCCATCATCATCGGCTTCAACGTGCGCCCCACGGCCAAGGTCAAGGACATGGCCGACAGCGAGCACGTGGAGATCCGCTTCTACGACATCATCTACAAGCTCGTGAGCGAGATCAAGGACGCCATGAGCGGCATGCTCACCCCGGACATCCAGGAAGTGTACCTGGGCCAGGCCGAGGTGCGCGAGACCTTCAGCGTGCCCAAGGTCGGCATGGTCGCCGGCTGCGGCGTGGTGGACGGCAAGCTCGCCCGCTCGGCCAAGGTGCGCCTGCTGCGCGACGGCGTGGTCATCTACACCGGCAGCCTGAGCTCGCTCAAGCGCTTCAAGGACGACGCCAAGGAAGTGGCCAAGGGTTACGAGTGCGGCGTGGGCCTGGAGAACTTCAACGACATCAAGGTCGGCGACGTCATCGAGGCCTTTGAGACCAAGGAAGTCGCCAGGACGCTCGACTAGGGCGCCCGCCAGGAAAATGACCAAATGACGGGTGCGCATGATCATCGGCGTGATGACGCTTGAATTCCGCCTGCACGGCAACGCTTCCTTGAAGGGCAAGCGGCAGGTGGCGCAAAGCCTGAAGCAGAAGCTGCGCAACACCTTCAACGTCGCTGTGAGCGAGGTTGACGCCCAGGAGGCCCACCAGAAGCTGGTGCTGGCCGTGGTCACTGTGTCCGGGGAGACGGCCAGGGTGGAAAGCAGCCTGGCCAAGGCCCTGGCCCTGGTCGAGGCCATTTCCCCGGCGGAACTTGTGCGCTGCGACACGGAAGTGTTCAGCAGCAGCGGGGAGGCATAAATGAAAAGCGCAGGCAGCAGACGGTCCATCCGCCTAGCCGATCTCATCCTGCGGGAGCTGGCCAACATCCTCCTGGAGGAGGTTGCCGACCCGCGCCTGGAGCTGGTCAGCCTCACCGGGGTCAAGCTCAATTCCGACATCAAGATCGCCCTGGTGACCTTCACCGTGGGCGGCGGCGAAGAACGCCGCAAAGAGGCTCTGGACGGCCTGAACAAGGCCAAGGGTTTTCTGCGCTCCGGCCTGGCCAAGCGCCTGGACATGCGCTCCCTGCCGGACCTGCGCTTCGCCCACGACGACTTCCTTGAGGACATGGTCTATGCAAAGCCCCATAGCCAAGATAGCTGACCTCATCCGCAGGACCGACAGCTTCCTGGTGACGTCGCACGCCAACCCGGACGGCGACGCCATCGGCTCCACCGCGGCCCTCGGGCACATCCTGGCGCACCTGGGCAAGGACTTCTGCCTCTACAACCGCTCCGGCCTGCCGGCGCAGTTCGACTGGCTGAACCTGCCCGGTCCCATCCACGACAGCCTGGTCGGCTGCGAGGCCAACTGGATCTTCGTGCTTGACTGCGGCACCCAGCACCGCGTGGGCGACGAGCTTTTCCGCATCATGGGCACGCGCCCCATAGCCAACGTGGACCACCACCTGGGCAACCCCATGTTCGGCCAGTTAAACTGGGTGGACGACAGCTATCCGGCCGTGGGCGCCATGATCGCCGACCTGGCCGACGAGCTCGGGGTGCCCCTGCTCGGCCCCCTGGCCGAGGCCATCTACCTCTGCATCGTCACGGACACCGGGTTCTTCACCTTTGACAACACCACACCCGCCGTGATGGAGCTGGCCGCGCGGCTCATCCGCCTGGGCCTGAACCCCGGGGCGGTCAACGCCAAGATCCGCAACCAGTGGAGCGTGAACCGCTTCCGCCTGTGGGGAGAGAGTTTCGCCAACACCGAGCTGTTCTACGACGGCCAGGTGGCGGTGGCCGTGGTCACCCGGAGCATGATGGAACGCACCGGCACCACCGCCGCCGACTGCGAGGAGATCGTCAACTTCCTGCGCC
>JAHIUD010000017.1 GCA_018817515.1 Pseudomonadota bacterium
CGTGGCCGGAGCGACCTTGGCGGGAGCGGTCTGCGCTGCCGGGGCGGTTGGCGCAGCTGCAACAGGGGCGGGCGCAGGGGCAGGGGGGGGAGCCACAGGCGCCACCGGAGCCGCCGCCTGTGCCTGGGTATGGGCCGGGGCATGGGCTGCTGCCTGTTTCTCGCGTTTGGCTGCGGCCTCAAGCTCGCGTCTGGCAAGATCTTCATTCTGCCTGCGCTTGGTCTCCTCGGCCTTGGCCTCCTGCTGGCGCTGCTTCTCGGCCAGCTTCAACTCCTTGGCCGAGGGCTTCTTCTCCGGGACGGCTGCCTTTGCTTCGACTGCTTTGGATGCAACCTCCTTGGCCTCGACCCTCGGCTTGGCTTCGGGCTTGGCTGCGGGCTTGGCTTCGGCCTTTGCCTCGGTTTTGGCCTGGCTGGCTGCCCAGCGCGAGCCCACAGGGTCCGCGAAGACCTGGATCTGGAGCTGCTCCTTGCCGGATACCGGGAACTTCACGTAGCCGAAGCCGCTGGTGCGCATCTGGATTTTGAAGCCGCCAGGGATGGCGCGCACGCCGCTGACGAGCTTGGAGCCGCCCACGCGCGGCGCGGCTGCGGCCTTTTCGCCCGGCGCGGCCTGGATGAGCACGGTGAGCTCCTGCGGGCCAGTGCGGTGCACGGTGTATTTGGGCAGCGGGCCGGATTCGGCGGTGACGGTGAGGACGTCGGAGTTGGCGCCGGGCTGAAAGCCGGTCTGGAGGGCCTGGCCATGCGCCGGGCACAGGACGACCCCGGCGGCCAGGGCCGCCACGAGCCAGAGGGGCGCTTTCAGTCGTCTCCAGGTCATGGCATGGGCCTGCTCGGTCCCCGCTTCCCAAAACCCGCTTGGCGGGCCTCAGGCTTCGAGGAGGTTGCGTTTCTTGAGCTTTTCGATGAGCGTCGTCCGTTTGATGCCGAGGATCTCAGCGGCCTGGTTCTTGACGCCGCCAGCTTCCTTGAGCGCCTCGGTGAGCAGGCGTTCCTCGACCTCGTCCAGAAATTCCTTGAGCCCCTGGCCGTTGTCGCGCAGGTGCTTGAGCTCCGGCCAGACGAAACCGGCGCTTTGGACGATGACCTGGACACGCTCCGGTTCGGGCATGCCAGCGGCGCGCTGGATCTTTTCCGGCAGGTCGGCGGGCTCCACCTTCTGGCCTTCGCAGAGGATGGACAGGCGCTCCATGAAGTTTTCCAGCTCGCGCACGTTGCCCGGCCAGGAATAGGACACGAGCATGGCCTTGGCCTGGGGGCTGACCTGCATCTTGGGCCGGTCCTTCTCGAAGCAGAAGCTGCGCAGGAAGTATTCGGCCAGGATCAGGATGTCATCCCCGCGCTCGCGCAGGGGCGGCAGCTGCATCGGGATGACGTTCAGGCGATAGAAGAGGTCCTCGCGGAAGCGGCCCTCGGCCACCTCCACCTCCAGGTCGCGGTTGGTGGCGGCCACCACGCGCACGTCGACCTTCTTGGTCACGGTGCCGCCCACGCGCTCGATCTCCTTCTCTTGCAACGCGCGCAGGATCTTCACCTGGAGGCTTAAGTCCATTTCGCCGATCTCATCAAGGAAGATGGTGCCGCCGTCGGCCAGCTCAAAGCGGCCTGGGCGAGAGCGGATGGCGTGGGTGAAGGCGCCCTTCTCGTGGCCGAAGAGTTCGCTTTCCAACAGTTCGCGCGGGATGGCCCCGCAGTTGATGGGCACGAAGGGTTTCTCGCGGCGCTTGCTGTTCTTGTGCAGCGCGCGCACGAGCAGTTCCTTGCCCGTGCCGGACTCCCCGGTGATGAGCACCGTGCTGTCCGTGGGCGCGACCTTCTCCAGGATCTTGTAGACCTCGAGAAGGGCCGGGCTGTTGCCGATCATGCCGTCGATGTTGAGCGCCATTGCTCCTCCCCGGATAAACCTCCCAGAACGCGGGCGCACCTGTAGACGTCCGCAAGGCGTGCTTCACTCACTGTCAATGAAATGACATGATGTCAACCGTTTTCTAGAAAAAATATAAACAAGGCGCGAGAGCAGGGCCTGTGCGTGTTGCGTCCGTTTAGACCAGGAAGGAGATGTAGGAGTAGCCGGAGATTTCCAGGTGCTTCACATCCCGGGCATACTTCGAGAACAGCATCAGCCCGAGGTTGCTCAGCTGGTCGGAGTCGGCCTGGAGCAGAGATTCCGGCAAGGCGAAATTGTTGATGTCGTCCATTTTGTGTCCGCAGACCATCTCCGTGAAGCAGCCATCCTCGGTGAGGGATATGCGAATGGTCAGGCTGTGCCCGGTGTCCACGGACGGACCGGAGACCATGTGGCTGAAGGCTTCCTCGCAACAAAGGGAGAGCTTGTGGAACATCTCGTCGGACAGTTTGAGTCTAGCGCGGCCGGAGGTCAGCAAGCGCTGCAGGCCCTCAAGCTCCGCAACGTCCGCGCGGAACACGCCGCCCACCCCCGTCTTGGGTGCGAGGTAGGCCAGGGTGCTCAGCATGAAGGCCGTGAACCCGCCCACCGCCACGCTGTTCTGGAGCAGGGGGCTCAGGCTGGCCGGAATGACGCCGGGAAAGAACGACTTGCCCCCTGCCACCAGGCCCACCACCAGGGACAGGCCCAGAATGAGGCCGTGCTGGTTGCTGAGCTTGGTCATGGCCACAAGCCCGAAGCCAGCGTGGAACAACAGCGCGGCGATGACGATGAGAAAGCCCCCGATGACAGGGCCGGGCATGTCCAGGATGGCGCCGCTGACCTTGGGCATGAAGGCCAGAACGAGCAGGATTGCGGCGCCGATGCTGCCGATGCGCCTGGAGGCCACGCCGGTCATCTCGATGAGCGGCAGGTTGTCGCAATAGGTGGAGGGCACCGCAGTGCCCATGAGGCCAGCGGCGATCTTGCTCAGGCCGTCGCAGTACAGGCCGCTTTGCACCTTGTCGTAGTCCACCCGGCGGAAGTTGCGTGTGGAGATCTGCTGCACCAGCATGATGTTGCCGGTGGACTCGATGACGCTGGCGATGGTGCCCATGCCGAAGGCCAGGATCAAAGGCAGGTGGAGGCTGCGGATGTCCATCTCCAGACCGGACCAGGCGGAGAACTGCGGCAGGCCGAACCAGGCCCCGCGCAAGGCATGGTCGAAGGCCAGCTCCCCGGTGACGAAGGCCGTGCCATAGCCGCAGGCCATGGCGATGAGCGGGCTCCAAAGGCGCATTGCTGGCCGCCCGAAGAGCATCAGCAGCGTGAGGGTCAGCACGGTGACCAGCCCCGTGCCGACGCGGGCCGGGGACACCGTGGCACCGGGCAGGGGGCTGCCCGCCCAGAGCTCGAGCCCGATGGGCACGAGGGACATGGCGATGAGCAGGACCACCACGCCGCCCACGGCCGGGGTGATGATGTGCCGGAAAAAGCGGATGAAGAAGGTGTACAGGAACACCAGCGGAACGGTGAGCAGGGACACGGACGCCAAAAGCGGCAGCCCGCCCATCTTCACGGCGTCTACGGAGCAGAGCACGAAGGCGCTGTAGGAGCCGCTGAACAGCAGGAAGCCGGAGCCGATGCCGAGGGTCGTCCTGCTTTGCAGAAAGGTGAACAGGGCTGAGATGATGATGGTGCTGAAGGTGATGAAGGACAGGGCCTGGGGAGCCACGCCCGCGGTTTTGCCCAGCACGTTGGGGATGAAGATGATGGCGTCGAAGATCAACAGCACATGCATGAAGGCGAGGCAAAAGGCCAGATGCAGGGGAGGCGTTTGATCCGCGTCGAATTTCAATGTGTCTCGGAGCATTCGATAGTCTCTTGGTGATTACGGTTTCAGGCGTAGAAATGGGCAAGCCCCGGTCAGCGACACAGCCAGCGGGAACAGCGCATCAGGGCCTTTTCAGCCAGCCAGCCTGTCGGCAAGCATTCGGGCGATTTCCTTGCTTGGAATGAGCCCCGTGGCGGCGGCGGAGACGATGTTGCCCGCCACGCCAGGGCCGTCTCCGGCCACGAAGAGCCCGGCCACGGCGGTCTCCAGGTTGTTGTCGGTCTCCACCTGGGTGGCGAAGAACTTGATCTCGGGCGCGTAGAGCAGGGTCTCGTCGTTGGCCACGCCCGGCAGGACCTGGCCGAGCTTCTCCAGCCCCTCCACAAGGTTGGTCAGGATGCGCTCGGGCAGGGCCATGGCGATGTCGCCGCAGACCACGTTTTTGAGCGTGGGCTCGATCGAGCTGTTCTTGATGCGCGACCAGGTGCTGCGCCGACCGCGCTTCAGGTCGCCGAAGCGTTGCAGGATGGGCTTGCCGTCGCCGATGAGCGAGGCCAGCCGCCCGATGTGCTCGCCGTAGGCCTGGTTGTTGGTCACCGGATCGTTCAGCACCACCTTGGACAAAAAGGCGAAGTTGGTGTTGGGGCTCTTCCTGTCCATGTAGGCGTGCCCGTTGACGCAGACGAAGTCCTGGTAGTTCTCCAGGGCCACGAAGCCGCCGTCGTTGGTGCAGAAGGTGCGCGTCTGGTCGTCGTACTTGCTGGTGCGGATGAAGAACGTGGGGTCGTAGATGGTCTCGCAGATCTCCTGCATGACCTCGCGCGGGACCTCCACGCGCACGCCCACCTCGATGCCGCGTTGCGACAGCCCGAGGCCGAGTTCGCGCGCCTGGTTGCCCACCCATTCCGCGCCCACCCGGCCCGGGGCCAGGATCACCGCGCGGGCGGTGTATTCGCCACGGCTAGTGACGACGCCCTTGAGCACGCCGTTTTCGGTCAGCACGTTTTTCACTTCTTCGGAGGTGTGGAAGGTGACCCCGCGCGACTTCACGTACTCGGTCATGTCCGAAATGAGTCCCGGGAGCTTGTCGCTGCCCAGGTGCTTCTGGCGGATGACCAACAGGTCGATGCCGCACTTGCGTGCCTGGGTGCGGATGCGCTGGGCCTCGGCCATGTCCGTGGGGTATACCGGGCCATCCATGCCGAAGCGGTTGAACATGGCCTCGGTCTCGTCGATGAGGACGCGCGCCTCGCTCTCCTCCATGAATTGGGTCAGGTCGGTCTTGCCGAGCTTGTGGATGAAGTTCAGCTTGCCATCGGAGAACAGGCCCGCCCCGCCGATGCCTGAGAGGATGTTGCAGGGCTTGCAGTGGATGCAGCCCAGGCGGCCCACCGGGCAGTCGCGCTTGGGCGCGGGCTTGCCGCGCTCGATGACCAGCACGGAAAGGCTCGTGTGCTCGCCCAGCCAGGCCGAGGCGAAGAGCCCTGCCGGGCCTGCGCCCACGATGATCACGTCGAAGTCTGTGCGCACTGGCTTGGTTGGGGTCATGTCCGCTCCTCGCGCTTATGGCTTGAATCGGGACCATGGGCGCTCGTTTAATCAATATAATATTCTAGCACCAGCGCCCAGGATCAGGCAAGTGCCGAGGCTTCGCCAGATGCCGGGGCCGGGGCGGGCTGGTGAAAAACTATCTGAGAAGGTTGTGTAACCCCCCAAATGTCAGGTGCGTCTTGGTGTGTAAGGACTCTTTCGTGTCCCTCGGGAGGGGAGACGATGGAGGACGCCATGTTAGGATAACCATGCGGCCAGGGGTCGCCTCTTCGTGGGTATTGTCACCGGCAATGTTTCAGCGGACGTGACAGCCCTCAGCGTGCCTATCGCGCCGGGGGTTTGCGAGGAGAATTCTATGCAGATCAACACAAGTTACAGCGCAAGCGGCACCATGAGCTCCCTGAGCGGCGTTATGAGCTCTCAGGACCAGGATGCCATGGATGCCAAGGTTGCAGCGGATATTTTCAAGGCCAAGGATTCAGACGGCAGCGCCTCCCTGAGCGCCTCAGAGCTGGGTGTCAGCACGGAGAGCCTCTCCGAGTTCGATACCAACGGCGACGGGCAGATCAGCACAGAGGAATTGCAGGCCGGGCTCAAGGCCAGGCGCGAGAAGATGCAGGCGTCCATGGAGAACCAGATGGCCCAGGACGGCCAGATGGGCATGCTCCAGGCCAGCATGGGCCAGGGCATGGACATGTCGGCCATGGACACCAAGATGTCCAAGGGCATCATCAGCGAGAAGGACGCCAACAAGGACGGCGTGCTTTCCGCCGACGAGCTTGGCGTCAGCGCGGACAACCTCTCCGCCGTGGACACCAACGGCGATGGCAGCGTCAGCGAGTCTGAGCTCACCGCGTCGCTCAAGGCCAACCGCGAGGAGATGATGGCCGAGAACGGCGGCTCCATGCCGCCTCCGCCTCCGGACGCCGTCAGCGGCACCGGCAGCACCACCAGCTCGACCAGCTCCACCAGCGAGGCCAGCGGCGTCAAGAGCGGCATGAGCGCAACGGAGCTGAACAAGCTCGTGGCCAGCCTCTTCGCCAGCACCACCTCGGACGACACCAGCTCGAGCAGCAGCTCCAGCACCTCGGTGAGCGATGTCGCGGCGTCGAGCATGAGCGAGTATCTGCAACGGCAGAAGGCCAGCAATTCGTACCTGAACATGGACAGGCTCATAAGCGACCTGTTCAGCACCAGCAGCGACACGCAGTCCCTGTCGCTGAGCGCCTAAGGGCGTCACGGACAGGGTCTGTCCTCCCTCCCATGGGGGACGGTCTGGTCAACCGTCCCCCTCTTTGACTGAACGGCCCGCGAGGGTTAGGTTGAATAGTCGGAGCGCAATAGGCAATGGATGGAGGCGGCACCAAGAGATGCGGGAATGAACGACGCCTTGATCGTGCGCCGCGTGTTGGCGGGTGATGTGAACGCCTATGCGCTTCTGGTGGACGGGCACGGCGCGCGTCTGCTCGGCATCATCTCTCGGCATGTGCCGCCGGATAGAGCCGCCGAGGTGGCCCACGAGACCTTCACGCGCGCTTTCGAGAAGCTCGACACCTACCGGGCCGAGAGCCCCTTTGGGCATTGGCTTGTGCGCATCGCGCTGCGGCGTTGCGCCGACTTCTGGCGCGAAAGGGCCCGCCGCCGCGAGACCGTGTTCAGCGCACTCGGCCCGGAGGCCTTGAACTGGATCGAGAGCATCCCGTCGGACGCCTCCGCAGGCGGGCTGGATGTCCTGGCCGAACAGAACGAAGCCGGGGTCCTGCTGGATTGGGCCCTCGGGCAGTTGGCCCCGGACGACCGGCTTGCGCTGACCATGACCCACATGGAAGGGCAGGCCCTGGCCGAAGTGGCCGACCTGCTGGGCTGGAGCCTCGCCAAGGTCAAGGTCCGCTCCTTCCGGGCCCGGCGAAAGCTGCGTGACCTTCTGGGCCACCTGCTGGAGCGCTGATTTTCATGTTGAGGACACTACTTCAAGGAGGTTGCGATCATGGATGATGGCAGACTCGACCAGTTGGAACAGGTGCTTTTGCTGCACGCCAGGGGCAGGAAGCCTCTTGCGCTGCCTGCGGGCTTCATTGACGGCGTCATGCGCGAGGTGCGCGCCAAGGCCGGGGCCCGCGTCGATTTTTGGAGCGTCTTCGCCTTTGCGGCGCGGCGTTTTGTTCCCGCGGGCGCGCTGGCCGCAACGGCCGCCGGAGGTTATGCCCTCATGTCCGAGCGCGTCCTGAGCCAGGCGCTGCTGACCTTGTCCCTGCACGGCAGTAACGGCGCGTACCTTGTGGCCGGGCTGCTGCCCTAGTATGGATGGCTTCATGAAGTCTTGGAAGGCCTGGCTCCTTGTGATCCTGATTTTCGCCACCGGCGCGGTCGCCGGGGCCTTTGGCATGCGCGCGTACATGTTCCGGCACCTGCCGGAAATGCTGGCGCGTCCCGCGGAGCCTTTTGAGGAGCGCATCCTGGCGCACATCAACGAGGAAGTGGGCCTGACCGAGGCCCAGCGGGCCGAGTTGCGCCCGCTCATCAAGGCGGCCCTTGAACGCGCCGGAACGGTGCACCAGTCCGTCCGCCAGGAGCTGGAGGCTAATTTTGCGCAGCTTGACGAGGCCATCGCCGCCCGGCTTAATCCTGACCAGAAGGCCAGGTTCGCCGACATGCGCAAGCGCATGAAGGCCCTGCGCGACTCCATGCCGCCCGGTTTCCCCCCTGGCCCGCCTCCCGGCCCCCCGCCGGGTGGCATGCCCTTTGGCCCGCCTCCCGGTCCGCCACCCGGTCCGCCGCCCGGTCTGCCAGGTAGCCCGCCGCCCCCGCAATAACCCGCCAGCAGCGAGTCCTGCCTGCGCCTGCGCGCCTGTCTTCTGTTTGACCGCGCAGGCGCTTTGGCATATTAATCACGATTGCGGCTGGCAATCGCCTTGCCGCTCCACATTTCGCAACACCACTCAACGTGAAGGACACACGCGCATGAGCACCTCCGAGAAATCCTCGGCCCCGGCCACCACGGTCTCCGAGGCCGAGACCTGCCAGTCGGCCCCTGTGAACTTCATCCGCGCCCGCGTGGCCGAGGACATCGCAAACGGCAAGAACGCCGGCCGCGTCATGACCCGCTTCCCACCGGAGCCAAACGGCTACCTGCATCTCGGGCACGCCAAGAGCATCTGCCTGAACTTCGGCCTGTCCAAGGAATTCGGCGGGGTCACGAACCTGCGCTTCGACGACACCAACCCGGCCAAGGAAGAGACGGAATACGTCGAGAGCATCATGCGCGACGTGAAGTGGCTGGGCTTTGATTGGGAAGAGCGCCTGTACTACGCCTCGGATTATTTTGAGAGGCTTTACGCCTATGCCGAGCAGCTCATCGAGAAGGGCAAGGCCTACGTGGACGACCAGTCGGCCGAGGAGATCCGCGCCAATCGCGGCACCCTGAAGAACCCCGGCATGAACAGCCCCTTCCGCGACCGCAGCGTGGCCGAAAACCTGGACCTGTTCCGGCGCATGCGCGCTGGCGAGTTCCCGGACGGAGCGCGGGTGCTGCGCGCCAAGATCGACATGGCCTCGCCAAACGTCGTCATGCGCGACCCGGCGCTGTACCGCATCAAGCATGTGCACCACCACCGCACCGGCGACGCCTGGTGCATCTACCCCATGTACGATTTCGCGCACTGCCTGTCGGACTCCATCGAGGGCGTCACGCATTCCATCTGCACCCTGGAGTTTGAGAACAACAGGCCGCTGTACGACTGGATCCTGGACGAGCTCGGCGTGCTCCACCCGCAGCAGATCGAGTTCGCGCGCCTGAACATCACCAATACCGTGCTCAGCAAGCGCAAGCTCATCCAGCTCGTCACCGAGGGCATCACCTCCGGCTGGGACGACCCGCGCATGCCCACGCTCTCTGGCATCCGCCGCCGTGGCTACACGCCCGAGGCCCTGCGCGACTTCTGCGAAAGGATCGGCGTGGCCAGGTGCGACAACATGGTCGAGTTCGCGCTTCTGGAACATTGCGTGCGCGAGGACCTGAACGCCCGCGCCCCGCGCGCCATGGCCGTGCTGAACCCGCTCAAGGTGGTCATCGAGAACTACCCGGAAGACCAGGTGGACGAGTTCGACTTTCCCTGGCACCCCGAGACCGACATGGGCAAGCGGAAAGTGCCCTTCTCCAAGGTTCTGTACATCGAGCAGGACGACTTCCGCGAAGAGCCGCCCAAGGGCTACCACCGGCTGTATCCCGGCAACGAGGTGCGCCTGCGCTACGCCTACTACATCACTTGCAAGGACGTGGTGAAGGACGCCGCTGGCAATGTGGTGGAGCTGCGCTGCACCTATGATCCCGAGAGCAAGGGCGGCGGCACGCCGGACGGCCGCAAGGTCAAGGGCACCCTGCACTGGGTCAGCGCGGCCCACGCCCTGGACGCCGAGGTGCGCCTGTACGACCTGCTCTTCACCAAGCCGAACCCCGGCGCGGAGGAGGACTTCACCGCCTGCATCAACCCGGAGTCCTTGAAGGTCGTGCGCGGCAAGCTGGAGCCCGCCCTGGCCGAGGTCGCACCCGGCTGGCACTGCCAGTTCGAGCGCCTGGGCTATTTCTGCGCCGACGAGAAAGACACGCTGCCCGGGGCGCCGGTGTTCAACCGCACGGCCACCCTGCGCGACACCTGGGGCAAGATCGAGAAGAAGCAGGGCGGCGGCCGCTAACCCACTGGCTTTCAAGGCATGATGACCGCGTTCGGGCAGCCGGGCGCGGTTTTTTTGCGTCCGCTTGTCCGTCCCGTTGACAGGATACAAGAATCCGGTTAGTTGTACATGCAAGCGAGGGCGACATGGCCGACAATTGCGATCTCCTGCACAACTGCCTGTACTTCACGGCCAACAGCCTGGCGCGCAGCATCACGCGCCTGGCCGAGGAGGCCTTCCGGCCCACGGGGCTTTCGCCCTCGCACGCCTTCGTGCTCATGACCGCAGCCGGGAGCCCCGGCATCGGCCCGGGCGAGCTGGCGGCCCAGCTGGCCCTTGCGCCCTCCACGGTGACGCGCTTCGTCGACGCACTGGTGGCCAAGGGGCTGCTCACGCGGGTGGCCGAGGGCAGGGCGGCGCGGCTGGCGGCCACACCGGCTGGGCTGGCGCTGCTCAAGGGCGTGGAGAAGTCCTGGAAGCGTCTGCACACCGCCTATTCCGGCATCCTCGGCCCGGAGGCCGACCGCCTGGCTGCAGACATCCACGCCGCCTGCCTCAAGCTTGACGGCCAGGAAGACTAGCCAGGGCTGGCCACGGACATTTGTACCGGGTCATCAGCTTAAACATTATTGCTTGTACACGCAACAACAAGTGGAGGAAACATGAAACGCAACCTGGGTCCTGTGAACGCGCTGTATCCATCGCTTACGACCATCGTCGGGGCGGTGGTGGACGGCAAGCCGAACTTTCTCGCCGTGGCCCACGTGGGCATCATGAACCACGGCCAGCCCCAGTACCTGTCCTTCGGGCTCAACAAGAAGCACTACACCAACCAGGGCATCGTGGCGAACCGCGAGTTCAGCGTGTGCATTCCCGGCGAGGACCTGGTGGTGGAGACGGACTACGTGGGCCTGGTCACGGGCAGGAACACGGACAAATCCGGGGTGTTCGAGCTGTTTCAGGGCGAGCTGGCCTTTGCCCCGCTCATTGTCGGTTGTCCCGTGTGCATGGAATGCCGTCTGGAGCGTGTGCTGGATTTCGAGACCCACGACGTGTTCATCGGTGAGGTTGTGGCCACCCACGCCGACGAGTCCGTGCTGCGCGAGGACGGCAAGGTCGACCTTGCACGTGTACGGCCGCTTATGTTCGACATGGCGAGCATGCACTACTGGAGCTTGGGCGCACAGGTGGCGCCCTGCTGGAACGTGGGCAAGGGCTTGAAGGCGGCGCTCCGGGGCGGCTAGCCTGAATCGGCTCGCCCGCTTAGGCGCTCCACTGCTGGCGCTGGTCCCAGCGCAGGCCGCCGGGGCGCAGGGGATGATCCAAGCCCGCAAACAGGGCGGCCACGTCACGCGAGGACGGGATGACGCCCGGCTCGAAGGGCGTGGCCCAGGGATCGCCGCGCAGCAGGGCCAGGGCCCAGCGGCAGACGTCCGGCTCAAAGGCCCCAGGGGAGTGCACCACCAGTAGCGCCTTGGCGCGGCCATCCTGCTGAGGGGTGCGCTTGGTGAGCGGCGGGCAGGAGGCCAGCAGGCCGGGAACCTGAGTCAGCCTGCCGCCAGCCAGGGCCAGCCGGAGCCAGAAGTCCCACTGGCTGTACTCAAGGTTGGGGTGCAGGCCGCTTAGAATCTCCCAGGCCGTACGCTGGATGAGCGCCACAGGACCCACGGCGTTGCGCCGGATGAGCTGCTCTGGCCGGAAGGGAGGGCGCCGGGAAAAGGGCTTTGCGTCCGCGCTGCCAGCAGTATGCTCGCAGAAGATGGCCTGGGCGGGCTTCTTGCCGCGCAGGGCCTTCAGGCAGCGGCTCATGAACTGCGGGTGCAGCCGCGTTCCTCCGGGCACCAGCGCCAGGTGCCCGGCATCCCCGTCCGCGGCGGCCAGGTTCAGGGCCTGGGCCTGCGTCAGCGCGCGCGCGTCCAGCACCTCGACGGCGGCGAAGTCCAGGGCGCTATGCAGCAGCCTGGCCTCAGGCCCGGAGTGCAGGGCGGGGTCCGTGGCGCACAGGACAATCTCCAGCCGCTTGGGGCCGATGTCCTGGCAGGCCAGGGAAATGAGTGTTCTGAATATATCTGTTCCGGTACCGCGAGAGCGTACCAGCACCCGAATGCGACTCGTTGCGTCCATGTGGCACCCCTTCCCTGGGATTGTCTTGGGGGGCAGGCACGATCCGTGTGCCGGGATAGGCCCCTTTCGCAGCTCTTATCGGTCGACTGTGGGGCAGACTTTAGGCTCTGGCGACATTTCCTGGTCGAGCGGCAGAGCTTTCCCTGTCACGATCTTTGCACTAGTATCTTGTGAAACATTTTGCGGACAGGTGCGCCATGCAGAAACACAGCAGGAAGTCTGACGCCCAAGCGGGCGCGCCAAGACCTCGGCCCCAGGCCGTGGCCCGGGCCGAGGCCGTGCCCAGCGACGGCCCGCTGGCCGACCTGCGCCTGCTGGTGGGCGGCAAGAGCTGGCACCTTTGGGGGCGCGGCGGCGTTGAACGGGAGCTGGCGCTTGTCGCCTCCCTGCCGGAGCGCTGCCTGCCGGTGCTCCTTGGTCCGAGCCTGGGCCGCTGCCTGGATCTGCTTGCGGCCACTGGCCGGCCCGTGGCCGTGGTGGACCGTGAGGCCGCTGTCTGGGGCGTGACGAATGCGCGGGAAAGACACCGCGTGACCCCAAACGTGCTCTGGCTGGACCAGGACGACCCGGATGCGGTCCTGGCCGAGCTGACGCGCTGGCAGGTCGCCCAGGCCGACCAGACGGGGGTGCTGCCCTTTGCTCCGCTCATGGCGCCCACGGTCCGGCGCATCGACCCGGAACACTATGCCCGGCTGGAGCGGCAACTCCTGGCCAGCGCCAAGGCCAATTTCTGGGACCAGGCCGCCTACCCGAAATTCCGCAGCGCCAGCCCGCGCGTGCTCCTGCTCGACCGTCCGTACTTCCTGCAGACCGAGATCAAGGACGCGCTCACGCGTCTGGGCATACCCTGGACGGGCCTGCCCGTGACCACTGAGGCGCGGGGCAGCACGCAATTCGTCGAGGACCTGCTGAAACTCGTGCTGGAGTTCAAGCCGGACTTCCTGCTCACGGTGAACCATTTCGGCCTGGACAGCGAAGGACGGCTGGCCGAGCTTCTGGAGCGCCTGAACCTGCCCATGGCCTCCTGGTTCGTGGACAACCCCCACCTGATCCTTTCGCGCTATTCCGGGCTGGCCCGGCCCAGCCTGGCCATCTTCACCTGGGACGCGGACAACGTGGCGAGCCTCAAGGCCGAGGGCTACGCCAACGTCCACTACCTGCCCTTGGCCACGGACGCCACGCGCTTTCGTCCCGGCCTGGCTCCCGAGCCCGCGTCCGGGCAGGCCAACGCCTGGCGCGCCGAGGCGTCCTTCGTGGGCGACTCCATGCGCCGCGCCGTGGCCGATAGCATCGCTGCCTGCGACGGACCTGCGGCGCTGCTGGCGGACTACGCCCAGTTGGCCGCCGAGTTTGGCCTGGCCCGGCAGCGCTCGGTGCAGGAATTTCTGGAGGACCGCCATCCGGCTCATGCCGCTGCCCTGCGCGCCCTGGACCCCGCACAGCGTCTGGCCTGCGAGTCGCTTTTGACCTGGGAGGCCACGCGCCAGTACCGTTCGCGCTGCGTGGGAGCTCTGGCCGGGTTCGACGCCGTGGTGGCCGGAGATCCTGCGGGCTGGTCCGAGCTGTTCGGGGCCAAGGGCCCGGTGCGCCTGCTCCCGCGCCTGGATTACTACCGCGACCTGCCCGCGTTCTATCCCTTGAGCGCGGTGAACCTGAACTGCACCAGCAGGCAGATGAAGGGCGCGGTGAATCAGCGCGTGTTCGATGTTCCGGCCTGCGGTGCCTTCCTGCTCACGGACGACCGCGCCCAGCTGGCTCAGCTCTTCGAGCCCGGCCGTGAGGTGCTGGTCTACGGGCAGCCCGAGGACATTCCAGGGCTGGTGGAGCAATGCCTGCGCGACGCTCCGGCCCGGCAGCGCATAATTGACCTGGCCCGGCGACGCATCCTGGCCGAGCACACCTACGAGCACAGGCTGACGCGGCTTTTGGGCGTCATGCGCGATAGTTTCGCCTGAGAGCGATGGAAAACGCGATGCGGTCTTGAGAATCGCAGCAGAATTTGCCATAGTCCACCAGGCGGCCTTCAGCCGCCGCAAGCACGGAGGGCAGAGTGTCCGACGAGCAGAAGAAGACAGAGACAGCAACCGCACCCCCAGCAGCCCCGCAAGGGGCCGTGTTCAATTGCGCCTCCTGCGGCCACAGCCTGTCCCTGCCGGAAGGGCTCATCGGGCGTCAGGCCAAGTGCCCCAAGTGCGGCCAGGCCGGTCTGGTGGAGCGTTCCCAGGTCCAGCAGCGCGAGCCGGACGTCAACGATGTCAGCGTGGATGACCTGGCCGACGACGATCCCGCCGCCGCCCGGCGCAGACCGCCAGCCCCTGCCGCTTCGCCCGATTCCCTGGCCCTGGAGGCCGCGCAGAAGCCCGTCGGCACCTTCGACTATGTGCGCCAGTTCTTTGCGGGCAACCCGGCCCTGAACCTGTTTGCCGGCATCAGCGGCGGTGTGCAGGAGAGTCTGATCTGCCTGGCCCTGGCCATGCTCGTTTTTTCCGTGCCGACCCTGAGCGGCGCATTTCCCCATGCCCTGTACCTGACGTTATTTCCGGCGGTGCTCGGCTCGGTGCTCTACGCCCTGCACGGGCGCATGCCCGTGGCTGTGGGCGCTCCCGGCCCGGCGACCACGCTGTGCGTGCTGCTTCTGGTGACCACCATCGGCGCCGATCTGCAGGGCCGGGCCTCGGCAGAGGTCATCGCCACCACCATGCTTGCAGCCCTGGCCCTTGCCAGCGCCCTCATAGGCGTGTCCTGCGTCCTGGCCTCGCGCTACGGGCTTGCCGAGCGCGTCCGCTTCCTGCCGGTGGAAGTCTTTGGCGGCATGCTGGCTGGTTTTGGCTTGCTGCTGCTCAAGGCCTGGTTGCTGGTGCTTGCCATGGGCACGCCAAAGCTGTCGGGGCTGTTTGACCTGCCCCTGGCGGAGATGCACACGCTGCTGCTGGGCAATGTGGAGGCCTGGGCACCGACGGTGGCCTTTGGCCTGGTGTATTTCCTGGTGCGCACCAACATCAAGGGCATGCTCTGGCCGCTGCTGTTGTCGCTGGCGACCATCGCGGGCTGGAACGTGGCGGTTGCGCAGGGCGGCCCGGTTTTCGGCCCGCTGACGGCGCATCTGCCCCACGTTCCGAACCTGCTTGACCAGAGTTGCTTCCTGAACCTGTTTGATGCGCATAACCTGAAGTTCATCGACTGGTCGGCCTTGGGCTCGCATAAGGAGTTCTTCGTGGCCGCCGCCGTGGTGGCCATCGGCCCGACCCTGGTGCGCACGACCATCCTGGAGGCCGTGCTGGCCCGCGATGCCGACCCGGACGCGCAACTGCGCATGGTGGGCGGTGCGAGCATGCTCTCCGGCCTGCTGGGCGGCCTGCCTGCCACCCTGTCGCTCTCCAGCAGCCTCGGCCTGCGCGCCCTGGGCGCTTCCGGTCCGGTGGCCGGGTTCACCGTGGGTCTTGTCTGCCTGGCCTTTGCAGTCTTTGGACAGCCCGTGCTGGCCCGCATTCCGCTTTTCGTGCCTCTGGGCATCCTGCTGTCCATCGCCCTTTCCATGCCGGTCAGCTGGCTCCTGCGCGACAGCAAGAACCCGCTCACCCGCAAGGACGACCAGCACTCCGCCTGGTTAGCCTTTCTCCTGGTGGTTGTCCTGGGGCCGGTGCTGGGAGTGTTCTCCTGCCTTGGCCTGGGGCTGGCCGTGGCCCTTTCCCGGGCCGTGCAGGGCGCAGGCATCAAGTTTATCCAGACCGGCGACGTGTTCCACAGCAATGTCGACCGCTCGCCTGCGGAGCACCGCATCCTGCGGCAACGCGGCGGGCAGATCCTTGTCCTGCGCTTGCAGGGCTTTTTGTTCCTGGGCACGCTCTACGCGCTGCTGCGCACCATCCGCCAGCGCCTGGAGGGTGCCGGAGACGCAGGGCTCAAGTTCGTGCTTCTGGATTTCGCCGCGGTGAACGGTCTGGGGGCCTCGGCTCTGCAGGGGTTCCGGCGGCTGGAGCAGCTGGCGCGGGAGCGCGGATTGATTTTGTACTTCACCAGCGTGCCCCTGGAGATGGAGGAGCACCTGGAGGCCCTGGGCTATGGCCTGGGGGATGATGAGGGTGTTTGTCGCATCAATCTGAATTTGGACTACGCCCTTGAGTCCTGCGAGGATGCCCTCCTGGCCGAGGAGGGCGGGCAGGAGCAGCGCCAGAACACCCTGGAGGAACTGTTGGAATCCACCTTCCCGGAGCCCAGGCTGGTGCCCACGCTTCTGAAGTGCCTGGAGCGTCTGGAGGTGCCGAAGAAGCGGCACGTCGTGCGCCAGGGCGAAGAGTCGGACTCCATGTACTTCCTGCAGTCCGGCAGGGTGCAGGTGGAGCTGGCCATGCCCGGGGGCAAGCTGTTGCGCCTGAAGAAGATGGGGGCCGGAACGGTGTTCGGCGAGATGGGCCTGTACACCAGCGCTGCGCGTTCGGCCTCGGTCATCGCCACGGAGCGCTGTGTCATCTACAGGCTCTCGGCGGAACGCTTCAAACTGATCCAGGACAAGGCCCCGCAGCTGGCCGCCGCAGTGAACCGCTACATCGTGACCCTGCTGGCCGAGCGCCTGGCCGAAGAGAACGCCAAGAACCGCGCCGCCCAGCTCTAGCCTTCAGGCTCTGCGAAGACTAGCCCCAGGCCGAGAGGTCGATCTTGTCGCGCTTGCGGTAGGCCGTGCCCTGGAAGGTGGCGATGGTCGCACCCGAGTCATCCTTCACTTCCACCACATAGGTCGCCAGCGGGCCCGCCGCGGCGGTTTCGCGGGCATGGGCCGTGAGGCTGCCGCTGAGGCCCGGCTTGGTGAAGGCGATGGTCATGTTGACGCCGAGCGCCATGGTGCCGTGCGAGTTGCTGGCAGCACCCAAGGCCAGGTCGGCCAGGGTGAAGATGGCTCCGCCCTGGACCACGTCCGCGCCGTTCATGTGCTTGTCCTCGATGACCATGCGCGTGGTGGCCGTGCCGTGGCCGATGTCCGTGACCTCGATGCCCAGGCACTTGCACAGCCGGTCGCGGCTGTTGAAGAAGCGTTTGAGGCGCTTGAAACGTTCAGCATCACTCATCTGCGCTGTCATGCGTGACCCTCCGGTGTGGGGAATTGTCAGCTTAAGCCAAAGAAATCAAAGGCGTTCTTGCCTGTGGCGGCCCAGAGGGCGTCTACAGGCATGTCCTGCAGGCGCGCCACGGCCTGGGCCGTAAAGACGAGCAGGGCAGGGTGGTTGCGCTTGCCACGCCAGGGCTCGGCCGTGAGGTACGGGCAGTCGGTCTCCAGCAGCAGGCGCTCCAGCGGGATGGCCGCCACGGCGCGCTGCAAGTCCTCGTTCCTGGCGTAGCTCACCGGGCCGGGGATGCTCACGTGCCAGCCGTGGCCGAGCAGCGTGCGGGCCTGGGTCTCGTCGCCGCCGAAGCAGTGCCAGAGCAGCTTGCGACCGCCAAAGCCCTCGTCGAGCAGCACGCGCAGCGTGTCCTCAAAGGCGTCGCGGCAGTGGATCACCGGCGGCAGGCCGAGGTCCTGGGCCAGCCGGAGCTGCGCCCGGAAGACCTGCTGCTGCAGGTCGCGCGGGTGGTCGTCCCAGTAGTAGTCCAGGCCGATCTCGCCCACGGCCTTGAGGCGCGGGTCGGACTCGAAAGCCTGGCGCATGTCCGCCAGCGCCTCGTCTGAGCACTGGTCCGCGTTGCCGGGGTGGATGCCCAGCAGGAAGAAGACTTCGGGCCGCTGGCGGAACAGGCCGCAGTTTTTGCGATAGGCCTCAGGTCCCAGGAACACGTTGCCGGTGCGAGCCACGCCGCTGGCCAGGGCCCGGTCCAAGAGTTCCTCGCGGTCGACGTCGAAGTCCACAAGGTCGAGGTGGGCGTGACTGTCCACGCCGAGGCGGGGCAGGGCCAGGGTTTCCGGCTCGGGCCGGGGGGCTTTGTTCTTTTTCGACATGACGTTCGGTGCGTCTCTCAGGCGGATTCAAGGCGTTGCCAGAGGTCCAGCACGCGCTCGCGCTGGATGTCCAAGGTGTAGGCCGCTGCGGTGGCGCGGCAATTCTCCAAGGTTGAGGAAAGCTGCGGACTGCCGCCCAGAAACCACTCGGCGGCGGTCTTGAGGTGCAGGGCCGCGCCCAGGATGTCGGCGTCGGCGCTCCAAAGGCCGTTGCCGCCCCAGGAAATACTGCGCAGGGGCCACCACGGTGCAAAGGGCGCGGGGTCGGCAACATTCGCGGGGGGCGGCGCCAGGGCCTGGCGCATGTAGTCCGCCCCGCCAAAACCCATGTAGCCCACGGGCAGGCAGCCGCAGGCCATGGCCTCCAGCGGCGGCAGGGGGCAGCCCTCGGGGAAGCCGGTGGCCAGAAAGATGTGCGCGCCTTGAAGCGCCTCGGCCACTCCCTGGGCCGTCATTCCGGCGATTTCGACCCAGCGCGTGCGGGCCGCAAGCCCTTCGTCCAGGGCATTGAAGGTCTCGCGGATCTGCTTGGCAAGGGCTTTGTTTTTGCGCGGCATGTAGGCGATGCGCAGCTCTGAGGCCGGGTCGGGCTTGCGTTCAGGCGCGCAGAACAGGTTCGCGTCGATGCCGGGCCGCAGGATGGTCGCCTCACGCCCGGTGGTGGCGGCAACGAACTGCGCCACCGGGTCGGACACGGCGAGGAATTCCACGGGGAGCTTGCGCCAGGAGACGCCGTCTGGCAGGGTCGAGAGCAGGTAGGCCCAGTTCTGCACGTAGACCAGGCAGCGCGTGCCTGCGTTCAGGCCCGGGGTCAGGGCGTTGACCCAGCCCTCGGGCACCACCCAGAGGTCGCCGGGGGCGAGCTTCAATTGATCCCAGGGCACCATGGGCGCTTCGACAGAGGCTTCCGAAGGGGTCCAGCCCGGGCCCTCGCCGTGCATCTCACGCGGGACCAGGAAGGTCTCGCGGCCTGATTCGGCCAGGAATGCGGCCAGGCGCCGCAGCACGGTGACGCCCCCGGCGGCCTGGCGCACCGGCGGCAGGAAGAAATACGTTTTCATCTGCTTGGGCATGGGTTTGGGCAAAACACAATCCCCCGGCTTTGGCAAGTTGCGTCAGATGACCTCGTCAGATGACCTCGTCAAATTGCCGCGTCATATTGCCGCGTCAAATTGTCGGAAAGCTCGACACGTATTCGGCCAGGGCCTCGCGCCAGTGGCGCGGCGTGTACCCGGCCAGGCGCACCGTGTCCGTGATGTCCAGGACCGAGTTGGCCGGGCGCGGGGCCCGGGTGGGGTAGCCGCTGGTGGGGATGTCCAGCACGCGGCAGTCCAGCCCAGCCAGGCGCACGGCCTCTGTGGCCAATTCGTGCCAGGAGGCCTGACCGGAGTTGACGGCGTGCAGCAGTCCGGTGGCGCCGTTTTGCAGCAGCGCCACGGTGAGCTTGGCCAAATCCAACGTGCAGGTGGGCGAGCCGAACTGGTCGGCCACGACCTTGAGCTCCTTGCGCTCGGCGGCGAGTTCAAGGATGCGCTGTACGAAGTTCATTTTGCCCGGGCCGAAGAGCCAGGCTGTGCGCAGGATGAGCAACTGCGGGATGTCCATGGCCTGGAGGGCCTCCTCGCCCGCCAGCTTCGACGCGCCGTAGACCGAGAGCGGATTCGGCGGGTCTAACGGCAGGTAGGGCGCGCCCTTCTTGCCGTCAAACACGAAGTCCGTGGAGAAGTGCACCAGCCGGAGCTCGCGCTCCTCCGCCAGCACGCCCAGCAGCGCAGGCAGGGAGGCGTTGAGCTTGTAAGCCTCCTCGGGCTGGTCCTCGGCCTTGTCGACCTGGGTGTAGGCCACGGCGTTGATGAGGCAGTCCACCGGCATGGCCTCCGGGCCGTCGCCCTCGTGCGCGTTCTCGTGCGCATCGAGGAAGTCGTCCAGGGCGTCCACGTCGAAATAGTCCACGTCCTCGCCGGACACGGCCAGGGTGGCTACCCCGGCCCTGGTCAACGCCTCGGCCACGGCCCGGCCAAGCAGGCCGCCCTTGCCGCCCAGGATCAAGGCTTTTTGCGGCAGGCTCATGCGCGCCCCCTGTACCAGTTGTCCATGAATTTCAGGTACTCGCCGCTCTGGACCTCGGAGAGCCAGTCCGGGTTGGCGCGGTACCAGGCGATGGTGCGCGCCATGCCCTCGGCAAAGCTCACGCTGGGCGCGAAGCCGAGCTCGCTGGCCGCCAGGTCGAAGTTCATGGCGTAGCGGCGGTCGTGGCCGGGCCGGTCGGTGACGTGGCGGATGAGCCCCACGTCCTGGCCGGTAAGGCGCAGGATGGTGCGCACGACCTCAAGGTTCTGCATCTCCGCCGCGCCGCCGAAGTTGTACACCGCGCCAGCGCGGCCGTTCGTAAGCGCCAGCTCCACGCCCCGGCAGTGGTCGTCCACGAAGATCCAGTCGCGCACGTTTTTGCCGTCGCCGTAGACAGGCAGCGCCTCGCCGCGCGTGGCCTTGCAGTACATCAGCGGGATGAGCTTCTCCGGGAACTGGTAGGGGCCGTAGTTGTTGGAGCAGCGGGTGACCACCACGTCCTGGCCATAGGTTTCGTGATAGGCCCGGGCGAGGAGGTCGGCCCCGGCCTTGGAGGCCGAGTAGGGGCTGTTGGGCGCAAGCGGGGTGGATTCGAAGAACTGGCCTTCGGGACCGAGGCTGCCGTACACTTCGTCCGTGGACACGTGGACCACGCGCTTTGTTCCGGCGCGCCGGGCGCAGTCCAGAATGCTCTGCGCGCCCAGGACATTGGTGACCACAAAGGGCGAGGGGTCGTCGATGGAGCGGTCCACGTGGGACTCTGCCGCGAAGTTGACCACCGCGTCGATCTGGTGCTCGGCAAGCAGGCCCGACACCAGGTCGCGGTCGCAGATGTCGCCGTGGACGAAAGTGTAGTGGGCCCCGGCCTCGGCTTCCAGGGCGCGCAGGTTGCCGAGGTTGCCCGCATAGGTCAGCTTGTCCAGGTTCACAAGCTGCCATTTGGGGTGGCGCGCGCGCATGGCGTAGAGGAAGTTGGCGCCGATGAATCCGCAGCCGCCGGTGACGAGCAGGCGCATGGAGGGCTCCTTATGCTTGATGTTCAAGGCTTAGTACCCGCTCGGGCGTCCATGCGCAAGGTCGTCGCGCAATGCTCTGGGACTACTCTGCCAGAGCGCCCGCCAGTCCATTGGTCTGCCTGAGGGCCTCGAAAAGCAGGATGCCCGCGGCGGTGGACATGTTCAGGCTGCGCACGTCCGGGCAGGCGATGGGGATGCGCACCCGGTCCGGATACACGTCGTGCAGGAAGTCCGGCAGGCCCTTGGTCTCCTGGCCGAGCACGATGGCGTCGCCGGGGCGGAAGGCGAACTGGTGCACGGGCGTGCCCGCGCGGGCGCTGGTGAGCACCATGCGCACAGGCGGGTCGGCGCTGCGGATAGATTCCACAAAGGCCTCCCAGTTGGGGTGCACCGAGAGGTCCACAAAAGGCCAGTAGTCCAGACCGGCACGTTTGAGGTGCTTGTCGTCGATCTTGAAGCCCAGGGGCTCGATGAGGGAGAGCGGCGTCCTGGTGGCAGCGCACAGCCGGGCAACGTTGCCGGTATTTGGCGGAATCTCCGGCTGGTAGAGCACGAGGCGCATGGCGTTGTGTCCTCACTCGTCAGTGTTTGACGCTTGGCAGAAACGAAAAAGGCCCCGCCTGGGCGGGGCCGATCTCTCTGGGTGGTGGGCGATCCGGGATTTGAACTCGGGACTTCCACCGTGTGAAGGTGGCACTCTAACCGCTGAGTTAATCGCCCAGGACCGTCTCTCTAATCCAAGGCCCCCTGCGTTGGCAAGATTTTTTTGCATGTCCGGGCTGATGAATTCTACCCGCCCTGCTTGGGGCACGGAAGCGGGCCTTGGCGCGCCTTGCGCTGGCGTGGGCGACGACTTATCATCATGACTGCGCGGGCTGCGGGCTGCGGGCAGACCTGGAAGGCAAAGTCATCAGCGTGGCCGGGATATGATGATAATAAATCAGGAATGCTGATGGTTCTGGCATGTTTCGTGCTTAGGATTTCGTACCGGCGAGGCAGGATTAGCCTTGAGTTATCAACGGATAGCCGCTGCGGGTGATTAAAGCGGTAGTCGGTATGAACCGATACAATGTGAGAGATAGTGTAGGGAAGTCTCTATTCCGGCGGTTGGCGGGCGGCGCGGCAAGGCTGCCGGGCTGCGGCCAGGATGTTCAGGAGTGGAGTCAACATCTCGAAGTAATGGGCGAAATTTCGTCAGCCTTTGGAGGGTAGCAGCATGCGGCGGGTAGCGGGTTTTGTCGTCTTGGCTTTGTTTCTGGTGTCCGGCTGCGGCTCGGTGCAGCGGACCACCGCCGTGGATCAGGTCCAGTTGAACTCACGGGCGCGCAAGGTTGTGGTGTTGCCCCTGGTGAACCTGACCTCCATGCCCAACGCCGGGCGCATCGTGGGCGAACTTTTGAGCACTGAGATCATCGCCCAGACGGATTTCCGCATGCTGGAGCGCTCGGAGATGATGGAGCACCTGGCCAGCGGAAAAATCGAGGTGGAAGAGGTGCTTGAGAAGTCCGCCGCAGCAAAGGTTGGGCTCTCGCTTGGTGTGGATACCGTGATTTACGGCGCGGTGACCGAGTACCGTTACAAGAAGGGCGTGGACGAAGACCCGGTGGTGGGCATCAGCGTCAAGATGTTGGACATCCAGGAGACGCGCATCCTCTGGGCCGAGAGCGTCACGGCCACGGGCTCCATGTATTCGGGCCGCACCTCCTTGAGTTCGCTGGCGCACATGCTCTGCGCCGACATGGTCAGAACCTTGGCCTCGAAGATGAAGTAGCCGTCAAGGATGGGGCACCTATGATGACCAGAAACTTTTGGCTATGTGCGCTTGTGCTGCTGGCCAGCGCGCTGCCGGTGGCCACGGCCCAGGCGGCCCAGTACAAGAACTGGCTGTGCTACTACGGCACGGACTTCGGCCCCAAGCAGTACGGCCGCTTCGATCTCGTGGTGCTCGACGGCCTGCGCCACCCGCCCCTGGTGCGCAATCAGGCGGGCAAGCCCCTGCTCCTGGGCTACGTCACCGCCGGTGAATCCGACCCCGGGAGTCCCACATGGATTCTGGCGCAGAACCAGAGTTTTGTCGCCGGAAAAAACGAGAACTGGGGCTCGCTCATCATCGACATGCGCAGCGCCAAGTGGCAGGGCATCCTACTCGACATCGTCATCCCCAAGGTGCTGGCCCAGGGCTTTGACGGCATCTTCCTCGACACCATCGACTCGGCCCTGGCCCTGGCCCAGGGCGAGGACGCGGCAAAGTACAGCGGCATGCGCGAGAGCATTCTGGCCTTCCTTGGCCGCGTGCGCCAGCGCTTCCCGAACATCCACATCTGCATGAACAGGGGCCTGGAACTGTTGCCGGAGGCCGCGCCGCTCATCGATTCGCTGCTCATCGAGGATCTTTCCTTTGAGTATGACTTCGAGACCAAGGAGTACCGCGCGGTGCGGCCGCAGGTGCGCCGGGCCCTGGTGGCCATGGCGCGCAAGGGCCTGGCAGCCAATCCGAAGCTGACCGTGCTGACGCTGGACTACGCCACGCCGGATCAGACGGAGCGCATCAAAGAGGCCATCAGCTATTCCCGAAGCAAAGGATTTGTGCCGTATGTCAGCACCATCGCGCTGGACCAGGTGTTCTACCACACCCTGGCCCGCTAGCATTCGCAGCCTGCCTGCTCTCTGTCTGCTGGCCCTGTGCCTGCTGCCGAATTGTCTGCTGCCCCAGTTGGCCCTTGGGGCGAAGAAGGCTGCGGTCCAGAAGCCTGCGGCTGCCGCGCCGGAGCTCATTGCGCGCCGGGTTCTGGTGCTCTACGACGGCTCCGCCGGGGCAGGCCCGGACGACAACATCGTGCACCAGGGCTTTCAGATGGTCTTCGACTACTACGGGCTGATTCCCTATTTCCGGGACATCAACTCCCAGGCCCTGCCCGACGATGCGGCCATGGCCGACACCTGCGCCGTGGTGACGAGCCTGAGCCAGAACTCAGTGCGCAAGCCCCGGCCCTACCTGCCTTGGCTGCTCAAACAGATGAAGTCGGGCAAGCGTGTCATGATCCTGGGGCATCTTGGCGTATCCTTGGCCCAGGGGGCGGATTTCGCCGACGTGGACCAACTTTCCAGAGCGGTGTTCGCGCAGCTCGGCGCGGCTCCGGCCAGCCTGCTGGGCCTGGACCAGCGCGCCTTCCGCTATGCCCAAAAGGCTCCGGGCCTCATCGACTTCGAGCGTCCGCTGCCGCCCCAGCCCGTGGTCACCAGCTTTTTTGAGCAGAAGAGCCCGTCGCTCAAAGTCTACGTGAGCCTGAAGCATCCGGCCCGGCCCGGCAAGGAGTTCCCGGCAGTGTTCGTCGGGGCCTCCGGCGGGTTCGCTGCGGAGCACCACATCTACTGGGAGGAGTCCACCGGCGACAACCGCCGCAAGTGGTACCTCGACCCCTTCGCCTTTGTGGCCGACAGCCTGGGGCTCAAGGGCCGCATGGCCCCGGACGTGACCACCTTAAACGGCTTGCGCCTGGCCTTCTCCCACGTCGATGCCGACGGCTTCGCCGGCTATTCGAACGTGGGCCAAAAGCAGATGTGCGCAGAGGTCTTGCGCGACCGCATCTACAAGCGCTTCAACTTTCCGGTGACCTTGTCGCTCATCGTGGCCGACGTGGACCCGAAGATCGCCACGGACCTAAAGCGCGCCAGGCAGGCCCAGGACGTGGCGCGCGAGCTCTTCCGCATGTCCAACATCGAGCCGGGCAGCCACACCTATTCGCACCCGTTCTACTGGAATGAGAAGGGCAACACCAAGACGCGGTATGAGAACCGCTTCCCCTACAAGATACCCGGCTATACCTTTAATCTGGCCCAGGAGATCGACGGCTCCATCCGCTTCATCAGCAGCTTGAGCCCCCCGGACAAACCGTGCCGCCTGCTCCAGTGGTCGGGCGACTGCATGCCCACCGCCCAGCAGATCGCCCGCGTCGATGACCAGGGATTGTTCAACATCAACGGTGGCGATACCATGCTGGACCAGAAGAGCAACTCCCTGTCCAGCGTCTCGCCCATGTTCCGCGTGGTGGGCAGCAGGGTGCAGATGTTCACGGCCATGGCCAATGAGAACGTCATGACCAACCTCTGGACCGGCCCTTTCTACGGCTACCGCGCAGTCATCGAGACCATCAAGCGGACCGGCTCGCCGCGCAGGCTCAAGCCCATCGACATTTACTACCACTTCTTCAGCGGCGAGCACGAGGCCTCGGTCCGGGCCCTGGAGGATGTTTACGGCTTCGTGGGCGGCCTGCCTGTTGCCCCGGTGTTCACCACCCAGTACCTGGAGGCCGCGCGCGACTACCTCAAGGTGCACATTCTGCGCGCCGGGCCGGAGGTCTATCACATCGAGAACTACGGCCGCAGCCTGACCCTGCGCCTGGACGCCGACGCGGCCGCGCCCAACTTGGCGCGCAGCGAGAATATCCTCGGCTATTCCCGGCAGAAGGAGGGGCTGTACGTCTCCCTTGCGCCCGGAGCCGCGCGGGCCGTGCTCTCCTTTGAGCCCGCTACGGGCAAGTCTGAGCCCCTGCCCTATCTGGCGGAGGCCACGGGCTACGTCTCGAATTTCAAGCCGGGCAAGGACTCGCTGGCGCTGACCTACAAGGGCATCGGAAGCGCAGGCCGCCTGCGCCTGGCCGGGTTCACCCCCGGTGCGCAGCTCAAGGCCAGCGGCACGGCCCTGGCCAAGCCCGTCAGCGTGCGCGCCGACGCTTCGGGCTTTGCCGACGTCTCCGGCCTGCGCAACGGACAGGTGGAGGTCGCCGCTCCATGAAGATCAGCGCCTGGCAGACCATCCTCTTCATCGCCCTTATCGTTGGGGCGAGCTGGCTGGTATTCCCAGGCCCGCGCACGCTCATCTCCATCTACATCAAGGACAACAAGGCCGCCCTGGCCAGGGTCATGCTGGACAGGCTCCTGGCCCTGCATCCCGATGACCCGGACCTGAACATGGAGGCTTCCGAACTCGCGCAGTCAAACGGCGAGGTCGACAAGGCCATGACACTCCTGAAGCGGGTGATGGAGCTTCGGCCCGGCAGGCGGGAGCTGATCCTGCGCCTGGCCGAGTGGCAGGAATGGGCGGGACGTCCCAAGGAGGCTGAGGAGAGTCTGGAAGCCGCCCTCACGGTCATGCCGCAGCTCAACGAACGTCATCCCGCGACCTACGCCAACCGTCGCGACGTGCTGTTGCGCCTGCTTTCCCACTATACCTACCAGGGCGACCGCGAAGGCATGTACCGCACCGTGCAACGCCTGATCCCGTTGGACAAGGTCGTGGTGGCCCAGGAGATCGCCGCCAGAAAGCCCTTGCAGCAGATCAGCCACGTGCTGGAGACGCTCTCCGCCTCAGTGGCCAAGAGCGATGATGCCGTGGCCAGCGCCCTGCTTGTGGACGCCTACAATCTCCGGCGAGGTTTCCTTGAGGACATTCAGGAAGGCGCCGCCACAGCAGAGATTGAAAAGGTATTCGTCAACGATTCCTTGGAACTGTTCGTTCGCGGCGGCCTGACGCAAGAGTCCATTCAGCTGGCGTCGCTGCTCGACAGGCAGAGCGGGACCGCCAACTCGCGCCTGGCCGTGGCCGTGGCCTTGGGCGGTTATGGCGCGGAAAAGGACGCGGCGCGGTTTATGGCCGAACTCGTCAAGGAGCGTCCCAACGACACCGCGCTGCTGCGCGGGCTGGCCGAGTTGGCCATGAACTCCAACCTGCCGCAGGACGCTGTGAAGCACTTGCAGCGCGTCATCGAGCTCAGCCCGACAGACACCGACGCCAAGCGTATGCTGGGCGAGGCCTTGCTGGCTGCGGGTCGCGCACCGGAGGCTTATGCCGTCCTGGCGGCCCTGCCGGTGGCCAGCGTGGGCGAGGCCAACCTGCTCCTTGACGCCGCTGGCGGCTCCTTGAGCGCCGAGGCCGTGGCGGGCGCCGCAGAAGCGGTGAAGGACATTGCCAAGAGCGATTCCGTGGTCGGCATCAAGCTGGCCGATGCCTGGCTCGACGTGAACCGTCCGCGTGAGGCCTGGATGCTCCTGCGCACGCTGGCTGCGGAGTCCGGCGGCGACCCCGCGCTCATCCGCAGGGCCGTGCAGGCCGCGTCCCAGACCAACGATCCGGCCACCCTGCGCGAGGTGCTGGCGCTCATCGAGCGGCCGGACTTCGCCGACACGGCCCTGCTGCTCGAAGTGGCGGACCTGCTGGTGGGCAGCAACGAACTCAAGGGCGCGGCCAAGGTCTATGAGCGCTACCTGGCGCGCAACCCAGGCGACCGCACCACCGCGCTCAAGCTGGCCCAGGTGCAGTCCTGGCGCGAGGCCCCGGACCTGGCCTTTGTCGTGGTGGAGCGGCTGCGCGGGGCCTACCCCGGCGACAAGGCGCTCCAGAAGCTGGCCGCTGGCTACGCCGAGGAGGCTGGCAAGGATGCCGACGCCTTCCGCATTTACGCCGAGATCTATCGCCAGAACCCCACGGACAAGAAGGCGCGGGAAAACTTCATGCGCTTGGCCGAGTGGACCGGGCGCACGGCCGAGAGCGCCAAGCTCCTGGCCGAGGACTCGGACCGCGAGCCTTTGAACCAAGCCAAGGCCAAGCAGACCGCCGAGGCCTTCCTGGCGGCGGACGAGCCGAAGAAGGCGCTGCCGTATCTTGAACGCGCCCTGGCGCTCAAGGCCGACGACATCGCCCTGCGCCGCCTGCTGGCCGATACCTATGGCGGTCTGGGCTTTGTGGACCGCCAGGCCGTGACCCTGGAGCCGCTGGCCGCGCGCGGCCTGCTCACCGAGGACGAGGCCGTGCTGGTGGCCCAGCACCACCTGGACCGCAAGCAGCCGCAGAAGGCCCTGAAGGTGCTGGCGCGCTTTGAGCAGATGAAGCCCATGCCCTGGGACGCGGGCGCGCTGCTGGTCCAGACCTACACCGTGCTGAACCGGCAGGAGCTGACCCAGCAGACCATGCGCCGCCTGAAGGATGACTACGAGGCCGACCCCGAGCGGCTGTCGGCCATTGGCGACATGGCGGTGCTGAACAAGCGCCTGGATTTCGCCCTGGACTGCTACGCGGCCTCGCTGCGGGTGGACCCGCGCAACCGCGCCGCCCTCAAGGGCCAGGCGCAGATCCATGCCTGGAACAACGACGCCGAGCGCGCCATCAAGGGCTTTGAGCACTACCGCGTCCAGTACCCCTCGGACATCGAGGCGCGCTACCAGCTGGGCGAGCTGTATTTTACCACCGATCGCGAGGGCGAAGCCTCCGGCGAGTACAAGAAGACCTTGAGCCTCATCAGACAGGCCCGCAAGGCGAGAGCGGCGGCCAAGACCGCCCCGAGGAGCGTGATCCAATGACCCGTGTGCAAATCCGCAACATCGCCGTGCTGCTCCTGCTGGCCTGGCAGGCCCCGGCCCTGGCCCAAGCGCCGACCAAAGCTCCTGCTCAGGCCGTGGCGCAGGCAGGCCAGAAGGCCCCGGCCCAGCGCGCCGTGCGCGACCAGTTGCCCGATCAGGAAGAGCCCCTGACCGAGCGCCAGATGGCGCTCATGGAGGCGCGCATTCTAAGCCGTCAGGGCGAGATTCCCAAGAGCCTGGCCCTGTACGAGCAACTGCGCGCCGACTATCCCGACGACGTGGAGGTCTACGAGGACTACCTGGAGACCCTGGTGGCCACCGCCCAGTACGAGCGCGTCCTGTTCGAGCTGGTGGGCTTCCGCAAGAAGTTCGGCAGCACCTCGCGCTCGGAGCGCATCGAGGCCGGGCTCTACGCCGAGCTGGAAAAGCCCCAGTACGGCCTGGAGATTCTGGAGCGGGCCATGCGCGGCAATCCGAGCGACATCGGCCTGTGGAGCGATCTGGCCGTCCAGCGCCAGGCCAGCCGGGACGTCAACGGGGCCATCCAGGCCTTCTCGCACGTGCTGGAGGTGGACCCTGAGAACCAGGCCGCAAAAGACGCCCTGCACTTGCTGCTGCTGGAGAAGCGCCCCAGGTTCGAGGCGGGCCTCAGCGTCTACGATCAGGGCAAGAAGACCGTGACCACCACCTTGTCCACGGGCCTTTCCGCGCAGACGGGCGACAACACCCGGCTGTTCCTCGACTTTGCCCAGGTGCACCTCTCCCGGCCCGATGACGAAAACGGCGTCCGTGCGGATGTGCAGACCTTTGGCGCGCGCATCGAGCACGAGCTCACCCGCAACTGGACCCTGGACCTGGGCCTGCAGAGCTACCTCGGCCTGGGCGACGGGCTCTCGCCCATGGTCGGCGCACGCTACAACTTCGAGCGCAATGGCCGGGCCAGGGCCAGCTACGCCTACCACATGCCCTGGTACGACCAGATGGACGCGGTGGAGCTAAGCGGCTCCAAGGACCGCCTGCACCTGGAGTACGAGCTGCCCTTCCGCGATGTCTGGGTGGCCTACGCCGGGTACACCAGGGAGAACTACCGCCTGTCCGGCCTGGACGACGCGGGCTTCCGCTGGGAGGGCACCGGCAGCCTGACCAGGCGGCTGTGGACCCGACCCGACGTCTATTTGACCTACACCTTCCAGCGGGCCGAGACCGAGCCCAACGTGGAGATCCCCTTTGAGCTCATCCGCCGCGAGCAGAGCCACGCCGGGACCCTGTCCATAACCTATCCGTTCCTCACCTGGCTTGAGGGCACGGTCAGCGGCGGCATCAAGAACGATACCGAGCGCAAGATCGAGGCGCTCATGCTCTCGCCCAAGCTGACCTTCCGGCCCTTGGAGCGCATGCGCCTCGAGGTCGGCTGGGACTATGCCAGCGAGGGCAGCACCGTGGCCGGCGGCGAGTCCAGCACCTACACCGCCAAGTTCTTCTGGGTCTGGTAGGCGCATGGAAATCAACCGTTTGGCCGCCCGCCCCGGCAAAACCTCGTCCATGAGCTTCCTGGTGGAGGCCCTGCTCGGCTTCTCGCTGATCACGGCCGTGAACGTCATGTGGTTCCGCGCCAACCTGGGCTTTGTCGGGGTCAGCCCGCATCCGTACTGGGTCGTGGTGCTGCTTTTGGCCTCGCGCTACGGCTTTCTGGCCGGACTGTTCAGCGGCGTCGTCTCCGCCGCGCTTGCCGTGGGCCTGTCCATCATCGGGCGGCAGGGCACCACCATCTACGAACTGTGGAAGCTGCTTCTCGGCGAGCCCATCTTGTTCCTCGCCGTGGGGTGCATCCTGGGCGAGATCAGCCAGAGCCTCAAAAGCCGCTACGAGGCCCTGCTGGGCGAGCACGAGGAGCTCCAGGAGGTCTTCGAGAAGCTGCGCGAACGCTACGACGCCCTGGTCAAGGCCAAGCAGGAGGTGGACACGCGCATCCTCTCCCAGGAGCAGACCCTGACCACCATGCACGAGACGGCCCAGGCCCTGCGCTCGCTCAGCGAAGGCGAGCTGTATCCTGCGGCGCTGGAGATGGTGGCCAAGTTCCTGAACGCGGAAGCCAGCTCCATCTATCTTTTCGAGGACGGACGCCTGAAGCTCAAGGCGAGCCACGGCGAGCTGGAGAACAGAAAGCGGCCCGGCGACCTGCTGCCGGACGAGGGGCTCATGGGCCGGGCCTTCGCCACCGGGCACGTGGCCTCGGCCAACGTGCTGCTTGAGATGTACGAGAAGGGAGTGCTGCCGGACAGCGACACCCTCATCGCCGCGCCGCTCCTGACCAGCGGCAACAAGGTGCTGGGCGTGCTGAACATCGAGAAGCTGCCCTTCCTCAAGTTCAATTCCCAAACCATCCGCATGGCCGAGGTCTTCTCCGGCTGGTGCGCCGATGCCCTGGAGAACGCGCTGCTGTATTCGGACACCAAGTCCAAGACCATCACCGACGACATCACCGGCGCCTACACGATCTCGTACATGAACGCCCGCCTCTTGGAGGAATGCGCACGGGCCAGGCGTTACAAGACCGATCTGGCCATGATCGTTCTGGACATACTGGGATACGTTGAGTATTCGGAATCTGAGCAGCGTGAAATCCTCACCGCCTTGAGCAAGGCCTTGAAGACGCTGCTCCGGAACATCGACCTGCTCTTTTCCGGCGACGAACCCGGGCGCTACATCATCCTGATGCCGAACACGCCCCTGATCGGCGCCAAGGTCGTGGGCCGCAAGATCGTGGAGCTGGTGGGAGACATGGGCAGCGTTGTGGAGTCGGCCCAGGGCCCCTTGCCCGTGGGCATGGGCGTCAGCGCCTTTGACGAGGCCAGCAACACCCCTGAGCTCATCTTCCAGACGGCCATCGCGGACCTGCTGGCGAAGAAGGACTGAGGACGGAAGCGCATCATCGGACAGCACTAAGCACAGCGGCGGCAGGCATGCAGACGAACATCCCAGACGATCCGGCATTCCATCAGGGCTTCATCGCGCGCCAAGCGGTGTTCGACGCCAAGCGCAGCATCTGGGGCTATGAAATCTTCTACCGCCAGAAGCTGGAGCCCGGGCAGTCCGATACGGACCACAAGGCCATGCTGGAAGTTGCCACCCGGGCCTTTTTAAGCCCGCAGTGGCAGCAGAGCCCCAATTCCTATCTCCTGGTGGCCCTGGACCCCAAGGCCGATCCCGCCGACATCGCCGGAGTGCTGCCCAAGGGCCGGTCCGTGCTCAAGATCAGCGAAGACACCCTGGCCGCGCCGGGCATGCAGGATACCCTGGTCCAACTGCGCCAGGAGAACTACCTCATCGCCCTGGGGGATTTTACCGGCAAGCTCTCGGGCACCCCGCTGATGAACATGGTGGATATCCTCGCCGTGAACATGCTGAGCGACCAGCGCGATGCGCTCATCATGGAGGCCCGGCTGCAGAGCGTGCAGCGGCCCATGCAGATCATGGCCAAGAGGGTGGAGGACGTGCAGACCTTCGCCGTGGCCAAGAACGCGGGCTGCACCCTGTTCCAGGGCTTCTTCTTCCAGAAGCCGGAGCGCATCTCGAGCAAGGTCGTCTCCTCAAGCCTCGCCGGAAGCCTGGGCATCCTCAAGATGATCGAGCAGGAGGACCCGGACATCAGCGCCCTGGCCCAGGCCATCCAGAAGGATGTATCCTTGAGCTACCGCCTGCTCAAGTTCCTGAACTCGCCCTATTTCGGCTTCGCCCGCGAGGTCTCCTCCATCAAGGTGGCGCTCATCCTGGCTGGCTGGCAGCAGATGCGCACCTGGCTGCGCCTGGTGCTCATCACCGAGATGAAGCCCAAGCACAAGCCCAGCGAACTGATCTTCCTCTCGGCCCAGCGCGGGCGCTTTCTGGAGCTTGCGGCCCTGCGCACGGGCGGGCGGCGGATGAACTCCGAGCGCATGCTGCTGCTCGGCCTGTTCTCGCTTCTGGAGAGCATCTTCGACATGCAGATGGATGACATCGTGGGCTCCCTGCCGCTGGACCAGGAGCTCAAGGACACGCTGTGCCTGCGCCCAACGCCGCTGGCTCCCTGGCTTGGGCTGGTGCACAGCTTCGAGCGCGCGGACTGGGACGATCTGGAGACGCGCTTTGTGGCGCTGGGGGTCGACCCGGTGGTGGTGGCGGCCTGCTACACCGAATCCATGCAGTGGGCGCACGCCATCTTCAACTTCCTGAACTAGCCGCCCAAAGCGGCGCCTCAAGCCCCCTTGGCGAGGCCCTGCCTGTACCAGGCGATGGTCCTGGCCAGACCCACGCTCAGCACGGTCTCGGCCTTCCAGTCGGACTTGGCGGTCATCTCGGTCACATCGGCCACGGAGTGCACGATGTCGCCGTCGCGCGAGGGGTAGAACAGGCAGCAGGACTGCTGGCCATCCAGCTGGGTCTCCTCCCTGGGGCCGATGTCCAGGATGATGGCATTGGGCTTGTCCGTCAGGATGAGCACTATGCGCGCTAAAGCCACGATCTTCACGGACTTGCCCGTGCCGATGTTGTACACCCCCGTGGGCAGCAGCTGTTCCCCGACCAACCCGGCGGCCGTCAGGTAGGCCAGCACCACGTCGTGCACGTAGACGAAGTCGCGCGTCTGCTCGCCATGCCCGAAGATGGTCAGGGGCTGGTCGGCCAGCGCCTTGGACATGAACTTCGAGATGACGCCGCTGTATGGGCTTGAGGGGTCCTGCCGGGGGCCGAAGATGTTGAAGAAGCGCAGGGACACGCCAAGGGGGCTTTGGCTCACCGCGCGCGACGACAGGTACTTGGCGTTGCCGTAGGGGCTCAGCTGCACGGTCTCGTCGTTGGCGTAGCTCTCCTTGATGGGCATGCGCTCCTCTGCGCCGTATTCCGCAGCGGACCCGGCAAAGACCACGCGCGAGGCGCCAAACTTCTCCGCCGCCGCGAGCAGGCGCTCAGTGGACAGGAAATTGATGTCATAGGTCTCGTCGGCATGGGTCATGGAGTAGGGCACGCTGACGATGGCCGCCAGATGGAACACCGCGCGGATGGGCCCATGCTGCGCAAAGAGCTCCGTAAACAGCGTCGGCTCGACTATTGAGCGCTCAAGGAAAAGGAAGCGCTCATGGCTGATGAAGGCCTGCATGTTCTCCGGCTTGCCGGAGAAAAAGTTGTCCACGCCGATGACGCGATGGCCCATGTCCAGCAGGCTCTGGGTCAGGTGGCTGCCCACGAACCCGGCGCAGCCCGTCACCAGACAGGTCTTGCCCGCTATGGGGTCCGTGCTGTCCTTGATTTCAATGGTCTCGTTCATTTTCATCATGGGGGGTGCCTGTCTAGATCGGTTGGCGTGCAAAGGTGATGAATTCAAGGTCCTGCACGGTGTTCACCAGGAGATAGAAGCCGAGCATGAGCGAGAAGAAGCAGGCATAGGTGTAGCCGAAGCCGTAGAAGGGGAAGCCCAGCCAGAGGGTCAGCTGGGTCAGCCCGGCATTGAGGATGAGATAGCAGAAGGCCACGGACAGGACGCGCTGGCGCAGATCGAAATAGAACAGGATGGTCACCGTCAGCGACATGAGCGCCTGCAGGAACGAGCCGATGCAGCTGATGCGCAGCAGCGGCACCTGTGCGGGCGAGAGGCCGCCCACGGCGACGATCTCCGGGGCGAAGACCACGCACAGGGTCGTGATGCCGCCCTGGATGATGAACATCTCGCGGATGCTGGCCTTGAGCATGTTCGCCATGCCCTCTTTCTCCTCCAGCAAGACCGCCAGCGGGCGCTTCTCGGTGATGCACTGGTAGTAGCGCCGGTAATGCTCGTAGAAGCCGGTCTCGATCTTCACCATGAACACGGCCAGGGCCGGGACGATGCTCAAATAGGACAGGAACACCGGGCCTTCGTAGAAGTCGTGCACGGTGAGCGGCACCACGATGACGCGCGCGGTGGGGTCCATCCAGAACACGAACTTGTCCGCCCAGATGGCCAGGTTGTAGACGAAGCCGATGAGGGCCAGGTCCCAGTACTTCTTGAAATAGGTGGCCATGGTGAACTTGAGCCGTGCGTTCTGGTCGAACTCCGAGAGGATGATGGCCAGAAACCAGAATACGCTGACCACCAGCCCCAGGGTGTAGCCCATGATGCGCCCGTGCAGGCCCAGCAGGGGCTCCAGCGCCCAGACCCCGGCCACGGAGAGGATGGCCCCCACGGCGAAACCGATGACGATGTTGTTATAGTCCTTCACCGCCGAGAGCATGATCATGGTCAGCCAGAGCAGGCAGACCACGTCGAAGAGCACGATGGACAACAGCTTGTACGTCCAGGGCAGCGGGCCGCGATAGAACACCGCCAGGCCCACCAACAGCCCGCCGAGCAGCACAAGGATGGCGCAGGCCACGAAGGCCGAGAGCAGCGCGTGGTCGTCCTTCAGGTACAGCTGGTCGGCCAGGAAGCGCGTGAGGATGAGCTGGAAGATGCCTACGAAGATGAGCGAGTAGGCGAAGACGTAGACCACGGTGGTGCGGAAGATCTCGCCGTCCTGTTCGGCGCCGCCGGCGGCGGAGAGCGCCGTGAGCACGCCCAGGCAGGTGATGGACAGGAGCCACGGGCCCGAGGACAAGAGCGCGGCGTAGAGAAACGCGCGGATGTCGCCCATGAAGTTGTCCTTGTCCAGGAGCTTGCGCAGCTCAAAGCCGATGCCCGCCATGCCTTAAGCCATCCTTCCGGGCATGGCCATGCACTCGCTGTACAGGGCCCGGTATTTGCTGATGAGGTCTTTCTCGGCGTAGAAGCGCGTCACGCGCTCGCGGCCGCTTAGGGACATGGCGCGACGCAGCTTGGGGTTCTGCAGAATGGTCAGGATGCCCTGGGCCGTGTCCATGGGCTCGGCCGGGCGGGTGATGTAGCCCGACGGCCCCACGGCCTCGTCCTCCGGGGTGCGCCCGTGCAAAAGCTCGCTGCAGGCGCCCACGTCCGAGGCCACCACCGGCACGCCCGCGCAGTTGGCCTCCAGGATAACCAGGGGCTGGGCCTCGCTCACGCTGGTCAGCACCAGGAGGTCGAGCTTGGCGTAGTAATCGTTGGTGTTGACCTTGCCGGTGAAGGTGATGGTCGAGTCCAGTCCGAGCAGATGCACCAGCTCGTGGCACTCGCGCGCGTAATCCTCGGCCTCGTCCTCCGGCCCGATGATGAAGGCCTCGATGCCCGGCACCTCCTGGGTGACGATCTTGATGGCCCGGATGAAGGTCTTGACGTCCTTGATGGGCACCACGCGGCCCACGAAGCCGATGAGGAAGTGGCCCTCGGCCCCGCGCTCGTCCTCGTAGGTGTCGGCCCGGGGGCGCAGATTCTCGTAGCGCGAGAGGGTGATGCCGTTGGGGATGACCTCGGTGCGCTCAGGGGCGGAGCCGCCCAGGATCTGCATCTTGCGGTTGCCCTCGAACAGCGTGATGACCCGATGCGCATGGGCGTAGGTCAGCCTGCTCAGGGTCTCGAAGATGTGTATCCAGAGGTTCTGGAAGGTGCCCAGGTCGCGCTCGATGCGCAACCGGTCGTCCTGTTCGGTGTGGATCCACTTGGACTGCGCCACCTCGATCTTGCGTTCCTTGGTGTAGATGCCGTGCTCGGTCAGGATCATGGGCCGGTCCATGCGCAGGCTGGCCAGCACGGCCATGAGCCCGGCGAAGCCGGTGCAGATGGTGTGGTAGACCTTGGCCTTGGGCAGGGGCGCGTTGATGACGTTGCAGATGGGCAGGTGCGTGAAGCGGTAGGTCCAGAAATAGTCCAGGAACGAGGCCTCGGGATGCCTCTTGTTGTAAAGCTCGATCATGATGTCCCAAGGCTTGCGGCCAAAGACCATGTCCTTGACGTCGATCTGCCCGCCGGATTCGTGCAGGGCGTTCACCAGCTTCAGCAGGCCGCCTGCGCCGCCGGTCATGTCGGGGTCCAGGTGCCACAGGCGGATGGTCTCCATGAGCGCCGCCCGGTCTTTTTTGCTCATCCTGGCGGTCTTTTGCGTGTCATGGTCGTGCAGGTAGACCAGGTGCGGGTCCACGAAGTTTTCCGGCACCTGGTAGCGGTATTCGGCCTTCTCCTTGGCCGTGGCCCGGATGCAGACCGAGGTGAAGGACAGCTCCGGCATGGACTTGATCAGGTGGTGGACCCAGGTGGAGACGCCGCCGGGAACATACGGATAGGTGCCTTCCAGGATCAGGCAGACGTCATGGATCTTCTCAGCCATGGTGCACCTTGCCCACGCCGGCCCAGAACTCGAACAGGGCCAGCGGGTCCGGCTTCTGCGGCCGGGGCGCGTCGGACAGGGCCATCCTGCGGGCCTGCTCCGCAAGCTTAGCGAAATCACGCAACTGATAGGCTATCTGGGCCAGGCCGAGCTGAGCCTCGGAGGCCGTTTCCTCAAAACGGGTGCATTTCTCGAACATCTGCCAAGCCTCGCGCAACTGGTTCAGGTCGAGCAGGGCCTGGGCCAGGAGCAGCATGGTCTGGTCGTGGTCGGGCTCCAGCTCAAGGGAGCGCAGGAGCGCGTCGCGGCAGCTCACCAGGTGCTGCCCGCGGGCGATCTCGTCGGCCAGGCCGGAGTCGGCGTAGGCGCGGTATTGCATGCCCAGCAGGCGGTAGGCGGCGGCGCTGGGCGTCTTCTCGAGGGTCGCGTTGAGCGCCTGGATGCGGCTGGTGAAGGCGTCTTCAAGCTCGGTCAGGGCAGAGTGGGCGTAGAAGCGCACCTCCGGGAACTGGTCCGAGAGGCTCTGGCGCAACAAGCCCACGGCGTTTGGCGTGCCGATGCGCTGGAGCAGCTTCACCGCGCCGCGCTTGAGGTCCGGGTCGTCGCCCTGGAGCACGTCGATGACCGGCTCGATGGCGATCTCGTCTGCCAGCACCTGGCCCACACGCTTGCGCATGATCCAGCGGGAGTCTTCGCCCAGGGCGGACTCCAGGCTTTTCTTGAATTCCTTGATTTTGTTCTTTTGGCGCATGAGCAACTGCGCGCACAACAGCGCCAGCAGGCAGCCGATGATGCCCGCGCCCGGCACGCATAGGGTCAGAGTGGCGGTGAGGCCGTAGATGGAGCTGCTGTTCTCGCGCCACTTACTGGAAAACAGGCAGGGCAGGACAAAGGCCAGGGACGAAGCCACGAGCAGGCACAGGGCGAGGACGGCGAAGAGCGGCTCCTTGCCGGTGTGGAAGCGCCAAGCCGCCAGCAGGCTGGTCGCGTGCAGCGGCAGCGCCACAACCCAGACGAACAGAGCGCCTGTGCGATGAGTGGATTCGGAGGTTTCGTCCACGTTCCGGGTGTCCCTTGCTACAGGATTGTCGTATGCGCTATAGGCTGCGCAAATCTATGCGAATTGTGTGCCGGGGTCAATGTGGCGTATGCTGTGAGGCGGGCAAGCGGCCCAGGCCAAGGATTTATAGCGTGCAGCAGGGGCCGTGGGGGCTTTGTCCGGCTGCCCGGCGGGCTGTCAGGGGAGGCTCAGGGCGGCGGCGGTCAGGAATTTGTCCAGCGAGTTGGCGAAGGCGTTGCGGTCGGCCAGGCTCAAGGGGGCCGGACCGCCGGTGCTCACGCCCGTGCTGCGCAGCTCGTCGAGCATGTTGCGCATGGTCAGCCGCGCGCCGATGTTGTCCGTGGTGTAGAGCTCGCCGCGCGGGTTGAGTCCGGTGCCGCCGCGCTCGATGACCTTGGCGGCCAGGGGGATGTCGGCGGTGATGACCAGGTCGCCGGGCTGCACCAGGCCTGCGATGGTTTCGTCGACCACGTCGAAGCCCTGGCCCACGCGCATGGTGGCCAGATGCGGCGAGGCGGGCACGCTCAGGGTCTTGTTGGCCACGAAGGTGGTTTTGGCCCCGCGGCGCATGGCCGCGCGTACCAGGATGTCCCTGATGGCGCCGGGGCAGGCGTCTGCGTCCACCCAGATCTGCATGGGTATGGTCTGCACAAAGGCTCCGGGCTTGTTGGGGGGGGCGGCTGGCGGAAGCGTATAGGGGTCGAACCTACCTGTGACCTCTCGGCCACACACCAGATTTGAAGTCCCTTCCCGGTCACTTCCGGGAGTTCCCTCAATATCCCTGCACCCATCATTTCAAAAGGTTGTGTCGTTCTCTGCTTCCCTACGCATCCCTTGACGGTGCCACAAACCGGGACTATGCCGGGACAGGAAAGGGGGGAGACATGGCCTGGATATCCTCGGGACAGCCTGGCGTGCGCTACAGGGAGCATGCCACACGGCGCCACAATGGGCAACCGGATCGATACTACTCCGTGCGCTACTACCTGCATGCCAAAGACAACGAGGAAGGCCTCGGCTGGGCGTCTGATGGCTGGACGGCCAAGAAGGCCGCTGCGGTGCTTGCCGAGCTGCGCCGCGCTCAATCCACAGGACTTGGTCCACAAACACTTGCGGAGGCGCGAGCCAAGACCAAGGCCATGGCCGATGAAGAGGCCACCAGCAAGCGCGCGGCGGGGGTTGCTGGGATAACTGTCGAGAAGTTCATGGCTGACTATTATATCCCTCACACCAAGCGCACCAAAGGCTCCTGGCGTGAGGACGAGATACAGATCAACAAGGTGATCCTTCCGGCCATTGGGCTCCTGCCCATGCGAGCTGTCACCAGGCAGCACATTGAGGGTATCCTCAACGCTGTGGCCGAAGGCGGCGCCGCGCCAGCGACGGTGAAACACTACATGGCTACCCTGCGGCAGGCGTTCAATGTCGCCGCACAGACGTTTGCCGATGGTGTTCCGATCCTTCCCGGACCGAGCCCCCTGGTTGGGATTAAGCCTCCACGGCTCTACAACATCCGCGAGAGGTTCCTGTCCTATGAGGAGGCGGACAAGCTCATTGACGCCGCCAAGGCCCTGGACACGGATCTCCACGACGCCATCGTGGTCGCCTTGAACACGGGCATGCGCAAGGGCGAGATACTGCGCATGGAGTGGCAGGACGTGGATATCGTCCATGGCGTGCTGCTCGTGCGCGATGGCCCCATGCAGAAGCCGGGCGGCCATGTCCACGTCAATGCCGAGGTAGCCCAGGTGCTCCAGTCCAGAAAAGGGACGCGCGCCGCAAAGGCCGCGAAGGTTTTTCCAGGAATCAAAGGTCAAGAAAGGGATTTCGGACGGCACTTCCGCGAGCTTGTTGCCGAACTTGGGCTGAACGACGGCGTCACCGACAGGCGGCACAAGTTCGTGTTCCACAGCCTGCGCCACACCTTTGCCTCCTGGCTGGCCCTGGCGGGCAACGACATCAGCCGCATCAAGGTGCTTATGCGCCACAAGACGCTGGCCATGACCGACCGCTATACCCACCTGATACCCGACGCCACAAAGGCCGCTGTGCATAACTTGCGCCCGCCTAGAGGGTCTTGAGGTTGGCGATGCGCCGGATGGGGAAGCGACCCACTATCCAGTCCACCAGGCTGGCAGAGCTGTAGACCACCTTGCGGCCAACGCGGTAAGCCACCTCCGGGCCCTGCTTGTCCGGGTCCTTTTGGGCATCGGCGTTGGCCAGGGTCTTGCCGGTGACGATACCGCCGGTGAGTTCCTCCACTTTCTCTCTGGCAATGACCGGGGGCAGCTTTTCCAGCAGCAGAGCCGCAAATTCGTGGGAGTCTTGCACGCCCTTAGACTCGTAAGTCTGCATGGCTACGCCTCCCGCTCGGCCAGTTGGCCGCGCAGCTTGGCAACGCGCAGGATCCGGGCCTTGACCCGCAGCACGTCGTTGTTCAGAAAGTCCTTGGCGCGGCCCAGGCGGGCCAGCAGCAGCGCCAGGGCCTCGTCCTGGGTGCGGCACCAGCCGTCCGGGTGGGCCTGGAGCAGGTTCTCGCCGCAACCTTCGTTATAATCCACGTAGAAGTGGACCTGGTCAGCCAGGGCCACCTTGCCCGCGATAATGCGCGGATTTGTTCCCTCACGCGGCCACAGGGCCTTGTACACTCTCTCGTCCTTGATGAATGGCTGTGTCATGACCGCGCCCTCCCGATCTCGCCCACCATGTGCAACAGCGCCATGATGGAGGTGACGGCCTCTTGCCCTTCCTTGGTGATTCGATCGCACTCGTCACGGTCAAGCCCGCCGCTGGCCAAGCCGCCGCCCACCTCTGCCATGAGCTCACCGAACTCCTTAACTGAGGTGAGCGCCGCCAGCTGCACCGGGCTGCCGTCGCACGTGGCCTCGGGCAGCTTGATGAACACGCCGCCGCGCTCCCTGGCCAGGAAGTGCAAGGGCTCGTCCGATCCCGTGACCTCCATGATGGGCAGCACCATGTTGGCCCCGAGCTTGTGGCCAGGCTGGCCGGAAAGCTCGCTCATCATGGTGAAATACGTCTTGTAGCCCAGGAGGCGGGCTATGGTCTCGGCCGGAACGCGGCTGGGGGCCTTCTTCACTACGATGTGGCACACTGCGGAAAGGCTGGGGTCTATCATCGCTAATTCCTCACGTTTTTGGCGTGGTTATGAGCAAGAAAAAACGATAGCGCAGGGATCATGGCTCCTATGCGCCGCGAAAAGCGGCCATGGCGACGTCGTGGGGGATGGGCTTGGGGCGGGGCTTGGGGCCTGGTTTTTGGTCCAGGGCCAGGGGCAGCAGATCCTCGGGGATGCCGCGCTCCACCAGATAAGCATGGTGCCGCGTGGGCATGGTGTCCTGTCCGCACAGGCGCGAGAGCTGCGAGAAGTGGATATCGTACCCCTCGGCCAGGGCCGTAAAGGTCACGTCATGGCGGCGCATCCATATATCCAGCCGCTCTTGCCTTGTGAGGGGTAACTGTGTAGCGTCTTGCATTAATTCCATTTGGTAGCCTCGTCTTGTTGTGTCGAGGGGTGGCGTTGATTCGACGAGTATACGGATTTTCGGAAGGTGTCAACAGGAATTCGGAAATACATGATGGAATTTTACGAGCGCATCAAGCAAGTCATAGCCACCTGCGCGGGCGGCAATCAATCCGCTTTTGTCAAGAAAATCGGTGAGTCAATCAGTACGTTTAACGGGTACCTTTCCCCTGCCGGGCAAGACCGGATTAAGGCCAAGACCATTCGTCAGATTCTCGTAACCTTTGACGTCGACGCCAACTGGCTGCTCCTAGGTGCTGGCCCCATGTTCCGCGAGGTGGGCACAAAAACGCTTCCGGGCGCCGACCCCATTGCCCAGCGCGTCGACCAGGTGGCCCGCACCATGCGCGAAGCCGGGGTGGACGAGATGAAGATCCTCGCCGCCGCCCGCGACGTGCTGGAAGGAGAGATGGCCAAGCTTGCCAAGGCCAGGGGCGGCTACTCCGTGTGTGAGCCAGCTCCCGATGAGCAGGCCAAGGCAGCGGAAGACCCCGCAGAATATTCCGGCAGGCAAGCGGCTGCCGGGGACGATACCGTCTAATTCCCGGCAGTGGACAGGGTGACGGAAAAGCGCGGGCAGAATTAGAGGTTGTTTGGTTTTAAGTGAGTGGATGCTTACAGTGTGAGTCGTAGGGGGGTGCATGTCCAATCTCGATATCCGAGTGCAGATTGCAGGATCTAGCGGCAACGTCTACGAAATCAAGCTGTTTCAGTGGGGAGGCAAGACAAAGTTGCGCTGTGACTGTCAGGCCAGCAAGAGTGGGTATTTCTGCAAGCATCGCCGCGCGATCCTGCACAAAGACCAATCGGGCTATGATTCCAGGCTCGGAGTTTTGGGGAGCTGGGACGAGATGCAGGAGGCCCTTGATGCCACCGGCTTGCGCAAGAGGGTCCTTGCGCATGAGGCCCGGCGCGTCGAGCTCGAAAGCGACATGGACAGCATCAAGGACGAAATAAAGGCCGCCAAGGCGCGTGTCGCCGCAGCATGCGAAGGAGGCGACTAGTGGCCCTGTACCCGTGCCCAGAGTGCAAGCGCGAGATTTCGACCGACGCCAAGGCCTGCCCCCATTGCGGTAAGCGGGCCGGGTGGGAGGCCACACAAGAACGATGGAAGGCCATGCCCAAGGCCCTGCGCATCGGGATCATGGGAGCCGTGGTCTTCTTTGCCCTCGTCATGGCAGTGAGCAATGGAACCGACAAACAGCCTACCAATGCACCCGCCCAGGCAGTCCAGGCGGCGGCAACTGCATCGCCAAAAGCGCTGGATGGACGCATGACCATACAGCCGGGCGACTGGATCGGCTATCGAGATCGAGACACCCTGGAGCGGGCCACCAAGCTGGCCACGCAGGGGGACAAAGCGGCGTACACACAGCTCATGGGCAATGGCATCGCTCGCGGGATTTGCACCATGTTCAAGCCCGGCGAGGAAGTCTTCTTGGAGGAAAACGCCCTGCTGGCCGGACTAGTGAAGATCCGGCGCAAGGGCGAGATAAGCGGATGGTGGACGAATTTTGAGGCGGTGAAGTGATGGGCTGGCGATCATGGGATAGAAGTACTGTCAGGGTCTATGTCGCCGCTACATTCGGATGGTGCGGTGGAGCACTTATGGTTATTGGCTTTATTACCATGTTTTTCGATGAGGGCGCAGGGCACAAGGTCTTTCAAGCAGGCATCGGGTCCTCATTGGTGGCCCTTAAACTCGACAAAAAATAAAGAATCCTGTCAGGAAAGGCCCCCAGCTCATTACCGGGGGCCTTTCCCTTACCTCGCCCGCCCTGGGCCTCCTCTACGCAGTCGTGGCAGTAGCTGCACCTCGGCTAGCTAGGCACTGCGCGGCTGAGGTTTTGCCGAAAAAAGTGGTCAGGTTTTTCTCGCCGGGCGCGGCTGAGGTTTTGCCGGGATTTTTGCTCGGAAGTTTGTGCCTGGAACGGCACAAATACCGCGCAAAAATGGCCCTGGATCACTCCAGGGCCTTGATCCTCGCACACCCAGGGCCCCCTTACCCGCCCTGGGCCTCCTCCGCACAGTCGCGGCAGTGGCTGCACCGGGGCACAGCCTTGATCCGTGCCGAGCAGATGGGCTCCTGGCAGCTCCGGCAGCAGACCACACCGTCGAGGTACAGCGGGCCGGGGCCCAGGTCGATGCGCGGCACGCTGGCCAGGGCCGCCTGCAGCACATAGGCCTCGGCCTGTTGGGCGTCGTCGCAAATGTCGGCCATGGCCTACAGCGCCCTCTCCGGCCACGTGGGTATCCCGTCCACCAGGCGCGCGCCCTCGGGCCAGGCGTACTCGGCCACGAGCAGATCCACCACGTCGGCGGCCGGGATCTCTGTGCTGCCCTGGGGCAGCTCGGCACCGTCCGGCATGATGACCAGGGTCTTGGTCTTCACGTCGCCGGGAACGTCGATGGCCATGAGCCTGCTCTCGGGGTAGCCGTCATAGCCTAGATGACGGAATGGCTGGGTCGTGTTGTCGCGGCCTTCGATGCTGACCAGGGCCTTGTCCTCGCCGTCCACGAACCCCCGGTCGGTCAATCCGCATTCGATGTATCGCATCATGCCTCCTAGATGGGTGCGGACGTGAGCCCAAGTTTGCTCGCCACGAGAGTCCCAGCCGAGAACGCCGCTGGGTAATCAGTGCTTGAAACTGCGCCCAGCTTGGTCCAGGTGCCCGTGAAAGCAGGAAACGCGCCGATACAGGCCCTTTGAGCGGCGGGGAAATCTCCCCACCCTGTCGGCAGTTCGGCTTGTGTCACCCAGCCAACGTGGACGTTTCCGCTTTTGCGCCACCCACATATCCATGACGGACTCGCTGTCACGGGCAGCGCGCTTGACATCGCCGGGCCATAGTTTCCGCTTGACAGCAGCAACAGCGCGGCATGACCGGCGGCATCCATGCTTGCCGGAATACACCACTGCGATCCACTCAAGTAGTACCACAGGCCTTTCAGCGCGCCGACGGTAAGAGACTTGAATTGAAGTGCAAGCGTCCACTCCGGGTTGTTCAAAAAAGCCGCAGCAAAATCAGGGGTGCAGTTGAATGCCTGCGTACTCCCGTTAAGTGCTCGGAAGCCTCCCGAAGCTCCAGGGGGGCCGCCGACTGCGTACAATACAAGGTCCGCTCCAGTAAGCCCTCCCCCGACCCCCGTCTCATTGGCCGAGTCTCCCCCGGTCATTTCACAGACAAAAGTTTTGGTGGGGTCTGGGGCCGCCGCCGCTGCAGCCTCGGTGTAGGGAATAAACACCGGCAGGCCGCGCGCGGCGGCACCGGAACCAAGAGAGATGAATGACATGGTTGCCTCCCCTACGCCCAGGCGGCGATGTTGCCGGTGACGCCGAACTGCAGCACGATGCCGACCAGCTCCGCAGGCTCGGCCATGGGCTGCGCACCATAGTCATAGTCACGGGACAGGCGGAAGCGCAGCAAGTCGCCAGCGGCAGGCGTGCCGGAAGGAGTCATGGCCGCGCTGGCCGTGGTCTCGATGAGCTTGCCCGCGTCCACCACGTCGCCGTCCATGGTGACAGCCGTGCCCAGGGCCACGTCCAGGTTCTCGCCCGGGGCCACCGCAGCGCAGGCCAGGTAGAAGCGGATGTCGTCGCCAGCGGAGCACCCGGTGGTGCCCTTGCACAGCACCTTGGCCCTGATGGTCTCGCCGTCCCAGTTGCTAGGCGCGCGGAAGTTGAAGAAGCCGTGCGTATCTTTGACCACGCCTGGGAATGACAGGGCGTTGCGCGTCAGGTCATTGGTCCCGTCCTCGACCACAGCCAGGGCTGCGCCGTCGGTGATGCCCGGGGTGATGGAGCCGCCGTCGATGTAGCCTTCGTCCACGGTGGGCCCGCTGGGGGTGATGCTGGCCGCATAGTCCAGCCAGTAGGTGGGCTGGCTGGTGGGGTCCTTTGCGCCCGCTCCGCCCGGGCCGGAGGCCAGCAGCGCCAGGTAGAGCTTTCCGTCCGAGCCGAAGACCATGCTGGGCACGGTGTAGTCCTTGGCCGAGGACCAGATGCTGCTGGCCCCGATGTACGCCAGGATGGCCCGACGGAGCTGGGTGTTGTCTTCCTTGTCCAGGGTGCCACCGGCGCCTTCAACAACCGCGGCCACCTCCTCCTGGACCATGTTCGTCCAGGCCGCAGTCACCTCGGTGGCCGGGATCCCGCCCGCCGGATCACCTTCGGTGAAGAGCCCGTCTAGGGTCGCTCCCTGTCCATCTATTCTGTGTGCCATGATGCCTCCTCGTGCTCTTGGTTGCAGGCGCTATGCGCCGTAGGTGAACATTGGAATGCTGTGGGCCGGGGCCAGGCGGCGGACGATGCACTCCAGGCGCTCATTGCCCCAGGAGCGCAGACGCTCGCCCACAACGCTTTGCCCCACGCGAAAGGCCCGAATGGGTACAGAAGGGGCCTGGGTGGTAAACGCCTGGGGCCAGTCGCCGTTTGTGAGCACATCGCCCACAGTGCTGGAGCCCACCCGGAAGGGACGGTACTCGCGCACGGTGCACACGGCACCGGCCAGCAGGGTGGCCACCTCGGCGAAGTAGGCCGGGGTCTGGCCGCCCTGGGCAGACAGGCGCAGCACCACGGCCTCCCGCCGCTCCGCCACGGTCTCGCCCGGCTGGGAGCAGCCGTCGGGCAGGCCGCACACGCGCTCCCAGGCCTCCAGCAGCTCCAGGGACTGCGGGGGATCCAGCTCGGTCAGCAGGGCATGGGCGGCGGCGTCTACGCGGGCGGGCTCCTCGGCCAGGCCAGTCAGGAGCCCTGCCAGCACCGTGTCCGGCTCGCGCGGCCAGGCCGCCCCCTGGGGCAGCAGCGCGGCCAGCTGGGCCGCGTAGTCTTGTGCGCTGTATGGCTGCATTGCGCCCCCCTAGGAGAAGGTGATGGTGCCGAGCACCGGGAACTGGTAGGTGGTCGGCGTCACGTCCGCCGTGGGCGCTGTCAGCACATGGTTGGTCTCGCCCGGGGAAACGGAGATGGCCTCGCGCAAATGCGAAAGGTAGATGACCTGGCCGGGCGCGGCCTCCCGCGCGAACAGGTCGCCCAGCTCGGCAGTGACGGCCGCGCGGGTGGCGCTGGTGTCGGGAGACAGGGCCACGGTGACGGGCACCACGAGCGGGGTGGGCGCGAAGACGAACACCTCGGCAGTCACTGGCCGCACGCTGTCGATGTACGCCTGGGCGGCTGCCACCAGCTCGGCATCGGGGATGGGCGAGTCCGGATCGGCATCGTTCACAATGACCACGCCCACGGTACCAGCGCCCATGTGCAGGGGGTAGACCCAGGCGCGGGTGACGCCGGGCACCTCCAGCGCCCAGGCCTCGTAATCCTGGCCAGCGCCGCCGTGGGGCGGGGCCTGGATGCGGGCCAGCAGCCGCGCACGCAGGGCCTCGTCGGCCTCCAGGTCAACCCCGCCGGTGAGGCCAGCTGCTTGCACCAGGCCCACGCTCTGCATGGAGGTGACGGGCGCGGTGAGGGTGAGGCTCACCCCGGCTGGTGTATCTCCGGCAAGGCCAGGCTCCAGGGCCGTGACGCTGGCCAGGGCCGCGCCATCGGCAACAGTGGCCTCGGCGGTAACCTCGTACAGCACGCCGTCCACGCGCTGGAGCTGCGCGCCAGCAAGCAGCACGGCACCGTCCGTGCCGGGGATGCTCACCTGGCCCGTGCTGGCCACGGCGGGCTTGCGGCTTATGCCCCAGATGCGCGCATGGCGCTCCAGGTACTCAGCCTCTGCGGTGTCGGCAAAGGGCTGGTCCTTGAGCCATTCCAGGTAGCCATACTGGCCGTGCGCCTGCCCGGCGGTCACGCGGGCCAGCACGGCGATGGTGGACCGGGGCAGGGCCTTGGCCCCGTCCAGCAGGCGGCCCTCGAGGTCGGTCTGGGAGCGTTCCACGAGCTGGGGCAGGGTCGGTCTGGTGATGCTGGCCATGGGCTACTCCCCGAGCTGATAGGTTTCGGTTTCGGCGTCGTACTTGAGCTTCCAGGCCTGTTCGCCCTGGCGTCTGGTCAGGCGCACGTCGAGCAGCAGCACCCCGCGCGCCGGGGCCGTGGCAATGACTTTGACGGCCAGGACGTGGCCCTCTGTGACGAGCCAGGCCAGGGCCTCCTCGGCGTATTCGCGGGCGCGTGCAAGGACAGAAGGCAGCTGCTTCTCGCGCTTGAGCAGCCACAGCCGGGAGCCAATGCGGTCCTTGCCGCCTCCGGTTTTCAGGGCGGGCAGGGTCGAGTCGGCCCACCAGCCCTGGCGGTCGGTCTCGCCAGCGGGCAGCTCGTCGCCGGGCTCGGCCAGCCGGTTGGTAAACAGCGAGATGACCACGGCGGTGAGCAGGCTGTCATCGCTCATGAGGTCGCCGCCGGCCAGTTGCAGGTCCGTGCCCAGCGCGCCAAAGGCAAGCAGGATGTCAGGGGCCACTAATCCACCTCCGGCGGCTGGATGCCGTGTTCAACGGACGGGCCGAGAGTCGCGCCCGTGGTGTAGGTGTCCGAGTGCCAAACGCCGCCCACAAAATTCAGGGCCTCGCCATACCCGGCCACGTCCATTTCGCGGCGCACGTCGGCGTGGATCTCCACCTCGCGGCCAGAGAGGTGCAGCAGCTCACTGGCGCGCATGTCGATGGTGGTGCCGCGCACCTCGATGACGCCGCCGCGCTTGAGCACGATGCGGTGGCCGGGCTCCTCCTGGTCGTCGATGGAGTAGAGCGCCACCTCGCCGCCTTCCAGACCCTTAAGGCGGTAGCGCCGGTCATCCATGGCGATGATGACGCCGTGGGCGCGGTCCGCCCCCAGGAACAGAGCCACACCCTCGGCCCCTGGCAGCGGCACGGAGGTGAGCCCGTAGTTCTGGAAGCGCTCCATGTTGTCGCCAATCTCGTCGGCCAGCAGGTCCACCTGCACGGCCTGCATCTTGAGGCCGTCGTTGACCAGGCGCAGCACGCACCGGGCGGCCATGCCGTGGAGCTTGCGCAGGATGGATTGATAGAGGCGTTCGCTCATTTTTTGCCCGCCAGGATCTTGGCCTGTTCATCCTTGGACAGCTGCACAGCGCCTTTGAGCAGGTCGCCTTCGCCGCCCTTGCCGCCCTTGTCTGCCTTGAGGTGCTTCTCGAACTCCTGGGCATAGGCCAGGGGGCTGCGCAGGGTCAGGCTGGTCGTCGTGCCGCCAGAGCCCAGCTTGTGCGTCACCTTGCCGATCATGAGGTCCTGGTCGATGAACAGGTAGGGGATGGTGACGCGGCACATGGCGTTGAGCGGCCACAAGCTGCCATCCGCCTGGCGCCAGCCCTGCACCGTGACCTCGACCGAGCTGGAGCGCCCGGCGCACACGCTGTTTTCCCAGTCGGCCCGGCGCTGGGCCGTGGCCGGATTCTTTGGGGCCTCGCCGGTGATGACCTTCGGGCGGTAGCGCCCCACCGTCTCGTCTCTGGAGATGCCGCGCACGGCGGCCACGGACTGGCCGGACTCCGTGTCGCTGCCCTTGTTCTGGGCCAGCACGCGGTACTCGGAGAAGCGGCCCTTGGCGTCATAGTCCGCGCTGGCCGAGAGGATGTTCTGTCCCTGGATCAGGGCTGTGGTTGCCCGGCCCGCACCGATGGACACAAGCAAAATGCCGCCCTTGGCATCCGGCATGGCCAGCAGCTCGCGCTGGCGGAGCGCCCGCTCCAGGCATTCCCAGGCCGTCTCGCCGGGCTCGATCTTGTGCACCGGGATGGCTGCGCCCTCATTACCCAGGCAGCGCACGCCCACGCCAAAGGGGGCAGCTAAAATCTCCGCCAGGCGCGAGCAAGAGAGTCCCTTCCACTCGCCGGGCTTATGCACGGCGGCGCAGTCCACCAGGTCGGCGCTGGCGTCGCGCCCGCTGATGCTGATCTTGTGGTCCGTGGCGCCAAAGGAAGGCTTCACCGTGTCGATGTAACCACGGATGAGCTCGTCGGGCTGGGCGGACGGAGAGCCGGAAGCAACTGTTTGGATGCTCACCGGCATGGAGGCCGCTATGGGCAGGGCCTGGGCATCGTCGCCCCAGCGGTCGGCCAGGGATACCTCGAAAGAGCCGGACACTGCGTCCACAGCGCGGGTGAGGGCGACTTCTTCCCAGCCCTTCCAGGCGATGCCGCCGATGTTGAGGGAGACGAGTTCAGAGGGCACGGAGCACCTCCAGGTCGCCGGGGGGCACAAAGCCGGGATGGCGCACGCGGTTGCGCGCCAAGAGCTGCGTCTCCTGTTCGGTGGCGTCGGCCCCTGGGGCCACGTGCTGCGCCACGGCAAGGGATGGCAGCACTGCGTTGGTGCGCACCGTGGCCAGCTCCGGGGCGCTGCCTGCGGCCTCGGCCAATGCCTGCACCGTGGTGGTGCGCAACTCGGTGAAGGAGGTGTAGACGCCCTCGTCGGTGCTCGTGTCGAGCACGGTGTCGATGGCTTCCACCACCTGGCTGCGCAGGGCCGCTGCCTCCTGGCGGGATGCGGGAGCGGACAGGCTGGCGGAGCGCGCGGCCTCGGCAACGGCTGCGTTGCGCTGGTACTCGTACACGGCGGCCTGGTTGGCGGAGATGGTGGTGCGCACCAGCCCGGCCCCGGCAGGCACCTGGACCGTGGGCGCGGCCAGGGCAATGGCCAGCAACTGCGAGGCGCGGGAGGCGTGGTCTGGCCCAAAGGCTGCGTCCAGGCTGGTGTATGCCCCGGCCAGGCTGAACAGCGGGCCGGAAAGTTCAGAGGGCAGCAGCCCGGCCAGGTCCGCCGGGGTGATGTTGGCCAGGCGGGCCAGGGCGCCGGGAATGTCCGCCCCCAGGCGCAGAATGCTCGATGCGCCAGACATGGTGCCGCCCAGGGTGCGCAGGGCGGTGAGCGTCGCCTCGGACACCGGGAGCGGCACCCCGGCCACGGTGATGGTCTTGTCCAGCACCTTGCCAGCTGCGGTCAGGGCGTCGTCGGCCTTGGTTCCGGCCAGCACGCCGGGCATGGTGGTGGCCGTGGGCGTGGCCGCGCTGCCAGCCTCGGCAAAGGTGAAGGAAAAGCGGGCCATGCCGCCCTCGCTCGCGCTCTCGCGCTTGCGGCAGGCGGTGCAGACCACGCGGATCTCGGGCATCCATGGCACGATGAGCGGGGCCGGGCCTTCGGCCTCGCAGGCGGCAATCAGGGCGTCGCGCCTGGTCATGTAGTCCGCGCCCAGCACATAGCCTTCCACCGTGATGGTGCGGGCCTTGCGTCCCAAATCCTCGGTGTAGGGGATGTCGCGGCCGGGGAACTCGTGGGTCGCAGCCCGGCGGCCAGTTTCGCGCTCCTCCATGTCAACGGAGAACGGCACGCCACGGAAGCTTGCGGGCTTGAGCGCGGCCTTCCAGGCGGCGGCCTTGGCCGCTGCGGGCTTGGCCTCACCACTGGAAGCGTCCCGTGCGACCTTAAGATCGTTGACGAGTCCGGCAGTAAGGCCGTTGGGGATATCTACGCCGAAGGGTGCCATATCGCTCCTAGTGCGCCATCGCCGGGCCCATGTCCCAGGTTACGTCGGTGTCCACGGGCGCGCCGCTCTGGCGCACTTCGGTGCCCTTGGGGGCCTTGACCTCAACGATGAGCTTGCTCTCCTGGCGGGTGAGGCTGGTGGAGCGGGACTCGTTAATCTTGCGCTGGACATTGGCTGCGCCCAGGCTGGGCCGTGCGGCGGCTTCCCATCCCTGGGGGTTGTCGAAGGCACCGGAGCGGGCGCGTTCCCACCCGGCCAGGGCGGGCAGCTCCATGTTGCGCAGGCCGCCCCCGGCAGGCTGGCCCCCGGCCGCTCCGGCGCCGGAAGTGCCCCCGCCACCCTCGTCCGCACCGAACATGCGCAGGATCCACTTGGGCGTCTTCTCCTTGATCCAGCCCATGATCTTGTCCCAGTTCTTCCAGATGGCCACGATGCCGATGGTGATGGCGGTGAGCCCGGCCAGGACCCAGCCGATGGGCGTGGTCATGATGGCCGCGCCCAGGACAAGGAACGACTTGGCGAGCATGGCCACGGCCAACACGAGCTTGAGGCCCATGAGGCTGGCCACGGCGATACCCAGGTTTTCCCAGCCGCCTAACAGGCTTGCCGTCCAGGCCAGGCCGGTGCCCATGACCGCCAGCGCGGCCGCAAAGCCCTTGCCCGCCTCCCAGGCCCGCTCGAGCACGGTGGAGATTGTTTCGCCCGTCGTCTTGGCCCAGGCGTCCAGGCGGCCATCTGCCGCCATTGCGTCGATGGTGGTGAGGATGCCTGAGAGCTTGCCCTTCATCCAGTCAAAGGCCCCACCGGCCATGACCTTGTTGGCGAAGCGCGACCAGGCGTCCGAGAGGTTGGACATCATGCCGCCGTAAGTCTTGGAGAGAGCCTCCATGCCGCCGCCATACTTCTCGGCCCATATCTTGGTCAGCACGGCCTGAATGGCGGCGCGGTCATTGGCCTTGGCCATCATCTTGGCCTGGGCTCCGCTGGCGTTGGTGTAGGAGTAGACGATCTTGTCCCCGACCTTCTTGCCGACGATGCCAAACTCCTTGAGGCGCTCGTTCTCGCCGGTCACCGCGTCGGCAATGGCTTCCACAGCCTGCTTGATGGGCTTGCCCATGGCGGCGGAGGTGTCGCCCAGGGTGGACAAGAGGCCGTTCATGGGCTCCATGCCGTAGCTGCGCAGCTGCACAAAGGCCTCTGTGACTTCTTTCAGCTCATAGGGCGTCTTGGCCGCGAAGTCCGAGATCCAGCTCATCTCCTTCTTTGACCTGGAGGTATCGCCCCGGTTCAAGGTGTTGAGGATGGTCTCGAACTTTTCAAACTGGCTGGCCACGTCCACAAAGCCCTTCTTGAAGCCGTAGCCCAGGCCGCCGCCCACAAGGGCCAGCTTGCTGCCCAGGGCCGTGGCCTCTGCTGCGACGTTGCCGAAGCCACGGGAGACTCCGGCACCCGCGCCCATGAGACGGGTGAGCCCGGACTCGCGCCCAAGGTTGCCCATGCGGGAATCAAGCAGGCGCAGTCCGGCTGTGCTCTCGGCCATCTTGGCGTTGAAGGCGGCCAGGGGCGCGGAGAACTTGTCCACCGCGCCGATGACGAAGCTGATGCCGCGCTGGCCCATGCTCATGGATTACTCCTCATCGTTCGTCCAGTTCGGCTACGCGCTCCAGCCACCAAGCCAGGTCGTCAACGCCCATGGCCATGATCTCCGCCACACTGAAATGCATCTCGTGGGCGATTATTCCGCAGACCCGATCCCAGTCCTCGGGCCACGCGGAAAAAAAGACTCCACGAACCCCGAGCACTCCACAAGGTCGTGCATCCCCATACCCTGCATGACAGACGGCGGGTGGCCGGTGAGCCTGCCGACAACCGTGTACATGTTGTCGGCCTTGTCCAGCTCGCTCAAACGCATGCCGCGCAAATCCCCGGCCACAGGCTCGCGCGTGAAGACAAGCTCATTGATCTCCGCATCGCCGTGCTTGAGAGGCTTGGCGAGCTTGAGGGTGTAGGGCAGCTCCATGCTAGCTCACCTCGCACTTGCGGCCGACGGACCGGAACGCGATCTCGCCTTCCTTGGTCTTTACGCTGCCGTCCCCTGCGTACCAGGCGTTGCTTTGGACGACGGTCTTGCCAGTGATCAGTTCCAGGGTCACGGTGGCGTCGTCGAAAGACAGGAAAGCCTTGAGGTCCAGATCCGCGCTGTCGCGGATGGCGCCCTCGATGAAGTTCTCCTGGTACTCCTCGCTGTATCCCTGGGTCTCCAGGTCGGCCCCGCCAAGCGAGTTGCGCTTGGAAATGCCGAGGTTGTAGGAGAACTCGCCCACGGCCTCAAACATGACGCCGTCCTTCTTGAGGTAGATTTTCCCGCCTCGGCGGTTGCCGTTTGCCATGTTATGCTCCTTGTTCGCTTTGTGCGGCTAGAGGGTGAAGCTGTTCTTGACCGCGCAGACTATAAGCTGATTGACCAGATCAGGCGCGATGAGCCAGTCCAGGCGGTTGCGGTCAGTGGCGTTGCGTTCACAAATCAGCGCCTCCTTGAAGGCGTCCATGTTCTCCACCAGCCCCAACTTGATCATTTCGGCATACCAGACAATGGCCTCGGCACGGCCCAGCTTGGGCGTCATGATGGCCTGGCCGGGGCCGAAGTTGTTGCCGTCGTCGGCCAGCTTGTGGCGCGGGTACTTGACCAGGATGTACGTGCGGAAGCTGTAGCGCAGGTAAGACAGGGTGAGCCGCGTGGTCAGGTCCAGGTAGGCCGTGTCTGCGGCACCGGCGGCGTTGGTCTTGTAGGTGGTGATGAGCCGCTGGATGCGCACCACGCCGCCCGCGTCCACGGTGAGGGTGCCGATGCCGTCGAACAGCAGCAGGTTGTTCTCGCTCATGGTGAAGCGGTCCACCTGGGCCGGGGCCAGGATGCCGCGAGAGGGCAGGGTCTGGAAGGGCCGGGCCGGGTCGATGTTGCCGTAATAGGCCGCCGTTGCGGCCACCCAGGCGGCCACCTCCCAGGTGGGGGTGGGCATGCCGTGGGCGTGCATGATGGTGAGGAACTGGCTGTTGCGGCTGTCGCCCAGGGTGCCGAGCGTGCCGTGGGTTCCGGTGGCGCAGGCAATGGCCTGGCCCTCGATCATGCGCAGGGGGCCGTCCCGGTCCAGCAGCTCGGCCTCGATGGCGGTCAAGCTGGCGGCGTCGGTCCAGGGCCAGCAGATGATGTGGTACTGCACGTCGGCCATGGCGGCGATGACCTCGTCCGCGTCCGGGTTGCCGGTGCCGCTGCTCATGGCCACGATGGCCACGGCCACGCCCGCCGGGGTGGACTCGCCGTAGTAGTTCAGGCGCAGGTCGATGCCGTTGCCCGCCTCGCCCTTGTGCTGGGCCGAGAGAGTGACCACGCCCGCATTGGAAGTTGCCGTGCAGGGGCTGTCGGTCTCGGCGTTGACGGCGGCGGCGATGGCCGTGGCAATGGCCGTGGGCTGGTCGCCGCTGGTGACAGCCACGCGGATCCTGCGGCCGCCGATGTAGAGGCAGAGCGTGCCGCTCTCCGTGGCTGCGCCGGTGACGGTGAGGGTGCCCGTGGCCTTGACCCCGGCGGACAGATCGTCCACGGCGATGGCCCAGACCTCGGTCATCTCGTCGTTGAGCTTGTAGGTGGCCAGAGCCTGCGCCAGCATGGAGCCAGCGCCAAACAGCGTGACGGCCTGTTCTTTGCTGGTGATGCGCACGGGCACAAGTTCGGCCTGAGTGCCAGCGGCAAGCTTCTGCCCGCAGACCAGGACCTTGTAGGGCATGAGCACGCCCGCGCCCTGGGCATTGGAGCTGTCGAACTCCGCATAGACGAAGGGCACGCGGAGGTTGGGGGGAATTTCGTTGAAGCTGATGGCCATGGGCTACTCCTTCGCGGCCGCAGCATCTGCGGGCTTGGCGGGTTTGGCGGGCTTGGGTAGCGGAAGGAACTCCACATCGCCAGCGGCCTTGCGGCGCAGCCAGTGGGTGCTCTTTTCCTTGCGCGCGCCCTCGGGCGGCAGGGCTTCCTTGGTCTTGGGGTCGCGCACGACAAGGCCGGGCGCGGGCTTGATGAAGATGGTCTCGGGCATGGGCTGTTCCTCCTGGGGTTGGCTGAAATATGGTTGGTGCTGGGCCTACGGTTCGGGGTCCGGGTCGGGCAGGTCCTGGATGATGACCACGTCCTGGATCTCCGGCGTGCCGTCCGCCGGGGCCAGGTCCATGTCCACGCCCGCCACGGCGAAATCGTCCAGGGTGTCGGCGTCCACCAGGCCGGGGCTGGTCTCGTAGTCGGCCTCGAACTCCAGGGACGCGCAGCCAGACTCGGTGCGGCCCTCACCCACAAGGCCGATGGTGGTGCGCATCAGGGCGCTGTCCGAGGCAGTTCCGCCCAGGGTGGGGTCGGCCATGAGCAAGTCCTCGACCTGCTTGGCCAGGGCGTCCAGGGCATCGTCCAGGGCGTCGTTCTTCTCCACCAGGCAGTCCACCACCACGTTGACGGTGCGTTCGTACTTGCGCGGCGAGGCATCGGCCAGGGGCGAGGATTCCTCCGTGGTGTAGACGCCGATGGCCGGGAGGTCGCGCGAGCTGACGTGCCGCACGCGCGAGGGCCAGACCCGCGTGCCCGCGTCGGTCTTGGACAGGAGCAGGGCCACCACGGCCTCGCGGATGAGCTGGCGCGGGTGCTTGGCAACGGGTGCGGGCGTGGGGCTCATGTGGTCACCTCATGCAGCAGGAAGGTGGTCATGCCCTGGCCATCGGGCTTGGGCAGGGTGATGCGAAAGGTGCGGCTGCGGATGACCAGGCGGTCCGTCTCCGCCGGGTATTCCGGCAAGTCGGTGCTGCGCAGGTGCACAGCCGGGCCGGTGCTGCCGATGGACATGCGCGAATGCGGGTCCACTTCCTGGTAGGCCTCGTCGTAAAAGCCCTTAAGCGTAACGGACTCAAGGTCTTCATCGCCGGGGATGTACTCCACGGGCTCGTCCAGGCCGCCCAGCTCGAAGATGGCGTCCAGGTCATGGCCCAACATGGCCAGCAGCGCGCCGCTCACCGTCCACCTCCGGGGAGGTGGACCACCTGGTGGGCCAGCTCTTTGCGGAAGCGGGCATCCGCCGCTTTCAGGATGTACTGTTGCCGGGTGGTGCGGGCGTAGAAGGCCTGGAGGCTGGGCCCGGTCTCGGCGATGATGGGCAGGCGGCCAGCGCCCAGGCGTGCGAACACGCCAAGCTTGCCGGACTTTTGGCCACGGACGGTGAAAATATTGGAACGCCCGTCGACCTGGGGCTCGTTGCCGAAGGTCTTGCCGCCGGGCGCAAGGCGGTAGCTCACGGGCTTGTACTGCGCTGGCAGGCGGCGCTTCTGCGCGGTTTGGCGCAGGGGCGTGATCTTGAACTCGGTCAAGGGCAGGCGGCCGGAGCTGACATGCACCAGGCCGTCGCACAGGGTGTGCGACTTCCACCAAGCCGTGCGCACGGAAATGCCCTTGCGGATGGTTCCGGCCTTGAGCACCGTGCGGCTGCGCAGATCGGCCACGATGTCCGTCCTGGTGCCATTCAGCGCCTTGTTGATGGAGCGCGTGAGGGCCTTGCGCTCGCCACCTGCCACGCTGGCCAGGGCGGACAGCTCGGCACGGAGCTGGCCCTCGTCAAAGGTGAGGGACAGGGCCAGCCGGGGCTGGATGTTCGGCAGGGCTGCGGCCTTGCTCATTGCGCCCACCCCATGACCAGCTCCTGGAGCTTGTCGCGCTGGGCCACCAGGCCCTCGCACCAGGCCACGTAGTCCACGTGGTCGGCGATGGCGTCGGCTATGGTTGCATTGCCCTGCCCGGAGCCAGCAGCGGCGGCGGGGGCGGCCTGTCCAGCAGCTCCGCCGGAGCCACCAGCTTGGGGCACACCGGGGGCGGACAAGCGCCGGGCCTGGTTCCACAGCTGCACAGCGTCAGCAGGCAGCACGCAATCAGCAGAAATTTCACGAGTGACATAGACGATCCTCCCGCGCAGGGTGGTGCGCTGCGCTTCAATGTCGCGCTTGGTGGTGATGAGCTGGGCGGACAAGGCATTGGCGCGCACGGTCTCGGCCTGCTGCTTGAGCGCGGCTTCGCGCGTGGCCTCGACCAGGTTGGCGCTGTACTCGGCCTGCATCTCGTTGCGGGCGGAGGTTGCGCCGCGCGTCCAGCCCCACCAGCCGCCGCAAAGCAGGGCCAGCAGAACAGCCACGATGCAGCCCAGGGCCACGATGGCCGTGCGATTGCTGGCTTCAAACGGGTTGCTGAATCCGAACATCACAGCACCCCCTCGACGCTCACGCCCGGACCCCAGGAGAGGTAGAGCGGCTGGTGGCGCAGCAGGATCCTGCGCGGGTAGTCGCGGTTCTCGCGGTAAAATTGGAGCGCGCGGCCCGAGTTCGCGGCCTCGACCTGGCCGAACCAGGCCTGATGGTCCAGGCCCTGGGCCTTGGCCTTGGCGCGGTCGCGGATGATCCAGCCCGGCCCGCCGTTGTAGGCTGCCAGGGCAAAGGCCCAGCGGTCGGCAGGGCTCGCGCCGGTGAACATGCCAAGCAGGCGCGCGTCATACCGGCACAGGGCCAAGAGAGCCCAGCGGGGGTCCAGCGGTTGCTCGCTGCCCAGCTCTGCCGGGTACATGCGGGCCATGGTCTTGACCGTGTCCGGCGTGAACTGCGCCAGGCCAGAGGCATAGGCGCTGCGGGCGGTGGGTCGCCAGGCGCTCTCCTGGTGGACCTGGGCCGCCAGCACGGCGATGGGCGCGCCCATGCCGAAAACAAAGCGCGCGCTGCGCACCAGGTCGCGGCGGTAGCGCTCGGCCTGGGGCGGGTAGCTTGCCCCGTGGGCGCGCACCGGCGAGAGCAGGTAGCCGATGATGGCCGCCAGCAGCACGGCCAGCACCAGGAAAGCGAAGGCGCGGCGCTCGGAGCGGCTCACAGCGCCAGCCCTCCGGCAATCATGGTGGCCGCGATGACGATTGCCCGGCGCAACTCACGGAGCATGCGCTCATGGCTGGTGATGGCGTCACCGGGGCGCGAGCGGCAGAAGACTACCATATCGGCCACCAGGCCCTGCACCAGGAACGCGCCGATGGTCCAGGCCTTGTAGGATGTCACCAGCATGTTGGCCTTGCCGTCGGGCAGGGCGGCGAACACGAACGCGCCCAGCAGCACGGCGATGGCCAGCAAACCAAGCAGCTGGCCGGGGCGGGAAATCTTGAGGCGGGAAAGGGCGCTCATTTGGGGCCTCCGTTGTCGTTGAGAATGGCTTCTTTCTTATCCGCAGGCATCGTCGAGTGGGTGATGAGCGAGCGGAGCATCCGCATCATGCGGGCATGGTCCTCGTTGTCTTTCTCGTGGCGCTTGTCGCAATCCTCGCAGTCGACCTTCCCCTTCCCTGTGAAATGCTTCACCACCAGACCCGAGAAGGTGCTGGCCACCAGGGCAATGAGGGCGGTCTCGAGAAATGTCATGCGCCGTCCTTTTGGTTTGGCCCGCCCCAGCTATGCGCCGGGGGCCGGGGCGGGCCTGGTCAGGGGGAGGTGTCGTTCTTACGCCCTGGAACGGAGCAGCGCTGCCAGCCAGCCGGGGGACAGGGACTCCACGCCCTCGAGCGCGCCCTTCTTCTTGGCCGCCTGGACAATGGGCTCGTAGACCTTGCGCTCGCCTTCGCGGTTCAGCTCCACGCCGACCAGCACGATGCGCGGGTAGCCCATGGCCTTGCCGATGAGGGCGGCGAACATGGCGCTGCTGGCGCAAGCGCGGTCCAGCTGCACCACGGCGTCAAGCTCGCCCTCCACCCCTTCGGGGAGCGGGTCATTGCAGATAACGCAGGGCCGGGCCTTCTTGTTCTTGCGGGCCTTCACCCAGCCGGAGATCTCGGTCTCCTGGGCGCTGACGGCCAGGAAAAGGGAGCCGGGGTACAAGGTGATGACCCTGTTGACAGCGGCCACGTCGCACGGGGTCTCCTTGGCGAAGGCCGCAGCCGCCTCGATGCCGCCGGGGGCGGAGCCGACCACAAGCAGCACGTCTTTGGTGCGCACGGGCAGCTCGCCATCGATGACGTTCAGCATGTAGTTGCCGATGAGGATCTTGCTCATGTCGGCCCCCTACGCGTTCAGCTTGATCTGGACCGTGGCGTCGCCGCTGGCGGCAGCGGCATAGGCCCGGCCAGCCAGGGTGTTGCCGCTGTCCGTGGTGGTGAGCGCGCCGGTCTGGGTCGCGCCGACAACCGGGTTGCCGTCGGCGTCCCAGTAGACCAGCGCGCCCTGGCCGATGGCGCCGGTGGCCTTGGGCAGCTCGTACACGCCCTCGATGGCCAGGACGCCTTCGGTGTCGTCGGCGATGATGCCGCAAGCCACGCCCAGGGTGGCGCCCACGAGCACGGGAGAGCCGGAGGCGATCTCCGCGCCGGTCTCGTTCAGGTAGGTCAGGCTGTCGCCTTCGCAGATAGAATTCAGCATGGGGAGTCTCCTTATGGTTCCGGCTGCTTACTTGCCGGGGTTCTTCTGAAGGCCACGGAAGTCCACCAGGCCGACGCCAACCACCTGCTTGACCTTGAGGGCGATGACGTCACGCCGGAATTCCTCGTCCTCGGTCAGGATGGGGGCCTGATTGCCGTCCAGGAAAGCCACTTCGATGGTGGGAATCTGGTTGGGAGCGGTGGCGGTGTACCAGGCGTCCACATCGGCTGCGTCAAGGCAGGCGTCCACCACGGGTTGCAGCTTGCCCGCCCAGGGGTTGGTCACGCCTGCGGACATGGTGGCCTCGGGCAGGGCAGCGGAGCGCAGAATGATGTCCGCAGAGGTCTCGTACTTGGTGGGCAGCAGCAGGAACGCGGGAGCTGCTCCCAGCACGGCACCGTTCAAGCCCTTTTGCTTCCGCTGCATCTGGCGCATGTAAGACAGGATGTCGGAGGTAATGCCGCCGAGGTTTGCCGCGCCGCTGGCCAGGTTTTTGTGGTCGGCGTGGAACAGGGTCTTGCCGGTTTCCGTCATCACCGGGTTGGAGGTGATGAGGGAGTAGACCAGCTGGTTGACCTTGCGCCCGGCGGCAGCGCCCAGGAGCTGCGGCATGCGCGTGAAGGCGCCGGTATCGTCGTTGACGATGGCTTCCTCGGTGATGTGCAGGACCTTGCCGAACTTGGCCAGCCGGTAGGATTCGCGCTTGTCCTTGAGCGCGCCGTTCTTGTACTCGCCGCCGGGCAGCACCAGATCCAGGTCCGGGGCCTCAGACAGGGAGATGCCGTGGATCTCTTTGTAGTCGCTGGCGGAGATGATGCTGGCGAACGTGCGGTAGGTGGACGGGGCCTCGGCATAGGCGGCCAGCAGGTTCTTGTTGATGGCGTCCATGGCGATGGACTGGAAGTCGCTGGTGCCCATGGGACCGGCGGAAAGGACGATGACCTTACGGGCCACCTGGCTGGCGGTCATGCCGTCCGGATTGACGCCCTGGCGGCGCAGGCACTCGCGGCCAAGCTCCACCAGGGAGAGGCCACGGAAGCGCTCATGGCCGGGGGCGGGCTTGTCGACCTTCTGGCCCAGGCGCATGCGCAGGCCATGGCCAGCGGCCAGGCGGAACTTGTCAGCCTCGTCCGCGCCCATGACCAGCACGCCGGTGCCCACGGGCGGGTTCTTGCCAGCGGCCAGCTCCAGGAGCTTTTCCGTGGCGGCGGCCTTGGACAGGCCCAGGGCCATGACGGGCTGGATCTCGTCCATGGACAGGCCCAGGGTCTTGCCGTGGGTCAGCAGGGCGGCGGCATTCTGGGACGCCTCGGCGGCGGCCAGCTTGGCACCTTCGGCCTTGGCCGCGTCAAGAGCGGCGGTGTCGGGTGCCGTGGCCGGGGGAGCGGCCGGGGGCGGGGTGCCAGCACCGGGCTGGCCGGAGAGGTTCTGGGAATCAGGGGCGTCTTTGGGGTGCATGGTGTTGTCCTCCGGGGAAAGGGTTTTGCCGCCCGCGCTCATTGCGATGGCGGCGGTGTCGTCATCTGCCCCGAAGGGCACGAAAGAGACCTCGAACACTGTGGATTCAAGCCAGACGTCGCAGGGGCCTTCGATGGTCTGGCCGTTGACCTTGTGGGTTGCGCCTTTGTCCACGTGCAGGACCTTGACGCCCTGGACGCCGATGGAGGCCTGCCAGGGGAAGCCCTCGCGGGCGTGCTCCAGCACCTCCGGGCCCTTGGACGTGGGCACGCGGGAGAACTCACCGGCCACAAAGAAGCCGCTGGCGTCCTGGCTGCTTTTGTCGATGGTGCCGACGATGGACCCGCTGTAGTGGCCGTGCAGGCAGGGC
>JAHIUD010000002.1 GCA_018817515.1 Pseudomonadota bacterium
GCCAATGTCCGATACCGGGTGACCATTGTACTCGATGAGATGACCGCTCTTGTGCAAATGACGCCGCTCCTCCAGCGCCTGCATGAATTCGTCCGAGCACCGGACGAACACCCATTTCTGGACCTTCCGGTGGAACACGCGCAGGCCGCCACGCCGCCACTTCACGTTTCCCGAAAACGTCAGCGAGAACAGATCCAGGCCGGGGCGACAGGGGATGTGCCACGCGACTTGGATCGCCCAGACGAGGTGCTCCGGCGCATTTGCGATAAGGAGATCCAGATCTTCAAACGTGAGCGCGGATTCGTGCTTCGGCTCTTCGCCATTCTTGAGGCCTGACAGCGGATTCGCAGAAAGTATTTTGCGGTCAACGCCGATGTTCAGGGCAGTCTTGAGGTAGCCGATGTACCGATTGCGGGTCGCCTGGGCCTTGTGTTTGTAGTGCTTGTTGACGACTTCCAGGATTGCATCTTGCGTGAGCAAGTGAACAGGCGTCCTGCCGAGGGCGGGGAGAAAGACGGCGTTGAACACGGACACCCAATCCCGGACCCATTGCTTGAGGCCATTCACCTTCTTCGCCGTGACCCAGGACTGCACGAGGTCTTGCAGGTAGACCACCTGGGGTTGCGCATCGACAATGTCTTCCGCAGCGCCTTACGCTTTGCGATTTCGGCAGCAAACGCCTTGGCCTGACGCTTTCCTTCCCGGCTTGGCGGAAACGACTTCGAGCGCACGTGCTCGCCGTCGCGGTACGTGACAAGCCAACGGCCATCTTTGCGCTGACAGACTGCCATGACACTCCTTCTTCAGTCTATGGAAACAGGTTTCGGCACATAACGACGAGCCCGCGCAGGACGAGTGGCACGGAAGGCGTTGGGATTGGACATGAAGTCATCCAGAACAGAACGGGCGTTGCGATTGCGGCGCGGACCGCAGGCAGGAAGGGAGAGGTCCTCTTCACGCAGCATCCGCGCGAAGGAATCGGGGTGCTGGTAGCCGCAGTAGGCAGCAGCGTCGCGGAACGTGAAGAACGGGCCGGAGACAATGCTCTGGCTCGTGACGTTGCTTGTGGTACTGCTCGGCGAGACTGCCAACCCGGTTCCATCCTTCTAAGGAAAACCGAATCAGCAGCCCAAACGTCAGTTGCGAAAATCAATCTGGCAAACAGAGATATGGGGTGACCCCAAATATCATCATCACTGTTCCTCCCCGTCGGCTTCCTGTGTCGGCAGGGCCGAGGCAATCTCGGCCCTGCCCGGCGGCACTTCTACCGAACCAGCAACGACGCAGAGTCTCCGCCATCAGTGGTCATGAAAAGGTGCTGGAGACCGGGGTCGTCATTTGAGACGAGAACGCCAGAGCGGTTGCGACCATTTTTCCAGCGGGGCCAGCCCGCAGCATGCCAGAGCGCGCAGTCGTGCCACCAATCGCCGATGTCTTCGACAGGCTTCGACTTCGCGGCGTCGCGAAGGAGTTCTGCCGTTAGCGGCACGTGGGGGCGCGGCTTGTACTGCCCGGCCATAAGCACTGCCGAACGTCGGCCCGCTTCGGTCGGAGCCTCGGGCTCCCATTTTTCGCCCCATGCAGTTCTGTTGCGGACGATGACCTTGGCGGCCAATTCAAGCGGATACCTTGCGACAAAAAGCACCCCAGGCCGACGGGCGAACGACAAGACGAGGGGCCCGCTCGGTCGCGCAAAGTCACCATGAGGCCAGAAGTGCCCGATCTGGCGGAATGGCGGCACCACGCTATCGGCAGCAGCGATGAGCATGCCGCAAATGGGGCGCAGCATTGCCGTGATGTCGCCGCAGGACGACGACCACGCGCTGATGAGTTCCACCGCGTCTCGCGATCCAAGAGAAACGAAGGTGTAGGGAGAGCCGGTTGCGTCGAGCGCGTACGCCGCCGACGGCAGAGCATCGAGTTCCCGCCAGACACGCCCCGCGCCGCCGAGTACCTCCGCATGGACGACGAGTCTACGCTGGACCGAGAGCACATCGCGCACAGCAGTATGATGCACGCGGCCTTGCGAGTCCACGCAGCCTACCAATGGGATGCAGTATCTCGTCACTTCGGCAACCAGCAACTGCCGGGTGATGACACTGCGGCACGGCTTGCCTGTCCGTCGGGACAAGCATGGCAGGCTGATGGCTTGCGTGAGCGTGGTGAGCGTGAGGCGTCGGGCCATGGTCCCTCCAGGTTGCAGGTAAAAGGAATCATGATCTCTCGAAATATATTTCAAAAATCAAGCCGGTTGCAGTCTATATTCGAGGCCTTCGAGTCCCTTGAATCCCTGACAATTTCCCAGCCTGCAAAAAGTATTTTGCGATGAGGTGAAGGGGGCGTGCCCTGGGCAGACACAGGGCAAACCTCTCCGTCACTCCGAACCACGACAAGCGAGCAGGAGCTTCGTTCCCATGCTTACGACGATGCCAGCGGCGCGTCAGGCATTGGAACATGCAGAGGGGCTTGTTCAGCCTGCCCAGATGGTTGGCGGCGGCAAACCGGACTGCATTCCCGGCGTTCTGCGCCAGCGTTTTCGCGGAGAATGCTCACCGGGGCGGGGGCATTTCGGCGGGAGAGGTGCTTCACGACCTTCGGAGCCACCCCAAAGAGACAAAGCCGTCGATGGAAAATCAGGAGTCAGCGCACGACGCGGGGTGAAGGCCCTGGCAATGAGCAACAGGCCAAAGGCTGCGAGCCAGAAAACGAGGGCGATGAGGACCAACATCAGAAGGGACCGGGCGCACTACGGTTGCGGCTGGCCGTTTTCGCCGCCAAGCTCACGCCACATCTTCCGCAGGTACGACGGTGAGACCTGGATACGCAGTTGCTTCGAGAAATAGCGCGCGATGAGCCGGAAGCCGAGGCCCTGCGCATGAAGCTCCCGCACCAGCGCCCAGCGCGGAAGCACCTTGTCCCGAAGCGGTGACGGCCGCTCCTCCCGCAAGTTCCTGGCGCGAGACTCGCGCACGCGCTGGAAATCCACGAATTGCTCCGGGCCGTCGGCACGGAACCCGCGCCGACGGATCGTGTCAAAGCCGAAGCGGCGGATGGCGATGAGCAGGGCGACGTACGGAGTCGGCGGCGAGGCCATGGCGCGCTCGGCGAAGGCGTCGGCGAGAATGCGCTCACGGTCGGATTCGCGTGTCAGATCGGATGGAAAGAGTGCGCGCCTTGGCGCGCCGTGGAACCAGCGTGTGCGACGGCGAGGGGGAGCGTCGACTTTCGCTCAGGCTCAAGGGTGCAACTCGTGGGATAGTAAATCCTTGACGCTCTTGCCGGTGTGGCTTTGGCAATGCACTGCATTCCTGCGCCCGTAGAGACCCATCCCACAAATTCGAGTCCGTGCCTGCACCCGACGCGAAGGTAGAGGCCTTGGCCGAGTCAAGTATACCCAAACTCTGACGACTAATCTGATTGCCAAGAAGAAGGCCACCTTCCCACGAAAGCGGCCTTCATTTCTTGTGAACGCAGTTCTGAACAATTTCCCCGGTTCCTGAAGAACATCTGACAGCAGGCCATCTACAGAGTGTTGCTCAATCCTTGATGCTCTTCTTCGGAAAGCAACCTGTCCAGGTCGATCATGATGAGCAAACGGTCGTTGAGCTTGCCGACCCCGCTGATGTACTCTGAATCGATACCTGCCACGATGCTGGGTGGTGGCTCCACCGTGGACGCAGGGATGCGGAGCACCTCGGTCACAGAGTCCACGACGAAGCCCACGATCATGCCGTTGATCTCGATGACGAGGATGCGCGTATCCTTGTCGTGTGGCTTGGACTCGATGCCGAAGCGGCGGCGCAGGTCGATGACAGGGATGACCTTGCCCCGCAGGTTGATGACGCCCTCAACGAAGGCCGGAGCTTGCGGCACCCGTGTGATTTCAAGCGTGCGGATAATCTCCTGCACCTTCAAAATCTCCACACCGAAATCTTCGTGGGCGATTGTGAAGATGACCATCTGCAGGAGCCGGTCACCCTGGTTGCTGTTTTCAATGTTCACTGCGGACTCCATGCCTGCTGTAGGCCTTGTTGGCGCTTTCCCTGACCTCCATGCTACTCGCCTCTCTTCATCTTTTCGATGAGCTGGCGCAGGGCTCCGGCTTGTCTGGCCAGTTCGCCAACGGCCTGTGCCGACTGGTTCATGGCGCTGGCCGTCTCGCTGGAAATGCGGCTGATTTCCTCAATGCTCCGGTTGATCTCCTCGCTGGCGGCGGCCTGCTCATCACTGGCGGTGGCGATGCTCCGCACCTGGTCCGTTGCGATTTCCACAAGCTGGACAATATCCTTGAGGGCCTCGCCGCTCTTGTTCGCCAGCCCCGTGGCCTCATCAACCGTGACCACGACGCGCTCCACGTTCTCCAGGTTCTTCTTCGTGCCACGCTGAATGCCGCCGATGGCCTCACCGACCTTCTTGGTGGCGGTCATGGTCTTCTCGGCCAGCTTGCGCACCTCGTCGGCCACCACGGCAAAGCCGCGACCGGCGTCGCCGGCGTGTGCGGCCTCAATGGCGGCATTGAGCGCCAGCAGGTTGGTCTGGTCGGCAATGTCGGAGATGGCGTTCATGATCTGGCCGATGTCCTCGGCCTGCTTGCCCAGCACAGCCATATCCTCCTTCATGGTCAAGGACACGGACTGCATGGTGCGGATGCCGGCAACCACCTGGGCCACGACCTTGGCGCCTTCCAGGGCGTTGGTCCTCGCGTTCCCTGAGGATTCCGCCGCGTGCGAGGCATTTTTGGCCACCTCAAGCACCGTGGCGTTCATCTCCTCCATGGCCGTGGCCGTCTCGCCCACGCGGCTGGACTGCACTTCCGTGCCCCGGCTGGACTGCTCGATCTGCGCGGAGAGTTCCTCGCTGGCCGAGCTGATGACCTCCACAATCCGTTCCAGCTGGGTGGCGGCCTGCATCATGCCCTCGGCCTTGGCGCGCTCGGCCTGGGCCTTGGCCTCGTTGGCCTCACCCGTGGCGACCTGGGCCAGGCGGGCCTGCTCAGCGGCCTCGGAGGTCTTCTGGACCGCCTCGGCGATCTTGCCCTTCAAGCTCTCCACCATCCCGCGCAGGCACTCAGCCAGGGAGCCGATCTCGTCATCCCGGCGCACGTCGAGCACCTGGGTGAAGTCGCCCGCGGAAACCAGATTCGCAAAGTCGGCCGTGCGTTGCAGGGGCCGCGCCAGGGAGCGCGCAAAGAGCAGCCCCAGGCAGCCCATGACCACCGAGATGAGCGCCGCCCCCAGGAAGATGGCCCAGGTGATGTTGTTCTGTGCGCCCTCGACGAGGGCGCGGTCCTTGCCGATGAAGAACATGCCCTGGACCTTGCCCGCGCCGTCCTTCAAGGGCCAGTATGCCGTCTCGTAGGACTTGCCCAGGATGTTGTTCTGGGAGAGGTACAGCTCGCCCTTCTGGAGCACCGTCTCCAGGACCTTGGGGTTGTCCATCTTGGTGCCCACGGCGCGCTTGCCGTCCTTCATGATGGTTGTGGCGGCCCGGGTCTCGGCGTCAAAGATGGTGACTTCCAGGCTGGTGAGGGCCTTGACCTCATCCACGAACTCCTCGGTGGACAGCCCAACGCCAAAGGCCACTGTTCCAATGACCGTGTCCCCCTGCTTGATGGGGTGCGCAGCCAGGGCGGCGAGCTTGACCAGCTTGCCGCGCTCGTTGGAGACGC
>JAHIUD010000018.1 GCA_018817515.1 Pseudomonadota bacterium
CCCACCATCATCACCCAGATCGCGGCGGGCAAGCGCCGCATCAAGCTCGGCGCGCTCACCCCCACGCGCGACTTCAACTTCGTCACGGACACCGTGGCCGGTTTCATCGCCATTGCCCGGGCCGACGCGGCCATCGGCGAGGTCGTCAACGTGGGCAGCGGGTTCGAGGTCAGCATCGGTGACACGGCCCTGCGCATAGCCGAGGTAATGGGCGCGGAGATCGAGATCGAGTGCGACGAGGCCCGCCTGCGCCCGGAGAAGAGCGAGGTGGAGCGCCTGTTCGCGGGAAATGAAAAAGCAGCCCGCCTCTGCGGCTGGACCCCGGCCTATGGCGGGTTGGAGGGCTTTGGCCGCGGCCTGGCCGAGACCGCGCGCTGGTTCGCCGATGCCGAGAACCGCAAGGCCTACAAGGCCGACCTCTACAACATCTAGGAGCAGCGGTGCCAGATTCGACGCCCCCCGCCTTTGCCCGCGCCGTGGTCTTCGGAGCCTGCGGGTTCCTGGGCCGTGTGGTGGTGCGCCAGTTGGCGGCTTCCGGCGCGCGGGTGCTGGGCATCGACACCCGGCCCTGGCCCGAGGCCCTGCCGGGCGGCTACAGCCACAGCGCCAGCGGCACCGCTGCGCTGCCCCAGGCGGCGACGTTTCTGGGCGACGGCCCGGCGCAAGGCCCCGCAGGCCAGGGGCGCCAGCACCCAGCCGCCTTCTTCCACCTAGCGGGCCTGGCCGATGCCGGAGCCTGCCAGAAGGACCCGGCGCTGGCGCAAAAGCTCAACGTGGATCTGGTGGCCGAGGCCCTGGCGGCGCTGGCCCGGACTCCCTGCGCCTTCGTCTTCCCCTCCACGGGCATCGTGTACGGCGACGGGCTTGGCCGCCCGGCGCGGGAGGACGACCCCCTGCTGCCCACGGCCGAGTATGCGCGCGGCAAGATCGCGGCCGAGGGGCTCGTGCGCGCCGCCTGCGCCGCAGGGCCGCTCTGCGGCGCCATAGCCAGGCTGTCCAACCTCTACGGCCCGGGCGGGGGCGAAAACACGGTGCTGGGCCGCATCCTGGCCCAGGCCCGGCGGGGCGAGGCGCTCCAGGTGTGGGACGAGAGCCCGGTGCGCGACTTCCTGTTCGTCTCCGACGCCGCAGAGGGCCTCCTGCGCCTGGGGCTGGCCGCGCTTGGCCCGGCCAACAGCGAGGGCTGTCTCGTGGCCAACCTGTCCACCGGCCTGGGCACGCGCGTTGGCGCGCTCCTTGACCTTGGCGCGGAACTTTTCCATACTTCCCGCCTTCCGCAGGAGCGGGAAGCGGCCGCTGGCGCGCCGGTCTCCAGCCTGGTGCTGGACAACAGCCGCCTGGCCGCCCTCACCCGCTGGCGTCCGGCTGTGGGCCTGGCCCAGGGCCTGGCCTTCTGTCTTTGAACGCCCGGCTGCCTTCAAAAAAAACCGGCGTGGCGACACGCCATAGCCCCAGGACCACCATGAAGCGCAAAGTAGCCATCTTCACCGGGAACCGCGCCGAATACGGCCTGCAGTTCCCCATCATCAAGGCCATCAACGCCCACCCGGAGCTGGAGGGGTACCTGTTCGTGGGCGGTGCCCACCTGGACGAGGACTTCGGGGCCACCAAGAGCGAGATCGAGCGCGACGGCTTCGCCATCCACGCGGAAGTGAGGATGACCATGCGCCACGACACCCTGGCCGCCACGGCCCAGGCCATCGGCTCGGGCATCGTCAGCCTGTCCGAGGGTCTGGATGCGCTCAAGCCGGATTTCCTGGTGGTCTACGCCGACCGCTTCGAGGGTCTGGCTGCGGTGGTGGCGGGCACGCAGATGGGCATTCCCACGGCACACATCGAGGGCGGCGACATCACCGAGGGCGGTGCGCTGGACGACTCCGTGCGCCACGCCATGACCAAGCTGGCGCACCTGCATTTCACCACCAACGAGGAGGCCGCCGAGCGCGTGCGCAAGCTTGGCGAAGAGCCCTGGCGCGTGTACAACGTGGGCTTCCCGGCGTTGGACCTCATCGCCCAGGGCAGCTACGCCAGCCCGGAGGAGCTCGCCCAGCGCTATGGCCTGGACCTGGCCCGGCCCGTGGTCATCTTCACCCAGCATAGCGTGACCACGGAGTTCGAGGACGCTGCGGCCCAGGTGCTCCCGGCGCTGGCCGCCATGCGCCGCCTAGCCGCCGAGGGTGTGCAGGTCATTCTGACCTACCCGAACAACGACGCGGGCGGCAAAGCCATCATCGCCGAACTGGAGAAGGTGGCCGCCGAGAAGCTGCCGAACATCCAGGTGCACAAGAGCCTGGGCCGGCGCAACTACCATGGGGTGCTCCACCTCTGCGGCCAGGCCGGGCGCGGGGTCTACGCGGGCAACTCCTCCAGCGGCATCAAGGAGACGGCCATCTTCGGCTGCCCGGTGGTGAACATCGGCAGCCGCCAGCAGGGCCGCCTGCGCGCGGACAACGTGGTGGACACGGGCTACGACGCAGAGGCCATCCACGCGGCCTGCGCGCGCGGCATCCATGACGACGCCTGGCGCGCCCACTGCGCGGCGGTGACGAACCCCTACGGCTCGGGCAATGCCGGGCCGCGCATCGCCGAGGTGCTGGCAACCACGCCGCTTGGCGCGGCGCTGGTGCAGAAGAAGATGACCTTCTAGCCCCCGCGCGCGAAGGTCGGCCAGATCCCCTGCCTTGGGATCACCCGGTGCTGGCGGTCGCCGGTCCGTCTGCGCGCTGAAGAGTCCGCCGCCGCTCTTTGCGATGATACCGCGTCTTGCTGGGGGGGCCTTCCCCAGAGCGCCAACTGGTCCCAACAAGGCAGGCAGGGAGATGGAAGCAGACGGCACCCTTGAGGCCACAGCGCCTCTGTTCTCGGCGAGCATGGAAATTCCCTATGACCTGCGGTTCATGGCTTTCGCCCTGACCTGGACCGCCGGGCTCTGCGGGCTGGCCGGGAGCGACCGGAGCGAAGCCGACGCGCTGCGCCTGGCCAGCGAGGAGACCCTGACCTTCCTCATCGGTTCGTACCCCGACGCCGAGACCTGGGAACAGCTCCGCGTCGAGTTCTCGCTCCAGGCAGGCGGCCTGGTGGAAATCGCCATGACCAACGCCGGGCCGCCCGTGCACTTGAGCAGGATCCCCCGCTACAATCCGCAGGAGCCGTCAGAATCGGAGATGGATGGGTTGTGGTATTTTCTGGCGCGCAACGCCGTGGATGACCTCACGTTCACGAATCTCGGCTGGGACGGGTGGCGGGCGGTCATTCAGAAGCGGCTGGCTGGCGCGTGCTTTGAGCCGAAGCCCTCGGCCAAGGCCCTGGACCCTCTGCCCGAGGGCAAGCTCGTCTTTGCGACCCGCCGCGCCACGCCCGAGGATGCGGCGCATCTTGTGGACCTGATCTACGACACCTACCGCTACACCTATCCGGCCAAGCACTTCTATCATGAGCCCATGCTTCGGCAGGCGTTGCAAGAGGGGGGGATCGTCTCCCTCGTCGTCGAGGCGGACGGCGCCATCGTGGGCAATGTCTCGTTCATGCTCTCCAGCCAGACGCCCCGCTGCGCCTACACCGGGTCGCTTATGATCAAGCGGGCCTTCCGCCAGTCCCGGGCCATCATCCACCTGCTCAAGGAAATCGAGAAGGTCATATCCAGCGGCAGCCTGAATGCGGATCTCTGCTACGCTGAGATGGTCACCACGCACACGGGATCCCAGAAAGCTGGCGCCAAAACGGGGTATGTGCCCCTTGCACTTCTTCCGTCCCTGTATCCGATGGTGGATTTCCGGGGCATGAAGACCGCCAGCATCGACCGCGAGAGCCAGCTCCTCGTCATCAGGATGATCGCCCCGCCACAAATCCCGGTGCTGTACCTGCCTGTGCGGCACCACGCCGTCATGGCCCCACTGCTCGCCCAGGCCGGAGTGCCGTGCAGGCTGTCGGCGGAAGAGGCCCCCCCCGAGCGCCTGCCTACCACCTTGACGACAAAGGAAGACCTGGACGACGGCAACGCCTGCATCACGACGACCCGACTGGGCCAGGATTATGCGCTGCGGTTGAGGAAACGGATTTACGCCGTGAAGGCCAAGGGGATTCAAACCGTCGTCGTCCTCATTCCGGCCTGGCGTCCCATTCCTCCGGGCCTTGAGGACGAGATGGCGAACATGCAGGCGACCTTTACGGGCGTCCGGCCCATCTCCGCCCACGAATGGTATCTTGTCTACGTGGCCTTGTCCGGCCCGGTGAACTTCGAGCTCATCCGCCTCAGCGACCCGCTTGCCGTGGACCTCAAGGACCACTGCGAGCGGCTGTTTGACGAACTGGTGGCGGAAGCGCCGGAGTAGGGGCGCAGTCCTGCCGGATTTCACCAATGGCCTGCCGGGCGCGGGCCCCGGCTCAGAGCTGTTTCCATTGGTCGCGGCTGGGCACGGGCTTGCCTGCGGCCTTGAACAGGGACTCGATCTCCTGGAAGGCGCCCTCAAGGTTCTTCGCGGTGCAGACCTGGGTGGTCACGCCCTTGTCGGTGAGGGTGACGCGCACGCTGCCCGGCCTCTCCACGATGTCGAGCTCGAACTTCTTGTCCGCGTCCTTGTAGACATACGTGTTCATGCTCTCTCCTCGGGGTTGGTCCAGGTTCTGGCCCAGGTCCGGAAGTTGGCCCAGGTCCGGCGGGTGTCGGCGTTGGCCTAACGATTCTCAGAATCCCACGCCCTGCGCAAGGGCAAAGGCGCGGCGCGGGGCGTCTGGGCCAACAGGGCGCGCGCGCAAAACGGCGGTTGTGCAGCAGGCCCGCTTTGGGCTACAGCAGGGGGCAGGGGTCCCACCACTCATGAACACAAGCGACGCGTTGCACAAGATTTTCCTCCTGGGCCTGGCCGGAGCCTGCGGCACCCTGTCCCGCTACTGGCTCTCGGGCGCGGTCCAGGGCGTCATGGGGCGCGACTTTCCCTGGGGCACCGCCGCAGTGAACCTGTTGGGCTGTCTGCTCTTCGGGCTGGTCTGGGTTCTGGCCGACGAGCGCCAGCTCATCCGCGCGGAGTTCCGGGTGGTCATCCTGGTGGGCTTCATGGGCGCGTTCACCACCTTCTCCTCGCTCATCTTCGAAACCGGCGAGCTATTGCGCGGCACCCAGTGGGCCTACGCCGCGCTCAACCTCATGGGGCAGAACCTGCTGGGCTTCGCGGCCTTCTACATCGGCGCGGCCCTGGGCCGGGTGGTCTGACGGGCCCTTGCCGCGAGCCTCTGGCGCACCTGCTGCAATGTTCCACAGAAACCGGGGGGAACCATGAAGATCCGCACCGAAGCTGAAGTCCTGCGAATCTACGTTGGAGAAAGCGACCACACCGGGGCCAAGCTTCTGTACGAGGCCATTGTGGAGGAGGCCCACCGCCGCGGGCTGGCCGGGGCCACGGTCACGCGCGGACTGCTTGGCTTCGGGGCGGGCAGCCTGGTGCACACGGCCAAGATTTTGCGCCTGTCCGAGGACCTGCCCGTGGTGGTGGAGATCGTGGACCGGCCCGAGCGCATCGCGGCGTTTTTGCCCCACCTGGAGGACCTGGTGCGCGAGGGCGCCATCACCCGGCACAAGGTAGCGGCGACCTTCCATTGCTCCATGCGCGTGCGCGACGTCATGACCCACGACGTGGTCACCGTGGCTCCGGGCACGCCCCTGCCCGAGGTGCTGGACCTGCTCCTGGCGCGCGACATCAAGGCCGTGGTCGTGGTGGAGGGCCGCAAGGCCGTGGGCATGATCACCGGCGGCGACCTCTTGGCGCGCGCGGGCATGGCCTTTCGTCTCAGCCTGTATGCCGAGCTGCCGCCGGAGATGCGCGGCGAGGAGGCCCGCAAGCTCACGGTGCAGGGCAAGACCGCCCTCGACGTCATGAGCGGCCAGCTGTCGACGGTGAACATCCGCGCCACCGTGCCGGAGGCCGCCGCGCTCATGGCCGCACGCAAGCTCAAGCGCCTGCCCGTGGTGGACGATACGGGCGAGCTTGTCGGCATCTTGAGCCGCATCGACATCCTGCGCACCATCTCCACCGCCGCCTCCATGACCCCCGGCGAGAACGCCAGCGAAGTGGAGCCCATGCCCACCCAGCTGCCCCAGGGCCTGAAGCTCACCGCAGGCGATGTCATGCTCCGCGACGTGCCCACCGTTGGCCCGGAGGCCCCCCTGGAGGAGGCCCTGAATAAACTCGTGGCCTCGCCCCTGCGCCGCGTGGTGGTGGTGGATGACTCGAACCGGGTGCTGGGCATCGTGCTCGACCGCGAACTGCTCAAACGCTACAGCCAGCGCGAGAAGCCGGGGCTGTTGCGCGCGCTGGCCAACCTGCTCACGCCGGACAAGGGTGGCGACCAGGCCTTCGGGGTGCTGGTGCGCGAGGCCATGGAGCCGGACGTGTTCAGCGTGCCCGAGAGCACTCCGCTCGCCGTCGTGCTGCGGCGCATGCTGGAAACCGGCGGCAAGCGCCTGGTGGTGCTGGACGACGCGGGCCGCCTGCGCGGCATGGTGGACCGCGACCGCATGCTCGGCATTATCGGCGGGGCCTAGCGGGCAGGACCAAAACCCCAAGCATCAGCAGGCTGTTGCCTCCTCCCAGGGTTTATGGCATCGTTTTTCTGCCAGAGCCATGCTTGAGCCGCTGTGCTCTTGTGAGAATCGGCCCTGTTTCTGGAGAAGCTTGATGCGCATTCTGATCGTTGAGGACGACCAGCTCGGCATGCGGTATCTGCTGTCGGTTCTACAGCCGTACGGGGAGTGCCAAACCGCCGTCAACGGCAAGGAAGCCGTGCAGGCCTATTGCCAGGCCGTGGAGGAGTCCGCCCCCTTCGACGTCATCTTCATGGACATCATGATGCCGGAGATGAACGGACTGGACGCACTCGAGCGCATCCGCGAGTTCGAACTCTACAACGCGCACCGCATCCCCAAAGGCGCCTTGGCCGTCATGGCCACAGCCACCAGCGATTCCCAGGACGTCGTGCGGGCCTATTGCTGTTGCAGCGCCTTCGGCTACCTGATCAAGCCCATCCAGGTGCCGGAGGTGCAGGGCATCATGGAGCGCGTCAAGCTTGAGCTTGCCCCCCAGCCCGTCTGAGCCCTCTGCGCGCCGCCTTAACAATCCTCCCCCTGACCAAGCCTTTGCGCTCCTGCCGCGTTCCAGCGCTGTGGCGTTGCCGAAAGAATGCTTCCCCCCTTGCCGCGGCCATCTGCTTGGGGTATGCTCTAATTTAGTGTCACCCTGTCCATGCTCTTGGCCGCTTCGGAGGAATCCGTGCCGCAGTTGAGAAGGCTCTCCCCCCTGCCTTTGGGCATAAGCATCGCCTTGAGCATGGTCCTGAGCTTCGCCTTGTGTGCGGCTGTGGCCAGCGCCGCGATTTCCTCCAGCGTGGAGGCCACGGTGCCCGAAACGCGGGCTCCCCGGGCCGTGCGCGTGGGCGTGTACGATTTTGCGCCCATGGTCTTCAGCGAAAACGGGCAGGCCAAGGGCTTCTTCGTCGATATGCTCGCCGACTTGGCCGAGGCCGAGCAATGGCGGCTGGTCTTCATCCCCGGCACCTGGGCCGAGTGCCTGAGCCGCCTTGAATCAGGCGAGATAGACCTGTTGCCGAGCATCGCCCAGACCCCCGAACGCGACGAGTTGTTCCGCTTCACCGAGGAATTTCTCTTTCTTGATTGGGGCGTGATCTACAAGAAGCGGGGCTCTGCCATCCGCACGGTCTTTGACCTGGAGGGCAAGACCATCACCGCCCTGCGCGGCAGCGTCTACACCGAGAAGCTCAAGGCGCTGCTGGAGCAGTTTGGCATTAAGGCCGACATCGTGACCAAGCCCGACTACGCCGAGGCGCTGGCCGCCGTGGGGCGCGGCGAGGCCGACGCGGGCGTGTGCACCAACGTCCTGGGCACAATTCTGGACCGCAACCTCGCCATCACCCGCACCGACATCGTCTTCGCGCCCATCAAGCTGCGCATGGCCGTGAAGCGTGGCGGCCGCGAGGACCTCCTGCCCACCCTGGACCGGCATCTGGGAGAACTCAAGGCGCAGCCCGGCTCCCTTTACTATCAGCTGCACGACAAATGGCTGGGTCTGGCCGCTCGGAGCAGTTCGCCGCGCTGGCTGCCCTGGACCCTGGGCGGCGGCCTGCTCGTTTTGTGCGTGCTCGCAGCCTTTGTCGTCTCCCTGCGGCTGTTGGTCCAGCGCCGCACAGACGACCTGCGCAAGAGCGAAAAGCGCTATCTGACCACCCTCACCGCCGTGAACGACGGCCTTTGGGACTGGCACGTCCCGACCGGCGAGGCCTATTTCAGCCCCCTCTACTACGGTGTGCTCGGCTACGCGGACCAGGAGTTCCCGGCCAGCTACGACACATGGCGTCCGCTGGTGCACCCGGAGGACATTGACAGCGCGGAGCACGAGCTGAAACGGTGCATCGAGACTGGCCAGAGCTTCAGCATCGACCTGCGCATGCGCACCCGGGACGGCGGCTGGAAATGGGTCTGCACGCGCGGCAAGGCCATTGAGCGCGATGCCGGGGGCCGGGCCCTGCGGATGGTCGGCACCCTGAGCGACGTGACCCACCGCAAGGGGCTGGAGGCCAGCCTGCGCGAGAGCGAACTGCACTTCCGCACCCTGGCCAACCTTGGCCAGGCCCTCATCTGGACCTCCACGCCGGACAAGCTCTGCAACTACTTCAACGAGCCCTGGCTGGCCTTCACCGGGCGCTCCCTGGAGCAGGAGTTGGGCAATGGCTGGACCGAGGGCGTGCACCCGGACGACTTTCAGCGCTGCCTGGACATCTACGTCGCGGCCTTTGACAAGCGCGAGAGTTTCAGCATGGAGTATCGCCTGCGCCACCACAGCGGGGAGTACCGCTGGATCGTGGACAAGGGCTCGCCGCGTTACGACAGCCAGGGCGACTTCCTGGGCTACATCGGGCACTGCCTGGACATCTCCGAGACCAAGCAGGCCGAGGAGGCTCTGCGGCGGTACCAGGAGTTCACCCGCATCGTCATGGAGAACCTGCCCATAGGGCTCGCCGTGAACTCGGTTGATCCGTCCGTTGCCTTTGAGTACATGAATGACAATTTCCCGAGCCTCTACCGGACGACCAAGGAGCAGCTGGCCCTGCCGGATGGCTTCTGGGAAGCGGTGTACGAGGACCCGGAGCAGCGCGAGCAGATGCGCGCGCGCGTGCTGGCCGACTGCGCCAGTGGTGATCCGGAGCGCATGTTCTGGACGGACATTCCCATCACCCGCAAGGGCGAGCCGACAACGTACGTGGCCGCGCACAATGTTCCCCTGCCGGAGCATGGCCTGATGATCTCCACCGTCTGGGACGTGACCCAGCGCAAGCAGACTGAGGAGGCCTTGCGGCAGACCGAGATGCGCTTCCGCCTGCTTTTCGAGAACGCGCCCCTGCCGTACCAGTCCCTGAACGAGCGGGGGTATTTCCTCGACGTGAACAGGCGGTGGCTGGAGACCCTGGGCTACGAACGCGAAGAGGTGATCGGCAAATGGTTTGGGGACTTCCTCGGGCCGGGGTTCTCAGAACACTTCGACAAGAACTTCCCCATGTTCAAGCAGTGCTGCCTCATCGACGGCGTGGAGTTCGACATGATGGCCAAGGACGGGCGGACCATCCGCGCCACGTTCAATGGCCGCGTGCAGCTTGGCCATGACGGCAAATTTCTGCGTACGCACTGCATTTTCACGGACATCACCGAGCGCAAGCGCGCCGAGGAGGCCTTGCGGCAGAGCGAAGCCCGTTTCCGGCTGGCCATCGAGGAGGCTCCGTTCCCCATCATGATCCACGCGGATGGCGGGGAGGTGCTGAACATCAGCCGCGCCTGGACGGAAAACTCCGGCTATACCCTGGCCGACATCCCCACCATCGGCGAGTGGACGCGCAAGGCCTATGGCACCCGCATGGAGGAAATCAAGGGCTACATCGACAGCCTGTACGCGTCGCAGGAGCGCAAGGACGAAGGCGAATACGCCGTCACCGGCAGCGATGGTGCCACGCGCATCTGGTATTTCTATTCCGTGCCCCTGGGGCGCCTGCCGGACGGACGCCGCACAGTCCTCAGCATGGCGTTCGACGTCACCAGCCGCAAGAAGATGGAGCAGGACATCCTGCATGCCAAGGACGCAGCAGAGGCCGCCAATCGCGCCAAAGGCGAGTTTCTGGCCAACATGAGCCACGAGCTGCGTACGCCCATGAACGGCGTGCTTGGCATGCTCCAGCTGCTCATGCTGGAGGAGGAGCTGAAGCCCTGCCAGCAGACCTACGCCACCAACGCCTTCGAGGCTGCCAACCGGCTTTTGTCCTTGCTCAACGACATCCTGGACTTCTCGCGCATCGAGGCCGGGGTGCTGGTGTTCAAACAGGAGCCCTTCCAGCCGGGCGACATCCTGGACGCCACGGTGGGCGTGTTCAGCCATGCCTGCGCGCGCAAGGGCCTTGCGCTGCGCATCGTGCCGGAACCCGGCCTGCCCGAGTGGCTCCTGGGCGACGAGGCCCGCATCCGTCAGCTCGTCTTCAATCTCGTGGGCAACGCCGTGAAGTTCACCCGCAAGGGCGGCATCACGGTCGAGGCCTGGCACCGCACCCTGGCTGGCGCCGCGATGGACCGCCTTATCCTGGCCGTGTCGGACACGGGCGTGGGCATCCCAGAGGCCAAGCTGGACGTTGTCTTTGACCGTTTCAGCCAGGCCGACGGCTCCTACGCCAGGCAGTTCGAGGGCGCAGGGCTGGGCCTGGCCATCGTCCGGCGCATCGTGGAGTGCCTGGGCGGCTCCCTGTGCATCGAGAGCGAGGTCGGGGAAGGAACTACCGTGGTGCTGTCCCTGCCTGTGCCTGTGGACAGGGGCGCGGCTGTGGCCCCGCAGGTTGAGGCCGGCTCAGCCAACACGGAGGAGGAGGTGCCCCTGCGCATCCTCCTGGCCGAGGATGAACTCATCGGGCAGCTGGGCGCGCGGCTGATGCTGGAGCGCATGGGCCACAGCGTGGTGGCCGTGAATGACGGCATTGACGCTGTGGCGGCAGCCCTCAAGCAGGAGTTCGACTGCGTGCTCATGGACATCCAGATGCCTGAGATGGACGGTCTGGAGGCCACGCGCATCCTGCGCAGCACCACCCTGCCGGGCAATGGCGGGCGCCTGCCCATCATCGCCATGACGGCCTATGCCCTGTCCGGCGACCGCGAGAAGTTCCTTGCCGCTGGCCTGGACGAGTATATCGCCAAGCCCTTCCGGCAGGACGAGTTGCGCGCGCTGCTGCAGACGGTGGCCCAGAGGCGTCGTCAGGGCGACCTGTAGCGGGCTGGCGGCCTGGGTTCACGGCTCAGGGCCGCAGCCTCAGGCGGCAGGCCGGCCGGGAGGGGTCAGGAATCGTCGCCGAGCCAGTGTTCAAGGGTCGGGGGCGGGCGCAGCAGACTGGGCACAGCAGGCCACACCGGCGGGCGCGAGATGTCCGCGCCCTTCTGCATCACCGACACTGGCCGGTCGGAGGAAACCACCACCACGATGAGCTCCGGGTGGGAGAACGTGAAGCGCAGAGCGGAGTTGTAGCGCGCCCCGCGCGAGCGGTCCTCGCCGGGGAAGCTCGGCCCGTCCATGAGGCAGGCGAAACCGCAGAGCTGGTTGTTCGTGGCCGAAAGGTGCAGCGCGCCATCCACCTTGGCCAGGGCTGCGGCCAGGGGCAGGTGCTCGGGATTGTCCAGGTCAAGGGGCGTCTCCAGGGTGTGCCCGGAAACCGGCAGCAGCGGGGTATAGGGGTCGACGATGAGCGCGCAGCCGTACTTTTGCTCGCCGGCAAAGGCCACGATGCGCGACACCGAGGCGAACAGCGCGTCGCGCTGGTCCGCATCAAGCGGCCACTCCAGCAGGGCCTCCTCCAGAATAACCAGGTTGGGCTTGCGGTTGGTGGACTGGAAGGCCCCATCGGAAAAGCTGCACACCAGCCTGTCGTCCATGAAGAGCAGGCCGTGGCGGCCGCTGAACAGGGCGCACAGGCTGGAGGGCGGCAGTTCCCCTGTGGCGATGCCGACGATGTGCTCGCCGTCGGAGACGAGCTGGCGTTTGCTGCGCTCCACGGACTGGAGCATCTTGCGCACGTGCTTGCTGTTGTCCAGGCGCGGCCTTTCGGCCTTGGGAAAGCGCATCAGGTAGTGCAGCCTTGCCAGGCGCGAGGGTTCCACAAAGGCTAGGTGCCCGCGCGCCCAGGCACCTTCCTCCGGGGTCTTGGAGATCTGCATGATGGCCCCGAGGATGTTGTACACGCGCAGCCGCGTGTCCGGCCCGGTGCTCTTCGAGCGCTCGTCCACGATGTAGTCGTGCACGGCGTGGGGGGCCATCTCCTGGAGCATGAGCGCGGCGGAGTCCAGGGAAAAGAGATCCTTGGCGGCCAGGTTGTGCGAGAACTGCAGCAGGCCCAGTTCCAGCCAGCGCCGGGTGGGGCCGGGCGAGCACAGGTCCACGTGCCGGTCGGTGAACCACATCTGGTAGCTGACTCCCGGCGAGCGGCCGCCCAGGCTGATGACGCCAGCCAGGCCGATGCGCTTGCTCTTGGCCTGGTCGAAGTAGGACACGTGCTCCGGGTCGGGCAGGCCCTCGCACCACTCGTTGGTATCCAGGTAATATTCGCGCAGGCGCGGCTCGTGTCCCCGGAGCAGGCCCTGGGGATCGACGATGCGCAGGGGCTCGCCAGGGGCCTGGGCATAGACGACGGCCACGCGCGTCACCCCGGAGTAGTCGCAAAGGCCCAGCCGCAACCCCTCAAGCACGTTGTGCAGGCTGAGCATGTGGTGGCGGTCCAGGACCATGAGGCCTCGCAGGGTGGCACGATTGTTGGGGAGTGGAGTAAGCCTATACGCTGTATTGGCTGAGCGCAACGAAAAACCCGATGCGCCATAGGCTGTTGCGGGCGCGCTGTTCAGCGCAGGAGCGGGCGGTCGCCGGGTGCGAAGCAGCGGCGACGGATGATGAGGGTCAAGAGCGTGCTGCCAAGGGCTGTCGCGCCCACGATCATGAGCATGACCACGATCTGGTAGCGGATCGCCTGGGAGGGATCGCTGCCGCCCAGGATCTGGCCGGTCATCATGCCCGGGATGGACACGAGCCCCACGGCCATCATGGAGTTGATGGACGGGATCATGCCCGCGCGGATGGCCGTGCGCGTGATGTCCGCGCTGGCCTCGGCCGCGTCCGCCCCGAGGCAGAGCTGCATTTCCACCGACGCAGCCCGCGCGCGCAGGTCCGAGAACAGCCGGTCCAGGGCCACGGCCACGGAGTTCATGGAGTTGCCCAGCACCATGCCGCCGATGGGCAGGAAGTACTGCGGCTTCCACCAGGGCTCGGCGTGCACGATGGCCCCGGTCACGGTGATGGTCACCAGCAGGTATACGGTGGCCATGGACGCGTACATGGGCCAGGCGAAATGGACGGCCTTCTCGCTCACGCGGCCGCGCGCCGTGTGCGCCGCCGCCCCGGCCATGGCCAGAAACAGCGCCAGCACCAGCCAGGGCGACTCCACGGCGAAGACGATGCCCAGCACCCAGCCCATGAGGAAGAGCTGGGCGATGGTGCGCACCGTGCCGATGGCGATGTCGCGCCCGAGGCCCAGCTTGAGCGCCAGCGAGCAGCCCCCGGCCAGAAGCGAGAACACCAGGGCCAGGGCCAGCCGCCAGAGGTCGATGTTGATGACGCCGTTCACGGCAACCTCCCGGCGCTGAGTTGTCCGCCGCTGAGCTGTCCGCAGCAGAGCGTATACGGCACGGGTGTGACCCGCTCGGGCGTGAACTCGGCGTGGCTCACCAGGATGACGGTGCCGCCGCCCTCCAGGCAGAAGGACTCCGCCGCGCAGAGCACCGCGCGGGCGCTTTCCGGGTCCAGCGCGCTGGTGGGCTCGTCCAGGAGCAGGACCTCGGGCCTGGTCAACAGCGCCCGGACCAGGCAGAGACGCTGGCGCTGGCCCACGGACAGGGTGGCGGCCTCCTGGTCAAGGGGGATGTCGCTGGCGGCCAGGCTGGCCAGAAGCTCCTTCAGGGCATCGTCGTCCGGCGGGGTCTGGCCGCTGGCGGCCTTGAAGGTGAAGGGCAAAAGCAGGTTCTCGCGCACGGAGCCGGGGATGACGGTGGGCGTCTGCTGGAGGTAGCTCACCCGGCGGCGCAGCTGGGCCGGGGGCAGGGCGGACACGGGTTGGCCGTCCAGGAGCACCTGGCCTGTTTGCGGCTCCTCCAGGCGGCAGAAGAGCCGGAGCAGGGTGCTCTTGCCAGCGCCCGAGGGGCCGGTGAGCAGCACGAAGGCTCCGCGCGGCACCTGTAACGACGCACCGTCCAGGATGGCCCGGCCCGGGCCCGGGCACGCTGGGTTCCCCGCATGGGCAAAGCTGACGCTAACGAGGGCAAGGTGGGCCATGGCCGCCAGCGCCTATTTCTTCTTGCTCAGGAACTCGATGAACTTGGCCACTTCCTCGTGGGCGGGGTTGATGGCCAGGGCGCGGTCCAGGTGCTCGCGGCACTTGGCCAGGTCGCCTTTGTCGTAATAGGCGCGGGCCGCGTTGTAGTGCAGGTTCTCGTCGGTCTCGGTCATGGTCAGGGCGCGGGTGTAGTACTCGATGGACTGGTCCACCATGCGGCTCTTGCGAAGCGAGATGCCGAATTCGTTGAACAGGTGCTTGTGCTCCGGGGCAAACGCCGCGTCGAGCCCCACGATGCGGCCCAGGATGTCCTTGGCCTTGGTGGCCTCGCCGCGCTCCACGTAGGTCAGCCCCAGGCCGAAGTTGGCGCGCACGTTCTCCTCGTCCACGGCCAGGGCGTTCTCGTACTCGAACTGGGCGCTGTAGAGGGCCCCGCGCTGGCGCTGTTCCTCGGCGCGCTGCACCGTGGAATTGAGCTCCTGCATCTTCGGGAACACGTTCTTCAGGTACATTTCCGGCTCGGGGTTGTACTTGGCCAGAAAGTCTTCCAGGGGCACGGCGGTGCTGGCCCCGGCAGGCACCATGTTCTTGTTCAGCGCCTGGACCATGACCTGGCCCTCGTCGTTCTGCGTGCAGAACCAGAACATCTTGCTGATGGTCTTGCGCTGGGTGGTGCCGGTGCCGACCTTCTCCACCGTCTGGGTGGAGAACAGGCCCTTGATCTTCCTGCCGCCTTCGGGGCGGTAGACCGGGGCGTGTTCTTCCTGGGGCTGCTTGTCGTCCATCATGCAGGCTCGATCGGGTTGCAGGTGCTGGAGAACTCTGAAATGCAACGCTAGCACCGATGGCCCTTCACTGGCAAGCCTTCCAGGCAGACGGCGGCCTCCTGCCGTGATGTCCGGCGCCGATCATGCCCGGCGTGAAGATCCCTTGTCACCTTCGCATCTGGCAAATATGTGACCCGGGCTGAGAAGCTGTCAAAAAGTGAGTAAACACTTCTCATCTGTCGACAAAAACCGCCAGATACGTTAAGGCCCAGCCCATTGTGGGAAATGGGTCCAGGTCCGGGCGTCGGGCCTGTGACGCAGGCGGGCAACACGTGAACATCAGCGCAGGATTGAAGGGTGCCACATGGACAAGAAAGTGGGTGAGCGCATACGCTCGTTTCGCGAAAAGCAGAACTTAAGCCTGGCGGATCTCTCTGAGCGCACCGGCATGGACGTTGCCTTCCTGACCGCTGTGGAGTCCGAGGACCGCTACCCCTCCCTGGGCCCGCTCTTGAAGATAGCCCGGGCTCTGGGCTTGCGTCTGGGCACCTTCCTGGACGACCAGGTGAGCCGCGACCCGCTCATCGTGCGCCTGGCGGAACGGGGCGGCATGACCGCCGAGCTGTCCATGCACCAGAACGGCGACAGCCCCCCCAGCCATACCTACCACTCCCTGGGCCGGGGCAAGACCGACCGCCACATGGAGCCGTTTTTCATCGAGATGAACCCCGAGCCCGGGGCCGAGGCGGAGCTTTCCTCCCACGAGGGCGAGGAGTTCATCGTCGTCGTCAGCGGCCAGTTGCAGCTTGTCTTCGGCCGCGAGAAGAGCATCCTGGGCCCCGGCGACAGCATCTACTTCAACTCCGTGGTGCCGCACAACGTCTCCGCCGTGGGCGGGCCGGCCTCCATCTACGCCGTGCTCTACTTCCCGGAGTAACCCATGGCGCGCGACAAAGCCTTACGCGAAATCACCCTGGGCCAGATGCTGGCCGAGACCGTTGAACAATGGCCCAACCGCGACGCCGTGGTCTACGTGGACCGCGACTTCCGGCTGTCCTGGAGACAGTTCTCCGACCTGGTGGACGAGGTCGCCATGGGCCTCATGGCCCTGGGCGTGGGGCACGGCGAGAAGGTCGCCCTCTGGGCCAACAACGTGCCCCATTGGGTGGTCCTGCAGTTCGCCACGGCCAGGATCGGCGCGGTGCTGCTCACCGTGAACACCCACTACCGCCGCGCGGAGCTCGAATATCTGCTCAAGCAGTCCGAGTGCGAGAACATCCTGCTCATGGACGGCTTCCGCGACATCGACTACGTGGCCACCATCAACGACCTGGTGCCGGAGCTCAAGACGTGCGAGCGCGGGCGGCTCAAGACCGAGAAGTTCCCGCACCTCAAACGCGTGCTCTTCCTCGGCGTGGAGAAGCATCGCGGCATGTACACCATGCCCGAGATCCAGGCCCTCTCCGTCATGACCTCGCCCGAGGACTATGAGGCGCGCCAGGCCCAGCTTGACCCGCACGACGTGGTGAACATGCAGTACACCAGCGGCACCACGGGCTTTCCCAAGGGCGTGCAGCTGACCCACTACAACATCGGCAACAACGGCTACTGGATCGGCGAGAACCAGAAGTTCACGGAAGCAGACCGCCTCTGCCTCGGCGTGCCGCTGTTCCACTGCTTCGGCTGCGTGCTGGGCGTGCTGGCCTGCGTTTCCCACGGCACGGCCATGGTCTTCCTGGAGAACTTCGATCCGGTCATGGCCATGACAAGCGTGGAGCAGGAGAAGTGCACGGCCATCTACGGTGTGCCCACCATGTTCATCGCCATGCTGGAGCACAAGCTCTTCCCGCGCTTCGATCTGTCCTCCTTGCGCACCGGCATCATGGCCGGGTCGCCCTGTCCCATCGAGTTCATGAAGCGCGCCATCGACGAGATGCACATGCGCGAGATCACCATCTGCTACGGCCTGACCGAGGGCAGCCCGGTGATGACCCAGACGCGCATCGGCGACGACCTGCGCCAGATGACCGAGACCGTGGGCCGCGAGATGCCCGAGATCGAGGTGCGCATCGTCGACCCGGAGACCAATGAGGAGTGCGCGCGCGGCGTCATCGGCGAGATCTGCTGCCGGGGCTACAACGTCATGAAGGGCTACTACAACAACCCCGAGGCCACGGCCACGGCCATCGACGTAGACGGCTGGCTGCACTCCGGCGACCTGGGCACCATGGACGAAGAGGGCTACGTGACCGTCACCGGGCGCCTCAAGGACATGATCATCCGCGGCGGTGAAAACGTGTATCCGCGCGAGATCGAGGAGTTCCTCTACCGCATGGAGGGCATCATGGACGTGCAGGTGGCGGGCGTGCCCAGCCGCAAGTACGGCGAGGAGGTCGGCGCCTTCATCATCCTCAAGCCCGACGTGAGCCTGGAGCCCGAGGACGTGCAGGACTACTGCCGGGGCCAGATCTCGCGCTACAAGATCCCCAAGTACATCGCCTTTGTCGAGTCCTATCCCATGACCGCCAGCGGCAAGATCCAGAAGTACAAGCTGCGCGAGCTGGCCGCAGAGCTGTTCCCCCAGGCCATGCAGGAACCACCCAAGGCGTAAAGGAGAACCCAAGATGGAACAGGCTTACAAGGACATCGCCCCGCGGCTGCGCGGCCTGCGCGACGCCCTGGACTTGACCGTTGAGGAATTGGCCGCCAAGACCGGCGTGGACGCGCCCCTCATCCGCACCTATGAGGCGGGCACCACCGAGATTCCCGTGGGCTTCCTCATGAAGGTCGCCCAGTGCTGCCATGTGGACCTGACCGTGCTCATCAGCGGCATCGAGCCGCACCTGAGGGGGCACTCCCTGGTGCGCCGCGGCGAGGGCCTTTCTGTCGAGCGCCGCAAGGACTACGACTACAAGTCCCTGGCCTACCGCTTCTCGGGCAGCAAGATGGAGCCCTTCCTGATCACCGTGCCGCCCAAGGAGCCGTCTGAGATGACGCAGGTCGCGCACTCCGGCCAGGAGTTCATCCATGTCCAGGAGGGCCGCCTGGAGCTGCGCCTGGGCGAGGAAGTGCTGGAGCTTGCCCCCGGCGACTCGTTGTACTTCGACTCCCAGACCCCGCACGCCCTGCGCGGCCTGGACGGCAAGCAGGCCGTGTTCCTGGACGTGATCCTCTAACTCCCCCTGGAGCATCGTGATATGGAAAAATTGCGCGCGAAAAGCTACCGCGACTTCAAGGCGGCCTACAGGAACGACGTGCCAGAAGGCTACAACTTCGTCTTCGACTTCCTCGACCCCAAGGCCGTGGCCGAGCCTGCCGCCCCGGCTCTGATCCACGTGGACGATGCCGGAACCCGGCGCGAGTACTCCTTTGAGTTCTTCCGCGAGGAATCAAGCAAGCTCGCCAACGCGCTCGCTGCCAGCGGCCTCAAGAAGGGCGACCGGGTCATGCTGGTGCTCTACCGCCGCGTGGAATACTGGGTGTCCATGCTGGCGCTGGCACGCATCGGCGCGCTGCCCATTCCCTCGCCCTCGCTTCTCACCCCGCACGACATCGAGTTCCGGGTGAACTTCGCCCATGTCTCCTGCGTCATCTGCGAGGATTCCATCACCAGCCGCATGGAGGCCGCCCGGCCCAAGTGCCCGGACCTCCGGCTCCTGGTGCAGGTGGGCTCCCAGCCTGCCGGGAAATCGGTTCCGGCTGGCTGGAGCGACTATGAAACGCTCAAGGCCACCGGCGCTGGCGAATTCCCGCGCAAGGCCGACTCCCCCGGCGGCGACGACCCCATGGTCATCTTCTTCTCCTCCGGCACCACGGGCATGCCCAAGATGGTGCTGCACACCTACACCTATCCCCTGGGCCACCTGACCACCGGCACCTACTGGCACGACCTGGAGTCCGGCGATCTGCACCTGACCCTGTCCGACACCGGCTGGGCCAAGAGCGTCTGGGGCAAGTTCTACGGCCAGTGGCTGGCCGGGGCCGTCATCTTCGTCTGGGATTTCCGGGGCAAGTTCGAGCCGCGCGAGCTTTTGCGCATCCTCTCCGAACACAAGATCAGCACCTTCTGCGCGCCGCCCACGGTCTACCGCTTCCTGGTGCGCGAGAACCTGCGCGAGTTCGACCTCTCGTCCTTGCGCCATTGCACCACCGCAGGCGAACTCTTGAACGACTCCGTGTTCGCCGACTGGCAAAAGGCGCTGGGCCTGCCCATCTTCGAGGGCTATGGCCAGACCGAGACCACGCTGCAGGTGGCCACTTTGCCCTTCATGAAGCCCAAACCCGGCTCCATCGGCCGGGCAATGCCGGACTGGGACATCGTGCTCTTGAACGCCGAGGACCAGCCCTGCAATCCCGGCGAGGAGGGCGAAATCTGCATCCGCCTGAAGAGCGAGAAGTCCACCGCAGGCATCCCCGGCCTGTTTGCAGGCTACCTGGACGAGCCGGAGCGCACGGACAAGGTGGTCTACGGCGGATTCTACCACACCGGCGACAAGGCCTGGGTGGACGAGGACGGGTACTTCTGGTTCCTGGGCCGCACCGATGACCTCATCAAGAGCTCCGGCTACCGCATCGGGCCCTTTGAGGTGGAGAGCGCGCTGGTCAGCCACGACGCGATCGTCGAGGCCGCCGTCACCGGCGTGCCCGACCCCGTGCGCGGCATGGCGGTCAAGGCCACTGTTGTGCTCGGGGCAGGCTACGCGCCCAGCGACGCGCTGACCAAGGAGCTGCAGGACCACGTGAAGACCATCACCGCGCCGTACAAATACCCGCGCATCATCGAGTACGTGACTGAGCTGCCCAAGACCATCAGCGGCAAGATCAAACGCGGCGAGATCCGCGCGCGCGACTTGGAACGCATGAATATGTAAGAGAAGAGCCTCCGGCGGCCAGGGGCGCTGCCCCTGGGCCCCGCTGGGGGACTTGAAGTCCCCCAGACCCCCACATTGCGCCGAGCGGGCTGTTTCAGGAGGAACCTGAAGCAGCCCGCTCGGCTTTTGCGGGATAAGGGAGGGCAAGAGCAGGCATGCCGTTCCAGTCCGTGTCACCGCCCTTTGCGCCCAAGGGGGCGAGAGCGGTGAAGCGCCCGGTGTCGGTATTGTAGTCCCGCCGCCCTTCAATACGATTGGGGCGCGTCAGGCCTGTGTCGGCATCAAAGAGCCCGCCCGCGAAGCCGATGGGCAGAGTCACTGGCCCTTGAAGCCCCCAAAGGGGGTTGCCGAAGCTGTCGTATTGCATAGTCTGTACAATATGGCCATCCGTGGCGGCAAGGGCCAGCGGCGTGCCGAGCTGGTCGCAGAGCAGGAAGTACAAGTCTTTGCCGTTGGTCAGCCCCACCGGGGTGCGGCCTTCCAGATAGGCGAACATCCACCACTGCTGGCCGTCGTGAAATTTCGAGAGTCGTAGCGCCCCTGCTTGTTGCAGGCGCAACGGGCGGGTTGACAGGGTTTGGGCGAGGCTGAGCGGAGCGGGCCTTCTCCTGCGGTTGACTCCCCCCGCCCCTGTCGCATAAAGAGATGCAAGCCGTCGTGCCAGGGTCGCGGGAGAGTGCCGCGCCCGGCGTGTTTTTTTGCGGCAACCCGCGCCCAGAGGGCAACCCATGGGGGAGGAAGCATGACCGAGACCAGCGCCACTCAATTGCCGGAAGACGCCCTGCCGGAAGGTGTCGAGCGCCAGCGCATGGACGTGGACATCGCCTGCGTGGGCTTCGGCCCGGCCATGGGCGGCTTCCTGCACACCCTGTCCCAGGGCCTGCTGAACGAGGACGGCACCCCCGTGGCCGAGAGCAAGGCCATGCCCGGCATGCCGCCCCAGGTCATCTGCTACGAGCGCGCCGACGACATCGGCTTTGGCGTGTCCGGCGTGGTCACCAAGGGCCGGGGCATCCGCGCCAGCTTCCCGGACCTCGACCTCTCGCAGATCCCCCTGGCCACCGAGGTCAAGCACGAGGAGGTCGTGTACCTGCTCGATCCCCTTGGCGTCAGCCGCAGGCCAACGCTCCTGCGCATCAAGGACAAGGCCATCCGGGCCTTTGGCCTGGCCAAGGACCATGCGTACAAGTTGCCGTACATCCCGAATTTCTTGTGCAAGGAGCCTGGCTTCCTGCTGTCCATGGGCCAGTTCAACCAGTGGGCGGGCGGGCAGATCATGGGCCAGGGCCTGGCGCAGATTTGGCCCGGAACTCCCGTGGCCGAGCCCATCATGTTCGACCAGGTGGTGGTGGGCGTGCGCCTGCAGGACCAGGGCGTGGACAAAAACGGCAAGCCAGAGGCCGGGTTCATGCCCGGCATGGACATTAGAAGCCAGCTCACCGTGGTGGCCGACGGACCCGTGGGCGCCGTGGGGCGGCACCTGGACGAGAAGCTGGGCCTGCCCGCAGGCAACCACGCCCGCGAATGGGCCGTGGGCATGAAGATGGTGGTGGACCTGCCCGAGGGCTGCGAGCTCAAGGAGGGCATGGTGCTGCACACCCTGGGCTACCCCGAGCCGGAGATCTTCGGCTTCCTTTACGTCTACCCCGGCAACATCGCCAGCCTCGGCATCTTCGTGCCGTCCTGGTACGACTCCCCGGTGCGCACCGGCTACCGCTACCTCCAGCACTGGATGCAGCACCCCTACCTCTGGAAGCACCTGAAGGGCGGACGCATGCGCTCCTGGGGCGCCAAGAGCCTGCAGGAGTCCGGCCGCAAGGGCGAGCCGCACCTCGTGGGCGACGGCTTCGCCCGCATCGGCGAGGGCAGCGGCACCACCAACGTGCTGACGAACTCCGGCTTCGACGAGGCCTGGACCAGCGGCGTGCTCTTGGGCGTCAGCGTGCTGGAGCTCTTGAAGGACGGCAAGCCCTTCACCAAGGACAATCTGACGCGCACCTACGTGCGCCGCCGCCGCGACTCCTGGCTGGAGCGCGAGGCCAAGATCGCCGAGAAGGCGCGCGACGGCTTCCAGGTGGGCGTGCTGCAAGGCCTTATCGGCACGGTGCTGACCGGGCTTTCCGGCGGCAAGGCCTTCTGGCCCGGCGCGAGCAAGAAGCCGCACGAGCGTATCCCGAGCCTGGAGGAATTCTTCCGTGGCCGCATCCCGGCGGACGAGATCGCCCGCATCCGCAAGGAATGCACGCAGAAGGGCCTGCCGCTGCATGGCGCGCTCATGGACCGCCTGGGCTGGCCCGCCATCGAGTTTGACGGGCAGTTGCTCGTGTCGCACCAGGACGCGCTCTTGATGGGCGGCAAGGTCCAGGCCCCCGGAGGCTACCGCGACCACGTGACCTTCAAGAGCAGCAACGTGTGCAGGGCCTGCGACGAGAAGGTCTGCATCGAGGCCTGCTCCGGCCAGGCCATCACCACCAACCCGGAGGGCGGCGTGCCGCTGTTCGACCGGGAGAAGTGCGTGCACTGTGGGGCCTGCATCTGGAACTGCAGCAAGCCCGCGCCAAAGGGCGGCGAGGCAGCCAACCTGAGCTTCGGCTCCGGCGCCGGCGGCCTGCATTCGGCGGAGAATTAGCGAGAGCGCGGGGCGAACCGGGGCGGGGAACCTATTGGGAAAAAGGTTCCCCGCCCCGGACCCCACCCCTCCCAAACCTATTGCATGGGTGAGGGGGGGCGAGCGTAAGCGATACGAGAAAGTACACCCCTGTTGCCTGTCCTGACAAAAGTTTTGGAAGGGTGGAGGGGGTTCGGGGGAGGAGGGAAA
>JAHIUD010000019.1 GCA_018817515.1 Pseudomonadota bacterium
CATCTCCTCCATGGCCGTGGAGACGCTCTCGGTCTGGGCCTTCTGGCGCTGGGCGCCGCGCGCCTGCTCGTCGGCGGAGGCGGAAAGCTCCTCCGAGGCCGAGGCCACACGCTGGGCCAGATCGTTGATGGAGTTGCCCACCTGAAGCATCTGCGCCTGCTGCCTGGCGAGCTCGACCTGCTGCTCCTTGATCTTGCCCAGGTCCGTGAGGCAGACCACCGCGCCGACGACCACACCCTTGACGTTCTTGATGCAATTGACGCTGGTGAGGACGTCCAGTTCAAGGCCGTTCCAGAGGGTCAGATGCACCTCCTCGGCCAGGCTGCCCTTCTCGGCCATGATCCGCTCGGTGATGGAGTCGCCCTTGCGCCCGTAGAAGGCCTCGGACACGGTTTTGCCCATGACGTCGCCCTCGGCGCGCTTCAAAAGCGCAAGCATGGAGGCGCTCACATGGGTGATGGTGCCCGTCGAATCGCAGAGCAGAAACGGCGTGCCAACGGCCTGCACCGCGCCCCTGTAGTACTCGCGGCGGTGCATGTTGTACTCCACCACCTCGGCCACCAGGCCTGCGAGCTCGCCCAGGGGCCGCCAGGAGTTCACCTCGTCAAAAGCGAATTCACGCTTGCGCGACAGCAGCTTCAACAGACCGGCCTTCAGGCCGTCGGTACCCGGTCCCTGGCTGGTCGCCAGGTAGGCGGCCAGGGCCACAAGGACTGCGGCAAGCCCAAGCGCTACCCACAGGCTGGCGGCGAAATGCGCCGCGACAACAAAGGCGGCAGCGGCAACGCCGACTACCCAGATTGCTGTGGCCGGGGCAGTGCTCTTCTGCTGTGCTTTCATGAGGGCTCCTTGCTGCAGACGCAAATGTCCAGTTGTATTAAAGAGACATACCATGAGGGTTGGCGCGCCATGCGGTCACCTGCTCATCGGACCCTGTCGCCCTGAACTTTAATGTCCATCATATTTCAACAAAAAGCGCTGAAAATTGCAACAGGAGACATGCGCCCCGCGCCAATCCCGTGAGGCCTTCGGACGCATTGACTTGGTGGCCTGCTTTTGGCAACCTCCACAGCGCTTCGAGCGGCAGGCATACGCCCGCTTCCGGGGCCAGCGGAGGGGTGGCCGAGCGGCTCAAGGCGGTGGTCTTGAAAACCACTGACGGGCAACCGTCCGGGGGTTCGAATCCCTCCCCCTTCGCCATTACACAATCCGAGCATGTCCGGGACAGTCCAGAACATACCAGAATTCCGGCATGATACAAGAAAGGAACGTCCATTTCACCCTACCTTCATCCATTGACATCCAGCTTTCCGTGGGGGCACAATAGGGGGCATCAGGGAATTTTCCCAACCCAAAACCTGAAGGATGCCCCCATGTCAAACAAGCTTACCGACACAATGGTTCGCCATGCCAAGCCCGGCCCTAAACCTCACCGCCTCTTTGACGGCGGAGGCCTCTACCTAGAAGTCTCCCCCGCCGGGGGCAAGCTTTGGCGGCTCAAGTACCGCTTCGAAGGAAAAGAGAAACGCCTCGCCCTTGGGATATACCCGACCACCACGCTTGCTGAAGCGAGAGAGCGTCGGGAAGCCGCACGAAAGGCCCTTGCCCAAGACATCGACCCCGGACAATCCAAAAAGGAAGCGAAGGCAGCTCAACTGGCGACGCAGGAGACCTTCCAGAGCATCGCTGAAGAATGGTTCACCAAGCACCGCGACAGGTGGACGGAGAGCACAGCAGAGACCGTTATCAGTCGCCTCCGCGCTGACATCTTCCCCTTCATCGGCTCTCGCCCAATCAGGGCCATCACCCCGCAAGAACTGCTCACAGTTCTCCGGCGAATCGAAGCTCGCGGCGCCAAAGAAACGGCTCGGCGGAATCGCCAAAAATGTAGTGAAATTTTCCGCTACGCCGTGTGCACCTGTCGCGCGGAGCGTGACATCGCTGCAGACGTTATCGGGGCAATCCCTCCACCACCAGAACGGCATTTTGCAAGCATCCATGAGCCGCAAGAAATCGGGGGCCTACTCCGCGCGATTGAAGGCTACAAGGGGAGCTTGGTCGTGAGGTGCGCCCTCAAGCTTGCGCCTCTCACATTCGTAAGACCTGGTGAGCTTCGACAAGCAGAATGGTCAGAAATCAACTTCGAAACCGCCGAATGGCACATCCCACCTGAAAAGATGAAGATGCGGCAAAAGCATATTGTGCCCTTGAGCCGCCAAGCCCTTGAGGTGCTCAAGGAAATATTCCCGCTCACCGGCACAGGCCGGTATGTATTTCCTGGGGAGCGCTCCCGTTCACGCCCGATGTCAGAAAACGCTATACTCGCCGCGCTACGCCGCATGGGGTACGAACAAGGCGAGATGACCGGTCACGGCTTCCGCTCTATGGCTGACACACTGCTGAGCGAGCACGGCTGGAAGGACAAGGCCATTGACCGGCAGTTGGCCCACAAGGAGCCGAACAAAGTGAAGCGGGCCTACAACTGCGCCGAGTATCTTCCGCTCCGCAGGCGCATGGTGCAAGGCTGGGCAGACTTTCTGGATTGCCTCAAAGCGGGGCAACTCTACGCCACCAGCAAAGGAAAGTCGAAAAATATCACTCCAGCGCCTTGACAAGACAATACTGCGCATGCACACAATTATCGTGGGAAGGAGGAATTCCCGTGTTTCATCTTCAAAAGGTGCCCCGTTCAGGGGCACCTTGCATTTTCTGCCTCCGCTTTTTCTGCCCCTCAATGGTAAGCTATGTGGTAAGTAATTCTTCTTTGAACGTAGGCACTTGTTTGTATGCTGGCGCTTCAACGCTATGCATACAAACAAGTGCCTGGCACCGGCCACGGAACAATAATCACATTTATACAAATATATTCAGAAGAGGACTTGCATTCACTTTTCTCCGTGTTGTATGCTCAACACAAGAGCTTCTTTATATGGGCAAGATGGCGCAACTCTCGCGCAATGACGCTTCGGCAGTCTCCGCGCATCCAGAGTGAACTTGCGAGACGAGTTCACGCGCCGCCCACCAAATACAGTACCATGTTCCCTGCCTGCGAGGGCGTACGGATGAATCTCCGACATCCGCGCGGATTGCGATTTCACGCGAGACGCGACACTCCCCAACGAAAACGGGGGGCCGGAGTGAGCCAGCACAAGCCCGGCAAGACTTACCACTACACATCAAAGGGGAGATTCATGGCCAAGGGCCTTGTGGCACAAATCCGCTCTGTCTGGGCCGCGTCTCATATATTCCAGCCAGGCAGGAGCCGCTTCCAGACAAAGCGAGACGCACGCGACATGCTCCGTGCAGCTGGTCTTGGGGCGACCTCCGCGCGCATCAGCGAGCACACCCCAATCACATCGTTTCGGACTTTCGAGGCGTACAAAGCGGTCAGTGCGGATTTCGCTCGCTTCGCCACCGCCAAGGGTGTTCTGAATGTCCGTGAATTGCGGGCTGAACATGCTCGGGACTTCCTCCTGGAGAAGCTCGAAGGTGGAGCATCGTGCAACACGATCAGAACCATGGCGGCGGCCCTGGCAAAGCTCGATACAGCGATGAAGAGCACCCCCAAAAAGATGGGCATCCCGTCGGAGGTCTGTCTTCGTCCAGGCATTGAAGCCGTGCGCCCGGTGTTCAACGCCATTGCACCCAAGCTCGACATTGAGACCAGAGCATACATTGCCCCCGCACGTCTCGTCGACCTTGTCGCAAATGACGCTCATCGGCTTGCCGCCCGTCTTCAGCTGGTTGCCGGATTCCGCGTTTCCGAAGTCATTGGCCTGAACCGCGCCAGCTTCATCGGAGAAGCATACGACACCGTCCTGATGCGCCCATGCGGCATAATTTCAGTGAAGGGGAAAGGCGGCTATCGGCGCACGCAGTTCGTCCCCCTCGACGTCTACAAGACCGTCCAGGCGCATATCGCCCGCCATGGGAAGTTGGTCATCGCGTACAGGTCCTATCTCGCGTCCCTCCGGTGTGCGTGCGCAGAAGCTGGCGAGGCATGGAACGGGTCACACGCGCTTCGCCACAATCACATTAGTGAGTTCATCACCCTTGCGGCGACCGTCGGCACGCTCAACTCCGGCGGCATCATGCGCGAAGCGATGGAGCGCGTCGGACATCATCGCGTGTCCGAGCTCGCGACGTATTGCCGATGAACACCATGAACGAGGCTCAGCGAGTTCGCACCTTCAAGGCCGCACGCAAATCGCGGACGCGAGGCGCGATGAGGCGCATTCGCGAGCTCTGGCCGATTATCCGCTTGCTCCGGCTTGAGGGGCTGTCCTGGCGGGAGCTTCCGGCTTACATGCACATGTTCTACGGAGTCCCTCGCGTTTCTCACGTCACATACATTTTGATTGCCCGCGAGACGGGGGACGTCACCTACAAGCCTCGACCATAATACCCTTCTTCCGTCTGCTGCAGCGCCATTCAAAAAATATTCACTAAATCGTCCTGACCCTCCTTGGCTTCCTTGCGACCGCTCGGAGACGTGTGGTTACCTTCTTGAGGTTCGGTCGGAGAAATCCGCCGGATACATCTCCAATCCAAGGAAGGAAAAATCATGGAGCCAAAGAAGGAACGGTTTTTACGAATGAAGGAGGTGCTGACGGTCTACCCCGTGTCCAAGAGCACCTGGTGGGCTGGCATCAAGACAGGGCGTTACCCCAAGCCATACAAGCTTGGAGCGAAGACTGTCGCGTGGCGCGAGAGCGACATCAGCAAGTTGGTTGAACAGACCCTTGGCGGGGGTGCGGAATGAGCATGCTCACGTCGACGCCCCCCCGCACCTCAGGCGTTCTGGACACCATGGCCGATGCCCTCCGTCTGGCTGGGCTCATGCCGGAAGAAATTGTGCCGGATGGCGAGTTGCATCGCTGTCCTGTGGCTGGCGGCAAGACGGGGGCAAAGGACGGTGCTTACATCGTTCACATGGACGACCCGGCTACTGTCTGGTGGCAGAACTACAGAACCGGTGAAACTGACACGTGGACAGCGAAGGAACAGCGCCAGCGCACTCCTGCTGAACAGAAGGCCTTCTACGCTCAAGCAGAAGCGCTTCGCCGCGCGCGTGAAGAGGCGAGAGACAAGCGCCAGGGTGAGGCCGCAGAAACGGCGCGGCGCATATTGTCGGAAGCGCCAGACTGCAGCGGGCACCCGTACCTCAAGGCCAAGGGCGTCACCCCCTGCCCCGGCCTCAAGCTCGCCCGTGATGGACGTCTCATCGTTCCTGTGCAGGGCGAAGACGGCAAAGCAATCTCGGCGCAGTTCGTCGCATCAGACGGAGGCAAGCTCTTCCTCGCGGATGGCCGCACGCTTGGCGGCTTCTTTGCAATCAAGGGTGCGCCTGGTCGTCTCTTCATTTGCGAAGGGCTGGCGACCGGCATGAGCATTCGCGAAGCCACAGGGCAGACGGTCCTTTGCACTTTCTCCGCCGGGAACCTTGGACAGGTAGCGACAGAAGCCCGTAAGCGGTATGCGAAACGGGAAATCGTGCTCTGCGCTGACAACGACCACCACCGTCCGGGCAACCCCGGTCTGGCCAAGGCGACAGCGGCGGCGAAAGCTGTGAACGGGGTTCTGGCCGTGCCACACTTCGCCGACCCGACGGGCAAAACAGACTTCAACGACTTGCATATGGCTGAAGGTCTGGAAGTCGTGCGGGAGCAACTTGCGGGCGTTGCCAAGGTTGTTGCGCAACCGGTTTCCAATGACGGCGGCATACCTGTTCCCGTGAGCTTCGATGCGCCGACTCTGCCAACGGTCGACCCTGCCGCCCTCCCCCCCCTTCTGGGCGACTTCTGTTCCGCCGTCGCGGAAGGTCTTCAGGTGCCTTTCGAGATGGTGCTCATCAACGCGCTGGCTTGCGTGTCTGTCGCCGGGCAGAAAAAGTTCAAGGTCCAAGTCCGCGCCGGATACACCGAACCAATCAACATCTACGCGATGGCTGCCCTGCCCCCCGGGGAGCGCAAAAGCGCAACGGTCGAGGTGTGCAAGCGCCCCCTGATGGCATGGGAAGCCGCCGCCCAGGAAGACGTGGGGCAAGTCATCAAGAACGCCTTGAGTGAGCGCATGACCCTCGAAAAGACCATCGAAGCCACACGCACCAAGGCAAGCAAGGCGAAAACGCCTGAAGACCGCCGTGCGCTCATGGCCGAGGTCAAGGCGTTGGAAGCGGAAATACCCGAAGTGCCCCAGTCGCCACGGCTCTTGATTGATGATGTCACGCCGGAGGCCATTCCGCCCTTCCTTGCGGAACACGGTGAACGGGCTGGCATCATCGAGGCAGAGGGTGGGCTGTTCGACATTCTGGGTGGGCGCTACTCAAAAGGCGTCCCCAACCTGGACGCCGTGCTGAAGCTCTGGTCCGGTGAACCCGTACATGTCGACCGCAAGAGTGGCCCCGCCATTGTGCTCAATGCCCCCGCCCTGACAATTTGCCTCACGCCGCAACCTGAAATCATCCGGGGGATGGCGGACAAGCCCGGTTTTCGTGGGCGTGGCTTGGTCGGGCGCTTCCTCTTCCTCCTGCCCCGGAGCCGCGTCGGTTCACGCGAAGTCGAGCCTTGCCCAATCCCGGAAGCGATTCAAGAGCAGTACGCCGCCAAAATCGTCAGCCTGTTGGCCCTTCCGTGGGCTTCCGATCCAACCGGGAAACCCACCTCTTTTCACCTCCAGATTGCGCCGGACGCATACAAGGAATGGCTGGACTTCTACAGGGGCGTGGAAGAGTCCTTGCGCCCAGGCGGTGAACTGGAGCTGATTGCCGACTGGGGCGGCAAGTTGCACGGGGCGGCGGTCAGAGTGGCCGGTCTCCTGCACCTCGTGACTCACGATGAGCCGCACCTGCACCCCATCGGGCTGGAGACGATGCATCAGGCGCTCAACTTGAGCAGGATGTTCACAGAACATGCGAAGGCCGCTTTCGACCTGATGGGGACAGACCCAGACATCGAATGCGCGAAGCACATCCTGGCGTGGCTCAAGGACAGCCGGATAGAGGCGTTCCAAGCTCGTGAAGCGTTTGAAAAGGTGAAGGGCCGCTATCCGAAGATGCTCATGGTCAAGGCTGGCCTCTCCATCTTGGAGGAACGGGACTTCATCTTCGCCGACACAATGCAGGAGCGTGAACCGGGCAAGGCGGGCCGCTCCCCTTCCCCCGGATACACGGTGAGCCCCTTGGCATACGGGGGCAAAGCGTGAGTTCCTGCCACCAAGTGTTGAAACAGGAGGAATCAGGCTAGATTTGCTCTCACGGTCTCATTCGCAATATTCGCACAATTCGCAGAAACCAAGCCACAAGGCGCTTGGCTGGGAATTGTGCGAATACTGCGAATTATGCGAAGGCGCTTGCGAAGCGAACAACCCGCAAGCAAAAATCGCGCGCAGCTGCTTACCCCAAAAGGGTGGCCTGTCGCGTCTTCTTCACTTCCTTCTTGGCTTTCTTGAACGTCTGCGTCCCCTGCGCGAAGTCAAGATATTGTGGGCGCTCGTGCCCTGACAGCAAGCCCTCGATAGTCAGAATCTGAATTTTCGGGTAGGCGATTTTGTTGTGGGGGCACTCATAAAATCCTGTCCCAGCGGCCTCCCTGCGCATAGGCTCCGTTGGCGCGGCGAGAGTTACGAACAGGCCGATGGAGGCCTTTTCACGCTCCACCACATGCGCCATGTCTCGTAGCATGGGCACGCTCACCTTGTCCCCGCCCTTGACGGATACAATGATGCGTTTGGGTGCGCCATTGACCTCATCCTGAAAGTAGATCAGCCCGTCGATGCCGCCATCTGCGCCCTTTTTCTTGCCGCCATAAGGCTGGGCGTTGACGAGCGAACAGGCCCACCACTGGAACTGATACTTGTCACGACGGGCCAATTCTTGTGCACCCGCCAAATCCTTGGGGGTGCCATGGGTCTCAAACTCGATGCCGAAAAATGCGTCTCGGAGGCGTTTTTCAATGAGGCTGATGGCCAAGTGCGTGATGTCGATGCCAACCCACTGCCGCCCAAGTTTCTGTGCCGCATGCAGAGCTGTCCCGCACCCACAAAATGGGTCAAGCACTACTTCACCCGGTCGGCTGGACGCCTGAACGATACGTTCCAAAAGCGCTTGAGGCTTCTGCGTAGGGTAGCCAAGACGCTCTTTGGCGGTCTGATTGACCCGGTCGATATCCGCCCAAAAATCGCCGACTGTTACAGTCCGGGCCTCAACTTGAAATGGCTCGTCCGCCCGACGCCTCGGGAATCCGCCCCCCTTCGGCCAGTGGATGAGCCCCTTCGCATCCCATTCATCCATTTGGCCATGCGAGTTTCCCCAGTGCCTGCCAAGTGCAGATGGAGAAAATCCTTTCCAAGATTGTCCGCTTTGTCCTTCCTTTGTAACCCCAGGCCCAGTAAGTTCATATGTCTGATATTTTAGACCATCTGTCCCAGTAATAAGCGTGTGTGGTGTTTTGGACTCTTCTGCTTTCACCTTAAGGTGCTGAAAAAAGAAATTCTCTGTTTTTGAGTAGAAAAAAATTGTATCATGAACTCGCGGCCAGCGCCCCATAGTGCCCCGCGCATTGGTACGCTTCCAAATAATTTCATTACAGAAATTTTCTTTTCCAAAAACCCCATCTAATACCATCTTCAAATAGTGACTTGCAGTCGGGTCGCAATGTAGATAAAGACTTCCAGTAGGCTTAAGCACCTTGTGCAGTTCAAGTAAACGATTTGCCATCATAGTCAAATAAGCCAGCATGTCGTTCTCGCCAAGAAAATTACGTAAAGCGTCCATCATTTGAGCTACATCGGTATTCTCTTGGGTCAGCAGTTCACGAAACTCACGTTCCGCCTGTTCTCCCCAGTGCCATGTATCCTCGAATGCTTCAATTTGAGCCTGACTTTCAGCACCTTGAGGGCTTTTGAAAAGCACATTGTAATTTGCATTGGAATTGAAAGGCGGGTCCAGGTACACGAGGTCCACAGACTCGGCGGCAATATCATCCCGGAGCACGTGGAGGTTATCGCCGAAATAGAGAGCGTTGGGCATGGGCACCTCAGGGAAGGTCTTGATTTTTATTGACCATACCCGTTATAGCGCCTCTTAACAAGTGCAGGATGGTCCAAGCCCGTCCGATTCAAGACGAGGCTACAGGGGGCATATTCGGGGGCATGCAATGGCAATACGTTGATGAAAATTCTTTTATTGCCTGACGTTATGCTAGACGTTTGATGGACTCCCCCTCCGCCAGTTTCCGCATCATGGCCGTCTGCTCCTGGAGCATGCGCATGGGTCGTGGCAGCTCAGGCCCGAGGCGCGGGAATGGTTTTGCGCCAGACGCGGCGGTCAGGAGATGCACGGATATTTACGTTGAGCGACGCGAGAGTGTGCGCCCACCCTTTCGACCGCCAGACCGCTGGACAACCGGCTCAGCCGCTGGACCCCTCATGCGGGCAGAACGCTGCGCACGGCACCAAACGACATCCCTGACCACAAACAGGAGGCCCGTCATGCATCTCGGCAAAGCCATCCGGCTGGAACGCATCATCGACCGCAACACCAAGCGCGCCATCATCGTGCCCATGGACCACGGCACCACCGTCGGCCCCATCGGCGGCATCGTCAACATGCACACCGCCGTCAAGGCCATCGTCGAGGGCGGGGCCAACGCCGTGCTCATGCACAAGGGCGTGCCGCGCTGCTGCCACCGCACCCAGGGCAAGGACGTGGGGCTCATCTTGCACCTCTCGGCCAGCACCTCGCTCTCCCCGCTGCCCAACGCCAAGACCCTGGTCTGCACCGTGGAGGAGGCCATCCGCCTCGGCGCGGACGCGGTGAGCGTGCACGTCAACCTGGGCGACGAGAGCGAGGCCAAGATGCTGGAGGACTTCGGCCAGGTCACGGGCTCTGCGCAGAGCTGGGGCATTCCCGTGCTGGCCATGGTCTACGCGCGCGGCCCCAAGGTCAAAAACGAATTCGCCCCGGACATCGTGGCGCATTGCGCCCGCGTGGGCGTGGAACTCGGCGCGGACGTGGTCAAGGTGCCCTACACCGGCGATCCCGAGTCCTTCTCCCGCGTCATCGACGCCTGCTGCATCCCCGTGGTCATCGCGGGCGGACCAAAGCTCGACAGCACGCGCGACTTCCTGGTCATGGTCCACGACTCCATCCGGGCCGGCGGCGCGGGCCTCTCCGTTGGCCGCAACATCTTCCAGCACAAGCGCCCGGACCTGCTGACCAAGGCCCTGTCCAAGGTCGTCCACGAGGACGCCGACGTGGATGAGGCCATGGAAGTGCTCAAGGGCATCGAATAGCCTACGCCCAGACGCGACGAAAACGCTCCGGCTCCCGCACCTGTGGGGGGCCGGAGCGTTTTTATTGCGCCCTGAGCGACCTGCCTTGAAGCCGAGATCGCGTGGCCGCCAGGAAACAAAGTGAATGATCACACGCAGTCGCATTACGTATTGTGCTGAATACTGAGCCTGTGCCGAGATTCGCCTCTAAAGTTCCGCCAGCCTCCTGCCGATAAGGTCAGCAAGGGTAAGACCATCTAATTGTCGGAGGAGCACATGGACATCAACACACTATCAACGACCATGGTTAATCAGGCCGTAGCCGCTGTCGGCGCGCAGACCATTCCGCAGGCGCAACCGGCGAACGCAGACGCCAGCGCCAAGGCCGGCGGCGACTCCGTGAACCTCTCGGACGAAGCCCGCGCCAAGGCGGCGAACACCCCTGTCGCGTCCAGCAGCAATAGCGAATCCTCGAGCGCCGCGCAGAGCACTGCCGACACCTTGGCTCGGCGCATCGCCAAGCTCCAGAAGCAGCTCCAGCAAGAGCAGGGCTCCCGCCAGGACGCGGAGGACAAGACGAGCAAGATGACCAACCTGCGCGCCCAGATCCGCCAGTTGCAAAACCAGCAGAAGGGCTCCAGCGGAGACGCCGCCACCTCCTTCAAGATCCATCACGTTTAGCCTGCCCGGCCAATGACGGCTCCATAGGCCCCTGCGCACAGGCGAATAGCCAGCGCAGGGGCTTTTCGCTTGCCGCGCCGGGCACAGGCCTTGGGGCTCTGCTTGCCTTGGGGATGCGTTGAAGGGACTGGGCGCCAGGCCCTAGTACGTGTCGAACATGCGCTGGATGCGCAAAGGGTCTGAGGTGACGGTCAGGGCGAGGGCCAAAAGGATGCGCGCCTTTTGTGGAGTAAGGTTGTCGGCGGCCACAAAGCCCAGGGCGTCGTCATCCACCCCGCCGTTGCGCGTGACAACGCCGCTGCCGGTGCGCGACGAACGGACAACCAGCACGCCTCTTGCCCGCGCCTGAGCCAGCGCAGCCTTGGTCCCGTCAGGCAGAGAGCCATTGCCCGTGCCCGCATTGACGATGCCCTTGGCCCCGGCGGCCAGGGCGCTCGTCACCTGGCTGGCGTTGCTGCCCGCGTACCCGTAGAGAATCTCCACCTGGGGCAGAGCCGTGAGGGCGTCGACAGCAAACTCCGTCGCCAGGGTGTGCGCCCGGGCAGGCAGCCGGTAGAACAGGGGCCGCCCGAGCTGCATGAAGCCCAGGGGACCGGAGTCCGGGGCGCGGAATGTGTCGGTGGCGAAGGTGTTGGTCTTGGTGGTGTCGCGGGCCGAGAGGATGGCGTCGTTCATGAGGATGAGCACGCCCTTGCCCCTGGCCTCGGCAGTCCCGGCCAGGCACACCGCGTTGTAGAGGTTCAGCGGGCCGTCGGCGCTGATGGCCGTCGCCGGGCGCATGGACCCGGTGAGCACCACGGGCTTGTCGGATTTCACGGTCAAGTGCAGAAAGTACGCTGTCTCCTCAAGGGTATCCGTGCCATGGGTGATGACCACGCCCGACACTGCCGGGTCCTTGAGCGCCTGATTGACCCGTTTTCCCAGGATCAGCCAATGCGCGGGCGTCATGTTCTCCGAGGCCAGCTGGAAGACCTGCTCGGCCCGGATGTCGGCGACCTTGGCCAGGGCGGGCACGCTGGCGAGCACCCTGTCCACGCCGAACACGGCGGCCTTGTAGCCGATGGTGGTGGTGTCGGAGTCGGCCCCGCCCGCGATGGTGCCGCCTGTGGCCAGCACGACCACCAGCGGCTTTTTGTCGGCGCTCAAGCCCGTGCCGAGCATGGCGAACAGCAGAAGCAGTGCGAGCAGAAGGCGAAGCGCGGTCGGCATGGGGCGTCTCCTTGCCCATATCCAGGGCGCGCCGGGGCCGCACGCCCTGCCTGAGCGAAATTTCCGTGTCTAGGCCGTGATCTCCACCGCCAGCTTGACAAAATCGCGCCTGCGCGCCCGAATCTGGTAGCTCCGGCAGCAGGCCGTGCAGTAGTCTTCCAGGGCCGCGTACTCGTCGGTGAAGCCGCGCGCCGTGAACTCGTCGAACAGGATCAGCGTGCCCGGGCGGATGTGCCGGTTCATGGTCATGAGCACATAGAGCGTGGAGGAGTACAGGTCCGCGTCCATGTGCAGCACCAGACGGTTCTGCGGCGTGAAGCCGAGGCTGAAGGCGTCCACGGTCTGCTGGAACAGGCCCTTGACGAAGGTGGCGCGGGGGTCGTCGACCTGGGGGATGTTCCCGCCGGTGCTGTAGGCGCCCTTGGGCGAGTCGGCCTGCCAATTTTCCGGCAGTCCCTCAAAGGAGTCGAAGCCAAAGAAGCGCGACTCCGCGTGCCTGCTCAGTCCCAGCCAGGCCCGGAAGCTCTCCCCCGTGGCCACGCCAAACTCCAGGTAATCCACGGGAACCTTGCGCACCAAGCGGTTGTACACGTAGGTGTAGAAGTTGGCGCGCTTCTCGTAGCTGAAATCCATGACCGCGCAGGCCTCGTCGATGACAGTGGCCACCTGATCGAATTTTCGCTGCCGGTAGAGCTGGTTGAAGTCCTCCGGGCTGCCCTTGGCCAGCAGGTAGACGGCATTGCGGATAAGATTCTCGGTGCTTGACTGGTTCTGTTGGCGCATCGGGAGCTCCTGGCTCTGGTTTGGGTCGATGCGCAAGACTATAGCAATTGCCGTTCCAATGACTGCAAGATCGCGCCGCGAGGGGAGGCCCTCCGCCAATGGCCGCCAACGGCAAGGGCCAACCGCAGTTGCCAACCGTCGTCCGGATGACTATGTTCCACCGCAGGACACGAGGCCGTCTTGTGACCAAGCACCAGCCCCAGGCCGCACCACAGGCCAGGGGCCCAAGAGGACGGGAGAATTTGCCATGCGCTATGCTTGCCTGAGATGCGGCTACATCTACGACCCCAAGAAGGGCGACCCGAAAAACGGCGTGCAGGAAGGCACCCCGGGCAGCGAGCTGCCCAAGGAATGGGTGTGCCCCGGCTGCAAGTCCAGCCAGGATGATTTTGCGAAGATGGAGGAGGATTAGGCCATGCCGGACGAAGCGCTCTATCCCCTGGCCGCTCTGGCCGGGGCGGCCACCTTTGCGCTGCTCTACCGGAAGCTTCGTGGGCGCTGCACGCCCTGAATCTTCATGTATGCGGCGGTCGCCGCAACCCTCGCCGCTTACGCCCTCTTGAAGTGGCTCACCCGCTGAACCAGGCCCGGCCCCCAGGGGCTCCTAGGCCATCATGTCCATGATGCTGCCCGTCATGTTGTCGACGTTGCCGATGGCCGCGACGTTCGCCGAATAGGCGCGCTCCACCTGGATCAGGTCGACCATCTCGCGGGCGATGTCCACGCCGTTGCCCTCGCCGGTGTAGGAGGTGTTGCGGATGAGCCCGCTCTCGTAGTCCGTGGGGCGTCCATCGGGCACCAGGGGGATGTTGTCCAGGCCGGAGGTGTTGGAGGTGAGCTCCACAATGTCGGCAACGCGCACGCCCTTGCCGCCCATGCCGTCCTCAAGCTCCACGCGCACGGGGCGGTAGTTCTCGGTGTTGGCGTTGGCGATGTTCTCCGAGGCGGCCAGGGCCGAGACGTCCAGCGCCGAGAGGGCCTGCACGTTCCAGTTGACATCCATGCTCATGTGACCCCTCCTTTTCCTGGCTCAAGGGCTCTTGGCTAGGGCCCTTGGCAAGGGTCCTATGAAGCTCTTCTACGCCTTCCGCGCGGGACTTTCAATAGTCGCCTGAGCAGAATGTCCGTGGATGGATTCAAAGGCCTCCACCTCCACCCGGAACCAGGTGATGCGCGGGTGCTCGGACAGGCCCTTGGCCGCCGTGCGCACCACATCTTCCACAAAGGCCGGGTTGGCGAAGGCCGTCTCGGTGACGTACTTCTCGTCCTCGCGCTTGAGCAGGGTGTAGACCCGGGACGAGCCCGAGCCCTCGGCGATCTCGATCAGGTCCTCCAGCCAGAGGAAGCCCTTGAACTTGGCCAGGATGCGCACGCTGGCCCGCTGGCTGTGCGCGCCCTCGTCGCTGATGGCCTTGGAGCAGGGGCACACGGTCATCACCGGCACGTCCACGCCCAGGGTGAAGTCCAGCTTGCCGTCCTCCCAGGCCCCCACCACGGAGCAGGGATAGCCCATGAGGCCCTTGGCCTTGCTCATGGGCGAGGACTGGCGCAGAAAATACATAAAGTCGAAGCGCGCATAGGACCGCCGCGCCTCCAGCCGCAGGGCCACGTCCGAGAGCAGCGTCTCCATGGACGAGCGCGACAGCTCCTCGCCCCAGTTCTCCAACGCCTCCACGAAGCGGCTCATGTGCGTGCCCTTGAAGGCCGCAGGCAGGTCCACCGAGAGGTCAACGCGGGCCACCGTGTGCTGCGTGCCGGACTCGCGGTCGCGCACCACCACGGGCAGGTGCAGATCCTTCACGCCCACGTGGTCGATGGGCATCTGCACACTGGCCGGGTGCTTCTGCACGTCCTCCATTTCCGGAGGCGTCAGGGTGTGCGACTGCGCCATCAGCCGATCTCCTGCCCGGTGGTGGTGAGCACGAGGTGCCCGTGCTTCACACCCTTGGTGGAGATGAGCTTCTGGCCCAGGGCCTTGATGGATTCGGCCGGGCCCTTGAGCGCCAGGACCTCCAGGCAGTTGTGGTGGTCCAGGTGCACGTGCATGGTGCACAGGACGGCGTCGTGGCTGTCGTGCTGGATCTCGGTAAGCTTCTGGGCCAGGCCGCTCTGGTGGTGGTCGTAGACCAGGGTCAGGGTGCCTGCCACCTCGCCGTCGTCGTTCTCCCACTGGCGCTGCACCAGCATGCTGCGGATGAGGTCGCGGATGGCCTCGGAGCGGGTCTGGTAGCTCTTTTCCTTGCACAACAGGTCGAACTTGTCCAAGAGGTCCGAGTCCAGCGACACGCCAAAACGGATAGTCTCTCCCATGGTCAGGCTCCTTGTCTCTGCATTTCTGCTCCGCCGCTATTTCCCGCGATGCTTCCGGGAAATCTGGCGTAGGTGTACGTTCATGTCCTGCCCGCTCTGGGCCACGCGGCCGGAATACGGGGTCGTCACGCTCCAGCCCAGGCCCTCCAGGCGCTTCCAGGCCGGGGCCGAGACGCTGCGGTCCGGGTCGGCTATCCAGGCCACGCCGTCCGGGGCCAGGGCGTGGTCCAAAAGTGCGGCCACGGGCTCGAAAAATCGCCGCTCGTAGAGGATGTCCGCCCCGAGGAGCAGGTCCACCGAGCCGCGCGCCACCGCGGGCGTGCGCCAATCCATCACGGCGAACACTGGCGCGGCGTTGCCGCCGAGCAGCTCCTGGTTCACCACGGCGTTCTGGCGGGCATAAACCAAAGCCTCGGGCTCGTAGTCAAAGCCCAGTACCCGGCCGCCCACGCTGGCCGCCACCAGGGCGCCAAGGCCCAGGCCGCATCCCGCGTCCAGGCAGAAGCGCCCGCGCACCCGCTCCGCGATTTGGGCCACATAGCGCGCCAGCAGCACGGCGGCGGGCCAGAGCTCCACCCAATACGGCAGGCGCTCGTCGTCGCCGAAGTCCTCTTCTCCCAGGCCCTGCCACAGGGTCTCCAGGTCTGCCGGGCGCGTCAGCCGCCAGATGCGGCCCGCCACCTCGGCCTCGACGTGACCTGGCTGAGGCTTGCCGGGACAGGGAGCTGCTCCCGGGCCAGAGCAAGCCGGGCCCGTGACAGCCATACCCGTGCCTGGCAGGTCCATGTCGGACAAGGAGGGAGATGCTGGTGCATGCGGCATGGTCTTCACAGCCAAGTAATTGCACCATTACGGCACAAGAAGTCAAGATTTCGTAACACGAACAGCAGATTTACCGGAGGGGGCCCGCCTCCTCACCAATCCGAGGAACTGCCGCCGCCGCCGAAGTCGCCGCC
>JAHIUD010000020.1 GCA_018817515.1 Pseudomonadota bacterium
GTAGGGCGCGCGCCCATGCACCACCGTTGCCGCCACCGCCGCCACCGCCGCCGCCGCCACCGCCGCCGCCGCCACCACCGCCTGCGTTTGTCGTGTACTGGGCTCCAAGCAGGAGCTGTCCGCTGCTGTTCTGCGCTGCGATGCCGCCTGTGTTCGTCGCGGTATTGCTTAGCACACCGTTGATGTAGATTTTGAGGTTCGCGGCGTCCCAGGTGGCGGCCACATGGTACCACTGATTGTCGTTGGGCAACGCGGCGGATTCCACGCTGCGGTATGTCGAGGTGTCCTGGCGTATGTACAGCGCAACCTTGCGGTCGTTTGAGAATTGCAAGGAGTAGGATTCGTCGCTGGAGTCGTTTTTGACCCCCTTATGCACCAGCCCGGCACCATTACCATAAGTTTGGATATTGACCCAGGTTGCGATGCTGCCCGTAGTGGTGAGGTCCAGGCTGTTGCTGTCGTTCACCTCGATGCGGTCGCTGTCGGCGCTGAAACGCACGGCGGCGCAGTTGGGGCAGCCGATGCCCGGCACCCACTGCACGGAGTTCAGCAAGGTGCCGTCGTTGTGGTTGGTTGCGTTCATGTCGTGGGCTGTGGTGCCCGTGGTCTCGTAGAAGGACCAACCCGCCCTGTAGTCCTGGGGCACGACGGGCAGCGAGGGCACAGCCTTGAAATAGAGCTGGAAGTTGCGCAGGGTGGCCAGCTGCGTGGCGCCGCCAGTGCCCTCTGTCCAGCCGAAGATGATTTTTTGCAACTTCTGGTGCATGGCTGGGGAGAGGTTGATCACGCTGGTGGCGTCCGGCGGGCCGGAATAGGCCACAGTGCAGTTGTTCAGGCCCGACGGGAAGGTTTCCGTGGACTTCTTGAGCCAACTGCGCACCTGGTAGCAGTAGTCGCCGTTGGTGTTGGCCGTGGTCGAGCGGCTCAGCTCGTAGCGGTAGTAGAACCTGCCCCCGTCCTCCAGCCAGCTGTTGCTGGTGGTGCGGTAGTAGTAGCCATCGTAGCCGGTGTTGGCGTCGTCGTCCACGGAGTTTCTGGGCACGGAGGTGGAGCCTGCTGTGCCCGCACCGTGGCGGTTGTCGTCGTAGCTGGCGTTGCAGCCGGACACCGTCAGGGCGCCCCAGAACACGTGGGCCATGTGGTCGCGGGCGTTTTCGTCGGCGCGGTTGCCGACGCTGCAGACCGAGCCGGTTCCGCTGTTCTCGTAGATGTCGAACTCCACGCCGAACTTGGGCGGCTGGATGCCCAGGCCCGAGGAGCCGAGCCCGCCGTAGCCCAGCAGCTCGCCCCGGGCGGGGTCGCCGCCGTTGGCGCGCAGGGTGTTGGTGTCACCGCTCATGAGGGTCCAGACAAAGCCATCGCCCTCGGACCCGGAGGCGAAATCAAACTCGAAATAGGCGCACAGGCCATTGCCCAAGGTGCAGTTGCCCTCGGTGCAGACGTCCCTGCTGCCGGAATACCAAGCTGCGGCGCTGCTGGCGTAGAGGCCTTTGCCCAATTCTATGGTTCCGGTGGTGGGGTCCACGGTGATGGCACCGCCGCCGACCACGACCATGGAACCGAAGTCCTTGGAGGAGATGCCTTCGCCCGGGGTGCCGCCCCCGCCCCCCCCAGCCGCCGGCACGTTCACTGCGGACGAGGCCGTCGTGTTGGTGGTCGGCAGGTAGGAGACTCCGCCGCAGGCCTGGCCCGTGGCCGTGACCTGCGCCACGCCCGAGCCGCTGTCCGTGACGTTCAGGGTGAAGGACAGCCCCTTGGTGGCGTCCACGGTGTAGGTCTTGGTGTGCAAATCGGCGATCTTGAGGAGCAGGTCAGCCGGGCTCGTGGCCGTGCGCAGGTAGGCCGTGGCGTAGCGCACGCCGCTTTCGGCCATGAGCCGCGCCTGGGTGGCGCAGTTGGGGGCACTCACTCCCAGGATGGACGCGCCGAAGCGGCCCGACCCGGCCACGGCCATGACGCCGAAGGCCACCAGCGCCAGGGCCAGGTAGACGACGATGCTGCCACGCTGGGGGCGGTCGGTCGCAGTGTCCGTGGTCTGGCTGTGCTGGTTCATGCTGTCCCCCTAGTATGGCACGGGGTCAAGGGTGTTGCTGCGCGGCTTCACTGTGGTGGTGAAGACCTCGCCCTTTGGCGCGTCGGTCAGGGTGAAGGTCACGGTGAGGCTGGTGCTGCGGCCTGTGCCGCTGTAGCTCATGGTGCAGGTGTGGACCCCGCCGATGAGGGTGCGCGCCGTGCCGCCAGCGCCCGTATCGACGGCCAGGGTGATGGCGCCGCCGTTGAAGGCCAGGGTGCGCGTGCCGGGCAGGGCGGTCTGGCTGGTGGCGTAGATCATGCTGGTGCCGTCGGTCTTCACCTTGACCGCTCCCGCTGCCTTCGTGCTGTCGATGTCGCGCAGTTCAAGGGAGATGCGCTCCAGGGCGATCTGGGCGCTGACGCCCGCGTTGTCGGCGTTTCTGGCGGAGAAGAAGCTGCGCGTGCCAAGGGAAATGACCGTGGCCGCCCCGATGCCGATGAGCCCGAGGATGACGATGCAGGCGATGAGCTCGATGAGGGTGAATCCGGCCTGTCTGCGCATGGGCATCCCTAAAAGTTGGTGGCGTTGTCTAAGGCGTTGGTGCGCGCCTGGGTGAGCAGGGTGGTGTACGAGGTGTTGCCCACGGTGGCGGTGACGATGAGCGCGCGCAGGCCTGTTGGGCTGGTCGGGGTGCCCCAGGTGGCGTCGTCCACAATGGTTACGTGAGTTGCGGTGGAGTTGCTCGCCGGATATTCGGCCTTCACGGCATCCAGGGCGCCGCTGATGCCGTTGTTGACGTTGGCGGTGTAGAGGGCCACCACGCCCTCCAGGGCAGCCTCGGCGTCCCCGGCGTCTGCGGAGATGGTGGAGGGGCTGCTGGAGCGCAAAAGCTGCGTGCCCATGAGGTTCACCACCAGCGCCGCCAAAAGGCCGCCCACGGTGATGATGACGATGAGCTCAAGCAGGGTGAAGCCGAGGCTCTGGCGTCTGGCCAGTTTGGGGGGTGTTGCTCGGCCGCTAAGGCACATAGCCGGTCTCCGGGGTTATGGTCAGGGTGGCGTTGGCCCCGCCCGCCCAGATGCCTATGGCCGCGGGGTTCTGGAGCTTGGTGTTGACGCTGGCACTGGTGTAGGACGTGTAGGGGATGCCGAAGCCGTCAAAAAAGATGGTGTAGGGCGGGCCTGAAGGCAAGGTCATGGCGGTGATGTCCTTGCTGGCCAGGGTGATGGTGGCGTTGTTTTCGCCGGGCAGCGTGAGGTACGCGCCCTCGAGGGTAGGGTCGGTGCCGTTGAACGCCCAGTAGGTCGAGGCGGTGAACCTGACTCCCCACACGGCGCCGGTCTTCATGGCCCTGAGCTGCACGAAGCGCAGCTGCCCGCGCACCTCGGCCGCGCGCGCCTTCTCCGACCCGCCCAGGGTGCCGGAGCCGGAGGTGGCGACCAGGGCCAGGATGGCCAGGATGATGATGACGGCGATGAGCTCGATGAGCGTAAAACCATCAGCGCGCAAGTGATCCTTGCGTCCGCCCTGTGGTCCTGGGGGGGGAGTGCCGGTGGTCATTTCATTCCTCCAGGCCGGAGGTTTGCAATAACCAAGCCTGCCCGCGCCGGGCAAATGATGCTATTCATGGCTTGGATATAACCCGCCGCCGCCGTCTATGCAAGGGCGGAGGCGGGTTGCGGTGAGAAGACGGGATTTGGGCTAGGCTTTGCGGATCTCCACGTAGCCGGAGGTGATGGAGCGGATGTGCTGCTCGCGCTTGAGCTCCACTTCCAGCAGCTTGGGCGAGGTGAAGAGGACGTCCTGCTTCTGCTTGCCGGGTCCGATGTAGACGAGCTGGTAGGTCTCGGGCTCTTTGGTCTTGCTCATGGTGACTCCGTTGACCCCTGTTGCGGGGCGTTTTGTTGTGGTGTGCGCTGCTCCCGGGCCCTGGGACCGGGGGTCGGAGCCGGGGCCGTTATGCGCCGAACACGCAAAAATAACCACTTGTCCCGGCGTTGGCAAGAAGTCTCAGCAGGGTGGGCCAAGGGTCATTATTTCTTGCTGGCCGAACTCCCAGGCGAGTCGTCGTCCGGGCTCTTGATGTTGTAGTCGAGCAGGCGGATGACCCGGAAGTCGCGCTCCTGGCCGACAACCACCGCAGTGCCCTGGATGTGCCGTCCGGCAAAGCGCGTGAGGTCCAGGCCCTGAACCATGAGGTAGCCCTGGGTCTGGTCCTTGATGAAGGTCTTGTCCAGGCCCACGGCCACGCGGCCGAGGATGTTGATCTTCTCGCCCTTGGGCTGGGTCTTGGCCGCTTCGGCCTTGGGTGCGGCCTTGCGGGCCTGGGCGGGCGCGATGCCCCAGGTGGCCGACAAGGCCAGCAGGGCCGCCAGGGCCAGGTGGGCCAAGCAGGGAAGCTGGGTGGGGCGTACGGCGCGCATGGGGGGCTCCTTGCGTCCCGGCCTGGGACACGGGGTCATTTGATCATGAAACCCCCGGAGAGTCTAGGGACATGCATTTCTTGGCCCGGGTCGTGGCCGCGGTCCGCTTGCAGAGCACAGCGCTTTGGGCTACAAATTCGCCTGCGGTAAAGCCCGCCACCATTGTTACGCCATGACACCACAGCAGTCCTCAAGGGGGATTCATAATGTTGAACCGTATATATATTCGCGCTGCGCTTTGTGTTCTGCTTTTGGCCATGACTCTCGGCCTGGGGGCCTGCGCGTCCAACACCGTGGTGCAGCTGCGCTACCAGCCCTCCACGCCCCCCGCCGGAGCGGTCTGCGCCCAGTCCTTCACCGTCCTGCCCTTTGTGGACAAGCGCGCCGACACCCTGACCATCGGCACCCTGGGCGACGGCAAGCGCTACTACGCCGAGAACAACCCCGTGGAGTGGATCAGCTGGGCCATGTTCGAGGAACTCAAGGCGCGCGGCTGCGACGTAAAGTATCGCGAAAAGCCCGACGCCACGCCTCTTACCGGCTATGTCGTGTCCGGCTCCTTTGACAAGATCAACGTGGACCGCGCCCCCAGCCTCACCGTGCAGGCCGAGTTGCGCATGAACGTGAAGATCACCAAGGATGGTGAGTTCGTCGCCGAGAACGTCTACTCCGGCTCGCGCGAGGACATCGGCGTCACCATGGTCCAGGCCGCCCAGAGCGTGCTGGCTTCGACCTTGCAATATCTGATGCAGGACGCCGCAACCAACATCGTCAAGGTCGCCAAGTAGCAGCGCCAGTGTCCGGGGCGGCCAAGCATTCCCCCTTTCGGCTACGCGCCACCGTCATCCCTGCGGATGCCGGGGGCTGTGGCCTTGGGCGCTGCCTGGGGCGGGCCTTGCTTGCCTGCTGTCTCTTGGCCTGCTGCCTGCTGGCGGCTGCGCCCGCAGCCTGGGCCAGCGCGCCGGGCCACCTGACCCTGGTCCACCCGGGCGATGCCCCGCCTTACTTCTTCCGCGACGACACGGGCCAGAGCGCCGGGCTCCTGGTGGACTATTGGCGCTTGTGGGGCCGCAAGGCCGGGGTCGATGTGCGCCTGTCCATTGTCCTGGACGGCGAGGCCCTGAGCCAGGTGTCCACGGGCAAGGCCGATGCCGTGGCGGGCATGCCCTTCACCCCTGCTCTGGAGAACACCCTGGCCTTCACCCGGCCCCTGCTCGACCTGGGCATCGGGGTCTTTGCCGTCATTGGCAAGGACGGTTTGACCCGGCAGCAGCTGGAGGCCGAGAGCGCCTCCGTGGGGCTGGTGCAGGACGACCCCTCCGCGGCCTTTCTGGCGGCCACCTACCCCAATCTGCGGCAGGAATATTTCCCCGACCTGACGACCCTGGCGGCAGCGGCCTCCCTGGGGCAGGTCCGCGTTGTGGCCGGGCCGGTGCTGGGCCTGCGCTACCAGCTGGCCTCCCTGTCCAAGGGGCAGCGTTTTGAGCTGGTGCGCGCCTTCCCCGGCGTGCAGCTGCGGGCGGCGGTGCTGCGTGGCGATGCCGAGCTCCTGGCGCGCCTGAACGCCGGCATGGACGCCATCAGCCGGGACGAGGTGCGCGAGCTGGAAGCCAAGTGGTCCAAGCCCGCCTGGCGTCTGCCGGACTGGGCGCCGGCCCTGGCCGGGTGCGCGGCGCTTCTGGCCATCGCGTTGTGGATGTTCCTGCGCGTGCGCGGGGTGCGCTCCTGGGCCGAGGTCCGCATCCGCGAGGCCGACCTGCTGCGCGAGAACCTCCTGTCCGAGATGACCCGCCACCGCAAGACCCAGGATCTGCTCCTGGCGGCCATCGAGCAGTTCCCCTCGGGCATCGTCATCGCCTTTGCCGACGACATTCCCGCCATTCGCAACCACCATGCCGTGCGCATCTTCGGCCCCGGCGACGTGCCGCCGCAGGGCCCGGACCCGGGGGTGCACCCCTGGCGCGCGTTCTCGCCCAATGGCGTCCTTGTGCTGGAGGCTGATCTGCCCCTGAACAGGTCCCTGCGCCATGGCGAGACCATGGAGAACGTCGAGTTGCGCCTGGAGCGGGCCGATGGCGAGTCGCGCTGGATCTCGGTCAATGCCGCCCCAGTGCGCGACGTCCGCGGTGAGGTTCGCGCGGGCGTGGTGGTCGTCAACGACATCACCGAGACCCGGCAGAACGCGCGCGACATGGCCCGGTTCAAGTTCTTTCTGGATTCCGGGGTGGAGGAGATCTACCTGGTGCGGCCCGATGGCGTGGTGTCCTACGTCAACGAGGCCGTGGCCCGCAGCCTCGGCTATCCGCGCGTGGACCTCTTGGGGCAGCCCCTGTCGCTCATCGACCCGACCTTCACCCTGGATGCCGTGCGCGCGCTGCTGCGCAAGGTGCGCGGTGGCCATCAGACCTTCGAGACCGAACAGCTGACCCGCATAGGCGGGCGCGTGCTCAAGGAAATCAAGGCGTTCTACATGCGCTCCGGCGAGGAGGAGTTCATCTGCGCCTTCGGCCAGGACATCACCGAGCGCAAGCGCATGCAGCTGGAGTTGGAGAGCACGCGCACCCTGTTCAGTGCGGCCATGGACCAGGCCATCACCGGCATCGCCATCGCGGATGCGGCCACGGGCCGGGTGGTCATGGCCAATCCGGCCGTTGCCGAGATGGTGGGCATGACGCCCGCAGAGCTTGAACGCATGCACATGGGCGAGCACCTGCCGTCCTGGAACTTCCTGGATGAGGGCGGCACGCCCATTGCGGCGAAGGAAAGCCCGCTGATCCGCTCCATTACCTGCGGGGAGAGCACCCGCGACCTGGTCGTCCGGTTTGTGTGCGAGGGCAAGGCGGACCGCTGGCTGCTCATCAACGCCGCGCCCATCCTGGGGGCGGACGACGTCATCCAGGCGGGCATCATGGTCCTGGCCGACATCACCCCGCACAAGCAGATGGAGTCGCAGCTGTTGTTCAAGGCCCATCACGACGCGCTGACCGGCCTGGCCAACCGCACCCTGTGCCTGGTAGCTCATCCAGCGGGTGCTTGAGGACTCCCAGCGCCGCAATGCCCTCTTTGCCGTGGCCTTCATAGATCTGGACCGCTTCAAGATGCTCAACGACAGCCTGGGCCACTCCTTCGGCGACCTCGTCCTGGTGGAAGCCGCCCGGCGCCTGGTGATCGGCATGCGCGGGCAGGGCCAGGTCTGCCGCTTCGGCGGCGACGAGTTCGTGCTCATCGTCAGCGAGCTGGCCACGGCCGAGGAGGCCCAGGGGATCATCCGCAGCGCGCTGGAGAGCCTGTGCACGCCCTTTGGCGTGGACGGCCAGGAGGTGCGCCTCTCGGCCAGCGTGGGCGTGGTGGTGGGCCCAACGGCGGACAGCCCCAAGGCTGAGGACATCCTCCAGAACGCGGACATGGCCATGCACCGCGCCAAGGACACCGGCCGCGACCGCATCCGCATGTTCCACCCAGGCATGCTGCGCCGCGCCCGCGAGCTTATGGCCCTGGACGCCGACATGCGCCGGGCATTGGAGCGGGAAGAATTCCTGGTGTACTACCAGCCGGTGATGTCCATAAGCGGGGAGCGCACCCTGGGCTTCGAGGCCCTGGTGCGTTGGAAGAGCCCCACGCGCGGGCTGGTCACGCCGCACGCCTTCATCCCCCACGCCGAGGAGTCCGGGCTCATCGTGCCCCTGGGCGAGCTGGTGCTCCGGCGCGCCTGCGCCACCATGGCCGCCTGGCGGCAGCGCTATCCCGCCGCGCGCGGCATGACCCTGGCCGTGAACCTCTCGGCCCGGCAGTTCGTCCAGCCGGACATCGTGGAGAACGTGCGCCAGATCCTGCGCGAAAGCGGCCTGCCTCCGGCCTGGCTGAAGCTTGAGCTCACGGAGTCCACCCTCATGGGCGACCCGGAGACCGCGCTCTCGTCCATGCGTCGGCTCAAGGCCCTGGGCGTGTCGCTGGCCATCGACGACTTCGGCACGGGCTACTCCTCCCTGGCCTACCTGCAGCGCTTCCCGGTGGACATGCTGAAGATCGACCGCTCCTTTGTGCAGGACCTCCCGCGCGAGGACTCCGACAGCCGCGAGCTGGCCCGGGCCATCATGGCCCTGGCGCGCAGCCTGCGCCTGGGCGTGGTGGCCGAGGGCGTGGAGACCCGCGAGCAGCTGGAGCTCCTGGCGGAGCTGGGCTGCGAGGCCGTGCAGGGCTATTATTTCTCCCCGCCCCTGCCCGAGGCCGGGGTGCCGGAATTTCTTGGCCCGTCTGCCGAGGCCGGCCTGCCGGAAGACGAACCCGGCCAGGCCTAGCGCCGCTCCCCCCTTTTCCCCATCCCCCTCGCCTTCGCGGCGGCCCGTGTCCAGACGGGCTGGCGTTCCCGCTGCTCGCGAAGGGAAGCCGCGCCTCGGGCTGAAAATGCTTCCGCCCGTTGCAGGGCGTGAAGCCGCGCCACCTGAAGGCAGATGCAATGCCGAGGCAAGGGCAGGCAACTGCTACTCGCGAAGCGCACAGTGAAAGGGAAGGCAGTCTGTCGACCTTGCCCAGTGATGAGCAAGCGGAGGGGGAGATGGTGGCGGGCCGCAGCGCACGACGGCAGAACCTCCGGGCTGGCTCGGCGATGGCGGGATTGCCGCATGCACAAAAAAAAGACCGCCAGGCGCAAACCGGGCGGTCGTTTCTTCGTGCTGTGGCGGTGCGCTTAGCGCAGGCGGACCTTCAGGTCCTCGCCAGCGCGCAGGCTGCTGCCTTTGATCTTGTTCCAGTCCTTGAGGTCCTTTTGGGCCACGCCGAGCTTGCGCGACACGCTGAACAGGGTGTCGCCCTGGCGCACGGTGTAGCTCTTGATCTGCTCGCGGGCCTTGGCCGCCTGGCCCCTGGTCTTCTTGGTGGCCTTGGCCGAGTTGTCGGGGATGGACAGGCGCATGCCGGGCTTGATGCTCTTGGAACTGGTCAGGCCGTTGGCGGAAAGCAGGGTCTTCACGCTGATGCGGTATTTCTTGCTGATGGACCAGACGTTGTCGCTTTGGCGCACCACGTAGTTGGCGCGGTTGGAGGCTATGCCGCGGGTCCGCTTGAGGCGTTCGGGCATGGCCTCGCCGGTGCTGCTGGCCGGGATCTTGAGGCACTGGCCGGGCTTGAGCGCCTGGGCGACATCGCCGTTGATCTGGCAGAGAACCTCTTGGGGCACGCGGTAGTGCCTGGCCAAGGTCTTCAGCGACTCGCCCTTTTTCACCTGGTGGGTGATGAAGCCCTCGTTGGGGCGCAGGTCCGGATTTTTCAGGTAGGCCAGCATGGGTGCCGCCTTGTCCACCGGGATGTGCACGCTGACGCTGCGGTCCGGGGGGCTGACCTGACGGCGGAAGGCCGGGTTGAGCAGGTGGAACTCGTCCCAGGTCAGGCCGCCGGCCTTGGCCAGGGCCAAAAGGTCGGTGCCGCCGCCAACTCTTACCTTCTCAAGCTTCGGGGCGGCGTCCCAGCGTACGGGCTCAAAACCCAGAGCCTCAAGATTCTGGAAGATCTTGGTGATGGCGATGAACTTGGGCACGTAGTTCTGGGTCTCCGGCTTGAGCCGCGCGCGCCTGCTCAGGCGGTTGTTGCGGCTGACCAGGTCCAGGAAGTCGTCGGTGTCGGTGCCCGCCAGGGCGCGGGAGATCTTGCCTTCGCCCGCGTTGTAGGCGGCCAGGGCCAGATACCAGTCGCCGAACATGTCGTTCAGGAAGGCCAGGTACTTGCCTGCGGCCTCGGTGGCCATGCGTGGGTCGCGGCGTTCGTCTATCCACCAGTCCACGGTGAGGCCGAACTTGCGCCCGGTGTAGGGCATGAACTGCCACATGCCGCCCGCGCCAGCCCAGGAGTAGGCGTAGCAGTTGTAGCCGGACTCGGCGAAGGGCAGCATGGCCAGGTCCTGGGGCAGGCCGTTTTTCACCAGCGACTCGCGCACGTGGGGCAGGTGCGTCTCGGCGCGTTTGAGCCAGCGGGCGAAGGTCTCGCGCGCGGGGCCGGTGAAGTAGGCGAAGTAGCGTTCCACTTCCTTTGACTCAAAGAGGTCGAGGTCGAAGTCCAGGCCGGACTTTTCGCTCAGGATGCGGCGCTGCTCGTCGGTGAGCACCGGCTCCTGGGCCAGGGGCGGGGTGGTGACCTCGGGCTCGAGCAGGGTGCCGGTCTGGCCGGGGGTCAGGGGCACGGCGGAGGTGTCTGGTTCAAGATCGGCGTCGTCATCGAGGGTGGCCGATTTGGCCATGGGCTTGGCGGGGTTGCGGGTCTGGGCCATGGCCAGGCTGGGCTGGCCGAAGGTGGGGGACTGCATATTTTGGGTGGTCTGGCCCTTGACAGGGTCGGTGATGTCGCTATTCATGGTCGAGCACGACCATAGGCCTGTGGAAAGGACGAGGACGCCCAGCACGGCCAGTTTTTTTCGCATGGTCTTGGACATTGGAATGGTTTCCTCCGGTCGGCGGCGCGGGTGGAGAGAAGGCTCCTGAAAGTGGGGCCACTTACGCAATGAAGGAACCCCGTGCGCCGATTTTTGGATACGCAAAAAGACACCACAACATACACCTGTTTTTTCTCTCTGGCAAGCTGGACAGGCCTGCCCGAGCCCCTGAGGTAAACCATGGCAGATTCAAGAAAACCTTCGCGCCCCAACGCTCCGCGCAAACCTGGCCCGGCCAGAAAATCGCGCCCCGGGCAGGGCAAGCGCGAGGATAACGAGTGGAGCTCCACCGGTCCCAAGCGCACTGGCGGGCCCAAGCCCGCTGGCACCGGCTACGCCCCTGGCAAGCCCGCAGGCAAGGGCCCCGGCAAGCCCGGCTCCAAGCCCGGCTCCAAGTATGGCGGCAAGCCCGGTGAGAAAAGCTCCGGCCCGCGCCAGGACAATCGTCAGGACAATCGCGATGACCGCCGTCCTCCGCGCCAGGACGACCGCCGCCCGGCCCCCCAGCGTCCGGCCCCACAGCGTCCGGCCAAGGAAGCCGCCCGCAAGGTGAACGACGACTTCGATATCGACATCGATGTCTCCTTCGAGCGCGATCCCAATGAAGCGCCCGCCGCCTTCCCCAAGCCCGTCCGCCCGCCCAAGGCCTACGCTGGCGCGAAGTCCGGCGACCGCGACGCGCGCCCGCGCCATGAAAGCTCCGACAAGTCCGGCAGGTCGGACAAGCCCGGCAGGCCCGAACGCCCCGGCAGGCCCGAACGGCCTGCCTACACCAAGGCCGCGCCCCGTGCCGAAGCCGAGCCCGAAGACGGCAAGAGCATCACCGCAGGACGCAACCCCGTGCGCGAACTGCTCGAGGCCGCGCCCAAGCGCATCGACACCGTGCTCGTGCGCAAGGGCCAGCGTGACGCCAAGGTCCAGGAGATCGTGACCCTGGCCGACGACAACCGCATCAAGGTCCAGTTCGTGGACGACCTGACCCTGCGCCGCCTGTACTCCGGCAGCCACCAGGGCGTCATCGCCATCACCGCCGCCGTGGAATACGCCGACCTGGACACGCTCATCGCCAACATCAAGGACGCGCCCCTGCCCGTGCTCCTCGCCCTCGACCAGGTGCAGGACCCCGGCAACCTCGGCGCCATGGCCCGCACCGCCTGGGCGCTGGGCGCAGCCGGAATCATCGTGCCGCGTCACGGCGGGGCCTACATCGGGGCCGGGGCCATGCGCTCCAGCGCCGGTGCGCTGCACCACCTGCCCGTGGCCCGCGTCACCAACCTGTCCCAAACCCTCGACACCTGCGCAGACGCCGGACTCTCCATCCTCTGCGCCGATGCCGAAGGCGAAAACCTCTACACCACCAGCATCCACCTGCCCGCCGTGCTCGTCATGGGCGGCGAGGGCAAGGGCGTGCGCCACGGCGTGGGCAAGCACTGCCAGCAGCGCCTCGCCATCCCCCTCAAACGCGCCTTCGACTCCCTGAACGTGGCCCAGGCCGCCGCCATCTGCCTGGCGAGGTTGGGGCAGTTGTAAGAAAGAGAATAGCCTCCGGCGGCTGGGGGGCCTCAGGCCCCAGGCCGCAGGAGGCATCCCACGCTCCAGTCCCAGGGCCCCTGGTCTGGCAAGTCCGCACTTGGCGAACGGCGCGAATTGCGCTAGTCGTTTCGCCATGATTGTACGCAAGGAAACGCGCGCGTTGAGCGTCGGGGCTGTGGGTGTGGGCGGGAGCAATCCTGTGCGCGTGCAGAGCATGACCAATGTGGATACGCGCGATGTGTTCGCGGCCAGCGCCCAGGTGGCTGAGCTGGCGCGCGCGGGCTGCGAGATCGTGCGGCTGGCCGTGCCGGACGAGGCGGCGGCCCAGGCCTTGGCGCACATCCGCAAGGATTCGCCGGTGCCGCTCATTGCGGACATCCATTTCGATTACCGGCTGGCGCTCATGGCGCTCACGGCGGGCGTGGACGGCCTGCGCATCAATCCGGGCAACATCGGCGGCAAGGCCAAGGTCGACGCCGTGGTGAGCGCGGCTGCCGAGCGAGGCGTGCCCATCCGCATCGGGGTCAACTCCGGTTCGGTGGAGAAGAAGCTCTTGGCGCGTTTTGGCGGGCCGACTCCTGAAGCGATGGTGGAGAGCGCGCTGGGGCATGTGGCGCTTCTGGAAAAACGCAACTTTCACGCCATCAAGATTTCGCTCAAGTCCTCCAGCGTGCTGCACACCATCGAGGCCTACCAGCTTTTGAGCGCGCGCGTGGACTACCCGCTGCACATCGGCGTCACCGAGGCGGGCACGCTTTTGCCCGGCGCGGTGAAGAGCGCGGTGGGCCTGGGCGTGCTTTTGTATCAGGGCATCGGCGACACCCTGCGCGTGTCCTTGACGCATGACCCGGTGGCCGAGATCGGCGTGGCTTACGACATTTTGCGCGCGCTCGGCCTGCGGGAGCGCGGGCCGGAGGTCATCAGCTGCCCGACCTGCGGGCGTACGGAGATCGGGCTCATCGCCCTGGCCGAGGAAGTCCAGCGCCGTCTGCGCGACGTGCCCGAGGTCTTCAAGGTGGCGGTCATGGGCTGCGTGGTAAACGGACCCGGCGAGGCGCGCGAGGCCGACATCGGCATCGCCGGGGGGCGCGGCGTGGGCATCGTCTTCCGCAAGGGCGAGGTCATCCGCAAGATCCGCGGCGAAGAGAACCTGCTGCCCGAGTTCATGAAGGAAGTGGAAATATTTTTGAGTGAGCTGAGAGCCTCCGGCGGCCACAGAGCCTAGGCAGCCTCCGGCGGCCAAAGGGCCTGAGGCCCTCTGGACTCCCCATTTGGCTGCGATTTCTGCGGCGGAAACCGCCGCAGAAATCGCAGCGAGCAAACGAGGGGGTCCGGGGGGAATCATTCCCCCCGGCGGGGTCCAGGGGCAGAGCCCCTTGGCTGGGGTCCAGTGGGAGCGCCCCTGTGTGGATATCACATCAGTAATCTATGACATCTGGAGAATACTATGCGTCTGTCCAAGACCTATGTCCCGACCCTGAAGGAAGTCCCGGCCGAGGCCGAGGTCATCAGCCACCGGCTGCTGTTGCGCGCGGGATTCATCCGCAAGTTGACGGCCGGCATCTACACGTATCTGCCGCTGGGGCTCAAGACCTTGAACAAGGTGGCGGACATCGTGCGCGAGGAGATGGACCGCGCGGGCGCGCAGGAGATTTTGATGCCCATGGTGCAGCCCGGCGACCTCTGGCGCGAGACCGGGCGCTGGGAGTTCTACGGCAAGGAGCTGTTGCGCTTCCGCGACCGTCATGACCGCGATTACTGCCTCGGACCCACGCACGAGGAGGTCGTCACCGACCTGATTCGCGGCGAGGTGCGCTCCTACCGCCAGTTGCCGCTGAACCTGTACCAGGTGCAGACCAAGTTCCGCGACGAGATCCGCCCGCGTTTCGGGCTCATGCGCGGCCGCGAGTTCGTCATGAAGGACGCCTACTCCTTTGACCGCGACGAGGCCGGGGCCGACGCCAGCTATCGCGGCATGTACGACGCCTACAAGGCCATCTTCCGCCGCCTGGGCCTGGAGTTCCGGCCCGTGGAGGCCGATTCCGGCTCCATCGGCGGCAGCTTCAGCCACGAGTTCATGGTCCTGGCGGACACGGGCGAGGACACAATAGCGGTGTGCCAGGCCTGCGAGTACGCGGCCAACATGGAGAAGGCCGAGGTGGTCTCGCCGGTGGACAAGTGCGACTGCGGTCACGACTGCGGCCCGGTGGTGGAGATCCCCACCCCTGGCAAGCACACGGTGGAGGAGGTCTGCGAGTATCTGGAGATCGAGGCGGCCACGCTGGTCAAGACGCTGCTGTTCGACGTGGACGGCGCGCCGGTGGCCGGTCTTGTCCGCGGCGACCGCGACCTGAACGAGATCAAGCTGAAGAACCACCTGGGCGCGCAGGACGTGAAGCTGGCCACGCCCGAGCAGGTGGTGGCCTGGACCGGCGCGCCGGTGGGCTTTGCCGGGCCGGTGGGCCTGAAGGTGGCGGGCATCAAGATCGTGGCCGACCGCGAGCTGGATTTCGACTGCGGCTGGGTCGTGGGGGCCAACAAGGCCGACGCGCACCTGAAGAGCGTGGACCTGCGGCGCGACTGCGCCATCGACGCCTACATCGACCTGCGCAACATCACCGAGGGCGACAAATGCCCGCGCTGCGGCGGGGCCATCGGCTTCCGGCGCGGCATCGAGGTGGGCCACGTGTTCAAGCTGGGGCTCAAGTACTCCCAGGCCATGAACGCCGTGTTCCTGGACGAGAACGGCAAGGAGCAGACCATGGTCATGGGCTGCTACGGCATCGGCGTGTCGCGCATCGTGGCCAGCGCCATCGAGCAGAACAACGACGCCGAGGGCATCAAGTTCCCGCCGTCCATCGCGCCCTACGAGGTGGCGCTGTTGTCCCTCGGCGGCAAGGACCAGGAGGTCGTGGAGGCCGCGGACAAGCTGTACGCCGAGCTGACGCGCCACGGCATCGACGTGCTCTACGACGACCGCGACGAGCGCCCGGGCAGCAAGTTCAAGGACGCCGACCTCATGGGCATGCCCATGCAGCTGGTGCTCGGCGGCAAGGGCCTGAAAAACGGCATCATCGAGGCCAAGGACCGCCGCACCGGCGAGAAGCGCGAGCTCAAGCTGGACGACTTCGCCTCCGAGTTCGCGTCCTGGCGGCGCACCGTGCGCCAGGGCTGGGGCCTGGACATCGATTAGGCGAAGCCCTGGCCGGGGACTGCCCATGCGCGCGCGCAAACCCTTCCGCTGGCCCCTGGCGGCCTTGCTTGCGGCCCTGTGCCTGGCGGCCCTGGCGCTGACGGGCTGCGCTTCCGCTGCTGGTCCGGGCCCGGCTGAACCCACTGCCAAGTCAGCTGGCGGGGCATCTGGCGGGGCTGGCCCCCAGGCCACGCCCGAGGCCCGGCGCGAGGCCGAGCTCCAGCGCGAGTTCGCCGCGCAGACGTACTACGAGCGCCTGGACCGGCTGAATGCCGTGGCCTGGCCGCTGGCCACCGCAGGCGAGCCCCTCTGCCGCCAGCGCGGCCGCGTCCACCAGAGCCTGGGCCTGGTGGCCGACTCCTTCAACCGCCGCGACAACCGGCGCTGGTTCGCGGCCCTGAGCGGCCTGTGGGGCGTGGGCGAGGACACGCCGGTGGTCATCGGCGTCATGCCGGGCGGCCCGGCGCATCTCGCCGGGGTGCGGCGCGGCGATGTGCTCCGCGCGGCAAAGGGCAAGCCCCTGGATGTCTCCGGCAATTCGGCGGACCTGACCCGCAGGCTGGACGACCTGGCCGCAGGCGGGCCGGTGGACCTGGAGCTTGTGCGCGCGGGCAAGCCGCTCACCCTGACCATCCCCGCGCCCAAAGCCATCTGCGACACGCGCTTCACCGTCATCTTGGGCGACGCCGTCAACGCCTACGCCGACGGCAAGAACGTCTTCGCCACCTATGGGGCCATGAACCTTTTCGCCAAGGACGAGGACCTGGCCGTGGTGCTCGGCCACGAGCTGGCCCACAACATCCTGGGCCATGTGCGCCAGGACGCGTCCGGAAAGGCCACGGGGGCCACCACCCCGCAGCAGGAGGCCGAGGCCGACGCCGTGGGCCTGTACTTCACCGCGCGCGCCGGGTTCAACATCAAGGACGCGCCGGGCGTCTGGCGGCGGCTGGCCGCCCAGAACCCCACGCACATCAGCGCCGGGGGCGACCATCCCTCCACCGCCGCGCGGTTCCTGAACCTGGAGGCCGTGCGCGACGAGATCCTCATGCGCCAGGCCGCCGGGCTGCCGCTCATCCCCAGACCCAGGGTGGCGCCAACGCAGTAGGCGGCCAGCAGGACCGGGAGCCGGGAGCGGGGAGATTCCCCTGGCGGCCAAGGGCTCTGCTGTCCTGTGGAATCCCCAATGGGCTGGGCCGGTGGGGCCAGGGCACAGGCATCGGCTGGGTTGGCCCTGTTTTGAAGCAAAGGCGAAGGCCAAGGGAAAGACGCTCTTCCGTGATTCCTCAAAAGCCGAAAGGGCTGCTCCGGGTTCCCCCTGGGGCAGCCCTTTCGGCGTACTGGGGAGTCCAGAAGGCCTCAGGCCTCTGGCGGGGAGCTGGTGCCGCATACGCGCTTCTGTGCGGGCGTAAGAACCATTTTACCTTGAAACAAAGCTGGATACGTGCCAGTGTAAATGACGTTGCTTGGAAAATTCTATCTAAGGTTGTGATATCATGATGAAATCTATGAATGCTGTCCTGGTCGTCCTGTGCCTGGCCCTGATGATGACGGTGCCTGCGGCCCAGGCCGGACAGGCGGTCAAAGGCGTAGTCAAGACAGTAAAGAAACAGAAGAAGTTCGATGCGCACGAATCCTTTGCCAGGCTGCACTTCACCGACCAGGAGATGGACTTCGCCTTCGCCCTGATCCTGGGCGCCACCATGAACCATGGTTGCGAGATCGGCGAAGCCTACTACGCGGCCACCAACATCAAGGAAGGCAGCGCCGCGAGCTGGCAGGACGAATGGATCAAGATGGGCCAGCGTGTCGAGGCCAGGGGTGAGGCTTCCCTTGCCGGGGGACACCGCGTCAGCGCCCGCGAGCAGTTCCAGCGCGCCTCCTACTACTACCGCGCCGCCCTCATTTCCATGCTGCCGGACGCGAAATTCAAGGCAACCGCCCTGAAGAGCCGCGAACTGCTGAAAAAGGCCGGAACGCTCTTCAGCCCCCCTCTGGAGTACATCGAGATTCCCTTCGAAGGCACGGTCATGCCGGGCTACTACCGCAAGGCGGATTGCGGCGCCAAGCAGTGCAAGACCCTGGTCATGCTCGGCGGCGGCGAAACCTTTGCCGAGGATCTGGTCTTCTACACCGCCCCCCAGGCCTATGACCGCGGCTACAATTTCATCACCGTGGATCTGCCCGGGCAGGGCCTGCTGCCCCTGGAAGGCAAGGTCTTCCGCGCCGATGTCGAGGTGCCGGTCAAGGCCGTGCTGGACTACGTCTTGAGCAGGCCCGAAGTCGCGCCGGAAATGGTTGCCGCCTACGGCATCAGCGGTGGCGGCGGTTTTGTGCCCAGGGCCGCCATGCACGATGCGCGCATCAAGGCCATCGCCATGAACAGCGCCGTGGTCGACGCCTATCCGCTGTTCGCGTCCATGCCCGTGGCCACTGCCACAGAGGACATCATTCGCGGCTGGTCGACCTTCAAGCAGAATACCGTCAGAGCCATCGCCTGGCGCTGGGGCGTCGACATGCACAATATCCCCGGCCTTGTCCCGGCCAACAAGGGCTTCGACTTCGATCCGGCCAAGATCGCCGTGCCCGCGCTGCTCATCGTGGGCCAGGGTGAATACTCCAACGCGGAAGTCAAAAGACAGCAGAAGCTCTGCTACGACACCCTGCCCGGCAACATGAAGAAACTGGTGGTCACCCCGGCCAACGAGGGCGCCTCCAACCACTGCATCACCGAGAACCGCAGCGTCATGAGCCTCGTGGTGTTCGACTTCTTCGACGAGGCCTTCAAGTAGGGGGTCGGGAGCCTGGACCTGAAGCGCGGCAGGGGCTTTCACGCCATGCGTCCCCCTTGGGCAGCCACGCTAATCCTCGGCTCCCACGCTGATCATCCCTTCACGCGTTGACTTTCCGCTCCCGCTCGAACATTCGGCAATGATGCGGTCCTTCGGTCGCCGCGAGGGCCGTCGGCCCTTGCGCAAAGCGAGAAAGCGATCCAATCTCCGACTCTTGCCTGCTCCTGGCCGCCCCCTGTCTCGACCCTGGGCCGCCAGGTACGGGCCGTTTTGTCAGGCGGTGGCGTCCGACGACATACGCAAACGAATCGCCGGGCGAGAAATGTTGCGGACACATGTTGACATTGAATTTCAATTTCAATTAGAAGACGGCGACGGAGCAGAGGGCGTCGTGTCGCCGCGCCCGCCAAGCTCATGCACCAAGGACTCACACCAAAGACTCGCACACATCCGGAGGCTGTCATGATCAAGCGCAACATCTGGGAACACACGGACTACCACTGTCCCATCGTCGGCACCTGCCTGAGCACGGGAGAGCTGCGCAAGCTCGCGGCGAAGATGCGCCTGGAGTTGCCCGAGGCCCTCTCCGATTATGAGCTGCACGGCTGCTTCGTCGGGCTGGCCAAACGCCCGGAACGCCCGGCCCGCATCCTGCAAAAATATCTCGACCGCAAGTACGCCCGCCAGCTCAAGCGGATCTCCAAGGCCAGCGGCGACGAGGAACTCTGGCGGCTTTGGACGGAATATGCGGACGCGGGAGACATCCCCGGCGCGTTCTGGGCCATGATGCGCCACCCGGAGGCCTCAGAGGCTGTGCTCAACCAGATCTACGGGGAAGTGCACATGCTCTCGCATCTGGTGGGGGCGTCCACCAGGGCGGAACTGCGGCGTCTTGCCGAGAGCGAGGCCAGGGTGGAAGTTCTCACCGAGGCCCTGGCCCGGCGCAAGGTCACCCTTCGCGAGGCCGTGGGCGTGTGGAAGCGGCGCACCCTGGCCCTGGAGCGCGAGGTCAGCGATGAGCGGGCCAAGCGGGCGCAGGTCGAGCGCGAGCGCGTGTCCCTGCGCGAGATAATCGAATCCCGTGCCGTTTCGGAGCTGGAAGGCCAATTGGACGCCCTGCGCGGACAGCTGGGCAGGCAGGCCGACCAGCTCGTACAGGCCGAGATCGACAGCCGCCGCAAGTCCGGCATCATCGAGACATGCTACCGGGAGGAGAAGACCCTGCGTGGCGCCCTGGCCGCGAGCGAGCGCGAGGTGGCGGCCTTGGAGTTGACCCTGCTGGACTCCATGAGCGCCGTCGCCGGGTGCGACGCCGACTGCCAGGGGCCCGCCTGCGCCGTGAGCTGCGCCGATCCTGCGGCCTGCCCGTGCCCGCGTTTGAGCGGCAAGCGCGTGCTCTACGTTGGCGGGCGCAGCGGGCTCAAGGGCCAGTACCGCCAGCTTGGCGCGCGTTTCGGGTGCGAGCTGCTGCACCACGACGGCGGGGTGGAGCAGTCGCCGCACCGCCTGCAGCAGATGCTGGCAAGCGCCGACGCCGTGGTCTGCCCGGTGGATTGCGTGAGCCACGACGCCTGCTCCACAGTGAAGCGGCTGTGCCGAAACCCCATGAAGCCGGTGCTCTTCGCCCGGTCTTCCGGCCTGTCGAGCCTGGCTGCGTCCCTGGCCGAGCTGGAGCGGGTCTGCTGAAGGCGTCATGCGCCGGGAGCCCCCTTTAGGGTTCATAACGTCCACCCCGCCCCCCCTTCGGCCCGCCGTGGCCCCCCGCTATCCAGGGTCGAGGGGGGCTCGGCTCTTGGTCTGGCCCTGGCCCTGCGCAGGAGTGAAACAATGACCTGGGCTGCACCGTCCTTACGAGAGGGGGCAGGCGCAAGCGTCTTGATTCTTCGCCTTTCGCGAGCCTCTGCACGCAGGTGAGCCCGGGGGCTGGCCCTGTGCCCTCCCTGATGTATCTGCTCAAGGGCGCAGCGAGATGGTCCTCCGGCACCGGCAAGAAACATGGGCAAAGGACACCGTACGCCCCAAGCTCGCCCATCTTGCGGCCGGGCCCCCGGCACGGATCGCCTCTGGAATAGTCGCCAGCCGTTTTGCGGGGGGCGGGGAATTGTTCTTGAACGTTGCGTCCACACTGGATATTCTCTCCAACATACGATGCAGCGCACACAGGAACCCGGCATGAACATCCCCCCAAAGGCCCTGCGGCAACGTGGCAGCATCCTTGTCTATCTCGCCCTGGCGTTGGTGCTTTTTGGCGCCTTTGCCATGGCCGGGGCCTCGCGGTTTGGCGCAAGCATCGTGGGCGTGTCCCTGCCCAATTGCGCCACCCAGGCCAGGTACATGAGCGAGGCCGGCATGCGGTACGCCTTGGCCCGGCTGCGCGCCTGCACCACCGAGGCCGAGGTGAACGCGGCAGTGGCGCAGATGAACGGCGTCACCTTCACGGTGGACGCTGCCAAAGGACTGACCTTTACCCCGGCAGTGAGCTACAGTTCCGGCACCGGTCTGGCCACTGTCGCCTCCTCAGGCCGGGGTTGCCCGGGCGCCTTGTCCGTGCCTGCCTCCACAGCAGCTTCCAGCGTGAACCTGCCGGGGATCAACACCGCTTCGGAAGCGTCGACGTCTGAGGCCCTGAAAGGAACCTACAGCGGCACCTCTGCAATCGCCGCAGGCTCCATGACGGGGAATCTCACGACATCCTCAGCGCGGATCAGCGGCGGGACGAGCATCGGCGGCTCTGTGAATTATCTTGAGACTGGCCCAACGTGCCTCCAAATCGGTGGTGGCGCTATGGTCGGCACTGTGGGCAACAGCAATTACGTCTGCTCAGAAACGTGTGTTGTCGTCGGTGGCGGGGCAACAGTGAATGGCAACATCTATGCCCAAGGCGACGTCAATGTCTCGAGCAAGGTGAATGGCGATATTTATTCTGGCGGCGATGTGCACCTTTCGTGGGGTGCAGAGGTCTCAGGCAATATCTATGCGCATGGCACTTTCAGCACGCCACCGTACTCTTCATTGTATGCTGGGACTGTAACGACTGGCTATGCAAAGCCAAACCACTGCGCAACCTATACTCTTCCTGCCCATACGACAGTTCCTTCCAATATTAAACTGAATATTGGTTCAAACACGTATACGTTTATTGGGTCGACAGACCTCTCCGACAAAACAAATGCCTTTTCTTCCATCACCACTGGCGGTGGTTCGAAAATTTGTTTTGATCTGTCACTTCCAGACTCGTACATAAACATATTCAGCAAAGGCTCAATGACAATCAATGGTGACATTTATGTGCGCACATCAACAACAAGTCAATGTTTTGATGGTGAAAACAAGGTCACAAACGTGAATTTTGCAAAATATGCTTATGCCAAGCGTGTCTATATGGATGTCGGCGGGACTGTGTCGTTTAATGGCGGCAGCAACTGGTTTGGTACCATCTACGCCGCAGATAACATCTACCCTGGCAGCGGTGGAGTATACATCGGCGCTTTCTATACAAATAAAGCATACAACCCTGGCAGCTCCTGGAGCACCAGCCGCTTCGTCCCTTCGGATTACGTGGCAAAGTACTGGCCGTAGTCAGCCGGATGCGTCTGCCGCCTTTGTGCACGTCAGAACGTCCTCCTGGATCGTTTTAAGTCACAGGCTCATGGCCTGGGGTGCCATGTCTCCCCTCGCGCCTCTCCTCCTGCCTCAGCAAAGCGAAAGGTTCCTGTTGACGGCTTTGCGTCAACAGGAACCTTTCGCGTAATGTGGGGGTCTGGGGGAAATCATTTCCCCCAGCGGGGTCCAGGGGCGGAGCCCCTGGTGGCTCTATGCTTCGGCTTATCCCACGAACCCCAGCAGCCAGACGGCCAGCGGCGCCAGCGCGGCGGTGAGGATGCCCGCCAGGATCATGGCCAGTCCAGCCATGGCGCCCTGCTGTTCGCCCTCCATGAGCGCGGTGGCGGTGCCCTGGCCGTGGGATACGGTGCCCAGCGCCAGCCCGCGCGCCACGGGGTGGCTGACGCGTGCGAGGGTCAGCAGCCAGCCGCCCACCAGCGAGCCCAGCGTGCCGGTGGCCACCACAAAGGCTGCGGACAGCGGCGGGATGCCGCCGTAAATTTGGGCGATTTCCACGGCAAAGGGGATGCTGACGCCCTTGGGCATGATGGACATGACCACATCGTGCGGCAGCCCGCCCAGCTTGGCGATGAGCGCCGCCGTGAGCATGGCCAGGAACGAGCCCAGGGCCACGCAGCCCACGATGGGCACGCCGAAGCGGCGCAACAGCTCGCGGTGGCGGTAGAGCGGCACGGCCAGACCCACGGTGGCGGGGCCGAGCAGCAGGGTCATGATGTTTTTGGCTGGCACGAAGTCGTTGTAAGGGATGCGCAGGACCACGAGCACGGCGATGACCGCGGCGGCGGTCAGGGCCACCACGTTGAGCAGCGGATGCTTGTAGCGCAGGTAGAGCTTGCGGGTGCCGAGGTAGGCGGCCAGGGTCAGCGCGATGCAGAAGATCGTGGTCAAATAGTTCGTGGTGCCCATCAGCTCCGCTCCCGGTTCAGGAATTGCGACAGCCGCCCCACCACCAGCAGCGGCAGCACGGTGCTGATGACAATGGCCGCCAGCAGCGTCAGGCCGTAGTCGTAGAACACCACGCCCCATTCCATGAGCCCCACGGCCACGGCCGCGAAGAAGAACACCAGGTGCTTGAGCAGGAAGTCCGTGGCCAGCTCGATCTGGCGCACCTTGAGCACCCCGGTGCAGAGCAGGGTGAACAACAGCACCACGCCGACAACGTTGCCCGGGATGGGCACGTCCGTCACGCTGACAAGCCAGGTGCTGACCCAGTAGATGGCCCAGAGGATGGCCAGTTGGCCGAGGGCTTTCAATGTTTCAGTCATGGGGGGCCTTTTGCTATGCGGTGTTTGTTTCAGGGCGTGTGGGGCGCGGATAAATCCCGGCCTCAGAGGGCCTGGGGCTTGGTCACCCATTTGGTGACCGTGGGGGCCTGGTAGCTGGCGAAGCGGTCGAGCAGCGCGGCCGGGCTCGGATCGGAGAGCAGCATGGCCCGGTGCGCGGGCATGACGAAGCCTTCGGCCACGGCGTGGTCCAGAAAGGTGCACAACGGGGCGTAGTAGCCGCCCACATCCAGCAGTCCGCAGGGCTTCTTGTGGAAGCCGAGCTGCGCCCAGGTCAGCACCTCGCACAGCTCCTCCAGGGTGCCCAGGCCGCCGGGCAGGGCGATGAAGCCGTCGGCCAGGTCGGCCATGGCCGCCTTGCGCTCGTGCATGGACGCGACGACCTTGAGGCTGGTCAGGCCCTGGTGGGCAAGCTCCTTGTCGCGCAGGGCCTCGGGGATGATGCCGATGACTTCGCCCCCGGCGGCGAGCGCGCTGTCGGCCAGCTCGCCCATGAGGCCCACCTTGGCCCCGCCGTAGACCGTGGCCAGGCCCCGGCGGGCGAGCTCCGCCCCGAGGGCGCGGGTTGCGGCGAGGTAGGCCGGGCTTGTGCCGGGGTTGGACCCGAGGAAGACGCAGATGCGGCGCATGGGGAGCTCCTGATGAGATCATGGTTGGGCGCGCGTGACATGCTGGGCCATGGCGGCGCGCTTGTTCAGGCTGAATAGGGCGAGCGGGCTGTTTGCGCAAGCCCGAAGCGTTTGCCCGAAGCGCATGCCCGGAGCGCATGGCCGAAGCGTATGCCCGCCGCCCGCCGCCGCTTTTGGACAGCCGCGCCATTTCCGGGTATGACTCAAGGCCATGTCGCACATCCTCTCCGTCACCGACCTGACCCAGGCCCTGAAGGACGTCCTTGAGGCCGAGTTCCCGTTCATCTGGGTGCGCGGCCAGGTGACGAACCTTGCGCGCCCGGCCTCCGGGCACATGTATTTCACCCTGTCCGATGCGGGCGCGGCGCTGCCGGTGGTCTGGTTCAAGAACAGCCAGGGGCGCGGCAACAAGGGCGCGGGCGGTGGCGAAAGCGCCGACAGGGCCGAAAAAATCGACCCGCTCACCGGCGAGGTGCTGGAGCCGGGCCCAGGCGTGGCGGCAGCCCTGACCGACGGCCAGGAGGTGCTGGTGGCGGGTCGCGTCACGGTCTACGCCGCGCGCGGGGCCTACCAGCTGGTGGCCGAGCTGGTGCAGCAAAGCGGCGTCAGCGACCTGGCCCTGGCCTTTGAGGCGCTCAAGCGCAAGCTTGCGGACCAGGGCTGGTTCGACGAGGCGCGCAAGAGGCCCGTCCCGGCGAACCCGGCGCGGGTGGCGCTCATCACCTCGCCGCAGGGCGCGGCTGTGCGCGACTTTTTGCGCCTGGCCGAGGCGCGCGGCACGGGCGCTGCGCTGCGCATCTACCCGGCCCTGGTGCAGGGCGACGCGGCCCCGGCCCAGATCGCAGCAGCGCTCGACGCCGCCAATGCCGACGCCTGGCCCGGGGGCGGCAAGGCCGAGGTCATCGCGCTCATCCGTGGCGGCGGCAGCCTGGAGGATCTCTGGGCCTTCAACACGGAAATGGTGGCCGAGGCCATGATCCGCTCGCGTGTTCCGGTGGTCACGGGCGTGGGGCACGAGCCCGACGTGAGCATCGCCGACTTCGTGGCCGACAAGCGCTTTTCCACGCCCTCGGCCGTGGCCTCCGGGCTGTGGCCCCTGCGCGCGGACCTCATGCAGGCCGTGGACGGGCTGGAGGCCGAGCTCTCGCGGACCTTTGGCGCGTTCATGGAGCGCAAGCTGGCGCAGCTCTCTGAGCTTCGGCGCGGCCTGTCCTGGCTTTCGCCGGTGCAGCGCCTGGCGCGGCTTGAGGACACCTGGCTGGAGACGTCCAGGCGGCTTGAGGCGGCTGGCCGGCGTCTGCTCGGGGCGCGCCGGGAGCGCCTGGCCGGGGCCGTGCGCGATCTTACTCGCGCCTTCGGGCCCGCAGTGGTGGAGGCCCGGCAGGAGCGGCTGGACAGCGCCGTGCGCGACCTGACCCGCGCCTTTGGTCCGGCGGAGCTTTCCGAGCGCCAGTCCCGGGTGGACGCCCTGCGCGAGCGGGCCACGCTGGCCGTGGACATCGCCCTGGGCCAGGCCGGGCGGCAGGTGGACGTGCTGGCGGCGCGGCTGGCCGGGCTTGACCCCGAGGGGCCGCTGGCGCGCGGCTACAGCCTGGTGCGCATCGAGCGCACGGGCCGGTTCTTGCGCTCAACTGGAGATGTTTTGGCTGGTGACCGCCTGGGCGTGCGCACGGCGGATGGCGAGGTGGCGGCTGTGGTCGCCGGAATGACGGAAGGGAAGGTTTGATGCGTCGATTGTTTCTGGTGCTGCTGGTGCTGTTCTTGCTGCCCGCGCTGGGCCTGGCGGGCACGGCGAGGCATCCGGTGAAGAAGTCCACAACGAAGTCCGTCGTCAAATCTGCCAAGAAGCCCGGCAAGAAATCCGGCACGCGGGCGCCAAAGGCCGCAGCCAAGCCTCTGGCCAGCCCCGGCTTTGTGCTGGAGTGCCCGAAAGCCGCGAACCTGGGCGAGGCCTTTGTGGTGCGCCTGCGCGCGGCCAAGGCCCCGGCAAGCGTGCGGCTGACCTGGCTGGGCCGCCAGGCCAACATCACGGGCCGCGACACGCCGGACGGCTGGGAGGCCCTGGTGCTGCTGGGCTCAGACGTGGGCAGCACCTCCGTGGGCCGCCACAGCCTGGTGGTCCGCCTGGGCGGCAAGGGCGCGCGCAGCCTGCGCAAGGTCGTCCGGGTGCGCCCGGTGGAGCGCCTGAACCTGGACGAGGCCATGGCCCGTCCGCCAGCGGAGGTCTACCCGCGCATCCTGGCCGAGCACCGGCTGATCCAGAGGGAACTGCTGGGCACGCTGTCGCGCGTGGTCCCGCCGGGAACGGACGCCCGCAGGTGGAGCCTGCCCCTGGCGCGGCCCGTGCCGGGCGAGGCGACGAGCGGCTACGGCCTGCGGCGGATCCTGAACGGCCAGCCCCACGCCCCGCACCGGGGGCTGGACATGGAGGCCGAAACGGGACAGCCTGTGCTGGCCGCTGCCGAGGGGCGGGTGCTCTTTTCCGGCGAGCTCTACTACGCGGGCGACGCCGTGTACGTGGACCACGGCCAGGGGCTTGTCAGCGCGTATTTCCACCTGTCCGAGCGGCGCGTGCAGGCCGGGGACGAGGTGGCGCGCGGCGTTGTGCTGGGCCTGGCCGGAGCCACGGGCCGCAGCACGGGTCCGCACCTGCATTTCGGCCTTTGGGCCTGGGGCCGGTATGTGGACCCCGAGCCGCTCTTTCTGTATGATGCCATGCCATAAGCTGCGGGAAATATCACGGGGGCGATGATGGCCAAGGACAAGAGCAAGGACCAGAGCAGGAACAAGGACAGTTTCGAGAAGCGCCTGGAGCGCTTGCGCGGCATCGTGGACGCCCTGGAGCGCGGCGAGCTGCCCCTGGAAGAGGGCCTGGCCCTGTACAAGGAGGGCCTGGTGCTGGCCGGGGACTGCGGCCGCCAGCTGGAGAGCGCCAAAAACGAGGTCAAGCTCGTGCAGGAGGGGCTGCTCAAGGAGTTTGCCGCCCTGGACGCGGGAAATCCCGTGGGCAATGCCCCAGGAGACGGCACCGGGGGCGGCGGCCAATGAGCGCCCCGGATACCTTGAACGTCAAGCAGGCCCTGGCCAGCCGCGCCGCCGAGATCGAGGCCCACCTCGCCGACTGCCTGCAGGGCCGCGACATTCCCGAGCGCCTGCTTTCGAGCATGGAGTACAGCCTGCACGCCGGGGGCAAGCGCCTGCGGCCCGTGCTGGTGCTCTCCTTCGTGCGGCTTATGGCCGGAGCGGGCACGGGCCTGGGCCGCCGCGCCTTGCCCTTTGCCGCCGCCCTTGAGCTCATCCACACCTATTCGCTCATCCACGACGACCTGCCGGCCATGGACGACGACGACCTCCGGCGGGGCAAGCCCTCCAACCACAAGCAATTTGACGAGGCCACGGCCATCCTCGCGGGCGATGGCCTGTTGACCGAGGCCTTCGCGCTGATGCTCTCCTGCGCGGGCGAGGGGCAGATCCCGGCGGAACGCGTGGCGAGAGCGGCCCAGGCCGTAGCCGTGGCCGCCGGAGCGGGCGGCATGGTCGGCGGCCAGGCGCTGGACATGGAGTTCACCGCCAAGCAGGGCGTGAGTTTCGAGGAGCTGCGCGGCATGCACGCCAGGAAGACCGGCGCGCTCATCACCGTGGCCTGCGTGGCCGGGGCCGTGCTGGCCGGGGCCACGCTGCATGATGTCCGGCGCGCGCACGAGTATGGCTGCGCCGTGGGCCAGGCCTTCCAGATTGCCGACGACATCCTGGACGTGGTGGGCGACACCGCCACCCTGGGCAAGCCCGCAGGCAGCGATGAGCGCCAGGGCAAGACCACTTATCCGTCGCTCCTGGGGCTGGACAAGAGCCGCCTGCTGGCGGCCGAGCGCGCAGCCGAGGCCATTTCGAATCTGACACCCTACACCGGGGACGAGGCGGACTTCCTGCGCGCCTTGGCCCGGTACATTGTTGAGCGGGTCAACTGAGCACCCATGGCGGTACTTGCGGCGACAGCCAGGACGACCCCGCGCCCGAGCGCTTGAAGGACCATTGCACATGACTGACATTCTTCCCACTTCCCTCCTGGCGAGGGTGACCGGCCCGGCTGACGTGGCGCGCATGAGTCTGGACGAGCTGGCGCATCTGGCCGTGGACCTGCGCCGCGTGATCATCGACCAGTGCTCCGAGGGCGGCGGGCATTTGGCCCCGTCCCTTGGCGTGGTGGAGCTGACCCTGGCCCTGTACAAGGCCTTTGACTTCGAGCGTGACAAGCTCATCTGGGACGTGGGGCACCAGGCCTATGCCCACAAGCTGCTCACCGGGCGGCTGGCGCGCTTCGGCAGCCTGCGCCAGTTGGACGGCGTCAGCGGGTTCCCGCGTCTGAGCGAGAGTCCTTACGACCACTTCGGCGTGGGCCACTCCAGCACGTCCATCTCCGCGGGGCTGGGCATTGCCATGGCCCGCGATCTCGCCGGGCTCAATCACCAGGTCGTCTCGGTCATCGGCGACGGCTCCATGACCGCCGGGCTGGCCTACGAGGGCCTGAACCAGGCGGGCGACATGGGCCGCAAGATGGTGGTGGTCTTAAACGACAACGAGATGAGCATCTCCAAGAACGTCGGCGCGCTGTCGAGCTTCCTCTCGCGCAAGCTCTCCCGGCCCGCGCCCCAGCGCTTCAAGCGCGAGTTCGAGTCCTGGCTGGCGGCCATTCCGCGCATCGGCAAGGACCTGGCCATGTACGCGCGGCGCAGCGAGGACTCGCTCAAGACCTTCTTCACGCCGGGCATGTTGTTCGAGGCCTTCCGCTTCACCTACGTCGGGCCCATCGACGGCCACGACACAGCCAGCCTCATCGACGTGTTCGAGCAGACCAAGGGCATGGACCGCCCGGTGCTGGTGCATGTGCTGACCAAGAAGGGCAGGGGCTACAAGCCAGCCGAGACCAACCCCACGTATTTCCACGGGGTGGGCAGCTTCGAGCCCGAGACCGGCCTGGCCCCGGCCAAGCTTGGCAGCGGCAACAAGACCTACACCGAGGTTCTGGGCGAGACCCTGTGCCGCCTGGCCGATGCCGACGAGAAGATCGTGGCCATCACCGCAGCCATGCCCGAGGGCACGGGCACGGACTGCTTCCGCCAGGGCCACCCGGAGCGCTTCGTGGACGTGGGCATCTGCGAGCCCCACGCCGTGACCTTCGCCGCCGGGCTGGCCACCCAGGGCTTCAAGCCCGCCGTGTGCATCTACTCGACCTTTCTGCAGCGCTCCTACGACCAGATTGTCCACGACGTGTGCCTGCAGAACCTGAACGTGAATTTCTTCCTCGACCGCGCCGGGCTCGTGGGCGAGGACGGGGCCACGCACCACGGCGTGTTCGACATCGCGTATCTTCGCCACGTGCCGAATCTGCTGTTCATGGCGCCCAAGGATGAGGCCGAGCTGGCCCAGATGGTGGCCACGGCCCTGGCCCAGCCCGGTCCGGCGGCGGTGCGCTACCCGCGCGGCGTGGGTCCGGGCGCGGACGTGCCCACGGCCCCGGAGGCCCTGGAGCTGCTGCCCATCGGCCAGGGCGAGCTCTTGCGCGACGGCGCGGACGCCGTGCTCATCGCCCTGGGCTCGCGCGTGTATCCGGCGCTGGAGGCCGCGCAGCAACTGGAGGCGGAACAGGGCCTGTCCGTGGCGGTGTTCAACGCGCGGTTCATCAAGCCCCTGCCCGAGGCGCAGCTTTTGGAGCTGGCCGGGCGCTTTCAGCGCATCATCACGGTGGAGGAGGGCTGCCTGGCGGGCGGCTTCGGCTCGGCGGTGCTGGAGCTCTTGGCCGACCACGACATGCTGGCTGGCCGCACGGTGAAGCGGGTGGGCATCCCGGACGCCTTTGTGGAGCACGGCACCTCAAAGCAGTTGCGCGCCAAGGTCGGCATCGACAAGGCCGGGATCAAGGCCGCGGTGCTGGAAGCGGTGGGCAAGGCCTAGCAGGCTATTGAAAAACGGCAATCTGCTGCGTTGCCGCAAAAAGTTCAAATCCTCACGTACGAGAAGTACGTTTTGGCCTTGAACTATTTTTGCGCCGTGCATCTCTCCATTTCTGATCAGCCTGTATTCCCGCTCTGTCAAGCGGGCTGCAGAGCCGACAACCCTCAAAAATACCCCAAGCTCTTCAGCGTCTCCAACTGCCGCTCCTTGTCCGGGTCGCGGCCAGCGCGCTCGTCGGAATCGGTTCTGGCAGGCCGGGTGCAGGGCACGCAGCCCAGCGACCGGTAGCCCTCATGGTACAGCTCGCAGTAGGGCAGCCCCTCGCCCGTAATGAACGCCCAGATGTCCATCTCCGTCCAGTCCAGGAGGGGGTTCACCTGCCAATGTTCGGGGCATGTCCCCTCAGCGCTTACGGTGGAGGCGCGCAGCTCGGCGTAGGGCCGGTCATGGCGTGAGGGGTGCTCGTCGCGCCGGATGCCGGTCAAGAGCGCGCGGGTGTCCGTGTCGGCCAGGGCCCGGCACAGCGGCAAAATCTTGAGGTCGCGGCAGCAGGTGAGTTTGTCCACGGCCACGGGGTAGGTGCTGAGGTCCGCCCCGGGCAGGCCGAATTGGGGCCGGGCGATGGTCAGCGCCACGCTCCAGTCCGCGCAGACCCGGTCGCGCAGGTCCATGACCTGCGCGAACTTGACGCCCGTGTCGATGGAGATGGCGCGCAGCGGGGCCAGGCCTGCCCGTTCCAGCGCCTGCCTCCAGAGGAACAGCGCCACCCCGGAGTCCTTGCCGCCGGTGTAGGCTACTGCCACGCGCGCCGGGGGAGAGTCCGCCAGGACTGCGGCCAGCACCTCGCTGCTGCGGGCCAGCTTGTCCGAAAGCGGCGCGGCTGCGGGCAGCGGTGGCAGGGCGTTCACGGCGTCAAATACATTGGCGGCGGTGGTCACGGTGAAAGGCTCCTTTGCGCTGGGTGGCGGCTTGCCGGGCTGGGCGATATTTCGTAGGGTCTGGCAAGACTGCAACCCTTCGTACCCGGAGGCGTGATGCTGAAGAAAATCGCGGAACTTGTCCAGGCCCAGGGCCACCTGGTTTTGGCCACCTGCTCCTGCGCTGGCAGGGAAGGCTATCCGCACACCTCGCTCATGAGCTATTGCCCGTCGCCGGACGGGCGCGAGTTCTGGCTGGCCACCCTGGCGGACACGCGCAAATACGCCAACCTCCAGGCCAACCCGCGCGCCAGCCTGCTTCTGGATGATCGGGGCGGCAGGGCCTGCGGCTCGCCAAGCCTGGCGCTGACGGTGGCGGCGGAGTGTGTGCCCTTTGCCTCCGCAGCGGACGAGGCCGGGGCCCGCCGGGCGCTTCTGGCGCGGCACCCGGAGCTGGGGGACTTTCTTGCCGCCGATGGGGCGCTGGTGCTGCGCTTGCGCGGCCTGCGCTACCAACTGCTCAGCGGGCTGACCGAGGTTTTCGTCTGGAGCCCCGCAGAAAAGCCTTGACGGCGCGGGCCGTACCGCTTAATTGTTCGTTCCTCGCGAGGGCTCGTAGCTCAGTGGATAGAGCGCCGGACTACGAATCCGTAGGTCGCAGGTTCAAATCCTGCCGGGCCCACCATTTAATCCACAAGAAAAGCAGGCATTTAGGAAAACTCCTAGATGCCTGTTTTTCGTTTCGGCGTTTGTTGTCAACTTTGTTGTCAACTTATTTGTCAACTTTCGCCGCAAAAAATGTGGGTAAGTCATGGCAATTTCAAGGTATTGTGTGCGTTGTTTTTCGGAAAGTCCTACCCAGGCGAAGCAGTGCCGTAAGTGTGCTGAATCATTCACCAGAGAGAATCCAGCCTACAGGGTGCGAGTGAAGGTCGCTGGGCGGTGGAAAACTGCAACGCTAGGGAGTTTAAAAGAAGCCAGGGAGTTTGAAGAGGCGTATGGCGTAAAAGATGAGCTAACGCAGAAGGTTCGGCAGCGCGGAAGGCCCCGGCAGTTGACAAAAACCGTTGGCAACAAACCGGAGGCTAAATCGCCTGAACTACAGGGGCTCACTCTCAAAGACGTTTGGGAGAAGTTCTATGTATGGGCGAAATCAAACCTCAAACACCCTGATAGCTATGAATCCATCTGGCGCAATCGTCTGGCTGAAGCCTTTGGAGACAGGGCGCTTAGTGAGATTTCAGCTAATGATATTGTGGCTTTCTTTCAAACTCTGCAAACAGAGCCTAGGAAGCCTAGACCCTGGCATAAGCCTGATAAGACCAAGACAATCTCAATCAGGACGTCAACAGGCTACATTAAACTGATTGGGCGGCTCTTCTCCTACGCCATCGAACAGTGCGATTACCAAGGCGCTAACCCGTTTGACCGGGTTACTCTGCCCAGCTTTGACAACCAGATGACGAATGACTTGAAGGCGGGCGCTGTAAAGCGTCTGGTTGGGGTTTTAGACTCTTGGGGGAATAGAAGTGTTGCCCTGGCCTTTAAGCTCTGCCTTATGACGGGCAAACGCTCTGGGGAAGTCTTTGGCCTTACTTGGGATAGGGTAGATTTTGACGATTGTTTCATACGCTTCTTCGTCAAGAGCAAGAAGAGGAATCAGGCCCAGAATTACCCAATGAGCCCTGGCGTGAAAGCCCTTCTTCAAGATGCTCTAAAACTCTCTGTAAAGGGCTCAGGGCTCGTTTTTACAACCAAGGCGGGTAAGCGCATATGCTACCGTTCAATATGGCTTAGAATCAAAAAGAGGGCGAATCTCCCAGAGGAAACCCGCCCCCATGATTTGAGGCATACCTTTGCAAGCCGTCTTCTGAGTTCTGGCAAGGTGGATATCTACCAGATGCAGAAACTTTTGGGCCACAAAGACATTAGGATGACTGAGCGTTACTCGCATTTGGCCGATGAAACTTTGCGTAAGGCCGCTCAATCAGCAGATGAAATCTTTGGGTAACAACGGGCGGCTAGGAGCCTAATGAAATTACTGGCTCAGGTTTAACGGTCGAAGGATTAAAAACGTTATGAAAAGTAGGTGCTCGGAATGATTGACACAAAAACGCTACAGACCTTCATTGACGCTGGCTCTTCAATCTTAATCAAAGAGCCACGATTTTATGCCCCTCTTGGGTATGCTCAGATTACAGAGAAGGGCGATTTCTTCTTTGCTGGGCTATTCCCAGAGGCCCAGAACCATTGCCATACGCTTAGGAATGACCTGCCTGCCCCTTTTCGGACCAGCTGAAACTTGAGAGAGTGACCCCCAGAGAAGAAGGGGGAGCCATGAGGAAGGGAAGATTTTCCGAGGAGCAGATGGTGGGCATCCTGCGCGAGGCTGACCGCGATCCGGTGAC
>JAHIUD010000021.1 GCA_018817515.1 Pseudomonadota bacterium
CCCGCGCGCCACCTGGGGCCTGCCCGAGGATCTGAAGGAAGACGGCAAGACGCCCAAGAAGCTGTGGATCCCGCGTGGCTTGGTCATCCCGGTGTTCGCCCCGGGCGAGACGGCAAACCCTGTGCGCATCCGCGTGCGCCGACCCAAGGAACACCTGCGCGAGGGCGACAGCAAATACATCGTGCTGCCAGGATCCACCCGGCACACACTCGTCACCGACCCCGGCGCCAAGGCTTTTGTCGTCGTGGAGGCGGAGCTCGACGCCATGCTCGTGTCCGAGCAGATCGGCCACAAGGCCGGCGGGGTTGCCCTGGGCTCCCTGGCCCACAAGCCCGACGCGGCCACGGACGAGCTGCTCGAGCGCGCCCTGGCCGTGCTTGTGGCCCTGGACTTTGAGCCGGTGGATATGGACGCCGACCCCAAGAAGGCCGTGAACCTTCGCCGTGTGTACGGCTGGTGGACCGAGCGGTACCCACGCGCGGAGCGCTGGCCTGTGCCGCAAGGCAAAGATCCCGGCGATGCCTACCACGAGGGCTGCGACATTGCGGCCTGGGTGACCGCTGGGCTGCCTCCTGTGATGCGTCTTGAGGTGTATCCTGTGGCGACCGTCGGACCATGCGCTGTTGGTGTGGTGGTTGAGGGGTGCGCGCGGCTTGATGTTCCTGCGCACCTGGCCACGGTGGCCGGGCGGCTGGCGCGGCACATGGCTGCCCACGGCATCACCCTGCGCAAGCCGGAGAGCGGGGGCTTGCTGCTGCCCCATGCTGGCGAGGGCACGGCGCAAGGCGCGCTGGAGGAGATCATCTACCTCATCCCCGACGACCTGGCCGCCTGGCTCAGGGACCAGGGGCGGGATGAGGTGACGGCGGAAATATTGGGGGTGGGGCAGTGAACCGGTATTTTTGGTGCTGCATTGATTTTGAAGTGCATATGTATTGGATATACCCATATTTTTTTGAAGTTAACAATTACCTGTGGGTGAGCTTCGCATTTCCTCACGTAATCATTTTTGGGGAGCTTCCTGTATGACCACCGCCACAACCCAGGCCCCCCCCGCGCCCGGCGGCTTCACCAGCATCCAGGATGTTATCCGGTACATCGAAGATGAGGGGTTCGTCGGTACGAAAAGCGTTTACCGCCACAGGAGCGAAGGAAAGCTACGCCCGAATAGCGACGGAATATTCACCCGGGACGCTGTTAAGAGATACGCCGAAACATTCCTGAAGCAAAAGGCGACCGGGCTTAAGAAGAGCGAGAATGCGGCGGTGCAGCAACGCCAGCTTTTGAGCGCGCGCGAGGAACTGCTGCGCGAGCAGACGCTGCTGGCCAGGCGCAAGCGCGAGGTGGAGGAGGGTAAGTGGGTGCTGAAAAACACCGTTGCCCAGGACCTGGCCGCCCGCGCCGTGATGCTCAAGACGGGTTTGAAGCAGCAGGCAACTGGCAGTGTTGGCGAGTGGGTCAGCCTGGTGGGGGGTGATCCGCGCCGCAGCCCCGACCTGCTGCGAGTGGTGCTGGAAGGCCTGGAACGCGTGCTCGACGACTACGCAAGGGCTGACGGCGTGGTGCTGGTGTTCGATGGGCCGGAGGAAGAGGCGGAGGATGAAGGGACACGGGAGATTTTGATCGATGCTATCAAGTCGATGACCACGGAGGCGGGCAGCTAGCTTGCCCGAAAAGTATGGCAGAACAGCGCGAAGCAGAAACCATAATCTTGCTCAAAAAATCAGGCAAGCCCACCGTGAAGCTGGAACTCTTCGCGTCCGAGCAGTGGGCTGACCCCATGGCCGGGCCGGGCGTGCACCGCGTGCGCAAGGGCGGCATCCACGGCGGCAGGTTCGTGCCGGAGGGTCAGTCCGGGCTTGTGTTCTACCACCTCCCCGACGTGCTCTGTATGCTTGGCGCGGAGATCCTGGGCCAGGCCAACCCGCTGGAAAACCAGCCCGCGCCACATCCCCTGCTGCACGAGGGTTCCCGCTGCCGCTGGAAAGCGCCCCTGCCGGACCCAGACCTGGACGCGCTGCCCCACGCCGTGCAGTGCTTCGCCAAGTCCTCGCCCATCCGCGCCTACAGCGGCCAGTGGATGATCTGCATGTCCGGCGGGGTGGGGTGGGTTCCCTGCGCCGAGGTGACGCCGCTCGACCACTACGGCAAGCCCATCCCCTGGCCGCAAGAACAGGAGGCCGGCCAGTGCTCCTGACCCCGCAGCCAGCCGCCCTGGCCCACATCCCCGTCGGCCCCGTGGTGCTGACCCTCCCGGCCTCCATGCGGCCCGAGGGCTGGCCCGTGCGCCGCGAGGTCAAGCTCTACCAGGGCGAGCGCAAGGTATGGAAGTCGCGCCGGGGAATGCGCTGCTCCCGCTGGGCCGCGCAGCACAGAGTGGTCACCATGTCCAGCCGCCCGGGCCCGTGGCGCAACGAGACCACGCCATACCTGACCGGCATCATGGACGCCTCGTGGCACCCGTCCGTGCGCGTGGTCATCTGCTGCAAGCCCCCCCAGGTCGGCATGAGTGAGGCCGTCAACAACTGCATCGGCTACGCCATCGACTGCGACCCGGCGCCCGCCCTGTACGTCTACCCGGACGAGATCACGGCCCGGCACAACTCCACGGCACGCATCCAGAAGATGATCACCGACACCCCGCGCCTGAATGAGTATGCCACGGGCTATCAGGACGACATGGCCACCCTGGAGATCAACCTGCAGCACATGGCCATCTACCTGGCCTGGGCCAGCAGCGCCGCAGGCCTGGCCAACAAGCCCATCAAGTACCTGGTGTTGGACGAGATCGACAAGTACCCGCCGCCGGGGAAAAAAGAGACGTCCCCAATCCTGCTGGCCGAGAAGCGCACCACAACCTATGAGGACGACTACAAGGAATGGAAGATCAGCACGCCCACCATTGAGTCCGGGGCCATTTGGCAGGCGCTCAAGAAAGAAGCGCAGGAGATCTACCACTACTGGGTGCGCTGCCCGCTGTGCGGCTGCTGGCAGCTCATGCGCTTCGGCGGCGAGACGGACGACCCCCGGCCCGGCGGCATCAAGTTCCCGGCGGACGAGCGCAACCCGGAGACCATCCAGGCCAACCGCCTGGCCTGGTACGAGTGCGAGCACTGCCAGGGCCAGTGGACCGACGCCCTGCGGAACAAGGCCGTGCGCTTGGGCGAGTGGCGCGACGAGGAAGGCTATGAGCTCATGGCTAGCCTGAACCTCAAGCGTCCGGCCAAGGTTGGGTTTCACATCTCGGCCTGGATATCGCCCTTTGTCTCGCTGTCCAAATGCGCGGCGCAGTTTTTGCGCGGGCTTGCGGACAAGGTGGAGATGCGCGACTTCATGAACGGCATCAAGGCTGAGCCCTGGGTCGACTTCCACCAGGAACGCACCGAGGAGCGCATCTTGAAACTGCGCGACGAACGGCCAGAGGGCACCGTGCCCGGAGGCGAACGCATCGCCGGGATCACCGCCGGAATCGACACCCAGGACAACGGCTGGCAGTACGAGGTGCGGGCCTGGGGCTACGGGCTGGAGCAGGAGTCCTGGCAGGTGCGCGCCGGGTTCGTCACCACCTTCGAGGCCCTGGACACCGTGCTCTGGGACGAGCCCATCACCGACGCCGAGGGCAACGTGCACGTGGTGGAGCTGGCCGTCATCGACGCCATGGGCCACCAGACTTACGAAGTGTACGAGTGGGCGCGCCGCAACAAGGGCCGCGTGTACCCGTTCAAGGGCGAGGCAAGGATGCGCCAGCCCTTCGACTTCACCCCGCTGGAATACTACCCCACCAAGGGCGGCAAAAAGAAGATCATCCCCGGCGGCTTGCAGCTGCTGCGCGCGGACGTGAACTATTACAAGAACCGTCTGTCCAGCCTGCTCGAGATCGCCCCGGCTGACCCCGGCGCGTGGCATTTGCTGGCCAACTGCACCGAGGCCTGGGCCCGCATGATGACGGCAGAGTTCGTGGGCGACGACAGCCTGTGGCACTGCCCGGACCACAAGCCCAACCACGGCTGGGATTGCAGCGTCTACAACCTTGTTGCGGCGGACGTGCGCAGGATCAAGCACCGGCCCAGGCCGGGGCAGGAAGTGAAACAACAGGTGAAAAAGCCACAGCAACAGCAACAGGCAGGGAGGAGTACAAGATGGTAGCCGAAGCGACGACAAGCAGCACGGCCTTGAGCGGCATGACGGCGATTTGCACCTATGTGGGCAGGAGCGAGAAGACAGTCCTGGACTGGATTAGGCTTGAAGGTCTGCCCGCAAGCAAAATCGGCGGCGTGTGGGAAAGCGACAAGTCGCTCATCGACGACTGGCGCCGCCAGAGGATAGTGGCTGGCGCACGCGACGAGTATTTGCGCGAGCGGGCAAGGTAAGCTTTGCCCCGGTGCTGACTGTGGCTCGCCGCACCTCTTGCGCCAGGCTGTGGATCGGGGATATGAACGAACCGTACAGAGGGGGAGATCATGGAAAGCATATTCGAACCAGGGGAAATTGTGCGCATCAAAGCACTGCTTGACCGGTGCAAAAATTCTGGAAAGACGTTGCAAGAGATCGGCGCAAAGGGTGAAGACCTTGAGCTCATGAGCCGTTTGCGGACCTGGGAAAATTCAACGGGATACTCCATTACCGGATCGATCAAGCTCTGGTCTTTTGAGGCTGAAACATTAATCCCAGCCGGAACCATGATGTACTGGGACAAGGAGCAAGACCGCGCTGTGCCGATGCCCACGCATGAGGCCAGCCTACCACGAAAGGCCTGCGCCAACCTGGACTGCGAGTTCAACAAGGTCACCCTTGAACCTGGGCTGTTCAGGTTTGCCGTCGGTCGACTCGATAGTCTGAACCATCGAGTAATCAACTGCCACGCTTTCAGGCTTGGAAGCGAAAAGATATTGCTGTGTGATGTCTGCGCCGAGAAGGCAAAAGACGGCGTCAACATTCGCTTGAGATAATCCGCCTCAAATCCACCCGCCAAAGCGCGCCGAAGTCCAACCAGATTTCTGGGCGCTTTGCTTTTCAAGCCAGGGGCAAGGTAAGGTCAAGCGGAAAAACTTACCTTGCGCCGGGAATGTTGCCACCCTGGCCCGTAAATATCAGTAAAGTCCAGATTCGCCAAAAACAGGCCTTACGCTGGCCTCCGGTAGCACCAGATTACCGGAGGCACGATGGCGGCATTCACCACATGGACGGCTTTGAAGCAGCAGCTGCTGAGCGATTTCGCCAGCGGCATGCACGCGCAAAAGTCCTATGAATGCGACGGCACCAAAATCACCTTCCGGGATTTCTCCGAGTTCAAGGACATGCTCCTGTTCGTGGAGCAGCGCGCCGCCCTGGAATCCTCGCGTCCGCCCGCCAGGCGCACCTATGCCGGGCAAGGGGGGCGCGGATGCTAGATCGCCTCGCCTTTGCCCTGCGCGTTGCGCAAAAAGCCTTCCGCGCCTCGGGCCGCAGTCCCCAGCAGTTGCGCAAGCGCTACGCCGCCGCCCAGATGGGCCGCCTGGTGGGTGACTGGTTCCCGGTGGGCACGGATGTCAACGCCCTGGTCACAAGGGCCGCGCCTCTGGTGCGTGAACGCACGCGCCAGCTGGTGCGCGACTTTCCGGCCTTTGCCCGCGCGGCCAACGCCCTGACAACCTACGTGGTGGGCGCGGGCATCCAGTTCCAGTCCCGCGTGCTCGGGCCAGACAACAAGCCTCACAAGATTTTCCGCACCCGCATCGAGGACGCGCTCAAGCACTGGATGGACGATGCGGACGTGTCCGGCTCCGCCGCCTTCAGCCAGCACTTCTTCGAGCTCCAGGCCCTGGCCAAGCGCCAGGACGTGGAGCAGGGCGAGTGCTTTGCCGTGTTCCGGCCCCATCACGAAGGGCGCAGGGCCTATCTCGATTCCGGCATCGCACTGTATGAGTCCGAGCGCCTGGCCAGCCTGAACGTCAAGCCCCTGCACGGTAACCTCGTGCACGAGGGCATTGAGTACGACGCGCGCACCGGCTCGCCCCTGGCCTTCCACTTTGTGGAAGACACTCTCATCTACAAGACCGTGCGCGTTCCGGCAGAGGACGTTGTCTTCGGGCTCGACCGCCGCCGCCCGGCCCAGATGCGCGGCATCACCCCGTTCGCCCCGGCGCTCATGCTCGCGCGGGACCTGGCCATGACCATGGACGCAGAGATCGACGCGGCCAAACTGGCCAGCAAATGGTTGGCCGTGGTCAAAACGCCGGACGTCGATAATTTCCAAAAAGACCGCGTCACCCCCGGTGCCGATAACAAGCCGCTGGAGATGCTGGAAAACGCCATCATCGAGTATCTGAACCCCGGCGAGGAAATCAGCATCCAGAGCCACCAGCGCGGCGGCGAAAGCTTTCAGAGCTTCTGCAAGTTCATCATGCGGCTCATCGCCATCACGGCGGACATTCCCTACGAAATCCTCAGCGGCGATTACAACGGCATGGGCTACATCAGCCTGCGCGTTGGCCGCAACGACTTCGCCCAGCAGCTCGCGCCCATCCAATCACGCCACGTGCGCCACTTCTGCCAGCCCATCTTCCGCAAGGTGCTCGACCGCGCCGTGCTGCAGGGCCGCCTGGACCTGCCCGGCTACTGGGCCAACCCTTGGGGCTTTCAGCGCGGCGTGTGGATCTGCCCCGGCATGAAGGAAGTCGACCCCCTGCGCGAGGTCAAGTCCGCCATCGAGCGCATCCGCGCCGGGCTGGGCTCCCCGCAGGAATACATCATGGAGCGCGGCGGCGACCCGGACCAGGTCTTGTCCGACATTTCGGCTTGGAAACAGGCCTGCGCCGAGATGGGGCTCAACTTCGAAGCCATGCTCGGCTCGGTCAAGACGGCCATGGCCAACAACCCCGCCGCAATCTCGCCGGACGACAAGTCGGCCCTGGACCCGCCAGACGACGCCGATGATCCCACGGCTGACGCCGCAACGGAGGAGCTGCAATGAAAGTTCGCAAAATCGACAAAGACGAATTGGTCACACGGTCGCTGCGCCTCCGCGTAAATGCGGAGGGCCGTCCGGAGACCATCAACAAGGACAACCGCACCATTGAGATCACCGTGGCCACAGAGACCGACACTGTGCGCGTCTGGGACTGGGAGCTTGGTTTGGTCCCGGAGATTCTGCTCATGTCCGGTTGCCGCCCTGTGACCCAGGTGCCGCTGCTGGACACCCACAGTCGCGAAAGCGTTTCCAAGGTGCTCGGCAGCGTGCGCGACTTCCGCATCGACGGCGCAGACCAGCTTGGCCTTGCACGCTACTCGAAGGTCAAAGAGGCGGACGACGCCTTTACCAAGACGGACGAGGGGCACCTGACGGACTACTCCGCCGGGTACCGCCCCCTCGCCACCACTTCCGTGGCCGACGGCGAGACCGTCGTCATCGGTGGCCGCAGCTTCACCGGGCCGTGCCTGGTGATCACGGAATGGGAGCTCAAGGAAGTGTCCACCTGCCCCATCGGGGCAGACAACAGGGCCAAGGCCAGGGCCTTGGATTCCAACAACCAGGAGGAAGACATCATGCTCAAGGAGTTCCTGCGCAAGATGCGCGGCGAGCTCGGCCTGCCCGAGGACGCCACCGAGGACCAGGTCCGTGCCGCCATTGTCAAGGCCGCCGAAGACGCCAAGCGCGCTCCTGCTGCGCCCGCCCCGGCCCCTGCGGCTTCTGCCGCTCCCGCCCCCGTCAACCCCGACGAGCTGACCCGCCAGGCCGTGGCCGACGAACGCACCCGCACCGCCGAGATCACCGCTCTGTGCGAGGCCCACGGCTGCCGCGACCTGGCCGCTGAACTGCTCAAGGACGGCACCAGCGTGGCCGAGGCGCAGCGCCAGGTGCTGGGCATTTTGCAGGGCCGCTCTTCCGGCACCCAGGCCCCCGGCTTCCAGGTGGAAGTGACCACCACCGAGCGCGACAAGTTCCGTGCCGCCGCGCAGGATGGCCTGTCCATCCGCCTGGGCCACAAAGTGGAGAATCCCGTGCCCGGCGCCACCGGCCTTGCCTCTTACACCCTGCGCGAAATGTGCCGCGAAAGCCTGGTGCGCGCGGGCCAGCCCGTGCCCGACAACGTGATGGAAATGATCGGACGCGCCATGACCACCAGCGACCTGCCGAACATCCTGGGAAACGTGGCCAACAAGAGCCTCATGGCCGGGTACGAAACCCAGCCGGAGACCTACGAGGCTTGGTGCGACACCAGCGGCTCTCTGGCCGACTTCAAGCTGGCCGACCTGGTGCGCCGTGGCGAGACGAGCGACCTGGAGGAAGTGCGCGAGGACGGCGAGTTCAGGTACGGCAAGACCGCCGACACCAAGGAACAGGCGCGCCTGCTTACCTTCGGCAAGATCATCAAGTTCACCCGCCAGTCCATCCTCAATGACGACCTGGGCGCCCTGTCCGACGTGCCCCGCGACATGGGCGAGGCCGTGCAGCGTTGCCTGGGCGACCTGGCCTATGCGGCGCTGACCGCCAACGCCAACACGGGCGACGGCGTGGCCCTGTTCCACACCTCCAGCCACGCCAACCTGGCCAGCAGCGGCGCCGCCGTCGACGTGACTCCGCTGGGCGCCGGCGTGAAGGCCATGGGCCTGCACAAGGACCTGCTGGGCAAGCGCAGGCTGAACCTGCGGCCCACGTTCTTCCTGGGCCCGCGCAGCATCGAGGGCGTGGCGGAGCAGTTCTTCAAAACCGACAAGATCGGCGGCGTGGCCAACAAGCCCAACCTCGCCAACATCTACTTCGGCGACTACTTCACCCGCGTGTACGACGCCCGCCTGGACGACGACTCGCTCACCGCCTGGTACCTGCTGGGCCCCAAGGGCAGGACCGTGAAGATGTTCTTCTTGAACGGCCAGAAGACGCCTTACATGGAGCAGCGCATGGGCTTCGAGGTCGACGGCATCGAACTCAAGGTGCGCATCGACGCCGCCGCCAAGGCCCTGGACTACCGCCCCTTCTACAAGAACCCCGGCGCGTAAGGCCGCTCATCACTGAGTCTAAAACGCAAGGAGAACCATCATGGCATTCAAAATCCAAAAGGGCGACCGACTGCCCTACACCAACGCCAGCGGCGTGGACATCGCCTCCGGCGATCCCGTGCTTGTGGGCGAGACCTTCGGCGTGGCCGTGGCCAACATCGCCGACGGCGAAGGCGGTACCCTTGACATCAAGGGCGTGTACGAGGTCCGCAAGGCCGCTGGCGAGGCCATCAGCCAGGGCGTCGACCTCTACTGGGACGCCGACGGCGATCCCCAGGGCGCCGTTTCCGGCACCGGCTGCCTCACCGCCACCTCCACGGACAACATCTACGCGGGCAAGGCCTTCGCCGCTGCGGGCTCCACCGCCACCGTCGTCCAGATCAACCTGAACGCGTAAGGACCGGCAATGCAACGGATGATCGGCAACATCTGCGCCACCATCAAGGGCGAACTGCCGCAGCGCAAGCACCCTGTGTTGCTTTGCCTGGGCTCCGGCCCTGGCGGGCAGCAGCAGGCGCAGGAGTTCCTGGCCCACACGCCCGCAGACGTGGCCGCCTGCAACGACGCCATCACCGCCTTCCCCGGCGTGCTGCACCTGGCCGTGAGCCTCCATGCGGAGCTGCTGGAGGGCTGGGTGCAGCGCCGCATGGTTCAGGAGCCCCGGCCTTGCGTGGTCGGGGAAGACCTGGAGCCGGGCGTGGACGTTATGATGAGCATCGACCGGGCCTGCGGCTCCAGCGGCATGTACCTGGCCCTGCTGGGCGGGCTCATGGGCTACGAGCGCATTGTCCTGGCGGGCATCACCCTGGAGCGCGAGAAGGAGCTGGTCTACCGCGACCTCTGGCGCGCCGCCAAAAAGAAGGGCGCCCTAGCGAACGTGGAGACGCTGGCCGCAAGCGGCTGGCTGGCCGAGCTGCTGAAAGCCCGGCCCTGACAGAATCGACACGAGGAACGCCACCTCCCCCTCACAGGCCCGCCCCGGCTTACGCCACTCGGCTGGGGCGGGCCAAACCAAAAGAGGAAGCGATGCAGGAACTATTCGAGCACTTCGGCTTCAAGGCCGCCTGGTCCACCTTCCTCAGCTGCTTCGCCTGGGCGCTTGGCGGCCTGGACGTGGCTGTGCTCGCGTTGTTCATCCTCTATGCCGTGGACTTTGCTTTGGGCCTGCACTTGGCCTGGGTCAGCAGTTCTCTCTCTGCGGCCAAGGCCCGCAAAGGCATGGCCAAATTCGTGCTCTACGTCATCGTCATCGCCTGCGCCCACATGCTTGATCTGGCCATGGCTCGGAGCTTCCCGTTTTTGGCGAACTATGTACGCGACTGCATGGTCATGTTCGTGGCCATCAATGAATTTTTGAGCGTGTGCACGCACCTTGCGGCCATGGGCCTGCGCGTGCCCGAAGGCTTGCAGGTGCGGTTGCGCACCTACCGCGACACCGCCGTCGACAGCGGGGGCATGGTGAGCATTCGGCCATTTGGATCCTTCTCTGATGCGCCGACCCAGCCTTCAGAGCATCCGCAGCCCCGGCAGCCCAGCCCGGCGCAATTCGATGAGCTCGGGGGCGGGCGATGAACAGCAGCGCATGGCCTATTGCCGCAGCCTTTGTGCAGAAATGGGAAGGCGGTTTTGTCGACGATCCCTCTGACCCCGGGGGAGCAACAAACTTCGGAGTGTCCCTGCGTTGGCTCCGCGACATCGGCATCGACGTGGATGGTGACGGCGATGTGGACGCCGACGATGTGCGCGCGCTCAGCCCCGTGCAAGCCTTGGGCTTGTTTCGGCAGCGCTTCTGGGACGCGCTTTCGCTTGATGATGTGCCGGGAGATCCAGCCGTTTGCATCTTCGACGCCGCAGTGAATTGCGGCGCCCGGCGTTCGGTGCTTCTCGCCCAGCAGGTGTGCAACGCCTACACGGGCAACCTCATCGCGGAAGACGGCGTGTTCGGCCCGGGCACTCGCGCCAGGATCCAGAGCATCTGCTACGGCATGCAGGCCGAAGATGCATTCGCTACCAGGCTTCTGGCCAGCCGGGAGCGCTTCTACCACAACCTTGTCGAGGTCAAGCCAGAACTTGGCAAATTCCTCGGGGGTTGGAAGAACCGCGTCAACTCGTTGCGGCAAACGCTGGGGGTGCAGTGATGTTCGGCCTTCCATCTATTCCTTCCATCCCTGGCACCAGCAACCGCACGGCCATCGTGGCCCTTGTGTTCACTGTGGCCCTGCTGCTCACGGCCATCGGCTGCTACCTGTACGGAAGCCACCGGGGCTATGCCGAGGCCGAGGCCCTGGGCAAGGCCGAGCTCAAGACGCTTGAGGCCGATTACGCCAAGGCCAGCGCCAACGCGACCGCAGAGGCCATGCAGGAGACTGCCCGCCTGGCCAAGCGCGGCAACGAGTTGTCCGCCAAGCTCATCACCACCCGCAGCGAGCTGGACCAGGCCCGCGCGGCTATCACCCGGAGGATCAACGATGTTGCGCAGACTGTATCTGCTGCTTGTGTGCTTGGCCCTGAGTATGTCGGCTTGCGCAACGAAGCATTCTACGGACTTCGTTCCCGCGCCGCCGCCAACGCGACTGATCCCAGCGGAGATCAAGGCCGACCCGGTGAAGCCGGACGAGTTCGCGCCGGGCTACCAGAGGGCGCATCCGTAGCCGACTCCCTGACTTGGGAACGGGACATGGGCGACTACGTGCGCAAGCTGGAGGCCGTGAGCGCGGCTAGGCTTAAGCTTTTGGAGGCGTGGGCCCAATGACCATCCTCGCCGACATCGCCGCCATCATCCTGGCCCAGCAGGGCGAGAGCGTGACCTACACGCCCCAGGCCAGCGACCCCGAGGCCGAGGCCGTGGAGCTCCAGGCCGTGGTTTCGCACCATGGCTTCGGCTACGCCCCCGCAAGCTGGCCCGAGGACTTGTTTCGCAACCAGGCCCGGCACGCTGCCGTGCGCCTGCGCGCAGCGGACGTGGCAGCCGAGCCGACCAAAGATGACAGCATCGCCTTGGACGGCCTGACCTACCGCGTGCGCGCGGTCAGCCGCGAGCCCAGGACCGGGCCCGAGGCCATGTGGTGGATATGCCTCTGCGCCTGCGATCAGCGGGGGAAGTACTGATGGCCGACCTCGTCCCCATGGTGAACATCAAGGGCCGTGACTACCGGTTCTACGCCTCCGGCGGCACCTTGTTCGAGATCAACGACGCCGTGGCGCCGTACATGGCCATGCTGGCCAGAAATTTTCCGGGCGAGGTCAACAAGGCCCTAGGCTCCCTGGGCTACCACCTGCGCAAGACCATGCGCGAGGCCATGCGCGCGGGCGGCGTGGGCGGCAGCTGGCCCAAGCACGCGGGCATCAAGAGGCTCAACCGCAAAATCGGCGACCGCGCATGGCGCACGCGCTCGGCCAACCCGCACGACGGATTGTTCGGCCACCTGTACATGGCCATAGGCTACCGGCGCAACCAGGCCAACATGCGCGTCCAGATCGGCTTTTTGTCCCGGCGGTCTTCGCACCTGGCGGAAAAGCTCCAGTCCGGGTTCGAGACGCCCATCACCGCCAAGATGCGCCGCCTGTACAGCGTGCGCGGGCTCAAGCTTTCGAAAAAGCGGGCCGTTGTCACGCCCGCCCGCCCGCTGGTGGGCCCGGTGTTCCAGCTCACGCGGCACACCTATGAGCCATTCATCGAGGCGCGCGTGCTCAAGTACCTGAACAACGCCAGGACATTCGTCAAGGTCGCCTAGGCCCCAAGCCCGGCTCAATCGGAGAAACGCATGGCAACAGACTACGACATCGCCGACGCCTGGGCCCAGGCCCTGGAAGCCGACACGGAGCTGACGGCCTTTTGCGTGTCGCGCTTTGGCAAGGCCCCGCAAGTCATGCTCGGGGTCGGCTTTGGCAATGCCCTGGGCGAGAACGACACGCCCTACATCATGGTCATTCCCCTGCGCAACCAGGACGGCTTCGAGGAAGAGCTGGCCGTGCCCGAGGTGGTTCTCTCCATCGGCGTGGTCGACACCACCAGCGAGACTTTTGGCACGCGCGGCATCAGGGCTCGCGGCTACAAGAGCCTCGACTTGTTCGAGGGGCTGATCTTGAGCGTTTTGAAAGACACGGACTATGCCCCCTCCCGTTGGGAAGGGGAAAACGACCAGCCGGGCGAGTATTTCTTCATCAGGCACATCCGCTACGCATGCGACATTCCCCGCACCATTTAAAACGCGGGCCAACAGGAGGACACCATGACTCAGGCCAAAGGCTACCAGGGCAAAACCGTCATCGACTTTGAGACCAGCTTCGGCGTCGTGCCGTCCGCTGGCTCGCGCAAGGGCTACAGCATCCCCTTCATGTCCAACACCTTGGCCGCAACGGTCGGCCTCACCAAGGACGAAACCCTGACCGGCAGGCGAGATCCTGTGGAGCCGGGCCAGGGCAATGTGGACGTGCCAGGCTCGCTCAAGGTGCCGGTGGACGCCCACAACTACGGCCTGCACCTGCGCAGCATGTTCGGCCTGCCCACCACCGTTGTGGTGGCCTCCCTGCTGCTGAACGCAGCCGCCGCCGTGAACAAAGGCGGCGGTAAGGTGGGCCTGCCCTGCACGGCCCATGGCCTGGCCAGCGGCGCCCCGGTGGTCATCGTGGGTTCCACCAACTACGACGGAGCCTATTTGCTCGACCGCACCACCAGCACAAACGAGCTGGTCATCGCCGCCACCTACACGGCGGAAACCTTCGCGGGTGATGAAACCGTGAGCCTGGCCCGCCAGGTGGTCATCGACGGCGTTGTGCGCCTGGCTGGCGGGGGCAAGGTCGGCCTGCCCGCCGTCGCCCACGGTCTGCCCGTCGGCGCGCGCATCGTTGTGGACGGAACCACCAACTACGACGCCACCTACACCGTGCTGCGCGGCACCAGCGCCAACGAGCTGCTAGTAACGGCCACCAACACGGCGGAAACCGTCTCCGACGCCACCGCCACGGCGGCCTTCTACGACCATGTTTTCAAGGTGGGCGATACCATGCCCAGCATCCTTGCGGAAAAGGCTTTCCCGGCCATCCCTGTCTACTACATTGATCGCGGACTCAAAGTGTCCAAGCTGGACCTGAGCTTCGGTGGAGAGGGCGTGCTGTCCAGCACCATGATCTTTGTGGGCGCGGGCGAAGACGACGACACCACTCAGTATGATGCCGCCGCTGTAGAGCTGCCTATCGTGAAGTTTAATCAGAAAGACGTTTCCCTTACCGAGGGCGGCGTGGCCTATTCCAACAGAGTCAAGACCGTCAGCCTCTCTCTGGACTTCGGCCTGGAGACGGACACCTACACCCTGAACACGCCGGACAAGGCGGGCGAGCGCGGAGACATCACTGAAGGCCTGCTCGGCCTGGAGGGCAACCTGGAGGCGCTGTTCACCGGCACCGACCTGGTGGACAAGGCCATCGACAACACCACCAGCAGCCTGGCCGTGCTGGCCTCGAATAAGGGCTACGAGCTGGAGGTCACCTTGGAGGAACTCAAGTACGAGCGCACCACCCCCCCCATCGACGGCCCCAAGGGCGTGCTGGAGCGCCACAAGTTCATGCCCTTCTACGCCAGCGGCGCGGCCAATTCGTCCGTTGTCGTCCGCCTGCGCAACGAAATGTACAGCCTGGAGCAGTAGCCATGAGCACAACTCCCATCAAGATCACGCTGCCCGTGAGCGGGCAGGAAGTCGAACTCAAGGCCCTGAGCTGGGAAGAGTCCGAGAAGCACCTGGCAGCCGAGAATGCAAAGCTGGATTCCGGGTACATGAAGGGCTTCTTGACCACCCACTACGGCAAAAAGACGTGGGACGCCGTTTCCAAGGCTCGCCCTGATGTTTTTGAGCTGTACAACCAGACCATCAATTACACCTTTGGCGGCCCCGGCGCCGTAAAAAACTCCACGCCGTCTGGGCCTGGCGCACCGACCCAGACCGAGTAGAGTACTGCGCCGCCTGCCGGGAAACCGGCGGCGGCGGGCAAGAGTGCGCAGAGTGTCCGCAGATGCAGGGTGCTCCAAAGCTGGCGCAGGGGAACAAGCCAGCCTGGAAGCTCTGGACCAGCTGCAGCACCCAGTGGCGTGTGGGCATGGGCGGTGCGGTTGGGCTGGATTACCTGGCCGTGGAAATGGTGGCCAAGACCTTGGGGATACGCATGGACCGACCGATGCTCGAAAAGCTCCAGGCTTTGGAACACGCTCAGCTCGACCGCTGGGCCGAAACCGCCCAACGCGAACGGGAAAGGGCGCGCAATGGCCGCTGAAACACAGATCATCATCAGCGCGCGCGACCTGGCCAGCGCCACCATGCTGGGCGTGGGCAAGAACGCCCAGAGCCTTGGCCAGCAGGTCAACATGGTGGGCCGAAACGCCCAGGAAGCGCTCAAGCCCGTGCGCGAGCTGTTCCAGGAGCGCATCGGCAACAACCTGAACGAGACCGCCCTGTCCGCCTCGCTGAACAACATCGGCAAGGCGGCGGGCATGTCCCGCGTGGAGCTGGGCCGCCTGCACATGCAGCACGGCGACACCGTCACCGGGCTCAAGATGATTGGCTCCGCAGCCATGCCCGTGGTCGGCGGCGTCACGGCCGTTGGCGCGGCCATGATCTACGCGGGCAAGGCCAGCTTCGACGCCACAGTGGAGAACACCCGCCTGGCCAAGAGCTACCTGTCCATAGAGGGCGGGGCGGCAGCGGCCACGGCTCAGCTCAAGTTCATCTACGACGAGTCCGTGCGCCTGGGCATGCAGTACCAGCAGACTGCCGCCTCGGCCAAAAACTTCTTCGCCTCCGGCAAGGGCACCACCTTGGAAGGCGAGATGAACAAGATTTTCTCCGCCGTGTCCGAGGCTGGCGCCGCGCTGAACATGAGCCAGGATGACATCAACGGCGTGTTCCGCGCCCTGGGCCAGATGATGAGCAAGGGCAAGGTCCAGGCCGAGGAACTGCGCGGCCAGTTGGGCGAGCGCTTGCCCGGAGCCTTCACCCTGTCGGCCAAGGCCATGGGCCTCACCACCGCCGAGCTGGACAAGATGCTGGAGCAGGGCCAGGTGCTGGCCGACGACCTGCTGCCAAAGCTGGCCGACGTGCTGCACAACAAGTACGGCAAGGCCGCCGAGGAGGCGGCCAAGGCCTCCGACGCCGGGGCCCAGGCCGTGAACAGCATGTCCACGGAGTGGGAGCTTTTCAAGGCCGGGTTCATGGACACGGACTTGGTCGTCAGCGCCATCCGGCGCGTCACCAGCGCCCTGCGCGAGCAGAACGAAATGATGGTGCTCGACAGGATGCAGAAGGCAGGCATCAAGGCCGACCTGACCTCCGGCATGGGCGCTCTGGGCACCAACCCCCGTTATCTCAAAAACTACGGCTACACCGATAAGCAGATCCAGGCTTTCAAGGAATACGGCACGGACGACATGGAGGCCATCAACCGCATGGTCCGGGCCCAGCAGGAAAAGTCGCGCCAGGACTATGAGGACATCAGCCTGGAGAAGACCCTGGGCAAGGCCGGGTCGCTTAGCAAGGGCTTTTTGTCCGGCACCAAGGAAAGCCAGCGGCAGAAGATCGTCGACGACAGCTCCGCCGCCTTGAAGGCCCTGGAGGAAGCCCGCGATAAGGACGCCGCCCATGCCGAGCGCTGGAGCGAGAAGATCCAGGCCGTGCACGCGGAAACAGCGCGCAAGCTGGCCGCCCTGAACAAGCAGGAGGACACCAAGGCCCGCAAGGAGCAGAGCGACTACGCCAAGGCCGTGGACTCCGCCACCGCGCACATCCGCGAGCTCAGCGCCTCGGAAGAAGAACTTTCCGCAGTCAAGATCGAAAACAAATACGCCAACATTCGCAAGGAGCTGGGCGCGGCCAACCCGCTGTACCGCGAGCTCATCAGCCTGGAGCAGCGGCACGCGGACCTGGCCTCGGCCCGCAAGGTGGCCGATGAACGCGAGGGCGCGCTCAAGAAAGACCTGCAAGCCCGCGTGGAGTTCGACAAGGCCTACCGCGCCAGCACCATGAGCGAGTCCGCCTTCAAGACCGCGCAGATCGAGGCCCAGGCCGAGGCCTGGAAAAGCGCCGGCGCGGATGAGGTCAAGGTGGGCCAGTGGGTGGAGCGGGAGAAGATGAAGGCCTCCCGCGAGTGGCAGGACGGGGCCAAGCTGTCCTTTGACGCCTATGTGGACAACGCGACCAACGCCGCAAAAGTTGCGGGCGATGCCATGACCTCCGGCCTCAAGGGCATGGAGGACGGCCTGTACGACTTCTTCATGACCGGCGAGATCGGCTGGACCAAGTTTGGCAACATGATCCAGAGCACCATGGCCAGGGCCCTGGCTCAGGACGTGATGGGGCAGAGCGCCAGCTATATTCGAAGCACCGGGTTCATGGGCGACATCAGCGAATTTTTCGGCTTCGGGGGCAGTTCCTTGGCCAGTGAAGGCTACAGCTCTTCCCAGGTGGATTCGGCTGTCAATTCTCTTGAAGCGAGCATCCTCGGCGGGCGTGCCAGCGGCGGCGGCGTCAGCTCCGGGCGCTGGCTGGTGGGGGAGGATGGCCCGGAGATTCTGGAGATGAACGGCAACGGCTACGTGTACAACGCCGCCCAAACCCAGGCCATGCTTTCCGGCTCTGGCGGCGGCGGCTCCGTCAATGTGGCCATCAACAACAGTTACGACTTTCGCGGGGCGGACAGCGGCACCGAGGCTCGCCTGCGCCGCTACGTGGACGAAATGTCGCGCCAGACGGTGAAGGACGCCACAGCCGCAGTGGAGGCCAAGGCCCGCCGAGGCGGCAGCTACGCCAAGAGCCTGGCCGGGAGGCCCCAATGAGCGTGACCCCCATCGCCTGGCCCACGCTCACGGTGCGGCCCAGCAACTTTACCTGGCACCTGCTGCCCCATAGCCAGACGTGGACCAGCCCTTTGAACGGCAGCAGCCAGACCCAGGAACTGCCCGGCGCGCGCTGGATATGCAAGCTGCCCTACCGCAAAATGCGCGAGGACGACTGGCGGCCCTGGACAGCGTTTGTGGCGCGGCTGCGCGGCGCTGCCGGGCGTTTCTACCTATCGCCCCTGCACGCCCTGCCCGCGCGCGGCGTGGCCACGGGCACGCCCGTAGTGGCCGGGGCGGGGCAAACAGGAGCCAGCCTGACCACCAGCGGCTGGACGAACAGCACCGCGCTGATCCTGCGCGCAGGCGACTACTTCCACGTGGCCACGGCCAACGGGCGCGAACTCAAGATCGTCACCGCCGACGTCAACAGCAGCGGTACCGGAACGGCAACCATCACTTTTGAGCCGCCACTGCGGGGGATCCCGGCCAATGGCGCGGCCCTTGAAGTCACAGCGCCCACAACGGTGATGCGGCTCTCCGACGACAGCCAGGGCCAGCTGGATTGGTCCGGCGTGCGCTACCACGACACGTCCATTGAATGCGTGGAGGCCTGGCTGTGAGCGGACGCGAAATCACCGCAGAAACAGCCGCCGCCGCCCAGGCAGAGGTGGTGCGCCTGGTGGCCCTGGCCCGGTTAGACTTCGACACCGGCACCCTGCGTTGCACCAGCGCACCGTACGACATGCTGTGGGACGAGCTGGACACCGGCGAGCCTGAGACCTTCATCACCACCCTTGGCCTGGGCAAGGTCAGCGGGGTGGAGGAGGGCGCGGAGCAGCAGGCCTACAACGTCACTGTGAGCATGAGCGGCATCCAGGCCGAGAGCGTGAGCCTGGTGCTGAGCGAAAACCCCCAGGGCCGCCCGGCGTGGATCTGGGTGGCGTTCCTGGACGCGGAACACCAGATCATCCCGGACCCGGTGCTGGTGTTCGCGGGCCGCATGGACACCCTGGCCCTGGACTACGGCGACAGCTCCGAGGTGGCCCTGACGATCGAAAGCCGCCTGGCCGACTGGGCGCGGGCGCGCGGAGGGCGCTACACCGACGCCGAGCAGCAGAGCCGCTGTCCAGGCGACAAGTTTTTCGAGTTCGTAGCCCCGGCCACGGACAAGGAACTCACCTGGGGGCGGTCATGAGCGTGCAGCGCCGCCACGACTGGGCCTCGCGCCTTGTGGCCCAGGTGGAGGCCGCACGGCAACGGCCCTTTGCCTGGGGCGGGGCGGACTGCTGCCTTACCGCCTGCGACATGGTCCAGGCTATGACGGGCGTGGACCCTGCCGCGCACTTTCGCGGGCGGTACAAAACCAAGGCCGGGGCCTTTCGCGCGCTCAAGGCTTTTGCCGGTGGCGGCCTGGAAGAAACCGCCCAGCGCATCACCACCGGTCTTGCTATGCCAGAAGTGCCGCCCCTGGCCGCCCAGCGCGGCGATGTCTGCCTGGTGGAGACCTTGCAGGGCCCGGCCCTGGGCATCTGCCTCGGCGCGCAGGTGGCCGTGCAGGGGCCGCTCGGCCTAGCCCTGCTGCCCATGCATCAGGCGTTGCGCGCCTGGAGGGTGTAGCCATGGGTGGAGCTGTTGTCGCCGCCATTTCTCTTGTGGCCAGCGCAGGTACAGCGGCCTTGTTGCCAGCAGGCATAGGCGCATTCGCATCCACAATGATCTCCGGTGCCGTTGGCATGGGCATCAGTACACTCGGCGGTGCGCTATTGGGCGGGGGAGCGAAGTCGAAGGCACCAAGCTTTGGAACTGAGGCCCAGGACCGCAAGTTGATGCTACGCAGCAGCGTGGAAAGCCGCAAAATCCCATACGGCCTGGTCAAGGTCAGCGGCCCCCTGGCGCTCAAGGCTACCACGGGCGACACCAAGGAATACCTTCACCTTGCCGTGCCCATGTCCACGCGCGAGGTGGCCGAGATCGGCGATGTCTGGTTCGACGACACGCTGAGCACGGACTCGCGAATTTCCGGCTTCAACCGCGTCAAAAAGCACCTGGGCGCGCCCAGCCAGGAGGCGGACACGGACCTCGTGGCCGAGGTGCCGGGCTGGACCGTGCAGCACCGGGGCCAGGGCATCGCCTACCTCTACCCCCGCGCCAAGTACGACTCCACGGCCTGGCCCAACAGCATCAAGAGCGTGCTGGGCCTGGTGCGCGGTGTGTATATCTATGACCCACGCGCCGCCACCATCGCCATCACCAGCAGCACGGCTGCGTCTCCGGCTGTCATCACCACCGGCACGGCGCATGGCCTGAGCGTGGGCGACTGGGTCTTCGTGCGCGGTCACAGCGCGGCGCTGTCTAAGTTTTATGTGGTGGGCACGGCACCGACAGCAACCACCCTGACGCTGCTCTATCCCGTCTTCGGCGAAGAAGCCGTCGCTCTGTCCGAGGGCGGCACGGGCGGCACGCTGGCCAAGATGACATGGAGCCACAACGCGGCGCTGTGCATCCTGGACTACCTGCTCTGGACCGATGGCCTGAACGCCAACGAGGACGAGGTGCACTGGGAGTCCTGGATCGCCAGCGCCAATGTGTGCGAGGAGCAGGTGGAACTGGGCGCAGCAGCCACGCTGACGGCCAACGCCGGGACCGATGTCGTCACCCTGTCCGAGCCCGTGCCCTGGGCCACGGGCCTTTCCGTGCGGCTCACCAGCACGGGCGCGCTGCCTGCGCCCCTGGCCGTGGACACCACCTATTACTGGATACGGCTATCTGCCACCACGGGCAAGCTGGCGGCAACCAGCGAGGACGCGGGCTACGGCCTGGGCATCGACCTTACCGACGCAGGCAGCGGCACCCACACGCTGTCCTGCGCGCTCACGGCCACGGTGGACGCCACGGCGGACACGGTGACCGCTTCCGGCCCGGTCTACTGGCACACGGGCGACGGCGTGCGCTTCCTCTCCGGCACGCCGCCCACGGGCCTGAGCCTGGGCACCACCTACTTCTGGATCCGCACGGGCGACAGCGCAGGCAAGCTGGCCTCGTCCTTTGCTCTGGCCATGGCCGGCACAGCCCTGGACCTGGCCGACGCCGGAACCGGGCTGACAATCGCCAGGGTGAGCCAGCCGCGCTACACCTGCAACGGCGTGGTGGACCTGGCCAAGAAGCCCATCGACATCATCGAGCAGCTCTTGACCTCTTGCCTCGGCGTCATGCCCTACCTGCAAGGCAAGTACCGCCTGCACGCGGCCTGCGCTGGCGTTCCGCTCGACCGCGCCCTTACCGAGTCCGATTTGCGCGACACCCTCAAAATCAGGCCCCGGCCTCCCAAGCGTGAGCTGTACAATGCCGTGCGCGGAACGTTCGTGGACCCGGCCCAGCTCTGGCAGCCCACGGACTTCGTGCCGCAGCTGAGCGCAGGGTACGAGGCGCGCGACGGCGGCGAGCGCATCTACAAGGACAAGGAGCTGCCGTTCACAACCGACGGCGTCATGGCCCAGCGCCTGGCCAGGATTGACCTGGCCCGCGCCGACCAGGGCATCACCGTGGACTACCCGGCCAATCTCGCGGCCCTGCCCATCGCCTTGTGGGACGTGGTGCCGCTGTCCATCGCCAACCTTGGCTGGGTGCGCAAGTCCTTCCGCGTGCTGGGCTGGACTCTGTCCGAGCAGGGCGGCGTCGACCTGGTGTTGCAGGAGGAGGCCCCGGAGGTCTACGACTGGAGCCCGGATGAAGGCTCCCAGGCCGACCCCGCGCCCAACACGCTGTTGGCCAACCCCTGGGACGTGGCCGCGCCCACAGCGCTGACGCTCGCCAGCGGCACGGACGTGCTGGCCATCCGGGGCGATGGCACGGTGCAGACCCGGCTCAAGTGCACGTGGACCGCCCCGGCAGACGCCTTTGTGCTCTCCGGCGGGCACATCGAGATCCAGCAGAAGAAAAGCGCGGACGCCTCCTGGCTGCCCGCTCTGACCCAGCCCGGAGCGGACACCGAGGCCTACCTGCTCGACGTGGAGGACGGCGCCGCCTACGACGTGCGCCTGCGCGCGGTCAACGGCCTGGGTGCTGTAAGCTCCTGGCTGTCCGTCACCGGCCATGTGGTGCTGGGCAAGAGCCAGCCGCCCAGCGACGTGGCCTCGTTCTCCGTGCAACAGAACGGTGCTGTCTGCACCTTCCAGTGGCCTGCGGTTTCGGACATGGACCTGTCCGGCTACGAAATGCGTTTCGGCCCTCGTGGCTCTTTCGTCTGGGACACGGCCAGCCTTATCACCCGCGCCACGCGTGGCACGCTCATCACCAACTCGGCCCTGCCGCCCGGGAACTGGACCGTCGGCATCAAGGCCCAGGACAGCAGCGGCAACTACAGCGCCAACGCAACGACCTTCGACATCACCACCGTGAGCCAGTCCAACGTCATCGTGAGCCAGCAGCAGAATCCTACCTGGCCGGGCGCCCTCACGGGCCTGGTCAGGCATTACACAGGCGTGCTGCTCATGGACTCCCAGGGCGTTGCTGTGGACGACGGCTGGGACACTTTCGACAAATTCTGCCCGGTCCCGGCGGAGGCCAGCCACTACGAGACGCCTGAGCAGGATTGCGGGTTTGACTCGCCCAGCGCGCGGGTCTGGGGCACGTCTGCCGGGTTTGCCGGGCCGGGTGAGGCCGCAGCGCCAGGTCTGTCGCTCCAGGTGGCCACCAAGCCCTCCGGCGGCGAATATAGCACCTTTGTGCCCTGGATGGGCGGCACCATCGGTGACCGCTATTTCAAAGGCCGCGTTGTGCTCGACCCGGCCCCCGGTTCGGGCGCGCTTGAAGCCTCCACCCTGACAGCGGACGGCGAGCCCTGGACCCAGCAGGGTACGGCGGTCATCGCTGTCGGCGGCACCACCATCACCTTCCCCCAGGCTTTCCATTCGACGCCGACCCCAAACGTGTCCGCCAGCGGGAACCAGTCCCTCAATGGGGTTTGGTCGAACCTGACTTCAACCTCGATGCTTGTAAAAATCTACGACACCAGCGGCACGGACATAGGCGGCACCTGCGCCTGGTCCGTGACCGGAACATAGGAGGCGACCATGCCCACCGCAAAGCCCATCAAGACAGACGTCAACACGCAAACCAGCGTGCAGTACAAGGCCAACCTGGACGCGAACAGCAATGTCGATGCGCGGCTCTCCTGGGCCTTTGCCCCCCATGCCCAGGACACGCCGAACATGACCGTGGCTCTTGCGGCCGGGGCTATCCTGTCCGGCACCACGCTCACCGAGGTTGCGGCGCAGAGCACCACGACCATCACCGCTCCGGTGACCAACCCGCGCATCGACCGCGTGGTCATCGACAGCGTGACCGGGGCTGTGAGCGTTGTTGAGGGCGACGAGGCGGCAGAGCCGGAAGCTCCGGCCATCCCTGCGGGCAAGCTGCCTGTGGCCCGAGTTCTGCTGGCCACGGACACCACGGCCATCACCAACGCGGACTTGACCGACGAGCGCGTGGGCGGGTCCGGAGGCGTGCAGATCGGCAGCATCGCCGACCCGAGCGCGGAAGAGGCGGCCAGCACCCTGGACGTGGCCACCGCCATCGCGGCCATACCCACGGCAGACGCCTTTGCTCGCGACATGGCGCTCTATGAGGCATTTCGCAACTGGCGGCAGGACAGCAAGTCCAGCGGCCCTATCCCCTCGGGGTATCTGTGGACATTCCAAAGTGACGAACTGGCGACCAAGACGAATGCCACATACGACGCCTCGGGAAAGCAATACACAAACCAAAGTATTATTTCCGTGACGTCCGGCGCCAGTGCCGTAGGGACATTTGGATCAAGCTGCACAACCGTTGATAAAGGTATTACCGCTTGCCCAAATGGTTCAACCATCACCGTCATCGGGTGTTATTGCGCTTCTTCGGCAAGCCTTGCCGTAAAGGTTTTGAAGTTTGTCTCCGGATCAACCTGGAACGTCGTCCACAGCGAAAGCTTTTCCCACCCTGGCGGGGGGTATGCGGACAAGACGTTGAGCACTCCCTACGCTGTCCCTAACGATGGGAAAACATACCGTATCGGCATCTATGGCCCCTCAAGCACAACATCTTATGCGAGTGGGAGTGCGGACCTTTATTATGGTGATGCAACAGGAAACGGCGTGGCATTTGTTTTGAATGACAACCGCCCGTTCATGTCGCGGTACACATATAGATCCGGTGCGCAAAGCATAACCTTGAAGCCGACGGCCATTACCGTTGGCGCGGCCCCGGCAAGCGCGCTGATCGATATCCTGCACGCTCCCACCGACGCTGTGACGCTGAACACCGACCTCAAGGCGCGCGTGAGTTTTGACGGCGGGAGCACTTGGAGCGGCTACGTCACGTTGGAGCAGGTTTGCGAGTTTTCCAGCGGTGTTTATCTGCTCAAGGGTCTTGTGGATACCACCGGAATGACCCCCGGCACGTCCGTTCTCTGGGAAATCACAACCGACAACGCCAAGGCTCAGGCCGCGCGCGGTGTGGCGCTGGTTTTGAGCTAGGAGGGCGCGATGTACACCCGAATTGTTGACGGCCTGACCACGACGCCGACAGAGTCTCTGCCCGTTCTTGGGCCCAAGGAATGCGCGCTGGTCGTGGAGTGTTGCGCGGAGGTTCAGGCGGGCTGGCCGTTCGTCGGCGGGGAGATTGTGGAGCCAGGCCCGGACGCGGTGATGGAAGCGGCGATCCTGGACATCGTCGCCAGCTATGACCTCAAGCGAAAAGGACTCAAGGACCGCATGGCCGTTGCGCTGCTCCAGGATGGAGAAAACGAAGCGGCTATTCGTGCTGCGCTGGCTGCTGAATGGCAGCAGGCCAACGCTGATGAAGAATTGGAAATCTTTTCACTGCTAGGAGGATAGTATGCTGTACTGCCCCAAGTGCTCGGCCCCCGGCCCGTTCACCCAGGAAGGTCTTTCTCCGCTGCTCATCCGTCTTGGGTTCTACATCTGCGTGTCGTGCCTGGGCCTTGTGCGCCCGGTGAACGGCGCGCCTGCCGCTTCCGTGGCGCAGACTGAGGCCCAGGCCGAGACGCCCCAGGAGTAGCCCGTGGCTGACATCTGCGACAATGCCCAGGCCGTGGAGCTGCTGCTCCGGGCCGAGGCCCTGGACCGCGCCCGCCTGCGTCCTGCAGGCCCGGGCCCGGTCTACATTGACGGCGTGGCCTGTTGCCGCACGTGTCAGGAGCCCATCTGCTCAGCCAGGCTCAAGGCCGTTCCCGGGTGCTGTCAGTGCCGGGAATGTCAGGAAGAGGCGGAGGGGAGCTGAAAGAGAAGGCCCCGGGGTGCCGGGGCCTTGGAGTTCAGCCCAACGGTATCCAGCCTTTCGCGTTCGGCTCCGGGTGCGGTATGCCCAGCTCGTCCAGGTGGTCGAACAGCCGTTTAATCTTTTCCGGGTTCGCCAAGCCGTCCCAGTTGCCTTGCAAGCAAGGTGTGCAGATGTAGGCACGTAGGCGCTCAATCCAGCGCCCGTCGTAGCGGTTGTGGCCAAAGTGGAAATCTCGCTGGCACAGCAGGCATGTCTCGAAATGCTCAGGCGTTCCCACCACTACTTCCCCTTCATTTCCGGCTTCAGTTCCTTCCCTTCCTTGGCCTTGCCCTTTATCTCGTCCCGCGCGGCCTCCAGCGCCACATAGCGTGCGCTGGTGCTGGGGTGGGTGCTGCCCATGGTGATGGCGCCGGGGTTCTCCACGGCCATACGCCGCCACAGGTCGGCCACGTTCTCGATGTCGTAGCCCGCCCGGGCGGTAAAGTAGAGCCCCACGTAGTCGGCCTCGTGCTCAAACTCCTGGCTGTACAGCTGCTGGCCGATCTGGCCCCCGGTGTTTGGGTTCACCCCGGTCAGGATGGCTATGGGCAGGTCGAACAGCAGCATGCCAAGCAGGGCGTTGCCCGTCTTGGCCTTGATGTGGCCCTCGGTGTTATGGGCCATCTCGTGCCCCAGGATCGCGGCCAGTTCGTCGTCGGTCTGCACAAACTTCATCATCCCGGTCATGACCGTGATCTTGCTGCCGTCGGCAAAGGCGTTGATCATGTTGTCGGTCTTGAGAAACACATCGTAGGCGCAAACCTTGGCCGGGGGCACGCTCAGCTCGTGGCGCAGGCCTGCGCGCTCCACGGCCATGGGGATTGATGATCCGCTGGCAAGGGCCTTATCCAGGTGCTCCAGGGCGTGCTTCTTGTTTTTGACTTCCTGCCCGGCCACGGACAACAGCACGTCGCCACGCTGCACGCCGGCGGCCTCTGCCGGGCCGCCCCTGGTGATGATGTACACGGTGGGCCGCGCCTGGATGCCCAGCGCATTCTGGATGATCTCGCGCTGATCCTTGGGGTAGTCCTCGGCCTCGGCCAGATTCAGGCCTAGGCGATACGCTGTGTGCTCCCCGCACAGGTCCACGTTTTTGGAGCGGATGGCCCAGGCCACGCGGTCCATGCGGTCCAGCTTGGCCATATACTCGCGCACGGCCAGCTCCTGCTGCTTCTTGGCCTCGGCTTCCACCAGGCCGCCCTGCACCTGCGGCAGGTTGCGCTGCGGGGCACAGGCGGTAAGCAGAGTCAGGAGCAGGGCAAGGAGCGCTGGGGCAATGCTGGTGCGGCGCATGGTGTCCTCCTGTGAGAAAATTTAGGCGTCGGGAAGGGTGGACAAAAAGCGCTTCACCTCAGCTTCGGGGAAGCCGTGAGCCGCGAGGTAGCCTCTGGCCATGACCTTGTCGGACTTGCCGTCGTATGCCTTGAGCATGCTCGCGTAGACCTTGGCGATCTTGTCCTGTGTGGGTTGCTGGGGCGGCACGTCGCGCCCGCAGTGCTTGCAGACTATGGCCTCGCACTTGATCTCTTCGGCGCAGAAAGGGCAGGTGCAGTTGATGGGGGCGGAGAATACGTCGCGTTGAGCTGGGTCACGCTCCAGTTCCTTGGCCGGCGCGGCAGGAGAAAAGCCGACCATCAAAAGGGCAATGGGGCCAAGCAACAGGCCCAGCAGGAACCATGCGCCGGAGCTTTTGTTTTTCTGCCTGGCTACGTAGGATGCCGCGAAACCGCAGATGATCCAGAGGATAAAAAATTCCATGATCCGGCTCGCTTTGCCAGAGTATTTCAGGGCTTGTCCGCATACAGCGTGGCCGCGCACTGGCCGCAAAAGCCCCGGCCAAAAAAGCAGGCTGCCTCTCTCGCGCTTTTTTCTTCGTAGCATTGGCCATTAAAGGGGACAAGCTCTTTGATATCAACCTTGCCGCACAGGGTCGTTTGTGCCGTGGGGGCGCAATTGCCGCGCCCATCGGCCTTGGCGCTGACGATGTGCAGGTTTTCAATGTGCTGCGTCGAGGCGGGATTCTTCTGATAGATCATGAAACGCACGGCCTGGGCCTTGGTCCATTGCTCGAATGTGTGCATGAGTCCGCCTCTGTCTTGTGAGTATTCACTCACGCCTCTGGAACGCATAAACCTCTAGTTTCGCCCGCGCCAAGCCGTCACCCAGGCCGCTGCCGGGGATTAGACGGTATCGTCCCCGGCAGCCTGCTTCGTCGCAGGATAGTCTGCCGGTTCTTCCGCCGCCTTGGCCTCACATGGTGCGGGCTCGCGCACGGAGTAGCCCCCTTGGGCCTTGGTCCATTTGGCTATCTCGCCCTCCAGCATGACCTTGGCCGAGCGCATGATTTCCAACTCGCCCACGCCGGATTCACCCAGCAGCCGAGCCAGCTCGTCGATGCGTACAGCAACTGGGTTGCAGACTCTCGCCGCCGGGCTGGCGGCCTTCGGGAACATCTCTCCTTCGCCAGTTAGCAGCCAATGGGCATCAATGCCATAGCCCTGCACCCAAGCGGCCAGGGTCTTTTGGTTGGGAAGCCTGCCGTTACGGAGATACCCTGTTATCGTTTGGGCTGAAATAGATGCAGAGTCCGCCAAATCTTTTTGGTCGACTTTTAGCCTGTCAATAACAAGCTGTAATCTTTCGCTAAATACTGAAATCATATTTTTAACAAAAAACTCCGAGAAATTGTTGACGACTACGAGTTTTTATAATAGACCTCTTCTTAACGCTTCCCACGAACTTTCCCACTGGGAACAGGAGATTTCGAATGCAGCAATTACACGCAAATCGGTTGACCCGTCAACAAAGGCTCAAGGTGTGGGCTATCGAAAACAGCTTTGACTACACCGCCCTGGTGCAGGAGTCGGGAATCAGCAAGCAGGCCGTAAGCCGCATGCTTATCCACCAAGATACTATCCCCGCGAGCTTCCGCGACCTTTGCTTGAACCAGGGCATCCCTGCCGACCTCTTGCCCCCGCCCACGCGGCCCAAGGCCGAGCTGCTGCGCGAGAACCAGGAGCTGCGCGCGCGCCTGGCCAAATACGAGCCCCAGGCTCAGGCCAGCTGAGCGGTCATGATCAGCCGGTACGAATTTTCGCACGCCCTGGCAAGATAAGTTTTGAGGGAGAACCTGACCATGAACCACACAAACTACCTGAACATGTCCCTCCACGACGCCCTGCATCACGCCCGCATCATGTCCGGAAAGTCGGAAGACGAAATCGGCGCTGCGATGCGCTGGAACCCGGGCAACACCGGTCGCCTGTTTGGCCAGGGCAGCTACTGGCCGACCTTGCCGAACATCCCCAGGCTGTGCGTGGTGCTGGGCAACACTGTGCTGCTCGACTGGCTCCAGGCCCAGGCAGAGGCTGGCGGCGTGCAGTACGACTTCGACGCCATGGACTGCGAGACCCTGCTCATGAGCCTGGGCAAGATGTTCCGCGAGCTCGGCGATGTTGCCCTGGCCGGGGAACGCGCCGTGGCCGACAGGCACATCGACGCCGTGGAGGCCAAGCTGCTTACTTGCAAGCTCCAGAGGCTGTGCGCCACTGTGGTGCGCGCCATAAGCGGCATGCGGCCCATCGTTACTGCGGGCCAGGCCGAAGAGTAAGGAGGTTCCCATGCCCCAGACCTACGCCACCAGCGAAATGAGCCCCTACGCCCTGCTGGGCGCCGTGGATCTGTTGCTGCGCGAGGTGCAGCGCAGGCCGGAGGTGGAGCGGGCCGACAAAACCGCCTGCATGCTGCTGGGCCTGGATGTCAACGAGCTGCGCCGCAAGTACATGCCCAAGCCCGCCCGTGTGCCCCTGGGCGCGCAGTACACCATGCTGGCAGGAGCCCCGGAAGCCGAGCAGGCCGCTCTGCTGGGTCAGGCCGGGTAGGAGAAAATCATATGTCGGATAAGAGAAAGACATGGATGGCCTGGATAATGTGGGGCGATAACAATCCCACACCGACAACAAACCCAAAATCGAACAAAAGCAAGGGAGGTCACATGCTCGGCAAGAAAGCGAAAGACAAGGTACAGGGTTCGAAGGCATCATCACTGCGGAGATCACCTATCTTTACGGCTGCAACCAGTTCGGCATCACGCCCGAGGCCAAGGACGGCAAGATCAACGACACCTGCTGGTTCGACGAAGGCCGCGTGGAGATCATTGGCGAGGGTGTCAGCCCCGCGAGCGTCCAGGGCGACAAGCCCGGCGGTCCCAGCATGGGTCCCAGGCGCTACTAGTCCTTCTCTCCCACCGCCTCGGGCCCCGGGGCGGCAATGAGGGAAGGACCACCACCAGGAGGCACCATGCACGCGACAGCAAGCTACCAGCAGCCCAGGGCGCGCACCCGCGCCAGCATCAGCACCGAGGCGATCATCCGCGCCACGCTTTTGGCTCTGGCCTTGGTGGCCGTGGCCTACTTCGTGTCTGAGATCCGCGAGCACACCCGGCAGACGGACCAGCAGGCGCTGGCGGGAGTGCGGTGATGGACATCACGCTCTTCAACTGCCCCACCTACAACGCCAGGCTGACGGCCAAGGGCTGCGCGGACATGCGCAAGCGCCCGCTGCTCACCGACAAGACCGAACCTTTGGAGAGCGGCAAGGAGCGCATGCACCGGCACCCCAGCTGCAACGACGACTGCCCGCACCTGCTGGCGCAGCGTGTTGGGTCCAAGACCGCCTGGCAGCTCATCAGGGAGGGCACCGGCTGCGACACACAGGACCAGGTGGCCAAGAAGATCGGCACCTACCAGTCCAAGGTGTCGCAGTTTCTGGTCAAGCTCGCCAAGGGCATCACCCCCACCGGGCGCGAGTGGGGCCGTCTGCTCGAAATCACCAAGCTCATGCCGGAGGAGCTGTTGCTCGCCGCGCGCGCCAACAATATTTCCGTCAAGCCTTCCACACCCTCTCTGCACGCCGCGCCTTCCTCCCCGCCCCAGCCGTCCGGCCCGGACCTTCCCATGACCACCGGGCCGGACGGCCCCTCAGACACCGCAGAGCCCATGCCCGGCCAGGCGCCGCCAGTCATTGTGCACGGCGACAAGGTGCCGCCGACCATGATGGGCACCGACCCTGCCGACGCGCTCATCAACACCGAACAGGCCCAGGAGCTGCGCGACAGCGCAGAGAGCCCGGCAGCCTGTGGTGGGTTTGTGAACATTGTCCTTGGCCGAGTGGGAGAAACGCCTTCCGAGCAGACCTTGCACCCCGGCACCATGGCTTTGGGCGCTGTGGCAGGGGCCACCCTCGCCTCCATCGTGGGCGGCATGATCGCCACCGAGGTGGAGGAAGCGATGGAAGAGCACAAGGAAGCCCCTGACCTCTCCGGCTGGGAGTTCTACGACAGCAAGAACAAGCCCCTGGACCCGGCCATCTGGGTCACCAAAGACAACCACCTGTGCATCAACGCCGACGCAGTGGGTCTGCACAAGCTGGGAGAGCACACCCACGCGCGCCTTGGCCTGCACAAGTCCTCGGGCAAGGTCTGCATCATGCCGACCTACGAGGGCCACGGCGCTCTGTCCTTGCAGCGTGGCAAGGGCCGTGGGTGCCGGTATGTGAGCGCCAAGGGCTTTCTCGACCGCTACAGCCTGAACCCCGCGCGCAGCAAGCCCTTTCCCGTCACCGGCGGGCCCAGCGGCATGCTGATTGTCAGCATCGAACCACAGGCCGAAGAGGCCATGAAGGAGGCGTCATGATCCAGCCCGACAGCTTTTACGCGCGGAGACACAAGAACCGTGAGCCGCGCGGGTGTTTTCCCAGGAGCCCCCGGCATTGCCGGAATCACGGCGACGGCGTGTGCTGTTCCTACTTCCTGCGCCCCGGATCCGGCCTGCTGACCCGCGAGCAGACCGAGGCCAAGCGCACCGCCAAGGCCAGGGGGTAGGCCATGAAGCTCTTCCGCGTGCAAATGGAGCTGGACATCGTTGTCGCTGCCGAGGATGAAGCCCAGGCCATGCGGGATGCCCCTGACTTTGCCCAGGAAGCCCACCACGAGATTGACGTGCTTGGCGCAGAAGAGGTGAAGAGGCGTCGCGACCTTCCGTCCGGCTACAGCCCTCACGCTTTCGCCTACACGACTGCTGGCAAAGATATCGTAATCGACTCTCTTTTGGAGGACTAGCCATGGGACCGGAACGCGGAATGAACGTTGCCGAGCTGGTTGAGGAGTTGAGCAAGCTGCCCCAGCACATGGACGTCCGGCTCGAAGTCGCTGAGGACGAGGACGTGCCCTTGTCGGCGGACAACATCCAGAAAAGCGTGATCAGGCAGCAGGTCATCATCGCGCCTGTGGCTATGGATCTGGCCGACATCGACCGCGACAAGACCAGAACGATGGTGCCGCCCAAGCCCAAGGCCGCGCCCTGCGACACGCCGAAGGCCAAGGCCCACGACGGGCAAGAGCACCTGGAGGTGCATTCTGTGGTATTCTGCCGCGAGTGCCGCCGGGTGTTCATCCCCGGCAAGGAGACGCGAGCCGACAGCATTATGCCCTGTGGGCACGAGCCCGATGTCTGGATGGTCGGTAAGTGTATCGTGAGCGACAATGAGGACTCGCAGTTCGTTGAGTGGATGCGTTCCAACGGCGAGTTGGACGATGCACTGCAGGAACTTGAAGTGGCTGGCGGTCATTATGACCCCAGCGAATGCGGCCAGGGTCGTTTGATCCTGCCCGAGAGGTAAGCCATGCGCATCACCCCCATTCCCGACCGCAGCGCCGAGCAGCCCGCCGAGCCGTGCGCCAGGCACGAAGTCGCCGCCGTGTTCATCGTGCGCGCCAACGTCTGCGAGGGCACCACAGCGGCGCACCTCATTGAGTACGTGTCCGCGCACCTGGCCAACCGCGAGCCGGATCTGCACGAGGACGTCTTTGACGAGTTGGAAGGCGCCACCATGGACGTGACCGGGCAGGAAGTCCGCGATGAGCTCGCGCCCGCGCTGTTCGGCCAGGACGAAGGCAAGGAGCAAGCGGCATGAGCCATAGGCATCAGGAGCATTGTCCGAACTGCGACAGTGTGTATATCGGCGATTTTTGCCCGTACTGTGTTATCCGCGACTACATTACAGCTGCGAGGGATGACGACGCCAAGCTCAGGAATGCAGAAGCCGAGATTGACCAACTCCGCGCCCAGGTCACCAGCCTGCAGGAGCACAACAACCGCGAGGTGGAGCGCAGGCGCAAGGCGGAGGCCGCCCTGGCAGCCGCACAAAAAGAACTGGGCAATTACGCCAAACACTGCGCCAAACTGGAACACCAGTTAGCAGAAGAGTTCTTGGTGGAGTCCCCAGACCTTAAGGCCATACTGCTGGTATTGGAACAGTTGCGCCGCGCCAAGCTCAAGTACCCGCACTTTGCTGACGACCTGGACCAGGCCCTTGACGTGCTGGACAGGGAGCGCGACGAGCTCGCCGCAGCAGTCCTCAAGGATGACATCGACGGACTGCACGGAGTCATTGCCGAGGCCGCCCAGGTCGGAGCTGTTGCCTTGCGCATCATCGAGATGGCGCTTGCCATGCAGACTGCGGAGGTGCCCGCATGAGGCCCTTACCACTTACCACCGAAATGGCCCTGGCGGCTATCCTGGGCCGCAAGACGGAGACGAGAAGGCCGCTGAGTCCGCAGCCGGATTGGTCGTCTGAGGTCCGGCACACGCGCCTGGATGGCATGATCTGGCCCATTGGCTCGATGGGCCAGCAGTGCGGCATGGCCCTTCCGCTTTCCAGGCTCCCCTTCGGCCTGCCCGGACAGCGCCTCTGGTTGCGTGAGCCGGGCCGCGTGGTGGACATAAGCCAGAGCGCAGAAGAGTCCGTGCATTTCACCGTTGAGTACCTTGCCGACAAGGCGCGGTGCGGCCTTCACCTCCCGGAGCGGTTCGACCCGCAGGAAACAAACGTGTGGCCGTCCTGGGTCAAGGAGGGCCACGGCATCCCCAACGGCATCTTCCGCGAGGCCGCGAGGTTCAAGACGGTCGTGACGGCGGCGCGCGTCGAGCGGTTGTGGGACATCACCGAGGCCGGGGCCAAGGCCGAAGGCTTCGAGAGCCGCGAGGCATTTCTCTGCGCCTGGGATGGCATCTACGGCAAGCGCCCCGGACTGCGGCAGGTACTAAACCCGTGGGTCAGCGTGACTTCGTGGGACAAGATGGTGCCCGCATGACCGCCGGTAAATTCTTCATCTGCATTTGCGTTGCCCTCTACGCACTTGGGGCGTGGATGGCTTTCCGGGACGGCAAGGTTTACTGGCCTGCGATTATTATGATGGGCGGCGCCAGTATCCTTGGTCTGGTCACCGGCAGCGCGGCACGGTTCGCGTTGGACTTCTTGAGGGGGCAGCCATGACCTCCCCCTACATCAACGTGGACCTCTACTGCGGCGGCGGCGGGGCATCCGAGGGATTCCGGATGGCCACCGGGCGCGACCCGGACGTGGCGGTGAACCACGACCCCAAGGCCATCGCCATGCACCAGGCCAACCACCCCGGCACCCTGCACATCTGCCAGGACATGTGGACGTGCCCGCCGCGCTGGGCCACCATCGGCTTTATTGTCGCCCTGGCCGCGCAACCGTTTTGGATCTGCGCCACATGGCGCGCACGGCCCAGGCAATGGGGCATGTTCGCCATGGCCTGCTGGTACACGCTGGTTTGGGGGTATGGCGCTTGGACGCAATGGGGGAGCAGTTGGTGAACATGAAAGAAGGTGGAAACCACCTCTCGGCCTTTATCGAGAGTGTGGTCAAACAAGCCATTGACGCGGCTATCCGGGACGGTCGTTTGCAGCCCGCCGCAGCCAAACCTTATGGCGTGGATAAGAAGACCTTGACTACCAAAGAGGTCTCGAAGCGTTACGGCGTGGCCGAGGGCACCTTGGCGGACTGGCGCCGTGAATCAAAGGGTCCGGCCTGGACCAAGCCGGGCAAGCAGGTGCTGTACCGTGTGCAGGATGTCGACGCGTTTTTTGCGAGGAATGTGGTCAGGACTCTGGAGTCGGATCGCCTTGCAGGGTCTGCCCGATGATGGGCAGCAACTTCTTTTGGTGGCCGGGGATCAAATGAGCATACCTCTCTGTCATGGCGATGCTCTTATGGCGCATGGCCTCTTTCAGCTCCAGCAGGGTCACCTGGCCGCTCTGAGCCAGCCAGCTGGCAAAGGTGTGCCGCCAGGTATGGAACCACACCTTGTGGCGAGGGTCGGTCACGCCTTCGTTGAACTTGAGCCTGGCAACGGCGCGCTCAAAGCTCTTGGGGATGCCCCAGGAGAGTTCGCCGCCGTTTTTGGCCTGGAAGACCAGCGAGCCCGGCTTGCGCTTGTAGGCCAGGAGCATCTCGATGATGTCCTCGGTGGCGTGGACGAACTCCCGGTCACCGTCCTTGCCGGTGAAGTGGATCAGGCCGGCGTCCTTGTCGATGTCTTGCCTGCGGATGGAGAATATCTCCGTCGACCGCAAGCCGGTCTTGAGGGAGAGCAGGCTCATGTCGTGAACCAGCGCGCTCGTCTTGGCCAGCTCGGCCAGCAAATTCCTGGCTTCCTCCGGGCTGAAGTACCGCACGCCATCGTTTTGCACTCTGGGCATCTTCCACTTGCTGTCTTTCTTTGTGGCCAGTGGGTTGGTGCCGGAATACCTGCTCTCGCTGATGGCGTGGTAGATGCAGCGTCGAATGAAGCTGAAGCAGTGTTTGACGCTCCCTGGAGCGAGTCTCTTAAGGAGCTTGGCCTTGAGCTGGCTGAGCATGTGGGTGGTAATGGATGCGACGGGCACGGCGTCCAGGTCGGCCTTGAGCCCGGTCTGGTACCGACTCATCTCAATGTCGATGCCCTTGCCCTCGGCCCTGGCCCAGTCCGAGTAGAGCATGACGGCATCGCCCACAGTGTAGCTGCGCCGCAGGGCAGGGGACTTGCCCTGGGCAACCTGGCCGAGCAGCTCCTGCCTCTTGGCGATGGCATAGCGTTCGGTGATGCCCTCGCTCATCCAGCCCACTGTGTGCCAGTGACCTTTCTTCTGGGCGTCAATGTACCACACCACAAAAGCCCGGTCAGGCTTGCCAGAGTGCACCCTGGCGCTGCTCTCTCGGTAGTAGACGCCGACATGCTTTGTTCGTATGAATTTGCGCGCTGCGGTCATATCCGGGCACTAGATGAGCATACCGTGCGTGGCAAGGAATTTATCCATTCCTTATCCACGCACGGTATTGCGGTCGGCTCTGAAAGCCTGAAAACCATTGAGGCTCTAAATGGTGGGCAATGCGGGGCTCGAACCCACGACCTTTGGCTTCGGAGGCCAACGCTCTATCCACCTGAGCTAATTGCCCGCGAGGGTGAATGGCTACAGTGTCGGCCAGCGGCTGTCAAGGTGAAAGCGGCCTTGGCTACAGGCCCATGCTGGCGAGCAGGTCGTCCACCGAGCCCTGGGTGCTGTCCAGCTGCGGCCCCTGAAGCTCGCTGAGCTTGGTTTTGGCCTGGGCCTGCAGGTGGGTGAAGTCGGCCTTGGAGTCCGGCGCCTCGGCCCTGGCCTTGATCATGAGCCCGGTGGTCATATACACGTCAAGGACGATTTTCTCTATCTTCTTGATGGTCTCGATGATGATCTTGATGCGCTGGCCGGTGAGGTCCTGGAAGCTCAAGGTGGTCATGATGGACATGAGGTCCTGGCTCAGGGAGGAGTTGATGCGGCTCAGCTGCTCGCGGTCGGCCTTGGACACGCCGCCGGTTTCAAAGGACTTGACGATGTCGGCCAGGGTGTCGGACATGGTCTGCAGGTTCTCGATGGTGTCGATGATCTTGACCGTGGCCGTCTCCGTGGTTTGGAGGATGGCGTCGAGCTGGTTGGAGGCCTGGCTGAAGAGTTCGTTGGGGTCCTCGTTCAACACGGGCAGGGGCTCGCCGTTTGCGGTCTTGGCGTGCTTGATCTCCTGGTAGATCTCCTTGAAGCCCTTTTGCAGGTCCTCGTTGACGCGGCGGTAGAATTCGCCTTCCACCAGCGCGCCGGAGAGCAGCTTGGCGATTTCGCGCTCCACGGTGGCGCTCAAGGTGTCGCGCAGGTCGGCCGTGATCTGGTCGGCCACCTTCTGCATGAGTTCCTGGGTCAGTATGTTCTGGTCCGTCATGGGGCCCCTCCAAAGAGCGTGCTTCAGCGAAGATCGTTCTCGTTCATGTCAACGATCATGGCGCGCACCGGGCAAACGCGGGTGCACATGCCGCAGGCCGAGCACCGCTCCACGTCGAATTCGACGATGCGGTTCTCCTGGTTCACGCTCAGGGCCTTGGTGGGGCACAGCGAGGTGCACAGGCCGCAGTGCATGCACAAATCCTCGTCGCGGAAGATCTTCTGCGAGGCCGGGGTGATCTTGACCCCGTTCTGCTTCAGGTAGGAGATGCCCTTGTGGTAGTCCACCTCGTGTCCGGCCAGCTCCAGGGTCAGGGAGCCCTCGTGCCGGGGGCTGATGTCCGCCTTGAGGATGTTGAAGCTCAAGTTGAACAACAAGGCGAGGTTGCAGACAACCGGCCGGTTGGAAACGTCCGGCGGGAATGACAGATAGACGATCTTGCGGAAACCTTTGGCTTCTTCGGTCATACTGCGCTCCAAACAAGGCCCGGCAGAGGCCGGGGCTACTTGTGGTCCTTGAGGAACTGCTTGGCCCTGGCGGATTCGGGATCCTTGGGGAAGCGGTCGATCAGGTCCTGCAACACGGCCCGTCCGGCCTTGTCCTTGCCGATCTTGAAGAAGGCCATGCCCTGCTTGAGGACCGCAGGCTTGTACTTGGTGCTCCTCGGGTACTTCTCGATGACCTCCTGGTAGGCCAGCACGGCCTTGCCGTAATCCTGGAGGTTGTAGGCGCACTCGCCCACCCAGAACACGGCCTGGGAAGTGTTGGGGTGCTTCTTGAAGGCCGTGGCGAATTCGGAATAGTACTGGCGGGCCTCTTCGTACTTCTTGGCCCGGAAGGCCGCATCGGCCTTGGCGAAAAGGGCGTCCGCGGTGTTGGTCTTGACGTCCGGCTTGGCCTCAACCTTGGGCTCAGGCTTGGCTTCGGGCTTGGCTTCGGGCTTGGCTTTGGCCTGCTCGGCGGCGGCGGCCTTGGCCGGGGCCTTGGCGTTGTCTGCCGTGGGGGCCTGGGCCGGGGCGGCGGCGGAATCGAACTCCATGCCGAACTGGCTTTGCAGCGCGATCTTGATGCTCTGCACGTCGCGCACGGTATCGGCCAGGCTCGGGCCTTCGCCCTGGGCGTTGGTCAGGGCGTTGAACTTCATGGTCAGCGTTTCCAGCTTCTCCTGCTGCTTGGCCACCTGCGTGCGCAGAGCCTCAAGCTCGGCCCAGGTGTTGGCCTGCCTGGCCTGCACCGGGGAGGTGGACTTCTGGATGTCGTCGCGCAGGGATTCCTGGCTCTTGGCCAGCTCCTCTTCCAGGCGCTGGATGGTCTTGCGGCTTTCCTGGCGGTCGCGGTAGGCCTGATTCTGGAGGGTCTCCATGTCGGACTTGGAGGCGCATGCTCCGAGGAGACCTACGCAGACGAGACAGAGCAGCACATTGCGGCAGCTTGTGTTCATGAGTTTATTCTCCCTCTTTTTCTTCCGAAGCAGAGATACGCCAGTCCGCCGAAAAAGGGAACCAGCACGGCGAGCTGCACCCAGGCCAGCTTGGCGTTGCTTGAGCCGAAGTCGCGCCGCAGCGCGTCGTAGATGCTGTAGCAGGTTATGCCCACGAACAGGGCAGCCCCGGCAAGGATGGCGGTCCATTGCATGGTGGAGAGCTGTGGCACGGAGAAGAACATGAAGGCTCCCTTTGTCTCTGGGCTAGTGCGCCGCCTTGCGCCGCGTGGCATGGGGCCGTTCGCGGCGGTTTTGCATGTACATGGAGACGAGCACGGCAAAGGCCCCGCAGCTAATGGCGATGTCCGCCACGTTGAAGGCCGGCCAATGGTACTGGCCGAGGTAGAAGTCCAGGAAGTCCACCACGAGCCCGGTGCGCAGGCGGTCGATGAGGTTGCCCAGCGCCCCGCCGAGGATCAGCCCCAGGCCCCAGATGAAGTACCGGTCGCCCTTGTCCGCCGTGGTCAGCAGATAGTAGATGAAGCCCACCGCAACGATGGTCACGCCCACGAAGAACCAGGTCTGCCAGCTTGTGTCCGGCTGGTTCAAGAACCCGAAGGCCGCGCCCTTGTTCAGCACGTGCACGATGTTGAAGAAGCCGGGGATAACCGTGTCCGAGGCCCACAGTGCGTACTTCTGCTGGATCACGGCCTTGGTGATCTGGTCGGGCACGATGATGGCCGCGGCAAGCAAGAGAGCCGTCCTGAGGCGCTGGTCCATGCGTCAGTCCCCTACAACCCTTGGACCACGGCGGCGCAACGCGGACAGATTTCCGGATGCGCGTCATCGGAGCCCAGGTTCTCCTCGTAGCGCCAGCAGCGCTGGCATTTTTCGCCCGGGGCCTTGACCACGGAAACGGCCAGTCCCTTGACCTCCTCGGACACGTAGGCGCCCTCGGGCACGCTGCCGGACTCGTCCAGGCTCGCGCGGGAGACGATGAGGAATTCGCACAGGTCCAGGCCCGGCGTGGCCAGGGCTTCGGCGGCGTCGCCGCTGACGTGCAGGGTCACGCGGGTGTCCAGCGAGTGTCCCACGTCTCCGGCCTTGCGCTTGGGCTCGATGGCCTTGGTCACCTCGCCGCGAATGGCCAGCAGGAGTTCGAAGGCCTGCCGGGTTTTGTCGGGCATGGGGGCCGGGCCTTCGTCCAGACGCATGGAGAAGACGCTTTCGCCGCTCAGGCGGCTGCTTTCAGGCAGGTAGCCGTAGGCTTCCTCTGCGGTGAAGGAGAGCACCGGGGCCATATCGTGCAGGAGCACCAGAAGCGCGCGCCAGAGCACGGTCTGGGCCGAACGCCGGTCGTCGCCTGCGCACACGTAGAGGCGGTCCTTGATGATGTCCAGGTAGAAGGCCGAGAGGTCCGTGGTGCAGAGATTGTGCAAGGTATGGTAAACCTTGTGGAACTCGAAGTCCTCGTAGGCCTGGGCGATGGTCTTGTGGCGGCGCTCCACCAGATCGAGCGCGAAGCGGTCCAGCGGCAGCAGCTTGTCTGCCGGCAGGGCGTCGGTCTGCGGGTCGAAGTCCGCCAGGTTGCCCAGGATGAAGCGGCAGGTGTTGCGGATGCGCCGGTAGGCGTCCACCAGGCGGTTTAAGATCTCATCGGAGATGCGCACGTCCTCCTGGTAGTTCACCGCGGCAACCCACATGCGCAGGATCTCCGCGCCGTGCTTGTCGATGATCTCCTGGGGCGCGATGACGTTGCCGATGGACTTGCTCATCTTGCGGCCATCGCCGTCCACCACGTAGCCGTGGGTGAGCACGGTCTTGTAGGGAGCGACGCCGCGCGTGCCCACGCTCGCCAGAAGCGAGCTGTGGAACCAGCCGCGGTGCTGGTCCGAGCCTTCGAGGTACAGGTCTGCCGGGAAGGACAGCTCGCTGCGCTTTTCCAGCACCGCCGCGAAGCTCGTGCCGGAGTCGAACCAGACGTCCAGGATGTCCGTTTCGCGGCGCCAGTGGTTGCGGCCGCATTTGGGGCAGGCCAGCCCGGCCGGGACAATCTCTTCCAGCGGGGCCTCGAACCAGTAGTCGCAGCCCGTGGGGTGCTGCTCAAATTTGTCCACCACGCCCATGACCCAGGAGGTCTCGAAATAGGCCTCGTCGCAGTCCTCGCAGATGAGCGCCACGATGGGCACGCCCCAGTTGCGCTGGCGCGAGATGCACCAGTCCGGGCGGTTCTCGATCATGTTGGCGATGCGCTCCTCGCCCCAGGCGGGAACCCAGCGCACGTTGTCGTGGATGGCCGAGAGCGCCTTCTTGCGCAGGTCGTTGGCCTCCATGGACACGAACCACTGGGTGGTGGCGCGGAAGATGACCGGCTCCTTGCAGCGCCAGCAGTGCGGGTAGGAGTGGGTGATCTTCTCCTGGGCGATAAGGTTGCCCACCTGCTTGAGCTTCTCGATGACCTTGGGGTTGGCCTCAAAGACGTTCAGGCCAGCGAAGAACTCCACATCGGTCAAAAAACGTCCCGCGTCGTCCAGCGGCGAGTAGACCTCCAGGCCGTACTTCAGGCCCACGTCGTAGTCCTCGCGGCCATGGCCCGGCGCGGTGTGGACGCAGCCGGTGCCCGCGTCCAGGGTCACGTGGTCACCCAGGATGAGGGGCGATCTGCGCTTGTAGAAGGGGTGCGTGGCCTCCAGGCCCTCCAGCTTCAGGCCCGGCACGGTGGCCAGGACCTTGGGCGCGTCCCAGCCGAAGATCTCGGCGCAGGGGGCCAAGAGACGCGCGGCCATGAGGTAGGTGCTCCCAGCGACCTCGGCCAGCACGTAGTCGAACTCGGGATGCACACACACACCCATGTTGTCGGGCAGGGTCCAGGGCGTGGTGGTCCAGATGACCACGAAGGTCTTTGCCGGGTCGTATTTGGCGCCCTGGGGTAAAAGCTCCTTCACGCGCTTGTCGGCCAGGGGGAAGCGCACGAAGACGGACGGCGAAGAGTGGTCGGCGTACTCGACTTCCGCTTCCGCAAGGGCGGTGTGGCAGGAGCAGCACCAATAGATGGGCTTCTTGCCCCGGATCACCGAGCCCCGGTCCATGAAGTTGCCGAGCTCCCGCGCGGTGGCGGCCTCGTACTTGGGGTCCAGCGTCATGTAGGGCTTGTCCCAGGTGCCCATGACGCCCAGGCGCTTGAATTCGGTGCGCTGGATGTCCAGGAACTTCAGGGCATATTCGCGGCAGAGCTTGCGGATGACTACCGCAGGCAGCTCCTTCTTCTTTTTCTTCAGCTCGGTCTCGACCTTGTGCTCGATGGGCAGGCCGTGGCAGTCCCAGCCGGGAACGTACTCGGCCTTTTGGCCGTTCATGTTGCGCGACTTGACCACGATGTCCTTGAGGACCTTGTTCATGGCCGTGCCCATGTGGATGTGGCCGTTGGCGTAGGGCGGACCGTCGTGCAGGACGTACGTCTGGCGTCCCTCGTTGGCCGCTACCATCTTGCTGTAGGCGTCGATCTGCGCCCAGAACTTGAGGGTCTCCGGCTCCTTCTGCTTCAGGTTGGCCTTCATGGGAAAGCCGGTCTGCGGCAGCCTGAGGGTGCTCTTATAGTCGCTCATGGGCTTGTGTGTCCTCCGCTGGGTGTGTCGGCGCCGTATTTCGTCGGCATGCCTGGATCAATGGAAGGGGGTAACTTGGTGCATCACGGGCCGGAAGTCAAGCCGCCCCCGGTGCGGCGAACTGGGCCGCACCAGGGACAGACGCAGGTCTGAGGCCGGTTCCGGACACCGGGGCTACTTGGTCTTGTGGGTGTACACCCCATCCCAGCCCTCGCCCGGGGGCTCTTCCTTCAGGTGCTGGCAGCGCTCCTCGTACATGGCGCAAAGCACCTCCTCAAAGCCCTTGGTCTTGAGCTCGATGAAGATGTCCTCGGCCTCGCCGAAGCGCATGGCCTTGAACAGGGCCAGGGCCTCCTCGTAGCGGTCGAAGCCTTCCTTCTTGGCGGCGCGGTCCTCATGCGTCATGGCGGTATAGATGGTAATGGGCTCGCTTTTGCCCTTCACGCGCACCGAGTCCATCTCCACATAGGCGTAGTCGCCGCCGCAGGACTCCTTCATGGCCTGGCTCACCAGAAGTATCTGGCCGTAATACTTGGTCAGGCTCTCCAGGCGCGAGGTCAGGTTCACATTGTCGCCGATGAGGGTGTAGTCGAACAGGTCCGCCGAGCCCATGTTGCCCACGCGCACGCGCCCGCAGTGCAGGCCCACGCCGATCTTGATGGTCAGCCCGAACTTCTCCTTGAAGCCTTCGTTTAAGGTGTCCAGGTGCTTGAACATCTGCAGGGCCGAGGCCATGGCCTTCTTTTGATGGTCGGGCACGTCCACGGGCGCGTTCCAGAAGGCCATGATGGCGTCGCCGATGAACTTGTCCAGCGTGCCCATGTTGCTGGTGATGACCCGCGTCATGGGCGTCAGGTAATCGTGCAGAAGGTCCGTCACCTGGGTCGGGGTCAGCTTTTCCGACATGGTGGTAAAGCCGCGCACGTCGGAGAACATGACCGTGACTTCCTTCTCCTGGCCTTGCAGGCTCAAGGACTCGGGCGAGTCGTAAATCTGCTTGATGACCGCCGGGGCCAAGTAGTGGGAGAAGGCGCCGTGAATGAATTTCTTCTGCTTTTCCTCGCGCCAGAACTTGAGCAGGGTGAGCAGGGCGAAGTTGGCCGCCAGGATGATGTAGGCATACAGGGGCGAGATGTACACGCGCGCGCTGGCCATCATGTAGGCCGAGCCCTCCCACATGCCGAAGGCCATGCCCGCCAGGGGCAGGAGCAGCCACACGGCGCGGGCCCAGGCCACCAGCAGGGTGATGGTGATGCCCGCCAGGATGGTGCACAAGACCTCCACAGCCGGGGCGTAGTTCGGAATGGAGATGAAGTCCTGGGTCAGGATGTTGTCCACGATGGTGGCGTGCGTCTCCACACCGGGGTAGACCGGGGAGAAGGGCGTGGTGCGCAGATCCTTGAGGCCGGCGGCGGAGGTGCCGATGAAGGCGATCTTGCCGTCCAGCGCGCCGTCGGCCAGCTTGCCTTCGATGATGTCGACGGCGCTGATGTACGGAAAGGCGCCGCCAGGCCCGCGATAGTTGATGAGCAACTGGCCTGCCCGGTCCACGGGGATCACGGTGCCGCCGTAACGCAGGGATTCGGTGCCCTGGGTGTCGAGCTTGAGCAGGATGTTGTGCTCGCCCGCGGCCTCCATGAGCGTGGCCAGGGCCAGGCTGGGGTAGATCTGCTCTTTGTAGTTTATGAGCAGGGACACTCGGCGCAGGGTGCCGTCCGGGTCCGGGGTGGCGTTGAAGTAGCCGGTCGCTGTCGCGGCCTGGGCCAGCACCGGCAGCGGGCAAACCGTGCCCAGGGCCGAGTGCAGGGCGTATTTGGCCTTCACCGAGCCTGGAGCTTCAAGCAACGACACCTGGGCCGGCTTGATGTGGCACTCCGAGGTCTGGGTCTGCTGGTCGGCCTCGGCTTTCGAAAAGTTGAAGTAGAAGCCGAGGACATATGGCTTGCCGGTGATGACGTTGGCAAGCAGCACGTCATTGTCCTCCAGCGCCTTGGGCAAGCCCTGGAAGTCCACGTTGACCTGCAGCTCCTTCTTGATCTGCTGGCGGAGCAGGGCCGGAGAGGTCCGGTCAGGCTCGGCCAGCACCATGTCCATGCCCACGGACATGGCACCGGCAAGGCGTATCTTCTCCAGCAGCAGCGCAACGCGATAGCGCGGCCAGGGCCATTGGCCCAGGGCGGCCAGGCTCTTTTCATCGATGTCCACGATGACCGGAACGCCCGAGGTCTTGGTGGTATGCTGCCTGCGCAGCAGCTGGTCATAAATTTTGTAGTCCAGAAAGCGCAGAACGTTGGGCTGGATGATGTACAGCACGGCCATGAGCAGCGAGGCAAGAATACCTGCCGTGACAAGCATCGTCTTGTCACTTTTCAAGATTTTCTTTAGAAATTCGAGCATCTCGTGACTCCGGGTTTTCTGGCGTTGTTGTCGGTTTGAGGGGGAGCCCATTATTTCCGGTCAAGTGTGCGCCTGGATACGAAATTTCGCTTGCGAATTCAGTTGTCGTGAGGTAAGTAAATCTTCAGTAATTTACAAAAGTGAGGTTGGCTTTCAGGTTACGAAACCAACTGCGCTTGAGATGTACAAAAAAAAGGGCATGATGAACAGGTCTCATCGTCTAAAATTTGCGTTTTTGACGCTGGCGTCATCCATGTTGGTGCTTTTGTCTGGCACCGTTGTGTATTGCGCGGACGAGACCCCGGCACCTGCATCAGCGACCCCGAATGCCACCACTCCGCAAGGCGCCGAGAAGGCCGAGCCCCAGAAGGCTGGTGCGGTGCAGCCCAGTGTTAAGGTCACCCTCCGGGACTCCATAGCCGAACTTTTCCGCACCCATGACCGCATCAAGGCTGCCGAGGCTGCTTTGGCCTCGGCCACGCACATGTCTGATCGCGCCCGTGGAGCCTGGTACCCGCGTCTGAACGCCGTTGTCGACGGCGGCCACGAAGACATCCGCAAGCCCGCTGATCCCGCTTCCACCAGCAAATGGCGCAACGTCAAGACTCTTTCGGCCGCGCAGACGATCTACGACTTCGGCGGCACCACCGGCGGCATCAAGCAGGCCGATGGCATCCGCAAGGAGTCTCTGGCCAAGCTCGACATGATTCGCCAGGAGGTTTCGCTGCAAGGCGTTTCCGCCTACCTTGGCCTTCCGCACCCGCGAAATGCTGCGCTACGCCATCCGCTCCGAGGATAACATCAAGCGTCTCTCCGGCATGCAGGAGGCCCTTGTGGAGCGCGGCGTCGGCCTCTCCTACGAGGAACTGCAGATCAAGGCCCAGCTCTCCCAGTCCCAGGCCCACCGCATCAACATCGAGCGCGCGTACACCAACGCCCGCAACAACTACAAGTCCGTCTACAGCGTCGACCTCACCGAGGCCCAGATCGATTCGCTCATTCTGCCCTCCCTGCCGCAGAAGAACATGCCCCCCACCCTCGACGAGGCCGTTGCCAAGGCCTTGGACAGCAGCCCGGCGCTCATCGAGCTGCAGCAGGCCCTGGAAACCAAGAAGGGCGATCTTGAGGTCCGCGAATCGGCCATGTACCCCAAGATTGAAGCCGTGGCCGAGGCCACCAACAAGGAAAACGACCAGGGTTATGCGGGGACCCGCTCCGAGCAGCGCTACGGCGTGCAGGTGAGCTACAACCTGTTTTCTGGCTATCGCGACGTGGACAACATCCGCGCCGCCAAGAGCGACATCACCTCGGTCCGCAAGTCCCTGCTGGACCGCCGCCGCACCGTCGAGGAGCGCGTGCGCAACGCCTGGAACGACATCCTGACCCTGCAGAAGACCATCGCCTTGTACGAGAACCAGGCCAACATCACCTGGGCCTACCTTGAGCTTGTGAAGAAGAAGAAGGCCATGGGCGGCGAGGTCGGCATCACCGAGATCATCACCGGCGAGCGCGACTACATCAACGCCACGAGCAGCAAGGTCACCTCCGAGATCGAACACATCACCGCCGCCTACATGCTGCTCAATCAGATGGGGCTCATCACCCCGGATGTCGTTGAGAATTGATCTGTAGCGAATCTAACGAACACGCCTCCGGGCGTTGCAGCTGCCGTGGACTTCTGCTCGCGACACGACGAATGGCAGTCTGATGAAAGAACTTTTCCGTCGCCTCGCCCTGAGACCCAGACTTGCCTGGGAGATCCTCTTCGCCTCCTTCCTCGCGAACCTCATGTCCGTGGCCTCCTCCGTTTACGTCATCCTCGTGCTTAACCGCTACGTTGGCTACGGGTTTGACGGCACCCTGTATTCGCTGACCTCTGGCGTGCTCATCGCCTCCTTTCTCGGCATGGGCTTCTCCTCTGTCCGGGGCAGGCTGGCTGGAGCAGTCAGCGCTTTGCCGAACCATGAGCTGAATGAGAAAACCCTGTCGGTCTTCGCACGGGCCAAGCTTTCCGCGCTCTACCGCATGCCGCCCGGACGTCACCAGGAGATGCTCTCGTCCCTCAGGACGGTTGAATACGCCTACGACGCCAACAACATCAGCTCTGTGCTCGACGCGCCTTTCCTCCTGCTCTTCGTGCTTGCGGTTGGATTCATCCACCCCATGCTGGCCGTTATTACCGTGTTGGCCGTCGCGGCGACGATCCTGTTCACCCTTGCGGGCATGCGCAGCAACGCGCCCCTTGATGAGCGCGCGCGAGAGCAGGGCATCGCCCATCGCAACCTGACGCTGTCCGCCGTGTCCGGCGCAGAGACCGTACGCGCGTTCTTGGGCGGAGACTTTCTGCGCAAGGCCTGGCGCAGCCAGATGCAGTCCTCCCTGGAGTTGCAAGGCCTCATCGACTTCGCCCGCGAGCGCGGCAAGATCCGCCTGGAATCGGTGAGCACCCTCTTGCGCATCGCCATCTACTTCTTTGGCGCCATGCTGACCGTGTCTGGCGACATGAGCGTGGGCGGCCTCATCGGCGCGAGCATCCTCTCGGCCAAGGCCATGCAGATGGGCTCAAGCTTCCTGCAGTCCTACCTGGCAGGGCGCAAGGCCGAGGAGGCCCTGGTGCAGCTTGAGGAGTTTCACGCTTTGCCGCTTGAGCCCCTTTCAGGCTCGGCTGTGCGCGATTTCTCCGGGCGGCTGGAGTTTCGAGATGTTGGCTTCGCCTATTCCGGAACCACTGGCCCTGTCTTCGAGTCCTTAAGCTTCCTTTTGCCGCCGGGGTCCATCCTCGCCGTCACCGGCTTCAATGGCTCTGGCAAGTCGACCTTCTGCAAGATCGTGGCAGGGCTGCTTGAACCAGGCCGCGGGCATGTCTTGGCAGACGGCATCGAGCTGCGCCAGTTCGCGCCGGACTGGTGGCGCAGGCAAATCATGTATCTGCCGCAGGAGCCGACCTTTCTCAACGCCACCATTCGCGAGAACATCACCCTTGCCGAGCTTGAGCCCGAGAGTCCGGCCTCCCAGGAGCGCCTCAACCAGGCCGTGCGCGCCGCAGCCTTGCGGCGTTTCCTCGACGTCAGCCGCCAGGGGCTGGACATGGATATCGCCGAGGGCGGACGGACCCTGCCCGTGGGCATCAGACGCCGTGTGGCCCTGGCCCGCGCGCTCATGAACCAGGGCCGCCTGGTGATCTTCGACGACCCCACCGAGGGCCTCGACTCCGAAGGCTGTCTGGCCGTGTACAACGTGCTCAATGTCCTGGCCAAGGCTGGGTGCAGCATCATCGTCGCCTCCGTGGATCCCAACATCCTCAAGGGCGCCGCCTACGTGCTGGACATGAATGAAAAACCGACGCCCGTCTTCGCCCCGGCGCGTGAGGCAAAGTCAGAGGAGGTCACTTGAACAAGCCTGACCCCTCCATCCTCGGCCCGGAGGCCGCGCACACCGCCGTGGACAAGACCCTGGAGGCGCACCGCCGCTTCCTCTATCTGTGCGGCTGTCTGCTCGTGCTGACCTTGGCCTGGTCCGCATTCACCAGCCTGGACATCGTCAGCGAGGCCATCGGTGAGGTCATCCCGCGTACCAAGGTCAAGAAGATCCAGCACCTTGAAGGTGGCATCGTGCGCGAAATTCTGGTGCGCGAAGGCGACCACGTGAAGCAGGACCAGCCTCTTGTCGTTCTGGACGGCGCAGCGGCTGAGGCCAACGCCGACGAGCTGGAAGTGCGCCTGAACTCGCTTATGATCGAATCCATCCGCCTGGAGGCCGAATCCCAGGGACTGGCCGAGCCCGCCTTCACTCCGGAGCTGGAGAAGAAGCACAAGGACCTTGTGGATCAGGCCCGGAACCTCTTCCAGGCCCGCATGAAGCGCGTGCAGACGGACATTTCCTCCCAGGCTGAGCGCGTGCGCCAGCGCGAGCAGGACATTCGCGAGACCGGCGCCCGGTTGGAGAACCTCCGGCGCAACCTGCCCCTTGTGCAGCGCCAGGTGCTGCGCAGCGAGGAACTTTACCGCGAGCGTCTGGTCAAGGAGGACGAGCTCATCGCCCGGCGCAAGGAAGAGAACAACACCAGAAGCGCCATCCTGGAGAATACTGCCGCGTATTCGCGCGCCACAGCCGCCCTGGCGGCGGCCAAGGAAGAGCTGGTCCGCACCCAGAACGCCTTTAACGAGGAAGTGGAGACGGATCTGAAAAAGGTTCAGCGCGAGCTCATGGAGCTCACCCAGCGTATGAAGAAGCTGCGCGACAGCGCCAACAGGACCACCTTGCGCGCGCCCGAGGAGGGCATCGTCAAGAGTGTCAACGTCGTCAGCGAGGGCGAGGTGATCCAGCCGGGCATGACGGTGGTGGAGATCGTGCCGGCGGGCGACAAGCTGGTCATCGTGGCGCACCTGCCCATCCAGGACATCGGCTATGTGCGGCCGGGCCAGTTGGCTGTGGTGAAGCTGGCCTCACGGGATGCGCGGCGTTTCGGGAACATTGAGGGCAAGGTGCTGCACGTGAGCCCTGACGCTGTGACGCAGACCATGCCGGGCGGGGTGAACACCTTCTACAAGGTGCTCGTGGTGACCGAGCAGGACCATTTTTCGCAGAAATCCAACCGCTATGACCTCTTCCCCGGAATGCGCGTCGTCGTGGGCATCCACATCGGGAAGCGTTCCGTCCTGGGCTATTTCCTGGATCCCTTCATCGACGCCATGAGCGGTTCGCTGCAGGAGCGCTAGCCCCTTTGTCGGCGCAACGCCAAAAGCTCCCCGCTTGGGGAGCCTTGGATGCAACTTATGTGAATATCGTGGTGGTCAGGTCGTCTGGTTCAGGAATACGCCGGTCATCTTCTTGATGGACGCGGAGAGCTTGATCAGTTCGTCCTGCGGGATCTTGCGCAAAACTTTTTCGCTCGTCTTGTCGAGGATCTCCACCTGGACTCCGTCCTGGGTGTTGTCCAGCAGCTTGATCTTGATGGTCGTATGGTTGGCCTCAAGCTGCTTTGAGATCTTCTCCGCCGTTTCCAGCGCGACCTTCTTGTCCGCTGCCGCCATGGCGGCTTGAGACTTCTCGTCCACAGCAACAGGCTGCGCTGATTCACGGTCCTGGTTGGTCTGCGACGCTGTCGCCAGCAGCTGGGTCGCCTGGGCGGCTACTTCGGCAGGGGCATACCCCTGCCTGACGTCCATGTCCGAGGGGTTGATGTTCATTGCGCTATCCTCGTTTCAGTTGTTAATACTCTAAGGGATGATTTTCCCCTTACGTAGTGATTATCGACAGTGTTGACCCCAAACTTTAGGGTCAGCTCCTGGATTAATCGTTTTATTGCCAACTAATATTGGCTTGCCTGATATGAAAACTTGCCCTCCTGTCACTGAATCCCCATTGATCCTGCGCTATCCCTATGCTAGGGATTGATAATTGAAGCCTCTTCCATGCTTAAACATTTGTTCCTGGGGGTTGTGATGAAACATGGGTATTTGAGATCGCTCATCCTTTTGTTCGCCTTTTGCGGCACGGCTTTCGCCTCCTCTGCAGGGCCGGGCATACCCGCAGATGAGGCCGTGAAGCTGTTGAAGGATGGCAACGCCCGCTACGTGGCAGGTCAGCCAACCCACCCGAACCTGACGAGCGAAAGGCGCGCGGAGACGGTCAAGGGAGGACAGCATCCCTTCGCCACCATCATCGGCTGCTCTGATTCCCGCGAACCGCTGGAACTCATCTTTGACCAGGGGGTAGGGGACATCTTCGTGATCCGCGTGGCCGGGAACGTCGCCGGGCCTGACGAACTGGCCTCCATCGAATACGGCGTGGGCCACCTGAACACGCCGGTGATGCTGGTGCTGGGCCACACCGCCTGCGGAGCGGTCACCGCAGCGGTGCAAAACGCCAAACTGCACGGCAACCTGCCCTTCCTGATCAACCAGATCAAGCCCGCTGTTGCCAAGGCCAAGGCCTGGACGCCCACGGCCAGCGGCGAGGAACTCATAGCCAAGTCCATCAAGGCCAATGTCTGGCTGACCATGGAGAACATGTTCCGCAAGAGCAGCGAGGTTCGTGAGCTGGTGAAGAAAGGCAAGCTTTTGGTCATCGGCGGTCTGTACGACCTTGAAAGCGGAAAGGTGGAGTGGCTGGGCGCGCACCCGGACCAGGCCAAGCTCCTCACCGCACCGGCAAAGGCCCACGTCCAGATGAAACCCAAGCACGCCCCGGCTCCCGCAGCTGCGCCGGAAGCAGCCCCGGCCAAGCCGGAAGCCGCTGATCAGGGCTCCATGGTCGCTCCGGCCCCGGCGCCTCCGGTTGAATCTCCGGCCCCGGCCCCGGCTCAGGCTCCGCACGCGGCTCCGGCGCACCAGTAGCCGCAGGTTGCACAATACTCAGGCCGGTGGTTGAGGCGGGCGTGTTCCTCCTCGCCATCGGCCTATACCGTCGGCTGCCCTTTTGTCTTGAGCCGCGTGGCGATGGCGCGTAGCATAGCAGTTGATCAAACGTGGAAAACAAGCACCATCCGTGAGGAGAGCCTATGCACACCAAGATCGTCGCAACCCTGGGACCGGCTTCGAACAATTACGAGACCATGAAGGCCATGGTCCAGTATGGGGTGCGCATTTTCCGGCTGAACTTCTCGCACTCCGACGCCGCCACCTTTCTGCCCACAGTGAAGATCATCCGGCGCATCGAGCAGGACCTGGACCAGCCGGTCACCATCATGGGCGACCTGTGCGGCCCCAAGGTGCGCATCGGCGAGATCACGGGTTCGCCCGTACAGGTGCGCAAGGGCGACCTGTTGGCGCTCGGCCTGCCGGAACATACCGGGGCCGTGCGCGACATGGTCTTCGTCAACCTGGATATGCCCGAATTGCTCAAGGGCCTGGACAAGGGCATGCCCGTGTCACTGTCTGACGGCATGCTCCAGTTCACCGTCACCGAGGTGCGCAAGGCCGACTCATTGTTCGTCATGGAGGCCAAAAACAGCGGCGTGCTCACCTCCAAGAAGGGCATCGCCTTTCCCGGCAAGTTCCACCCCATGCCCGCCCTCACCGCCAAGGACCGCAAGGATCTGCACGAGGGCCTGGACATCGGCCTGGACGCCGTGGCCTTGTCTTTTGTGCAGACCCTGGAAGACGTCCGCGACATCCGGGGCGAGATCGACAAGCACGGGGTCTGGATTCCCGTGGTGGCCAAGATCGAACGCCAGAACGCTGTGGACAACCTGGAGTCCATCCTGAGCCTCACGGACGCCGTCATGGTGGCCCGGGGCGATCTGGGGCTGGAGTGCCCGCTGTCCGCCGTGCCCGTGATCCAGAAGCGTATTATCAGGGCCTGCCGCCATGCCCAGAAGGCCGTCATCGTGGCCACGCAGATGCTCCTGTCCATGGTCAACAACCCGCTGCCCACCAGGGCCGAGGCCGCGGACGTGGCCAACGCCATGCTTGACGGCGCGGATTGCGTCATGCTCTCCGAGGAGACGGCCATGGGCAACTATCCGCTGGAGGCCGTGAAGTTCATCAGCGAGATCGCCGCCAACGCAGAGCCATACTATATCGAGCGTTCCAAGGGCCCGCTGGCGCCCAAGCCGGAGAAGAATCCCGCCAAGTACTTGGCCTATGCCGCCTGCCTGCTGGCGGAAAACACCGAGGGCGAGGGCATCGTTTCCCACTCCACCAGCGGGGCCACGGCGCGCTACCTGTCCAGCCGACGCCCGGCGCACCCGGTACATGCTTTGACTCCAGAGCCGCGCGTGGTGAAGCACTTGAACTTCTTCTGGGGCGTGGAGCCCCGCATAGTCGACACGACCTTAACCAGCCACTTGCAGCGGGCCGAGAAGTATGTGCACGAGTCCGAGAAGTTCACCCCTGGCAAGAGCGTGGTCATCACCGCTGGCCAGGCCACACCCGGCCAGACCAAGACCCACACCAACGAGCTGAAGATCTACTACAAGTAGCAGATGCCGGGTGGGTCCCGGCCTTTCTCCCGGCACAGATACAGGGCTTGCGGCGATCGTCGCAAGCCCTTGTCTTTGGTGCGAAGGATACCTCTCCAATTTTGGACTAATCTTGTCCAAATTGTATTTTCCCATCTTCACATCTTCCATCACATGCTTAAATCTTCCTCAGTGGTAGTCTGTGTGCGTCTTTTGAGGTTGCAGCAGATTGGAGTCGGTCGAGGTCACGCGCGTTGAGTATTGTGCTTTGTCCTCGTTCAAGCAGGAGATGCGCGGCAGGGCAGAACGCTGGAGCGGAGGCCTCGTCGTTCCAGCCCGCCTTGCAAGGATAGCAGAAGACAGGGGGAGAGCGGTGTCTGTGAAACCGCTGGTGCTGCCTGAAGGCCATTGCTTTGGCACAGCCAGGATCAGGGCTGCTTGACGCTCTTTACAGAACATGCTCTATGATAATTTATCCTATGGAGGTATCACGTGAGAATCCATGCCCCTCCCCTCCCTTCCATTGACGATCCAGTCTGCTCGACTCTGCCCTTCGCAGGGCTCGGCCTGGAATTGGTAGAGGTTCGAAGCAAGGTCTCCAGCCTGGTCTGTATTGCTGTTCCCAAACGGGAAACAGTCCTGGTTCCAGCCTGGGACGCCCCCACCCCCTCGCTTCACGGCTACGGCCTGCTCCTCAGGCTCAGCCGTGAGACTCTGGGCAGTTGACCTGCACGCTTAACCAAGGAGGCTTCATGAATCTTTCCCGCAGAGGGTTCCTCAAACTCTCCGCCGCCGCAGCCCTCAGCACCGCCTTCGGCGGGCTTGGCTTGGCGGCCACTCCTCAAAAGGCAAAGGCGGCCGTCGACCGCATCAAGCAGCTCAAGCCAGAGTGGAGCAGGCAGACCACCAGCGTCTGTTGTTTCTGCGCTGTTGGCTGCGGGCTCATCGTCAACACCGCGCTCTCCGGCAGCAAACGCGCCCTGAATGTCGAGGGCAACCCGGAACACCCCACCAATGAGGGCGCGCTATGTCCAAAGGGCGGCAGCATCTGGCAACTGGCCGAGAGCACCCCGCGTGTGCAGAGGGTCATGTACCGCAAGCCCGGCGGCACGAAGTTCGAGCCCAAGTCCTGGGACTGGGCGGTGACGCAGATCGCCAAACGCGTGAAGCGCGACCGCGACGCCGCCTTTGAGACCAAGAACGCCAAGGGCCAGGTGGTGAACCGCTGCGAGTCCATCGCGCACATCGGCTCCGCCGCCCTGGACAACGAGGAGTGCTGGTCGCTGCAGGCCTTGATGCGCTCCCTCGGACTCACCTACATTGAGCATCAGGCGCGCATTTGCCACAGCTCCACCGTGCCCGCCCTGGCCGAGAGCTTTGGCCGCGGGGCTATGACCAACCACTGGCTGGACCTGAAGAACAGTGACGTCATCCTGGTCATGGGCAGCAACCCGGCGGAGAACCATCCCATCTCCTTCAAGCACGTCACCCGCTGCAAAGAAGCCGGTGGCACGTTGATCCACGTCGACCCGCGCTTCTCCCGCACCAGCGCCAAGGCCGACCTCTACGCCCCCCTGCGCTCCGGCACGGATATCGCGTTTCTTGGCGGCTTGATCAACTACATCCTGAAGAACGACCTCATCTTCAAGGAATATGTGGTCAACTACACCAACGCCTCCTTCATCGTGGGCCCTGGCTACGACTTCAAGGACGGTCTGTTCAGCGGTTTCGACGCAGCGGCCCGCAGCTACGACAGGTCCAAGTGGGCCTTCGCCCTTGACGCCAAGGGTGTGCCCCAGCGTGACAACACCCTGCAGAACCCGCGTTGCGTGTACCAGCTTCTGAAAAAGCACTACGACCGCTATACGCCGAAGAATGTCTCCGACACCACCGGCACGCCCCAGGACAAGCTGCTTGAGGTCTACAAGATCTACAGCGCCACGGGCAAGCCGGACAAGTCCGGCACCGTCATGTATGCCATGGGTTGGACCCAACACACGAAGGGTGTGCAGAACATCCGCGCCATGGCCATGGTCCAGCTGCTGCTCGGCAACATCGGCGTGGCCGGCGGCGGGGTCAATGCCCTGCGCGGCGAGTCCAACGTCCAGGGCGCCACGGACCACGCCCTCTTGTACCACATCCTGCCCGGCTATCTTCCGGTGCCCCAGGCCACGGATGTCGCCCTCGCCGACTATCTGAAACGGACCACGCCGGTGTCCCACGACACCATGAGCGTTAACTGGTGGAAGAACCGTCCCAAGTATGTGGCCAGCTTCCTCAAGGCCATGTACATGGATGTTGACGCCGAGCATGCCTTTGCCCGGCTGCCCAAGGTGGAGCCTGGGCAGGACAGCTCGTGGCTGGTGCTCTTCGACGAGATGCTCAAGGGTCGCTTCAAGGGTTGCTTCGTCTGGGGCATGAACCCGGCCGTGGGCAGCGCCAATGCAGGCAAGACCCGCGAGGCTTTGGCCAAGCTCGACTGGATGGTCTCGGTCAACCTTTTCGACAACGAGTCCTCCTCCTTCTGGCGCGGGCCCGGGGTCGATCCGTCGAAGGTCAAGACAGAGGTTTTCCTGCTTCCCTGCGCCACCTCCATCGAGAAGGAGGGATCGGTGACCAATTCAGGCCGCTGGATGCAGTGGCGCGTGCCCGGCCCGCAACCCCTTGGCGATTGCAAGCCTGACGGCGAGATCATGTACCAGCTGGCGAAAAAGCTTCAGGGCCTCTACAAGAAGGAGGGCGGGATCTTCCCCGATGCCCTCCTGGGCCTGAACTGGGACGCCATGACCGAGAAGGACGTGTACAGCCCCCAGGCCACGGCCCGGCTCATCAACGGCGCCTACACCCGCGATGTCACTGTGAAGAATCCCGACGGCACGGAAAAGACCTTCAAGGCCGGAACCCAGGTGCAGAGCTTCGTGGCGCTCAGGGATGACGGCTCCACCACCAGCGGCAACTGGATCTACTGCGGCTCCTACGTGAAGTCGGATCCCAGCGGAAACTTGGGCATGCGCCACGACCGCGCCCAGACGCCGGAGCAGGCCAAGATCGCCCTGTTCCCCAACTGGACCTGGGCCTGGCCGGTGAACCGCCGCATCATGTACAACCGCGCAAGTGTGGACCTGGCCGGCAAGGCCTATGCCCCGCAAAAGCCCGTGCTGGCCTGGAACGGCAAGGCCTGGAGCATCGACGTGGTGGACGGCGGCGGCGCGCCCGGCAGCGTCCATCCGTTCATCATGAACACCCACGGCATGGGGCAGATCTATGGCCCCGGCCTGAAGGACGGCCCCTTCCCCGAGCACTATGAGCCCATGGACTGCCCGGTTTCCTCGCAGATATTCTCCAGTGTGCTGAACACCCCGTGCGTGCTCAAGTTCGTCGGGGAGCAATACGCCCAGGCTGACCCGCGCTTCCCGCTCGTCTGCACCACCTACCGCGTCACCGAGCACTGGCAGACCGGCGCCATGACGCGCCGCATGGCTTGGCTTGTGGAGGCAGAACCGCAGATGTTCTGCGAGTTGAGCGAAGAGCTGGCAGCAGAGCGCGGCATCAAGAACGGCGAGAAGATCTGGGTGGAGAGCATCCGCGGCAAGCTCTGGGCAATCGCCATGGTCACCAAGCGCATGAAGCCCATGCAGGTGCAGGGCAAGACCGTGCACCAGGTGGGCCTGCCCTGGCAGTACGGCTGGAATGCCCCGAAAAACGGTGGCGATGCGGCGAACCTGCTGTCTCCGTCCGTGGGCGATTCCAACACCGGCATCCCCGAGACGAAGGCCTTCATGGTCAACGTCAGCAAGGCCTAAAGGAGGCGCGCCATGAGTGACAAGAGCTTCCTCGTCGATCTGACCCGGTGCATCGGTTGCCGAGGCTGCCAGATCGCCTGCAAACAGTGGAAGAAGTTGCCCGGCGAAGAGACGAAGAACACCGGCAGCCATCAGAATCCGCCGGATTTCTCGTTCATCACACTGCGCACCGTGCGCTACAGCGAGCAGGTCACCGACGGCAAGCTGCGCTGGTTCTTCACCCCGGACCAGTGCCGCCACTGCATTGACCCGCCATGCAAGGCGGCCACCAACGATCCCCTCTCCGTGTTCCACGACCCCGAGACCGGGGCTGTGGTCTACAACGAGCGCACGGCCAAGGAGCCTTACCAGACAATGCGCGCCGCCTGCCCCTACAACGTGCCCCGACAGAACGCGAAGACCAAGGTCGTGGCCAAGTGCGACATGTGCAATGACCGCGTGCACGCGGGCATGCTGCCTGCCTGCGTCAAGGCCTGTCCCACCGGCACCATGAACTTCGGCGACCGCGACGCCATGCTCAAGCTGGCCGCCGAACGACTGGCCGAGGCCAAGAAGGAGTTCCCCAGGGCCCAACTGGTCGATGCGGAGACGGTGCGGGTCATCTTCCTCGCGGCGGATGATCCGAAGCTGTACGCCAAGAACCTCTTGGCCGATGCCTCCAGCGTACCCCCGCGCGGCCCGCGCGAATATACCAGGCAGGAGCTCTTTGCCGCCCTTGCCAAACCGGTGAGGAACATTCTGGAGTAGCCAGGGCCAAGCGGCAGCAACCAGTTCATGAGACAGCCGTCGGCACGGATGATCCGCGTCGGCGGCGGTCTCTCGTTTTAAGGGGGGGGCAGGGCGTTCGCCAGTACAATGTGCCGGGATGATTGAAGTGCGAGGTGTGTGCGATTTGTGTGTATCAATGAAAAAGGGCCTACGGTTGTTCACCGTAAGCCCTTGTTCTTTCTGGTCGGGATGAGAGGAGTTGAACCTCCGGCCCCCTGAACCCCATTCAGGTGCGCTACCAGGCTGCGCTACATCCCGTCTTGCGAAGTGGGCTAATACCTCCGCCGGTGCCGGTTGTCAACAAAGGACCGGCGAAAACCTGCGGATATTTGGCGCTAGATGGGATTGTTGCGCAAATGCTCAATGTACAGCTTGACCCCGCGCTCCAGATCGTACTCCGGCTTGTAGCCGAGCAGGGTCTTGGCCTTGGTCACGTCCAGGGTGCCGCGCTTGGGCATGTAGGACGGCACCGGGCCATACTGCACGTTGAGTTCCGGGATCTCTTTCTGGATGACGTCGAGCACGTCCTTGAGGCTGCGCGCCTCGCCGCGGGTGATGTTGAAGGTCTCGCCCTTGGCCGCGGGATGCGTGCCCACCAGGAAGATGGCCTGGGCGGCGTCGTCCACGTAGGTGAAGTCCAGGCGCATGGAACCGTCGCCGTCGACCTTGATGGCCTCGCCGCTGAGCGCGCGGGCGATGAACTTCTGGATGACGCGCTGGTTGGCGTCAAAGGGGCCGTAGATGGCGGACGGGCGCACGATGGCCAGGTCGAGCTTGTAGCAGCGCATGTAGCCCCGGCAGACGATCTCGCCTGCGAGCTTGAAGGAGCCGTATATCTCCTTGGGGCTCTGGGCCGAGTCCTCGGTGACCGGGTCGGTGACGAAGTCGCCGTAGGTCATGCTGGAGGAGGTGTACACGAAGCGGCACGGGTGGTCGAAGTCTCGAATGATCTCCAGGAAGTTCACTGTGCTGCCAAGGATGGACTGGAAGGCATCCTCAGTGTGCTCGATGGCCATGAAGGCCAGGGGCAGGGCGGCCATGTGGATGATGATGTCAGGCTTGATGCGGTTCAACACCCGGCGCAGGTGGTCTTTGTTCAGGGTGTCGCCCTGGACCAGCTCGATCTTGTCCATGATGCCGCGCAGGCGGATCAGCAAATTTGGAGGCGTTACTTCGCAGTCGGGGATGAGGTACTGCTTGAAGGTGTCGAAGATGAAGACCTCGTCGCCGCGATCCACGAAAAGCTTGGCCACGCGGGAGCCGACAAAGCCCGCGCCGCCGGTGATGAATACCTTGGCCATAATTCTCCCTTATGCTTGCAGGCAGTTTTCCAGGTCCGCAAAGGTTTTCCGCATCTCGAAATGCGCAATAACCCTCGCGCGGCCACTCTCTCCCAGCCGTTCTCGCAACGCCTCGTCCCGTATGAGGGTGAGTAGACGGGCAGCAAACTCAGCTGTGTTTAAAACGGAGCAGAGGTAGCCTGTTTCGCCGTCCGTGACAACCTCTGGTATGCTGCTGACATTCCAGGCAACCACCGGGCGTTTCAGGGTCATGGCCTCCACCTGCACGTAACAGAACCCCTCCCACAAGGAGGTAAGTGCAAAAATGTCGATGGCTTGGTGGAAACTTTTCATGTCCGACACAAAGCCGAGGAACTCGACAACATCTTCCACGCCTTGTTCGCGGGCATAGTTATTTAGTTCCGCCTCCATCTCGCCTGTGCCAGCGATGAGCACACGAAAGGGGATGGGCTGATCTTTCAGGATTTTGGCGATGTCGATGAGCAGCTTCTGGCCCTTTTGCGGGGTCAGGCGCCCGGCGTTGCCGATGAGGATCTCTCCGGGCTTGCGCTGAACAAGGGGCTGGGCGGGCATGGCGTCAAAGGCGGCAACGTCGAAGCCGCAGTTGATCAGGTGTGTGCGCTGCGGCTCGATGAGCTGATTGTTGTCCGCCAGCAGGCAGTCGAGGGTGTTCCTGGAGTTGGCGATGAGCTTGGTGAGGACGTGTTTGAACAAGAACCTGTTGAGGGCGCTGTTGCGCACGGGGACAGCGATGCCTCGACGGTAGATGATGTCGCGGACGCCAGCCAACTTCGCGGCGATGCCCCCGGCCTTCATGTCCGAGGGCAGGGCCATGATCACGGCCTCCACGGCGTGCTGGCGGTAGAAACAAGCCAGACGCCACAGTGTGCCGGGATTGAGGAAGCTCGTATTGCCGATGTGGATGCGCAGGAGCATGATGCCGGGCTCATGCTCAATCCTGTCCGCCAGGACGCTGACGAGGTTGGTCACAACGCAGACCCGGTAGCCCCTGTCGCGTGCCAGCAGGGCATTCTCGAAATGCCATTTCTCGCCGCCGCCCCAGGCCTTGTTGGAATTGAAAAAGCAGATGCACTTGGGCTGCATTGTCTGTCCTTGTTGAAGGTGAAGCTGGAGAGCCAAAAAGAGGCTTGACCAGGCAGCATGTGCGCCCCGGCCAGCCGGAATGCTCAATACCTCTTTGGCGACCTGCGGGCAAGCCGGATTCCCGGACCGTAGCCGGCCGCCAGGCAAGGAGCGCATTGCCTCGCTGTGGTTATTGCCGTATGAAATATTGCAAGAACCGCCCGAGGAAAGCATGGACAGGCACAAGACACTTGCAGACGCACTTGGCGAAGAGGTGCTTACCGAGATGGCAGGCACCTTCTTTGGCGCGCGCAAGGCCCTGGACGATCTGCTGGAGGACTTCAATGTCCTGGTGGAGGAGCTTCGGGCCAGAGAGGCCAAGGTCTACTCCCGGGTGTGCTATTTGCGCTCGCTGCTCCTGGGGCCCGAGGGCGAGGAGGCCTTCTTCGCCGAGTTGGGACTCAAGGCACCCTTTGCCGGTTCCTGCGGCCATTCCGGCTCGCGCACCTGGCACCCCGACCGTACTCCCTTCGCGTTTTTCGCCAGCACGCGCTATCTCAAGGCCGTGCTCCAGGCCTACGCCGATCTGCGCCACACCTGCGAAGCCTATATGGTCGGCGAATACGAGGAAGATCCGGGGCAGAGCGGACGCAAGCGCCTGAGCCCGCATTACCGTCAGGTTGAGCGCCATTGCGCGCGCCTGAATGAGCGCATTGAAAAGTTGAACACCGAGATGACGCCGTCTTCGGTCCTGGAGTTTGCCCGGGGCATCAACGCTGCGGAAGAGCCCGGCCAAGGGGTGCTGGACAATTCCCTGGGCGCTGAGAGCCTGGACAACTCCATGAAGTTCCAGAAGATCGACTTCGCAGCTCTGGGAGTGTGGAAGGCCCCCAGCCTGCCGCCCGTGGAATCATGCGAGGCGGCCATCAGCCGCTTCTGCACCGGCTGGTTCAAGCAGCACGGACTGCAAATAAAAAAGGTGCTGGCCGACCTGGAGTAGCCGCCAGCACCTTTCCTAAGCGTCGAGGTTTCGGCTCAGCAAGTGGCCTGGATGTCCTTGATCAGGGCTTCGATGACCGCATCCGAACCGTCTGCGGGCACCTGGCAGGTTCCCACCTTGTCGTGCCCGCCACCGCCATATTCCAGCATCAACCTGCCGACGTTGGTCTTGCAGTTGCGCTTGAGGATGCTGTGGCCGACAGTGATGACCACGTTCTGTTTGCGCACGCCCCACATGATCTGCATGCTGATGTTGCAGCCCAGAAACAGGGTGTAGATCAGAAAGCGGTTGCCGATGTGGATGGGATCCTCGTTGCGCAGGTCCGTGAGTACGAGGCTGCCGTGCTGGGTCGAGGTGCGGCGCAGCATGTCGACGAAAACGCGCGTCTGCTCGCGGTATATCTCCACCCGTTCCTGCACGTCGGGCAGCTTCAGGATATCCTCAGCCTTGTGCGTGCGGCAGTACTCGATCATGTCCAGCATGAGCTGGTAGTTGCTGATGCGGAAATCCTTGAAGCGGCCCAGGCCGGTGCGCGGGTCCATGATGAAGCCGAGGAGGATCCAGCCCTTGGGATCGGCGATCTCCTGCGCGGTCAGGGTGGCGCTGTCCACCTTGTCCACGGCCTCCAGCATGGGGTGCAGGTTCTTGGAGAACTTCTTGTCGCCGCCGTAGTATTCCCAGATGACCCGGGCGCAGCTCTTCAAGGGCTTGCTCATGCCCACGAACTTGATGTCCTTGCCCAGGCGCGTCTGTTCGCTGGTGTGGTGGTCAAACCAGATGCCGCAACCGGGAACGTAAGGCACGTTGGCCAGTATGTCATTGCTGGAGACGGTGATCAGACCGTCCTGAATGTCTTTCGGGTGAGCGAAGAGATAGTCGTCGATGAGCCCCAGTTCTTTGAGCAGCACCGAACAGGCGAGGCCGTCAAAGTCGGACCGAGTCACGAGTCGCATCGAGTTGTCCTTTGGTTGCGTTTGGCGGGAATGTTATGAGCCTCCACGCCATTATCCCGATGCCGAAGGAACTGTCAACTCAGTTGAGAATTTAGTTGCATCTTCCGCATAATGGGCAGCCCTGCATGCGCAAGGGTGGCTCCAGGGCGCAGGCGGCCAGGAGGTCATGGTCAGCGAAGATCGCGGCAGTGGGGCCGTCGGCCATGACGCGGCCCTGGTGCAGAACCACGGTGCGTTCGCAGAGGTCAAGCACCATGTCCAGGTCATGCGTGGCCAGGATTTTGGTATGCTTGAACCCGCGCAATAGCTCGATCAGCAGGCGGCGTGAGCGGGGGTCAAGGTTGGCCGAGGGCTCGTCCATGACCAGGATGTCCGGCGAGCACGCCAGGACCGTGGCGATGGCCACGGCGCGCTTCTCGCCGCCGGAGAGTCGGTGCGGCGGGCGGTGCTTCAGGTGCAGGGCGTCCACCTGGGCCAGGGCCTGGTCCACGCGCAGGGCGGCCTCCTCTGGCGGCAGGCCGATGTTCAGCGGGCCGAAGGCAACGTCCTCGGCCACGGTGGGCATGAACAGCTGGTCGTCCGGATCTTGAAAGACGAGGCCGACAGTCCGCCGTACTTCGTTCAGGGTGCTGGGAACAACTGGCACGTCACCCACGCGCACGCGGCCCGTCTGGGGCACATGGACGCCGCAGAGGTGCTGGAGCATGGTCGACTTGCCTGCGCCGTTGGCCCCGACAAGGCCCACGGATTCGCCGTGGTGGATGGTCAGGTCGATGCTGTCCAGGGCCGGGGTGCCGTCCGGGTAATGGAAGCTCAGGCCCTTCAATTCGACGATGTGGTGGCTCACTTTAAAACTCCAGGAAAAAGGCCTCCGGCCTTTGCGGCAAGGTACAGGGGCAGGTCGCCCAGATGCTGGGGGATGTTCAGGATGCGCACGGCGAGCAGAAACAGGCCCCAGATGGCGCAGAACCGCCATTCCGCAAGCCCGAAGCGCGAGGTCGGGCGCAGGTCGGGCATGGTTCCGTCAAAACCGCGGCAGAGCATGGCCTGGTGCACGCGTCCGGCGCGGTCCAAAGTGCGCAGGAGCAGGTTGCCGAGCAGTGCACGGTATTCATGGAGAGACGGGCGGCTGTTCTTTGCGCAGCGCTGGACGCGCGCGTGCAGCATGCGCAGGGCCTCGTCGGCCAGGACGAAGAGGTAGCGGTAGAGAAACTGGAGTTGCACCAGCAGGGCCGTGGGCATGCCCAGTCGGCCCAGGGCGCGGCAGACCTGATCAAATCCGGTGACGGCCACCAGGACCAGGCCCGTGGTGACGGCCAGAAGCGAGCGCAGCACGATGGACGTGAAGGAGAGCATGCCGCCGGTGATGACGAGCGGGCCCAGGGTCAGGTGTACGTTGCGGTCGATGAGCGGGTTGAAGATGCCCACGAACACCACGAAGGGCAGGGCCAGGGCCGCGCGCCGCAGCAGCAGGCCAAGGGGCACGCCGCCCTGCACGGCCAAAAGCAGCGGAAAGGCGGCGAAGGGCAGCAGGCGTGAGACCTCGTAGCGGCCCAGCGAGAGCATGGAGACAAGATAGGCGAGGGTGACCAGGACCTTGGCCCGGGCGTCCAACCGGTGCAGGGCGGTGTCCTGGGCGGCCAGGTCGTCCAGGCGGCGAATCTCATGCAGTGCGGTGTCCAGGCCCATGCTCACCCCGGAAAAGTTGCGGGCAGGGAGAGCCCTGCCCGCGAGTGGTATATGCTAATTTTCGAGCAGGCGCATCAGGCTTTTCCCGTGGTGCGTCGGCGTAGAACCAGCGCGGCAACACCGGCCAGGCACAGGGTCATGAAGCCGCCGAGCAGGCCGGAGAGGGTGGTTCCGGCGTTTACGTTGGGCCAGGCTTCGGCCTTCTGTTCCGGCTTGGCCTCGGTTGCGGCGGCTTCGGTCTGGGCTGATTCTGCAGGCTCCTTGAAATTGTAGTCCGGCAGGAAGGCGATGCGCTTCTGCAAGGAGTCCAGGGTGCCGTGGATGCCGTTCTCCGGCGCCGCCAACTCCTCCTTGCCGCTGACCTTGCCCATGGACCATTCCAGGCCGTCGGGATCGCTGGCCGCGAACCAGCTCAAACCGCCGCCGATGACCATGGCCGCCAAGGCCAGGCCGATGATGATGGGGCGAAGGGACCTGGGCTCTGCGTCAGGCTGGACCGCGCCGAAGAGCTCGGGCCGGGCCTTGTGCAGGAACACCAGCAAGGTGGCAGTGACCACGCCCTCGACAAGGCCGATGGCCAGGTGGATGGGCTGCATGAGCAGCACGAAGGAACTGAAGGGCAGCTCGCTGATGCCGGAGCTCACGGTTTCCAAGACCACGCCGAAGGCGCCCATCTGCAGGCCCGCCACCGCGGCGACTATGGACGCCGTCATCAGGCGGCCCTTGCTTGGCGTTTCGCCGGCAAGTGGCTTGAAGATGAACGGGTAGCAGAGGAAGCAGGGGAAGAAGCCCAGGTTGAAGATGTTGCAGCCCAGGGCCAGCAGGCCGCCATCGGCGAAGAACAGGGCCTGCACCGCCAGCACCGAGGCTATGGCCAGGAAGGCTGCGTGGGGCCCGAGCAGAACGGCCAGGATCAGGCCGCCGCCCAGGTGCCCGCTGGAGCCGGTGCCGGGGATGCTGAAGTTGATCATCTGCGCGGCGAAGACAAAGGCTGCAAGCACGCCCATGAGCGGCACTCGGCGGTCGTCCAACGAGGTTTTCAGGCGGCTTGAGGAGTAGGCGAGCAGGCCTGCGGAAGCGGCCCACATGCTCCCGCCGACAGCGGGGGAGAGTAAGGCATCAGCCATATGCATAATGTAGTCCTCCTGAAGAAACGAGCTCTTGGACGTCCAGGCCAGTTCTTTATGCACACGACTCTCGTTCGCGTCAACAAAAAAGTCTCACGAACTTGTGATTAGTGTTACGCAAGGTGCAACGGAGTCAGATTCAGGCGCGCGCTTTGGGGCTCCTGTCAGCCCGGGAGGCTCGCAGGGCCTTGATGCGCAGCGTGCGCAGGAGTTCGCCGGAGGCTTCGCCCAGGTCGCGGGCCTCAGAGGGTAGGACAGCGGTGAGAGCAGCGTCGAGGTCGGCCTGGGCCTCGGCAAGGTGGTCGGAATTAGCGTCAGAGCCCTTGTCGGCCCGACTCTTATCAGCACGAGCCAGCTGGAACATTTCGCGCAGCACCCCACGGCTCTTGAGCCGGAAGAGCAGGTCCACGCGGGTGCCGTCGCGCAGCTCCGGGTAGCCTGCGGCCAGCATGTGCCAGCGCGCGGCGTCAGCCCCGGCGTTGACCAGGCGCGTGGGCAGGCGCAAGCGCAGGCCGAGCGCCTTGGCCAGGGCCTCGCCGCGCTCCTCGTGCCCGATGTGCCGGGGCAGTTCGGCGGCAGGGGTCAAGGTCTTGCCCAAATCGTGGCACAGGGCCATCCATACGGTCATGGCGTCTCCGGCGAGCCGGTCCATGACTTGGGCCGTGTGCTCAAGCACGCTTGCGACGTGATGCTTGGGCGGCCCGGCCGGAATGGACGAGGCCTCGGCCAGCTCCGCGAACCACGGGGCGAGGCAGCCGCCCTGGTCCAGGAGGCGCAGGAATTCGCCCGGCCGGGCCCCGGCGCAGGCCTTGAGCGTCTCCTGGCCCACGCGCTCGGCGTAAGGTTCGCACAGGGTGCCGCTTGCCGCCGTCCGGCGCATGGAGGCGATGAGTTCAGGGTGCGCCGTGAAGCCGGGCAGCACCGCCAGGAAGCGCGCCGCGCGATAGGCTCGCAGGGGGTCGTCGGCAAGGGAGTGCTCCGAGGCCGGGCGCAGGATGCGTTTCTGGAGGTCCGCAAGCCCCAGCGGATGGCTGAGCAGGGCGGTCGTTGCGGCTGGCGTTGTCGTTTTCTGCGTCGTCGCGGCATGCATTGTCGCGGGCAGTTCCTCGGCCAGGGCGTTGATGGTGAAGTCGCGCCATGCCAGGTCCTGCTCCAGGTCCTCGCCGCGCGGGAAGCTGTACTCCTCACCTTTATATATGAAGACGGGAAAGGTTTTGCCCACGGACTTGGCCGCCGGGTAGGCCTTCAGGAAGTCCTCGACAGTGGCGTCCAGGACAAGATAATCCCTGTCCCGGACAGGGAGTCCAAGGAGTTTGTTCCGCACGGCCCCGCCGACCAGGAGTATCTTCATGCGTCAACCTAGCAGTTTGCGGTCTGGATGGAAAGCCGCCAACGGCCCTGGAGATGTCCATGCCCGCTGAATCGCGCGCAAATATCCATGGCGGCCTGCGCATTCTGGCCCAGGGCCTGTCCTCCAATTTGAACGGCCTGGCCGAGCCCCTCACCCCAGCGCAGCTCGCTGCCGTGCACCCATACTGGGCCACGGACGTGACTTTGCTGGCCCCCTGGCGGCTTGAGCAGGGCCTGGTCTGGCTGCCGGACTCGCAACCCCTGGGGCTGCAAGGTGTGGATATCGTGGTCTGCGGCCCGTGCGCGTCCACCATGGATGTGGCCCGCGAATTGGTGGCGCAGGGAAGGCTTGGCGCTTTCGGCAGCGTCATCGCTCCTGCACAGACCGGTGGGCGTGGGCAATTGCGCCGGACCTGGCTTTCGGCCCCTGGCAATGTGCTCGCCACGCTGGTTCTGCCGCCTGCCGAGGGCCTCTGGAACGATCTTCGGCCCCTGGTCCTCGGGCACCTGCTGGCCGAGGCTCTGGAGGGCGTTTGCGAGGGTGTCTGCGTCAAGTGGCCGAACGATCTTCTGGTCAACGAGCGCAAGATCGGCGGAATCCTCGTGGAGGAGCGCCCTGGCTGCGTTCTTGCGGGGCTTGGGCTGAATCTGGGCTGGGCCCCGCGCGAGGAAGACCTTCGTCCCGGGCATTGTGTTGCGGCTGGCTCATTTAGGCTCCCGCCCGGCGTTTCCGGCGCCCTTGGGCTCTGGCGGATGCTTGTAAATCGGCTGGAAACGGGTTACGTCACCCTTCTTGAAACTTTCAGTCCCAGTGATTTCCTGACGATCTTCCAGTCCAGGCTTGCCTGGAAGGGGCGGCGTGTCCTTGTGTGCGAGGGGGCGGGCGTTCGGTACGAGGCGACCATCAGGGGAGTTTCCGGAAAAGGCGAGCTGGTTTTGGATTGTGATGGCAAGGAAATTCTGTTCCTTGCTGGTGACGTGACGCCCCTGTGAACCCAGGCGTAGCGGTTCGAGGGGCGACAAGATGAATATAAGGGGGAACGTTTCCGCATGAAGCCGATGTCGTTCGAGCAGGTTCTGGAAATCGTCAAGGGCAAGCCCATTCTGGTGGCCAACCGGGGAATCCCGGCGCGGCGCATCTGCCGTTCCATAACCGAGATGTTTGAGGCCGTGGCCGTCATGACCGCGACCGACGTCGACAAGACGTCCCCCGCTACCACCGGCGCCCATGAGCTGCTCCTTTTGGGCGAAGACCCGCGCGCGTATCTTGAGATCGACCGCATCATCAAGATGGCCAAGGATCGCGGCATCGTGGCCATCCACCCCGGCTGGGGCTTCGGCAGCGAGGACGACTCCTTCCCCAAAAAATGCGAGGACGCGGGCATCATCTTCATCGGCCCCAACCAGGGCCCCATGCGCCTTCTGGGCAACAAGGTCGCGGTGCGCAAGCTGGCCGAGGAGATCGGCGTGCCTGTGGTGCCCGGCTCGCCCGAGGCCGTCAGCATCCCCGAGGCGCGCAAGATCGCCAAGGAGATCGGCTTTCCCATCATGCTCAAGGCCGAGGGCGGCGGCGGCGGGCGCGGCATCTATGAGGTCTACGAGGAATCCCAGCTGGAGAGCGCCTTCACCAAGGCCTCGGCCCTGGCCAAGGCCAGCTTCGGCAATCCGCGCCTGTACGTGGAAAAACTATTGACCTCCGTGCGGCACATCGAATTTCAGACCGTGGCCGACAAGTACGGCAACGTCTTCGTCTTTGACGAACGCGATTGCTCCGTGCAGCGCAACCACCAGAAGCTCATCGAGATCACGCCCTCGCCCTGGCCGGTTTTCACGGAAAAGCTGCGCAACGAACTCAAGGGCTACTCCGAGAAGCTCATCAAGGCCTGCGGCTACCACTCGCTGGCCACGGTGGAGTTCCTGGTGGACAAGGACGGGCGGCCCTACCTCATCGAGGTCAACACCCGCCTGCAGGTTGAGCACGGCATCACCGAGTGCCGCTACGGCATCGACCTTGTCGAGGAGCAGATCGCCATCTCGTTCGGCTCCAAGCTGCGTTTCAACGAGAAGAACACCAAGCCCTACCTGCACGCCATGCAGGTGCGCGTGAACTGCGAGGATCCGCAGGACGACTTCTCGCCCAACGCGGGCACCATCACCCGCTACGTCTCCCCCGGCGGCCAGGGTGTGCGCATCGACTCCTGCATCTGCGCGGGCTACCGCTTCCCGTCTCGCTACGACTCCGCCGCCGCACTGCTCATCACCTACGGCAGCAGCTGGGACAAGACCGTAATGCTCATGCGCCGCGCCCTGCGCGAGTACATGATCAGCGGCGTCAAGACGACCATCAACTTCCACCGCCAGGTCATCAAACACCCGGACTTCGTTTCCGGCGACTACGATACCAACTTCGTGCGCCTGAAAAAGGCCGAGCTCATGACCTACTCGGACCACGAGCCGGAGCGCGTGCGCCTCTCGCGTCTGGTGGCCGAGATCTCCGCCAAGGGCTACAACCCCTACGTCTCCCTGGGCGAGTACCGTGGCCGCGCGGACAAGCGCGTGGGCCGCTTCCAGCTGGTCAAGGCACCGGAGGCCTTTGACGCCGCCTTTGAGCCGCGCATCACCCGCGCAATGACCCGCGACAACATCCTGAGCGCCCTGCGCGAGGACCGCGGCAAGGGGATCATCCACTTCAGCGACACCACCACGCGCGACATCACGCAAAGCAACAGCGGCAACCGCTTCCGCCTGGCCGAGGACCGCATCATCGGACCCTACCTGGACCGCTGCGGCTTCTTCTCGCTGGAGAACGGCGGAGGCGCGCACTTCCACGTGGCCATGCTGGCCAACATGACCTACCCCTTCACCGAGGCCAAGGAGTGGAACCAGTTCGCGCCCACCACGCTGAAGCAGATCCTTATCCGCTCCACCAACGTGCTGGGCTACAAGCCGCAGCCCAAGAACCTCATGCGCCTCACCGGCGAGATGATCTGCGAGCACTACGACGTCATCCGCTGCTTCGACTTCCTGAACCATGTCGAGAACATGCGCCCCTTTGCGGAAGTGGTGCTGAGCTCAAAAAAGCACATCTTCGAGCCCGCGCTGTCCCTGTCCTGGTCCAAGGGTTTTGACGTGGAGCATTACCTCGGCGTCACCGAGGACATTCTGACCATGTGCGCGGACGTGCTCGGCGTGTCCAAGAAGAAGGCCAGCCAGGTCATCATCCTGGGCCTCAAGGACATGGCCGGAATGTGCCCGCCGCGCTTCATGCGCCAGCTCATCGGCGCCCTGGTCAAGAAGTACCCGGACCTGGTTCTGCACAGCCACCGCCACTACACCGACGGCCTGTTTGTGCCCACCATGGGCGCGGCCGCGCAGGCCGGAGCGCATATCGTGGATACGGCCATCGGCTCTGCCGTGCGCTGGTACGGCCAGGGCGAGGTGCTCTCCACGGCGGCCTACATCGAGGAGGAGCTGGAGGGCCTGTCGACCCTGCTCGACAAGGACATGATCCGCTCCACCAACTTCACGCTCAAGCAGATCATGCCCTACTACGACCGCTACTGCGCGCCGTACTTCCAGGGCATCGACCACGACGTGGTGAACCACGCCATGCCCGGCGGCGCGACCTCCTCCTCCCAGGAAGGGGCGATGAAGCAGGGCTACATCCACTTGCTGCCTTACATGCTCAAGTTCCTGGCGGGCACACGCAAGATCGTGCGCTACCACGACGTCACCCCGGGCTCGCAGATCACCTGGAACACCGCGTTTTTGGCCGTCACCGGCTCATACAAGCGCGGCGGAGAGCGTGAAGTGCGCCGCCTGCTGAACATCCTGGACATCGTGAACCTCGCGCCCGAGGCCGAACTGACCGCGCACGAGCGTGAGGCCCGGCTCGACCTCTATTGCGACAGCAACGACGCCTTCCGCAATCTGCTCCTCGGCAAGTACGGCAAGCTGCCCCTGGGCTTCCCGGCGGACTGGGTCTACCAGAGCGCCTTTGGCGCGGACTGGAAGGACGCCATCGCCAACCGCACTGAGGCTTCGCCCCTGGAGACGCTGCCGGAGATGGACCTGAAGGCCGAGGAACAGGCCCTGGCCGTGCGTTTGGGCCGCAAGCCCACGGACGAGGAGTTCGTCATCTACCTGAACCATCCGGGCGACGCGCTCAAGACCATCGAGTTCTGCGAGAACTACGGCGACGCCAACAACCTGCCTGTGGACGTGTGGTTCGAGGGCCTGGAGAAGAACGAGAAACTCTTGTTCCAGAGCGCCTCCGGCAAGCCGCACGTCATGCAGATCCACGACATCTCCGAGCCCGACGAGCAGGGCATGAGCATGGTGCGCTACACCGTGGACAACGAGAGCGTGACCTACCAGGTGAAGGTGCGCGACGGCGTGGCCTCGGACCGCGATACCGTGGAGATGGCCGACCACAAGAACCCGTACCACATTGCCTCGCCCAGTAACGGCGACCTCTGGGTCATGCACGTGCGCGCGGGCGACCACGTGAAGCTGGGCGAAGAGATCTGCAACATCTCCATCATGAAGCAGGAGAAGAGCGTCTATGCGCCCGCGGCCGGCATGGTTTTGCGCGTGCTGAAAAACGCCAACTACCAGGAAGACAAGATCATGGTGCCGGTGAAGGAAGGCGAGCTGCTGGTCGAGCTTGGCCCGGTGCAGGATTGCTGCAACACCTGCAAAACGCCCCTGCTGAGCGGAGACTTCAAGTTCTGCCCGGGTTGCGGGCAGAAGATCTAGCCCGTCCGCTCCGTTACGACCATCGATTGTTGTATCTGCAATTGAGTGGGCGAAGCCACACGCACAGCGCGCTGGCAGTCAAGAGGGGGTCGCATTATGCGACCCCCTTGTCGTTTGTATCGAGCTGAATCGTCCATCCTCACCGCTTTCCTGGCCATTCTCCTTAATTGTTGTATGTGCAATTGACGAATCGCCGACAATCAGGGTATCAGCAAAAAAGACAATACGGCGTTGCGCGTCCTGGTCCCAAACCACGGGTTTCTCGTGAACGGGATGGGGCGCGCTTGTGTCCCAAGATTCGGCCCGCCGGGCCCTGATGCCCCCAAGATGTCAAGGAGGAGAGCATGGCCAAGACCAAGAAGGACCTGGGCGCAAAGCCCGCTGGGACTGCCGATGAATCCAAAAACAAGCCAGCTGCAAAGCCGGACCTGACCCAGAAGATCGTCCTCACCGGCGCGGACATTGTCCAGATCGGACCCGACGCCGAACTGCTCGTGGGCGGCAAGAACTACAACACCGCCATCATCAGCCAGGTTCAAGGCATCCGCGCCCCGCAGTTCAGGGCCATCTCCTCCAATGCCTTCCACATGCTGCTTGATGAGACCAAGGTCAACGCGGCCCTTGTGCGCTCCATCGTGGACAAGGAATACAACGCCACCGACTGGAACGACGACGAGGTCAACCGCGACGTCGAGTTCTTGCGCAAGTTCACCCGCCGCATCGCCAAACGCATCACGGCTGAAATGCCCAAGAATCCCGGAACGCTCATCAAGCTGCGTACCTTCGTGAACAACGTGGTCGAAGGCTTCGCCACCTCGCCTGAGGGCATCGACCAGCTGCGCAAGCGTTCCGTGCTCGTGCAGGCCGCCATCCTCTCTGTGGAGCCTCCCCAGGAGGTCGCGGAGTCCGTGCGCCGGGCCTATCTCGACATCTGCGCCGACGCCGGGCTGGAAAACGAGCCCGTGGCCGTGCGTTCCTCCGCCGCCGGGGAGGACAGCCGCAAGAAGGCCTTTGCCGGCCTGCAGGACACGTACCTGAACATCGTGGGCGAGGACCGCTGTGTCGAAGCCTACCACTGGGACTGCGCCTCGGCCTACAACCTGCGCAGCATGACCTACCGCCGCGAGGCCATCCTCGACGCCGTGCACAAGGCCGAACGCACCGGCGACGACAGCATCGCCGAGACTGCCAAGAAGGAATGGGCCATCGAGAACACCTCGCTCTCGGTGTGCATCATGCGCATGATCAACCCGCTGATCTCCGGCACGGCCTTCAGTGCCGACACGGCCACCGGCTGCCGCGGCACCGACCGCAACGACCTGGTCTCCATCGACGCAAGCTACGGCTTGGGCGAGGCCGTGGTGGGCGGCATGGTCACCCCGGACAAGTTCTATGTCTTCCAGCGCGACGACGGCTCCGAGGTCGTGGTCCGCTACATGGGCTGCAAGGACATGAAGATCGTCTACGACGAGGACCTTGGCGGCACCAAGGACGTCCCCGTCGACGAGAACGAGATCTTCCGCTGGGCCCTTTCCCTGGCCCAGGCCGAAGAGGTCGCCCGCGGCGTGCGCGGCATTTCCAAGGCCTACGGCGGCATGATCATGGACACCGAGTTCTGCATCGACTCCGCCGACCGTCTGTGGTTTGTCCAGGCCCGGCCCGAGACGCGCTGGAACGACGACTTCGACAAGCACCCGGACACCATCTTCATGCGCCGCAAGGAAGTGGACCCCAAGGCCCTGGCCGATGCCGAGCTGATCCTTGAGGGCAACGGCGCTTCGCGCGGGGCCGGGCAGGGGACTGTGAAGTTCCTGCGCTCCGCGCTTGAGCTCAACAAGGTCAACAAGGGCGACATCCTGGCCGCCGAACGTACCGACCCGGACATGGTGCCGGGCATGCGCATCGCCAGCGCCATCCTGGCCGATGTCGGCGGCGACACCAGCCACGCGGCCATCACTTCCCGCGAGCTGGGCATCCCGGCGGTCATCGGCCTGCAGCGCCTCGAGGTCATCCGCTCCCTGGACGGCCAGGAGGTCACCGTGGACGGCTCGCGCGGGCACGTGTATCGGGGCAGCCTGCCTCTGGTGGACGTGGGCGGCGAGATCGACGTCAGCAAGCTTCCTTCCACCAAGACCAAAGTCGGCCTGATCCTGGCCGATATCGGCCAGTCGCTGTTCCTCTCGCGTCTGCGCCACGTTCCTGACTTCGAGGTGGGCCTGCTGCGCGCCGAGTTCATGCTCGGCAACATCAGCGTGCACCCGCTGGCGCTGGAGGCTTTTGACCGCGGCGTCCTGAACTCCCTGGTGGACGCCAAGCTGCGCGAACTGGACGGCATCCTCTCCAAGGTCATGAAGGAGCAGCTCTCAAGCGGCCTCATCAACATGCGCATCAAGCTGCGCGACTACGTGGGCCTCGTCACCGGCCTGGGCAAGGAGCTGGCCTCGCTGAGTGAGCGCGAGAACACCAAGGGCACCGACGAGGTGCTGGCCCTGCACCGCCGCTTGCGCGAGCTGGACAAGAAGCTCGACGAGCACATCGGCTTCGCCACCGAGCGCCTGGAGACCCTCAAGACCTCGGTGTCCCTGAAGAAGCACATTGCCGTCATCATGGGCTACACCGATGTTGTGGATAATATCCACGAGACCTACACCGAGGCCCAGAAGCTCAAGCAGGACCACGAGCGCGAGATCGAGAAGATCGCCGCGCGCATCAAGGATGAGCCGGGCGTCATCGAGATGCTGGAGCGCATCGCCGCCCTGCGCGAGGAAGTGGCCCTGAAGATGGGGCTTAAAAGCGAGATGGACGAGGTGCGCACCCTGCCCGAGCGCATCCGCAAGCTGCTTGAGTCGCGCGGGTTCCGCACCGGCAAGGAGCACTACATCCAGACCCTGGCCCAGGGCCTGGCGCTTTTTGCCATGGCCTTCTACGGCAAGAACATCGTCTACCGCACCACGGACTTCAAGACCAACGAGTACCGCAACCTGCTGGGCGGCCTGCTCTTCGAGCAGCACGAGGACAACCCCATGCTGGGCTTCCGCGGCGTGTCGCGCAACATCCACGACTGGGAGCTGGAAGCCTTCAAGCTCGCGCGCGGCATCTTCGGCGGCAAGAATCTGCAGATCATGCTGCCCTTCGTGCGCACCCTGGAAGAGGCGCGCAGCATGAAGCGCTACTTGAAGCAGGTGCACAACATCGAGTCCGGCAAGGACGGGGTGAAGCTCATCCTCATGGCCGAGATTCCTTCCAACGCCATTCTCTGCAAGGAGTTCCTGCAGGAGGTGGACGGCTTCTCCATCGGCTCCAACGACATGACCCAGATGGTGCTGGCCACCGACCGCGACAATTCGCGCCTGCAGCACATCTATGACGAAGAGGACCCGGCGGTGGTTTGGGCCATTCTGGTGACCATCTTCGCTGGCCAGAAGTACGTGAAGAAGGTCGGCTTCTGCGGCCAGGGCGTGTCCAACAGCGAGATCCTGCGCGGGCTGGTGGCCATCGCCGGCATCGACTCCGCCTCTGTGGTGCCCGACACCTACCGCAAGACCAAGGTCCAGATGGCCGAGGTCGAGGCCCTGGAAATCCCGGTGTCCGGCCTTGGCGAGTGGCTCAAGGAACAGCACTTCCGCCGCCTGCGCTCCCTGCTCGATGAGCACGGCTACGGCCACATCCTCAAGCGCTACAACACCGCCGAGGACATCATGGAATGGTACGAGGGCGAGCTCGACCGCTTCAGCGAGCAGCTGCGCGACAACATCGAGAACCCCAAGGAAGCCTTCTACCGCCAGGAGATGGACCACTTCCGCGCCACCTTCCACAAGCCGGTGATCTACTCGAGCTGGAACTGGACCTACACCGTGGAGGACGCCATGCACCACGCCGGGTTCGCCACCTACGACGAGCAGGCCAAGGCCATGGCCGTCAAGCGCTCCATGCAGTGGTAGGAATTGCCTTGGGCGGTGTAATCCGTCCTTGCAAGTAAGCAAACGGCGGTCTGGAAACAGGCCGCCGTTCTTCTTTGGCTGGGGGGGGCTAGTCCTCGAAGGCGGGTATCTTGAGTTCGGCGTCGATCTGGTCGGCATCGGGCGCGTTGTAGCGCACCAGGTTGCGCAGGTGGAAAAAGCTCTCCTCGTCCATGGGTTTGAAGTCGATGGCGACCCCATGCGCGTCGCTGCGGATGACCTGGCATTCGATCTCGATGCTGGCCTCGGGGGAGAGGTCGATGCGCACAACGCCGAGCTCTCCGGTGCGGATTTCAGCCTGCGGTCCGGCGAGCATTCCCTTCAGGCTGATGTTCTGGGTGACCAGCGGGTGCAGCACGGACCCCTGCCGGAGAAAATTCGCGATGATATGTGTGGTGACCCTGCTGCGGCGGCGGTGATTGTCCATGAGGGGATCCTTCTCAGGGCATTTTGAGGATGCTTGAATATTAGTCCGGAAAAGATTGCACCGTCAAGCTATGGGGGTCTGCTCCGTTGTCGTGGTCGATTGTTCCAGGCGCAGCAGGCGCAAGTTCGGCAGGGTGATGCCAAGGAGGATCAGGACCATGCCCGCCACCTGGATGGGCACGATGGCCTCGCCCAGGACCAGGGCCGAGGCCAGCACCGTGGTGATGGGCTCGATGGTGGAACAGATGGAGGCCTTGGCGCTGCCAACTAGTTCCACGGCCCGGTAAAGCAGCGTCACGGCCAGGGCTGTGGGCACAAGCCCCAGCAGCACGCTTAGGGCCTTGCCTGCCGCGTCGAGCCCAAAAAAGCCCGTTGGCGGCGCAACGACTGTGTAGACCAGGGCCGTGGCGAGAACCACGTAAAGTGAGATGGTGCGCGGGTTTTCGCCCTTGAGCAGGTACTCCAGGCAGATCAGGTAGAGCGAGAAGATGAGCATGGACGCCACGGCCAGGGCCAGTCCGGTTTGACTGATGCTGCGCAGGAAGGCGTCGAAAAAGACCAGGCCGCAACCGGCCACCAGCAGGGCCAGGGACAGGGCCACCAGACGGTCCAGGCGGGTCTTGAAGAGCAGGGCGGACAGAAGCGTGACGGCCACGGGGTAGAAGTAGAGGATGAGTGAGGTTGTGGCCGCCGGGATGAATTTGAGGGAGGCCATAAAGCAGAAGCTTTGCACCGGGTACAGGCCGATGCCCAGAACCGCGGCCTTGAGCAGGGTCTTGGGCCGGGCCCGCAGCACACTGCGGTCGGTAAGCGCGAACCAGCCAAGCAGCATGATGCTGGCGAAGCCGAAGCGGTATTGCAGGATCTCCGTGGGCGCAAAGCCGCGCGCCAGGGCGAGCTTGCCCAGGACGGCGAGCATGCCGAAGCAGGCTGCAGACAGCGCTGCATAGATGAAACCCTTGGACCCGTGACTCACTATACCACCCTTTTCTCGCGTCGGCAGTGAGCTACTAGAACTTCTCGCGGAGGGCAAGGGCGCGCCCGGGAAAGTGTCGTTAAAGCTCTGTTGTGAACGAGTATTTGACCAGGTGGGGCTCCTGGCCGGTGTTCGCAGGCACGTCCACAGTGAACTCAAGCACCCCGGACGAGGGCCTGGACCATTTCTGGGAGGCGTCCTGCACCTTCCACTTTCCGGGCATGAGCTCCTGAAGCACGATGCGCTGGCTCTGTTTCTTCGAATTGCGCACTCGCAGCTCCCAGGTCCCCTTGTAGCTGTTCTTGCCGGTCTTCTCGAAGTCCAGGACCACGCGCTCCACCGTGATGTCGAAGGCCTGGCCCAGGCGCAGCTCGACGTTGCCGCCGACCGGTGTGCGCTCAAGGGGTGCTTCGCCCAGGAAGTGCTTGACGCCCGCCTCGTCCTGGATGGCCCTGAGAGTGCCCTGGGGCAGCGGCAAACCTAAGCCCACGGCCTCGGCATTCCGAAAAGAGATCATGGCGTCGAGCCGTTCCTTGATGGGATCTGCTTCACGGCCGGAGGGCAGGGCGTTGGCCCGGCCAAGCAGCTTGCGGTTTACAGTGAGATGGCCTGATTGGAACAGCTGCACCTGCCTGGATTGCTGGTTCAAAAGCGTCACCGGGCGCTTCAAAGGGTACAGATGGTACTCGAAGAGCTCCTCAGGCGCCGCGCTTGCTGAGTCCATGGCCTCGGGCACGGCCATGGCCTTGGCGGCGTACATGGCCCGGGGAGCGAATTGCGCGACGCTGCGCGGCTCCCCGGCCAGCAGCTCGACCTTTGCCTCGCTGAAGTCCGCGCCGGAGCGGTTCTGGAGGGTCACCCAGCCGGTGAGCCTGCCACCGGTGGCGGCTTTGTTCATGGCCAGAACGTAGTCCATGCGCCAGGACAGCTCGCGGGCGATGTAGCAAAGCTCGATGTCCTGCTTGGCTGGGCCGGAATTGTAGACGTTCATGGTCAATCTGGGACGCGGGGACAGGCCCTTGGGCACCTCGGGGTAGAGGATGGCGTCATAGGGCCCGGCGTAGACTGCGCCGTCGATGAGGAACACCGGCGCCTCGTCGATGGAAAGAATTGTTGCTTGTTTCTGTACACGTCCATCTCTTGTCTTGCCATCAGGCAAAACTAGCGTAATCTGTTTGCCTAGGTTCCTGCGCAGAAGGTTTGTCGGGGTAAGCAGGTCGTCGTCCAGGGCAAGGTCGCGGATTTCGAGATCGCGCGGGGCTGTCAGGGAACGCACTTGCAGGCTGTGCGCGTCGATGGTGTTCGGCAGGCCGGGCAGGAGCAGGCTGCCATCACCCTTGGCCAAGGTGACGGTCCTGAGTTCGGTCACCAGGGCCTGGCCGTTTTGTTGCACAACAAGGCGCACCTTCCTGGATTCCTGGGCGCAGATCTGGGTGGGAAAGGCAATGAGCAAGGCAACGGCAAGAAGCAGATATTTCACGGAATCCTCCGGGCATTGCTGGGTGATTATTCAGTGTGCAGAGTCTTCCGTATCAGGTTCCCGCGCATTGTCCAAGCCTGCTTGTCAGGCTTATGAAATAGTCTAAAGAAGTTGTTGTTATAGATATTTTCTTTAGTTGCAAGATTGTTGCAAATGAGTGCTTTACAAACGGGCACCTCTTGATTCAATAAGTATTCCTGTCTCCGTTGGCTGCGTAAACGGGACAACGAGACGGATAAGAGCGCCCAACTCCCGGCGCTGATGAGGAGATATCAGCAATATGTTTGCGATCATCGGAGTTTTCATTGTTCTTGGCTGCGTCATCGGGGGCTACGTCCTCGAGGGCGGTCCGCTAGGCGTCTTGATGCAGCCCATCGAGCTCTTGATCATTGGTGGTGCGGCGATCGGTTCATTTTTCATCGCCTCGCCCAAGAGCATCATCTTTGGCACCATGAAAAAGGCCTTCAAGGTCTTTACCGCCTCAGAGGCCAGCAAGCAGACCTTTCTGGATATCCTGAGCGTCATCTACACCCTGATGAACATGGCCCGGCGTGACGGCATCGTGTCCATCGAGTCGCATGTGAACAAGCCCGACGGCAGCGCGGTGTTCACCAAGTTCCCCTCGGTCTTGAAAAACCATGAGGTGCGCGACTTCATCTGCGACAACTTCAAGGTGCTCCTTGCCGGCAATATCGAGCCGCACCAGTTCGAGGCCCTCATGGACATCGACATGGCCGCTTCGCACAAGCACGAGTCCAACACGCCAAACGCCATCAACAAGGTGGCCGACTCCCTGCCTGGCCTGGGCATCGTGGCCGCGGTGCTCGGCGTCGTGCTCACCATGGGCAAGATCAACGAGCCGCCCGAGGTGCTGGGCCACAGCATCGGCGCGGCACTCGTGGGCACCTTCCTCGGCATTCTCATGTGCTACGGGTTTGCTGGTCCCATGGCCCAGAACCTTGAGTATCAGGTGAAGGAGACCCATTCCATGCTGGAGGTGGTGAAGTCCGGACTTGTGGGCTTTGCCAGCGGATTCCCGCCGATGCTCGCCGTAGAGGCTGCCCGCCGCGCCGTTTCTGGCCCGGCCCGCCCCACCTTTGAAGAACTGGAAGGAGCCCTGAAGGGTGGCCAAAAGTAAGGGTACCCAGAACATAATCATCATCAAGAAGGGTGGTGATGGGCACGCGGCCCACCACGGCGGGAGCTGGAAGGTGGCCTACGCCGACTTCGTCACGGCCATGATGGCCTTTTTCCTGCTCATGTGGCTCATCGCGGCCCTGAAGCCGCAGCAGAAGGAGTCCCTGTCCATCGTGTTCAAGGATGTGAAGCAGGACGCCTCGCAGGTCACCAAACAGGTGGTCATGCCGGTCTTCATCCCCAAGGACGCCAAAGTCGGCACGACTGAGATGAATCTCTCCGAGAAGGACCAGCTCAAGTATCAGGTGGCCCTTCTGGTGAAGGAGCTTTTGGCCAAGGACCAGGAGTTGCAAAACAATTCCGGCATCAGCTCCGACAACGCGGGCGTGCTCATGCAGGTGAACAACTCCGTCATGTTCGCGCCCAATTCCGCAGTGCTTAAGCCGGAGGCCGCGAAACTGCTCGACGGCGTGGCCGACATCCTTCTGGCCCAGAAGGTGGACCTGGTCATCCGCGGCCACACAGACGACACCGAGACCGGCAACGGACTGTATCCTTCCAAATGGGAGCTCTCCGCTGCCAGGGCCGCAGCCAGCCTGCGCTACATCCTGGCCAAGGGCAACGGCGCCATCGCCGCAACGCGCATGCGCGCCGCAGGCTATGCCGATTCCCGCCCCCTTGTGCCGGTTTTCGACGATGCCAGCCGTACGGCCAACAGGCGCGTGGAGTTCTATTACCACAGCCCGGAGACAGAGACCTGGTAGGGCTCGCAGTTTTTTTACACCAACAAAAAGGCGCCCCGGAGGGCGCCTTTTTTCGTGCTGCGGGTGCGGCCCCTAGCAGGAGCGGAAGTTCAGGTCCACGATGAGGTTGCGGTGCTCGTCGTGGCCCTCGAGGCGGCCCTTCTTCATGGCGTCGTACATGTGCAGGAAGACCTTGCCGGGTTCGCTCTTCTCGTCGTTCAGGAAGTAGGTGTGGCCGTTTGGACGGTCGTATTTGTTGTTCACGTCGTCGCAGTCCACGGAGTAGACGTTCTTTGGCGTCAGGTGGATGTGCTCCGGCCCGGTGTGCCCCAGGCGGCGCGAGGCCGAGTCCGCCCCGAGGGGGCCCACCGTTCCGGTGCCGAGGATGCGGTCGTCGGTGGCGTAGTAGACGATGACGTTGCGCGTGCTGTGGCAGATGAAGCGGCCCTCGCGGCTGTTCTCCAGGGACTCGTTGAACACATCCGCGGCGACCATGAAGATGTTGCGGAACATGAGCGGCACCTGGGCCTTGCGGTGGTAGCGCGACCAGCAGAACAGGGCCTGGCGCAGCACGCGGTTGCCCATGGAGTGCGCAAGCACGCTCATGCGCTTGAGGCAGGGGGCTTCGCCCGACTTCACGGACTCGCGCCAGACCAGGAACTTCTCCAGGGCGCGGGCAAAGGCGATGCCGCTGGCTTCGGCGGCTATCTGGTCCTCGTGGAACTCCTTGAGCACAGCCGAGCCGTTGTCGCAGGGCCAGATGACCGGGACCACGTCCACCAGCCCCTTGTCCTGTTCATCGAACAGCGCCTGGAGCTTTTCGGTGACGGGGAAGATGTGCTCCTCGGGGAACTGGGCGGAATCATGGATGTAGAAGAGTACCTGACGCGCCGGGGACTTGCGCATGGCCTTCATGAAGTTTTCGTTGCCCAGTTCTACATAGGCCTTTTTGGCGTCGTCGCGCCAGCAGAAATAGACTGATTGCGCCGCTTCGTTGTTGTCCAGGTCGAAATTCACCTTGCGCATGTCAGAGGATTTGTTGCCCTCAACGAACGGCCTGTTGGTGATGAAGAACATGCGTGTCTCCTTTTGGCTCAATCGCGAAACGTATCAGTGTATCTGATGAATCTACCCCCAATGACAAGGCCTTGTCCAGCATTTGACGAAACGACATAACGCAAGAAATGGCGCATGCGTTGCGCGCGGCGCGTTTGTGTGTCGCGCTGTGCGCAACTGCTCTAGGCTGTTTCCGCGTCAGACAGTGATTTGGGATCCACGCCTGAAGCGCGCGAGAGGGGCAGGCAAGCGTTGTCTCGCCAGCGCTGTACGGCGCCGCACGGCTATGCGCAGCGCGGCACCAGAAGCTCGAAGTGTTGCGTCTCCGGCAGATAGCTGAACAACTCGCCGGACTCGAAATCAAAGTACCAGCCGTGCAGGTAGAGCTGGCCCGCCTCGACGCGCTTGCGCAGCCAGGGGAAGGTCAGCAGGTTCTCCAGCGAGATCAGGATGGCGGCCTGCTCGCAGGCGCGTTCCTGCACCTGGGGGGCGCTTCCCGCCAGATCCGTCAATACCTGCTCGCGCGCCTTGGCCGCGATGTTCACCCAGGAATCGATGAAGGCGCCGGAGTGGCCGCCGCCGCCCTCACGCAAGAGGGCCTTGATGCCGCCGCAGTTGCAGTGGCCGAGCACGATGATGTGCTCCACCTCAAGGGAGCGCACAGCGAACTCCACGGCCGCGCTGACGCCGTGGTGGCCGCCGTCGTCCTCGCAGGGGGGCACCAGGTTGGCCACGTTGCGCACCACGAAGAGGTCGCCGGGAGCGCACCCGGTGAGCAGGGCCGGGTCGACGCGTGAGTCGGAGCAGCCGATGAGCAAGGCGCGCGGCTTTTGCTCCTCGCGCAGGTCCTCAAACACAGTGGAGTCCGCGCAGAAATAATCCTTCTGGAACCGCTTGAACCCGAAGATGAACTTTGCAATGTCGCTCATGAGCTTCCTGTGAGTTTCATATGTGGGATTGATTCTGACGCGTTGGGCTTGGGCCCAGGAAAACATGAGTGCTCTGGCGTAAAATCCTTGCGGAGTCAATTGCCGCGGCTAGAGCGGTTCCATGCAGGCCTTCAGGCGGATGGCCTGGGGCACGTCCTTCAGGAGCATGGGCCTTGAGCAGAGGTAGCCCTGGCCCAGGTCGCAGTGCATGTCGCGCAGGAGGATGCGCTGTGCCTCGGTCTCGATGCCTTCGGCTACGGTTCGCAGGCGCAGGCTGCGGGCCAGGGTGATGATGGCCCGGACGATCTCCCGGTCCTCGCTGCTGTCGGTCATGCGGCTGACAAAGCTCATGTCCACCTTGAGCCTGTCCAGGGGCAGCTTTTGCAGCGCGCTCATGGACGAATACCCGGTGCCGAAGTCGTCGATGGCGATGCCCACGCCCTTTTCCTTGAGCCTGTGCAGGATGTGCGCCGAGGCCTCGGGGTGCTTCATGATGGAGGATTCGGTAATCTCGATGACCAGGGAGGAGGGCGGCAGGCCGCTGCTCAACAACGTCTGCTCGATCTGGTCGGCCAGGCCCTGGCGCGAGAACTGCCGGGGCGAAAGGTTCACCGAGACGGTCAGGTGGTCGTTGGTGGGCAGATCCAGCAGCAGCTCGACCATGTCCTTGCAGGCCTGGGTCAGGGCGAAGTTCCCAAGCTCAAAGATGAAGCCGGACTCCTCGGCCAGGGGGATGAACTCCACTGGGTTCACGATGCCGCGCTGAGGGTGGCGCCAGCGGATGAGGGCCTCGAAGCCGGCCAGGCGTCCGCTGTCCAGGTTGAAGATGGATTGGTAGACCATGAAGAACTCGCCGGCCTCCAGGCCGCGAAGCATGTCGCTTTGCAGGCTCATGGTCTGGATGGCCGCCTCGTGCATGCCTTTGCGGTAGGCCACAATCCTGTCGCGCCCGGAAAGCTTGGCGCGGTGCAGGGCGATGTTGGCGTTGCGCAGCAGATCCTCGGCCGTGCAATTGTCCTGCGGAGCGTAGGCGATGCCGTAGCTGGCCTCCACCTGGATCTCGTGGGTGCCGATGGTCATGGGCGTCTTCAGGCTTTCACGCACGCGTTTGACGGTGCGCACGGTTTCACGCGCGGTGAGCTCTTCCATGACCAGCGTGAACTCGTCGCCGCCGTAGCGGCAAACCGTATCCACCCGGCGGGCGCATGAGAGCAGCCGCTGGGCCACCTCACGCAGGAGCAGGTCCCCGGCCTCGTGGCCCAGGCTGTCGTTGATGACCTTGAAGCGGTCCAGATCGATGAAGACCACGGAGAAGCTGCTCTCCGGCTTGCGGGCAGAGCGTTCGTTGGCCTGGGCGATGCGGTCCAGGCACAGGGTGCGGTTGGCCAGTCCGGTGAGGGGGTCGTGCAGGGCGCGGAACAGGAGCTGTTCCTCCAGCTGCTTGTGGCCGGTGATGTCGGCGAAGATGGTGGAGAACCCGCCATCTCCCCAGGGCGCTATGGAGATGGAAAAGTGCTTGCCCATGGGCGGGAAGTAATGCTCCACGTGCGAGGGTGTGCCCGTGAGCGCCACAGCAGCGAATTCTTCCAGGAAGGGCGCGGCGCCGGTTCCGTATACCTCAGAGGCGAGGCGTCCGCGCACCATCTCGGCCTTGAAGCCGAGGATGCGCTCAAAGCTCGTGTTCACGTTCTGGAAGGTGTAGTCCATCAGAACGCCTGCGGCGTCGTACACCAGGCTGTGCAGGGCCACGCCCTCGGTCATGTTGTCGAACAGTGAGTTGAACTGCCGGACGCTCTCCTCCAACGCCAGCTCCGCCCGCCTGCGCTCGGTGATGTCCTCGATGGTGCCGTCGATGTAGGCCGGGACTCCGTTCAGGTCAAAGTGCAGAGCGGCGTTGACGATGGACTGGAAGACGCTGCCGTCCTTGCGCAGGAAACTGACGTCCATGCGCGTTCCTGCGGGGTGTGCGAGCAGGGCGTCCAGCAGGCGTTGGCGGTCTTCCCGGTGCTCATACACGTCAAGCCCCAGATCATGCACGCCTGTGATGAACTCCTCCGCGCTGGCGTACCCGTGCATGCGCGCCAGGGTCGGGTTCGCGTCGATGACGCCGCCGGAGAAGCTGGAGCGGAAGATGCCCACAGGGGTGTTGTTGAAGATTGCCCGGAACTTGGCCTCGCTCTGCTTGAGGGCGGCCTCGGCCTGCTTGCGCTCGGTGATGTCGCGGACGTTGACGATGATCCCGCGGATGTCCGGGTTGTTCAGCTGGTTTGTTCCCCAGGCCTCAAGATACACCCAGGAGCCGTTCTTGTGCCGGTGCCGATATTGCGTTCCCCCAGTCCCCTCGTTGAGAATGGTCGCAAAGGCTGCGGCAACTTTCTCCTGGTCGTCCGGGTGGAGCATCTCCTTGATGACCGGAGTGCCGATCAGCTCGGCAGGCTCGTAGCCGAGCATGCGCTCCACTGCATCGCTGACAAATCGCTGAATGCCGTTCCTGTCAAGGATTGTGATGGAGTCGGAGGAGTAGCGGATGAGTTCTGAGAAGCGTCTTTGGCTGGCTTGCAGCGCTTCCTCCGCGTTCTTGCGCTCGGTGATGTCGCGGAAAGTGCCCTCGATGCCGAGCACGTTGCCATCCAGGTCGAGGTTCAGCCTGGAGGAGGTGGAGACATGGACCGGGCTGCCGTCCTTGCGCTTCAGCACGAGCTCGTAGTCGCGAACCTCGCCATGCTTCTGGAGCATGAGCAGCAGGACCTTGCGCTCCTTTGGGTGCATCCAGGCGTCTTCAATGGGCTGTCCGAGCATCTCCTCCATGGAGGCGTAGCCCAGGAGCCGGACCCCGGAGGGACTGATCATGTCGAGCAGTCCATTGGCGTCGCTGCGGTAGAAGACGTCGGTAATGTTTTCAATGACGGAGCGGTACTTGTTTTCGCTCTCCCGCAGGGCCACTTCGCTCTCACGGCGCTTGGCGATCTCTCTCTGCAGCAGGTAGTGCCGGAACACGAGGTAAAGGCTGAAGGCGGCGATAGCCAGGATAGCGGCGGAAAGGGGCAACAGATAGTCGCGGAAGCGCTTCAGGCTGGCCAGCACCTCGGCTTCGGGCGTGGCCACGCAGATGCTCCAGAAGGTGTTCTCAATCTTGATGGGCTGGAAGGCTGCGAGCTTGTGCAGGCGCTCAACCTGTATGTTGCGGATGTGGTCGAAGGTGAAGGCGCCTGTGCCGGACTCGCCGCGCAGCATGCGCACTGAGAGGGCAGCCAGGCTGGGAAACTCGGCGGTGGCCTCGCGGATGTTCTGCCCCACGAGGTCATTCACCGGGGTGTACAAGATGACGCCCTTTTCGCTGAGCACGAAGGCGTAGCCGTTCTCGGCCACGCGGATGCCCTCCAGGTAGCGTTTGGAAATCACGTCAAAGGCAATGAGCATGGCCAGGGAGCCCTTATAGTCGTCGCCTTGAAACACCGGAACGTGCAGTGCGATGGCGGGATATCCCTGGACGGACTTGAAGACGTCGCTGACCACTGGCCTATGTTCGTTCATGATCCTGCGGACATGGGCCTGGTCCGAGACGTTGCGCCCGATAACCGACGCGTCCGGTGTGGAGAAGACGATGCGTCCCTGGGCGTCAACGCGGGTCAGCGCCAACACTTCTCCAAAATTCTCTGCCAGGAAGACGCGCATCATGGCCTCGCCCTCCGGGTCCAGGGCGATGATGTGCGGGTTGTGGACCAGGGTCTCCATTGTCTTTTTGTGGTGGCTGAAAAAATCCTGGATGCCCTGCGCCGCCTGCTTGGCCAGGGTCTCCTGCTGCACATCAAGAGCCTCGATGGCCTCGCGCTTGACCTCTGAATACGCCCCGAGCAGAAGCGCGCCACAGGTCAAAGCCGTCACGAGGAGCAGGCCAAGGAGGAGGCGTTGTTTCATGAACAGCCTATGTTGCGACGCAGGGGGGACGCCTGTTTGCTTAGTCATCAGCGACTGTTTGAGAGTACAGGTCTGTTACTATTCTTTTTGTTGCAAAGTCATGCCGAAGTCAATGCGCTGGTACAACAATCCCTGGGGAATTGTTGAACCGGCTATAGGCCCTGTACAAGGTGGGTAGGACGGTCAACAAGATCAGGGGGCGGCGTCAAGCTCCGCCAGTCGCGCCTCAACCTGTTCCCAACGGGCAAAGGCCTCCTCCAACTCGGCTTCCATGGCCACCAGCTCGTTGCGCGCGGAGGTAAGCACCTTGGGCGCTTTCTTGTAGAGTTCCGGGTCGGCCAGGCGCTCCGTGGCCTTGGCGATGTCCTGCTCCAGAGTCTCGATGCGCGCGGGGAGGGAAGTGCGTTCCTGCAGGAGCGCCTCTCTCTCACGCTGCTCCTTGAAGCTGAGTTTGCGCGGTTTCGCCGTTGAAGAAGTCGTTGAAGAAACAGTTGTCTCCAAAGCCAGAGGCTGCTTGACCAGCGCGGGTTTGGCCGATGCCTTAAGCGTTGTTGAATCCGTCGGCGCGGGCCTCTGGCGCAGCCAGTCGTCGTAGCCGCCGATGTATTCCGCCACTGCGCCTTCGCCCTCGAAAACCAGGGTGCTTGTCACCACGTTGTTCAGGAATGCGCGGTCGTGGCTCACCAGGATCAGCGTGCCGGGATATTCCATGAGGCGGTCCTCAAGGAGCTCCAGGGTCTCGGCGTCCAGGTCGTTGGTGGGTTCGTCCATGACCAGCACATTGGAGGGCCGGGTGAACAGGCGCGCAAGGAGCAGGCGGTTGCGCTCACCGCCGGAGAGCACGCGCACCGGGCTGTTGGCCCGCTCGGGCGCGAAAAGGAAATCCTTCAGGTAGCCCATGACATGGCGCGTGTGGCCGTTGATGGTGACCTGGTCGCTGCCCTCGGCCACGCTCTCGCGCACGCTCTTGTTCGGGTCCAGCTCCTCGCGGTGCTGGTCGAAGTAGGCCACCTCCATGTTCGTGCCCAGGCGCACGGTGCCGCTGTCGGGCTTGATCTTGCCCAGCAGCACCTGAATGAGCGTGGTCTTGCCAGCGCCGTTGGGGCCGATGAGACCCAGCTTGTCGCCGCGCATGATGGACAGGTTGAGGTTCTGGAAAACCGGGGTCCCCTCTGGGCCGTTGTCCCAGCAATAGGAAACGCCCTTGGCCTCCACCACAAGCTTGCCGGAGCGTTCGGCCTCCTGCACGATGATTGTGGCCGTGCCTGTGCGTTCGCGCCGCAGCGCGCGCTCGTCGCGCAGCTTCTTGAGCTCGCGCACACGCCCCTCGTTCCTCGTGCGCCGCGCCTTGACGCCCTGGCGCACCCAGACCTCCTCACGGGCGAGCTTCTTGTCGAACTCGGCCCAGGTTTTTTCCTCGGAGGCCAGCTGGGCTTCCTTGCGCGTCAGAAATGTCTCGTAGTCGCAGGACCAGTCGGCCAGCTTGCCGCGGTCCAGCTCGATGATGCGCGTGGCGATGCGCCGCAGGAACATGCGGTCGTGGGTGATGAAGATGAGCGTGCGCACGTGGCGCAGCAGGAAGTCTTCCAACCAGGAGATGGAGTCGATGTCCAGGTGGTTGGTGGGCTCGTCGAGCAACAGCACGTCGGGGTTGCCCACCAGTGCGCGGGCGAGCAGGGCCCGGCGCTTGAGTCCGCCGGAAAGGTCTTCGAAGCGCTGGTCAGGATTCAGCGCCAGGCGCGAGATGGCTGTGTCCACATCCGCCAGGGACTCCCAGCCGCCGACCTCGGACAGGGCCGTCTGCGCATCGGCCAGGCGGTCCATGTCGCCGCTGGCCAGTGCGCGGTGGTGCTCGGCAATGTGCTCGCCCACTTTGCCCAGGCCCTGGGTCACAACCTCATATATGGTGCCGGTGAGCACCTCCGGGACCTTTTGCGACAGGCGCGCCACGGTGAGCCCGGCGGACCGCGCTATCTCGCCCGAATCCGGGGTCAGGTCGCCGGAGAGCAGGCGCAACAGCGTGGACTTGCCCTCGCCGTTGCGGCCCAGGAGACAGATGCGCTGGCCCGGCTCCACCTGAAAGGAGATGCCGTCGAGGAGTCGGGGTCCGCCAAAACTCATGGAAAGATTATTTACGCTGAAGAGTGCCATGCCGGGCTTCGTATGCTGGCACACTCGCCGGGTCAAGGTCTGGATGGGGGAGCAGGCCGGATTGGGGCGTTGTTGTTGGTGAAGGTCCGAGGCGCCAAAAGAAAACCCCGGACGCTCTTTCCGGGGTTTTTCTTTAAATTCTGGTAGTCTCGTTCTTTGCTGGAAAATCTTGAAAGGACATTTGGGGCGGAGTCAATCGAATTTTACAGCTAACATTCTGTTAATACGTTGTTTATTAAATGCGAAAATTTGTAGTTGCACGTTTTGTTGTACGGTTGCGTATGAGGTTGCCCTTCACTCGGTCTAACTGTTCTGGTCGAAAGCTGACCCTCACCAAGAAGGGAGCCCGTCGAATTGTGCTCGACATGCTCAGAGCAACAATCGTTTCCTCGGTAGCAATTTCTCTGTGATACCAAAACTGATACCACCGATTTCGGCGCTGCCCCTTTTCCCGCTGGCGGAAGCTATCATGACAAAACCACCGGGCAAACTAGGAATCAGAATGAACGTTGATTCCAATTGGAAAAGGTGGCCTTGATATACGAAAGGAACTCAAGTCCAAACTGAGTAATTTTATATAATGAAGCATCTTGCGGCCCAGATACAGCAAGCACTCCAGATGTTATGAGAAAGCCAAGATAATCTTTTATCTGATAAGATGTGTTGTTTGCAATGAGCTGATGCTTTGCATAGTGCCATGAAATCTGTGACATTTGAACTGGTGCATCTGGATTGTCTGCCAGTTGCTCAAGAAGCGAAATCTGCGTTCCATAAATTCTATTCATCAGCCATTCTGCCCTGTAAAGAGAATTGATACGCCTGTATTCGATGACAGTCTGTATCGGGTTTTTACGTGCGTAATCAACAGCGGCAATTCCTTGAGGGTCATTTGCTAATTCAGGAGGCAGCGGTGGCTGTGGATGTTGAGGCGCAACTGAATCCGCAGCAACTGTTGGCTGAGCTTCTACAGCTTTTGCAAATAAGTCTTCACCTACGCCTTTAGATTCTTGCTGCTGTTCACGGTGGGGAGCATTAAATTCGTTACCCATAATGCGTGCAGAGACGAGACGTTTCAGGAAGTCTTCAATTGCCTTGCGGAAAGTGAACGTCAGCAATATCGCAATAACCAGTGCTATCGGGGGCCAACTCAAAACCACCTTCACAAATGATAGCAACATCGCCCAATCAATATTGCACACTAAGGCCCCCTTCACGTCGATTACGTGACACGCGCAGCACAAACAGACACTAAGTCAATTTTGAAATATCTGATAACGCAAACTCCGCCGTCTGGCTAGGGGGAGGCTCACTGCTCGCAAAAAAAGGGAGAGACAGGTTGTCCCATCCCTCCCCTAAGAAATCTTCCCTCGCCGTGAAACATCGGTCTCGTGAAACGTAGAAATTTAACCCTTTTGAGGGCTTCTGAGCGGCGAGGCAGGGTGAATGCCTTCGGCTATTCCTGCGAGGGCTCCTGAGGTGCCACAAGCCTCCCTGTGACGGGTTCCCTGCGCTGCTTATTGGCTTGAGCCCGCCGCGCCTCCCGGTATTCCTCCGTGATACGCCGCTTACCCATGCGGTGAGGCCAGAGGGCGCACGGTGGGTTATCGAGAAAGGGCTTGTACGCCGTACAGGTTCTTACTTCTTCCGCGCTTCCTGCACAGTCCAGGCACTGAGCGCGGATGGTACGAAGGGCCGTATCAGCTCCGGGCTCGGATTGGGACAGCCGGAGCGGGTAAGCGGGGCAGGTCGTTACCGGGCAGTTGGCGGGGTTTTCATCGCCGTTGCACCATCGGCAGTTCTTGCGGATTGCAGTACGGGGAGAGAAGCGCTTGCCCTCGTACACAGGGCTTTCGTTGCTGTTCTTCATGTCCAGCCCCTCCCTACTGAGCGCCCAGGCTGTCGATGAGGACGCGGATATCTTCAGCCCGCCAAGCTGTCATACGAGCGCCCAGCTTCACAGGCTTGGGGTAGCGGCCCGCTTTCACTCCGGCCCACCACGTCGAGCGCCCCACAGGGATGAGGGAGAGCACTGCGGGTTCCCGCAGAAAGCCAGTGGTGGGGATGCGTAATGGTAAGACTTCAATCATTTTGGAATCTCCTTTGAGAGGCTAGAGTTTGGCCCAACTGCGGGCAGGATGAAACGCGGTCCTTAGCCGGGGAAGACCCCAGGCCAGAGCCACAAATGAGAAACGCCGCCTCCCAGTGGTGGGAAACGGCGTTACGTCCGGTGGGTGAGTCGTGGGCTATGAGGACTGAGGAGCCGAGCCGAGAGGACGGCGCAGCACCGCCTATGGGCAGCTATGAGGAGCTTTGGGAACCGGGAGGTATGCTGGTCTCACCCGTGCCGCCAAACGCGCTCCAAAGGGCAGGATTTGAACGGCTCACGGTTGGGAACGGCTCATTTTGAGGAGCAAAGGGTGCCTATGGGGGGAATCTGAGCGTGGGATGAGGGACAAGCCCCCTCGCACTTATGATTTGAAAATTTCAAACCAGGGAATCTACGCGGCGAGGCTCTGAGGGATACCCAGGTACACAATCTGCCCTTTGGAACAGATGGAGGGGAAGTCGCGCATCCTGTACCGTTACTGTTCGCGCATGCCCACCGCGCTTGGGCCTCTTTCTCTTCCTTCGTGAGAAGAACATCGAGTTCAACCTCGTCCGTGAAGGTGTTTTCGTCGAACACTTCCTCATAACTCTTGGCATACACAGCCTCAAGCTCTTCAAAGGAAACATCCTTATGTGCTTCATCAATCATGGGGAACAACACTCCCTAGCACAGCTCGATAGCATCCCTCCCAAGGAACACTCGGTAGCAACCCTGGGTAGTAATACTATGGAACAATGCTAATCTTTAATACTAAGATGGAACCAAAGGCACCTTCTCCTGGTGTAGAATAGGAACCACAAGGAATAACTGCGGTTTTCAGAAGTTTTCCACAGATTTCAGGAATTTCCCGGAGGTTCCCCTATATTTATACGCTAAGGCCATATCAGCTACCCCTCCTGCGCGATGGGGACGATCTTGGACTCGGTGTCCTTGAACCGGGCCTTACCATCCTTGCGAAGCTGCGAGAGCTTACCCTCAAGGGAACCCACACGGTTGTCAGCGGTGTCGCTCTTGGCTCCCATGTAGGGGTGTTCCTCGATCAGCTTGGGCCACACCTCGTTGACGATGGTGGCTCCCACGTTGCAGCGTAGGTCTTTCTCGATAGCGCACGAGAACACCTCGTAGTCCTCCGCCGAGGTGACGCAGGCCACATCATGGAGGTACTTAGCCAGGGCAGCTCCCCTGATCTTCTCGTCTGCGATGTCGGCCAGTGTGTCCACCAGCCACTTGTCAGACTTGCAGGAGAACACGGTCCCCTGCTTGGGGGTAGACGTGGTGTAGAACAGCACCTTGGGGGACAGTGTGAGGTACAAGTACCTCTTGACCAGTTCGTGGTGCTTGTAGGTGGCAACAATGGCCTCCTTCTCCTTGAGAGAAGCTGTGGACCTCAGCTCTGTGAGCAGTGTGTGCAGAGTCATGGTGTGAACTCCTTGTGGGTAACAGGTGGTAGGGTAGCTCTCCAGGGGTACTGGTGAGTGGGTAACAAGAGGGAACCAAGGCTCCTTCTCCTGGTGTAGAATAGGAACCATAAGGAATGACAGCATTTTTTGGGCATATTTTCGGGCACGCTGAGGTCGTATCCTTACGGATTGCGACGAGCTTTGATGTAGCATATGATATAGTCCCTGTAGTCGTGCGCCCTCGGCTGGTTGACATTTCCGCAGTCTTTGAACCGCTCTTTCCCGTCCTTGCGGAGCTTCGAAAGCTTCCCTTCGAGGTAGCCGATACGGTTTTCAGCGGAGGGGGAGAGAGGAGAGCAGGGACAACGCGGCGTAGGGCCACCTCACGAGGTGGTAGGCGCTTCCTGCGAGCGGGGAGATAGGCTGGCCTCACCTTCGAGCATTCAAAGCGTCTGTACGGCTAATTTTGAGCGTTTCACCTAGGGGGGGAGCGCCGATTTGAAGCGCAAGGGGGCATGGGGGGAATCCGAGCGCAGGAGCCTGTGCAAGCCCCCTCGGATTAGCATACTCGAAATTTAGAACCTGAGCCGACCGGGCGGGGGAGACAAGGGGGATAAATCGCGCTGGGCAGTTCTAAGCTTTCATGCCAGCGTGTGAGCGTATACTCCTAATGATTCTCAGTAAATCAGCGATTCGCTCTTGACATCACTTGCCGAATTGATATAGCGGATAGGAAGTAATATTTGCTGTGGAGCGCTGGAGTCACGGTCTTCACAATGGTTGCTTTAGTTGTATCCTGAATGTTCTTCAGGACTAAGGGAGGGTAGTGATGGCTTTTCTCGGTATTGTTATTGGGATGATGCTTGATGTTATCATCGTACCAGCTATTTTCATCGGGATTTATTCACGGAATATTTTGATGGCAACATTGCTTGGCGCAGTGAGTGGCGTTGCAATGCACGTCTTGACTTCATTCTTTTGGATTACTCAAAAGCCAGTGGTGCTGATTATCCCGCATATTATCGCTGGATGCTTGTTGTCACTTATTTTCTATGGTGCGGCTTGTGCTGTCAGAAAGCGCAAAGCTGCAAGACATAACTAACTTGCCTATTTGTCGAGTTAGGTCAGAACAGGCTCTGGAGACTAGGAGAGTGACATGGTTTACCTGATCGCAGTTCTCATGGGGTATTTTGTAGGAACGAACGCGATTGTTGAAAGGCAAGTTAAAGCATCTGCTGGCTGTGGGTACTACAATTCAACTCTTGGAACCCTATCTGCGCTCGGTGGCTTTGGCGGTTGGTTTTGTGCGATACCAGCAGCGTATTTCGTTGGATCGGCATGGGGCAATGGCGTTGTGGATGGAGTGCTCTTCATCCTTGCCGTCCTAGGGGGAGCATTCGCTTCTGGATTTCTCAGGAGAAACCCCTTGAATTACCTGCTGAGTGCGTTGACTCTCCCGGCCAATGTCGCGTTGGTTTTCGTCGTGTATACACTCTCAAAGCGCTGGTAGCCGTGCGCATGATTTCCGGCCTCAGAGGGAACAATGCCTAAAGCTGCGATATACACGACCGCCGCAATGCTTATCCTCGGAGCACTCCCGTTGCCCTATGGCTATTACATGCTTCTGCGCATCATCGCCTGTGGAGCCTTCGCCTATGCTTGCCTTATCGCCTACAGAATGCGGGGCGGCTTACTACCCTGGGCCTATGGCCTCTTTGCGGTTGTCTTCAATCCCCTCATCCCTATCCGCCTCAGCAAAGGCAAATGGATGGTTGTTGACATCATCGCAGGGGCGACCCTGATTTTGACCGCCAAGAGCATCAGTTCCCAAGAGAGATAGCCGCTCACTCCTCGCCAATCGCTTTAAACAGGGGCACAACCTTGCCTCCCTCGCGGAGCGCGTCTATGTGGTCAGCCCATGCTTGCATCATCTTCCGTCGCTCCGGCAGGAACTCCGCAAAGTTGTAAGCGGCTCGGACGTTGTTCCGCTCAGCGTGGGCCAACTGGCGTTCAATGGCGTCACGATTCCACCCCAACTCATTGAGCAGGGTAGAGGCGATGCTGCGGAAGCCGTGCCCGGTCATTTCGTCCTTTGCGTAACCAAGACGGCGCAGGGCGGCGGTAACGGTATTTTCGGACATGGGACGGGAGGCCGTGCGCTCACCTGGGAACACATAGCGACCCGTCCCCGTAAGCGGCTTGATCTCTTCCAAGACGGCCAGGGCTTGCTTGCTCAGAGGGACAATGTGCTGAGTGCGCATCTTCATCTTGTGGGCAGGGATGCGCCACTCTGCGGCCTCTTCGTTGATCTCGGACCACTCCGCATGGCGTAGTTCTCCGGGGCGAACGAACACCAACGGAGCCAGTCGAAGAGCACAGCGCGTAATGAGGCTTCCCTTGTAGGTTTCGATGGTGCGGAGGAGTTCGCTAACCGCCCCCGGCTCAGTGAGGCTGGCGTGGTGCTTTTCGTTGGTGGGGGAGAGTGCCCCGCGCAGATCGCGTGTAGGGTCCGAATCGGCCAAGCCAGCGGCCACGGCGTAGCGAAACACCATGCCGATGTTCCCCACAAGGCGGTGGGCTGTTTCAATGGCTCCCCGTGATTCCACGCGGCGGGCCACAGACAGGACTTCGGGCGGGAGGATGTCCCGGATAGCCTTGGAACCAATCCAGGGGAAGGCGTCTTTCTCAAGGCTGGTCATAATGCGAGCGGCATGGCCCGGTGTCCACTTGGAGTTGAACTTCTCATGCCACTGGCGGGCCACAAGCTCAAAGGTCTCTATCTGCTGCTGCTCCTGTACGCGAGCATCCTTCCTGGCGTTGCTGGGGTCTATCCCTTGGGCGATGAGCTTGCGGGCTTCCTCGCGGCGCTCACGGGCCTGGACAAGGGAGATTTCGGGATAGGTGCCGAGGGAGATTCGGTTGGGCTTGCCGCCGAAGGTGTAGCGGAGTCGCCACCACTTGCCGCCCTTCGGGGAGATTTCGAGATTGAGGCCGCGTCCGTCATTGAGGACGTATGTCTTGTCCTTGGGCTTCGCGTTGCGAATGGCGGTATCCGTTAGAGCCACCGGGCTTTCCCCCTTCACGCCGTACAAGTTGAAAGGGATTTTGGGCTGATTGAGGCGTGTTGTACAGATATCTATACGTACAACTCCCGGATGTCAACGAACGATAAAAGACAACCCCGGACGCTCTTTCCGGGGTTACCCTTTGAAATCACTGGATTTCTGTACTGTGTTGGGCTGTGCTGGACGATCTTCTGGTGGAGGCGGAGGGAATCGAACCCTCGTCCGAGAACGCTTTGCTCGAGGTATCTACAGGTTTAGTCCGGGTTTGATTCTCGTCGCCATGCGTGCCCCCGAACAGGTATCATGTCGACATGTCCGCCTTGTGCCGCGTGCATACGGCGGACGCCATCTGCACGCCGACCCGATGGGGTTTGTCGATCCTAACAGACGTATCGGGTGTCAGTCAGAAGGATCGTGACTGGTTATTAAGCAGCCAGAGCGTAATCGTAGTCGTTGGCACTTGAGTGCTTGCCGCTTTTTACGAGGCCAGCGGCGCCTCGACCTGCAACCTCGGCATCGACTGTCCCCGTCGAAACCGGTGCGCCCCCATATCAAAGAACGTCTTGCTAAAAGATAAGCCTTTACCCAGCGAAGGCAAGTACCAAAAACAAAACCGCGCCCGAAAGCGCGGTGTTTTGTCTTGTGGTAGCGAGGGAGGGAATTGAACCCCCGACACTGCGGATATGAGCCGCATGCTCTGACCGACTGAGCTACCTCGCCACATTTCCCTCAACGGGAAGGGCCTTATAGCCATTCTCCAAACGCTTGGCAAGGGGGTTTCACGCGCCAATTTTCATTGGGCTTGATTCTTCTATCGCTTGGGAGCAAAACCTCCGCGTTGCCAGATGTGCCGCGCTGGTGTACGTTTTGCATAACATAGCCGTGCGTTGCAAAGAGAGGAGAAATTATGACGACCGTGATTCCCCAGAGCGAACTGACCAAGCGCGCCATCGACTGGATCTGCGAAAATCAGATCGCCGTTGATGACCCCGCTTCCCGGCGCAAGGCCATCGAAGAGGCCGCAGCCCGTTTCAATCTTGGCCCCCTGGAAGAGGAATTCCTCGAGCGTTTCTTTAAAGGTGATTCTGCAAACGGATAAAATAGTTGAAGATCATACACCGACAAATATTCAAAGAGCATCTCTCGCTGTTTCTGCTCATCGGCTCCTGCCTGCTGGGTCTAATCCTGGTGGGCCGGATGCTCCAGCTGCGCGAAATGTTGCTGTCACAGAACCTGGGCGTCTTCGACGTCCTGCGTCTGTTTTTCTACTTGAGCCCCGTGTTCCTGCTCATGCTCACGCCCATCGCCTGCATGCTCAGCATCTTCCTCACCTTTCTGCGCATGAGCGCGGACCGCGAGCTCACCGCACTCAAGGCGAGCGGTGTCAGCCTGTACCAACTGCTGTTTGCTCCCCTGGTCTTTGGCTCGCTGTGTACGCTTTTCAGCCTGTATATCGCCTTGTTCGGGCTGTCCTGGGGCATGGAGCAGTTCAAGCACTCGCTCTTGGAGTTCGCCCGCACAAAGACCAAGCTGTCGCTGCAATCCGGTGTTTTTAATCAGGAGTTTCCGGGCCTGACGATCTACGCCCAGAAGGTCAATCTGGAGTCCGGCGACATCAAGTTCGTCTTTGTGCAGGACAAGACCAACAAGGGCTTCACCACCACGGTCATCGCGCCCGAGGGCTCGGTGACCACGGACGCCGAGAAGGAGCAGATCAAGGTCGTGTTCAAGAACGGCCGCATCTTCCGGCGTGTGGGCGAGACCCTCGATGTCCTGCATTTCGGCAGTTACGCCGTGCGCCTGCCGCTGGGCAACATGCTGCGCAAGATGGGCTTTGAGCGCACCTCGCCCAAGGAGCTCTCCTTCGCCAGGCTGCTGGCGTACGACTCAGACCCGGAGCTCATGAAGGAGTTCGACCAGTCGCGCCAGCTCAAGGTCAAGGTGGAGATCCAGAAGCGCCTGGCCCTGCCGTTGGCCTGCCTGATCCTGGGCTTGTTCTCGGTGCCTGTGGCCTGCGTCTTCCACGCCTTCAAGCAGCAGTTCGGCATCGTCCTGGCGCTGGGGGTGTTCCTGGTCTACTATTCCCTGCTTTCCGTGGCCGAGAGCCTGGGCGAGTCGCAGCTTGTTCCGGCGTACATCGGGGTCTGGATCCCCAACCTGCTCTTCCTTGGCGTCGGTTTGATCTTCCTGCGCCAGGCCGTGCGTGAGCGCATTCCCGGCTTCGTGCTCTGGGTGCTCCAGAAGTTGCGTCAAAGGAGCATGGCATGAGGCTGCCGAGCCTGCGCCTGAGCGCGCTGGGCGCCTACGTGGTGCGCCAGAACCTGTTCCTCATGGCCACCTGCCTTGGGGCGGGCACGTTCATCTATCTTTTGACCGACCTCTCAGACCGGCTGGAGCATTTCCTGGACGCGGGCCTTGGCGTGCGCCAGATTCTGACCTATTTCGCGGTGAAGATTCCGCTGATCTTCTCGCAGATTCTGCCTGCCGTGTTTCTGCTGGCCGTGGTCCTGCAGATCGGGCTTATGGTTCGCAGCCGCGAGATGATGGCCCTGCGCGCGGGCGGTGTGTCCATCCGCTGGTTCGTGAAGTTCTTTTTGATCTATGCGTTGGTTTGGAGCGTCGGGCAGTTGGTGTTCTCACAGTACATCGCCTCCTACGGCGAACAGGAAGCCACCCGCATCTGGCGCGAGGAGGTGCGCAAGCGCCAGCTCGACAAGCGCGTTCTGAAGAACCTCTGGTTCCGCGAGGGGCCGTACATCGTGCATGCCGGTGAGGCCCAGCCCACGCAGAGCCGCGTCAATGACGTGACGGTGTACGAGTTCGACCGCGACACCAACCGGCTCTCGCGCATCATGACGGCCAAGAAGGGCCTGGTGGACGAGCACGGCTGGGGGCTTCTCGACGTGTGGGAGATCGAAACCGCTGACTTCGCGGCCATGAAGCTCTTGACGCATTTCATTCCGCTGCGTCAGGACATGCGCGGGTTTTTGACCGCAGACTTCACCGACAAGGCCGATCTGCCCTTGCAGACCCTGGGCAAGGTCATCGACGAACTGCGCGAGTCCGGCTCCAACGTGGAGCGCCTGCGCACGGCCTGGCACGGCAAATGGTCCTACGCCTTCTCCATGGTCACCATGGCGCTCTTGGCCCTGGCCATGTGCACCCTTTTCGAGAACCTGTACGTGAACCTCGTGCTCAGCCTGCTCGTCATCTTCGGCTACTACGGGTGCTATGTCCTGGGCATCACCACAGGGCAGAAGGGGCTCATGGCGCCAATGCTCGGAGCGTGGCTGGCCAATCTCGTGTTCAGCGTGGCGGCGATGTCGCGCCTGACGTGGGTTTCGGTGCCCTGGCTGGGCATCCGCGCGCACCGCCTGAACGTGCGCCTGCAGTTGATGTTCGCCAGGGAAGAGCGGGACTAGCGTCGGGACGGTGTTTCGTCCTGATTATTCTTCCGGCTGGGCTGGGCGGGCGGCCAGGCTGTCCAGGGCGTCCCACAGGGCTTCGCGGCCATGGCCGTTGACGCTGGAGAAGCAGATGGGCGTGGCTTGACCTCCGAGCAGATCGCGCCATTCGCGCTGCCGGGCCGATGCTTCGCGCTGTTTCACCTTGTCACATTTGGTCAGCACGGGCAGGATGCGGATGCCCGCGTGGCGCAGCCAGGCCACCAGCTCCAGGTCGCTCTTCTGCGGCGGCACGCGCACGTCGATGAGCAGGGCCACGGCCTTGAGCCCCGGGCTCTTGGTCAGGAACTGCTCGATGAGCTGGCCCCATTTGGCGCGTTCGGACTGGGAGCGCCTGGCGTAGCCGTAGCCGGGCAGGTCCACCAGGGTGTAGCCGCCGGGCTCGATCTTGTAGAAGTTGACGCTCTGCGTCTTGCCGGGCGTGGAGCTGGTCTTGGCCAAGCCCTTGCGCTGCGCCAGGCAATTGATGAGCGAGGACTTGCCCACGTTGGAGCGACCGGCCATGGCTACTTGCGGCTCGTCAGTGGGCAGGAGCTGGGATAGTTCATACGCGGTTTTGACTAAGTCGAAAGTTCGATTCATAATACTCCGGTGCCGGGACTTGTGCCCGGTGCGCAGTAAATGGTGGCTTTTTCGGTCCGCGTCAAGCGGGCATGCACCCCTAAACCCCAGGCGGCAGCCATGAAGACTCGCAAATACCTTGTCCTGAACGGTCCCAACCTGGGCCACATCGGCGAACGTCAGCCCGAGATCTACGGCTCTCAAGGGCTGGACAGCCTGCCCGGCCTGCTCAAGGAACTCAGCGGCGAGGCGGCCGAGGGCATCGAGCTTTTATACCACCAGTCGAATTTTGAGGGCAACCTCATCGACCGGCTGGAAAAGGCCCGGCGCGAGGGGCTGGACGGCGTGGCCTTCAACGCCGGGGCGCTGACGCACACAAGTCTGGCCATCGCCGACTGCCTGGCCTGGATCGGCATACCCTGCGTGGAAGTGCACCTGTCGAACATCTTCGCCCGCACGGACGAGCCCCTGCGCCAGAAGAGCCTCATGGGGAAATCGTGCATCGGAGTTGTTGCCGGTTTCGGCATTCTCGGGTATGCGTTGGCCGTCCTGGCGCTTGAGCGCCATAATGCTGCGGGCCAGGATAAAAAATAATTAGGTGTGGCAATGGGTTGCCAAAAGCCTGAAGCCCCGCCACGTATGCACCGGAGGTTGAATGTATTCCACGTCTGATTTCCGTCGCGGTCTGAAGATCGAGATGGACGGCAAGCCTTATGAAATCGTTGATTTTCAGCATGTGAAGCCAGGCAAGGGCGGCGCCTTCGTGCGCACCAAGCTCAAGCACATCCTCAATGGCCGTGTTGTGGACCAGACCTTCCGCTCCGGCGAGAAGGTCGACAAGCCCGACATTTCCATGCAGGACATGCAGTACCTGTACAAGGAAGGCGACGACTTCGTGTTCATGGACATGGAGTCCTACGAGCAGAAACACATCCCGGCCACCCAGGTGGGCGAGAAGGGCGGCTACATCAAGGAAGGCGAGACCCTGAAGGTCCTGCTGTACAATGGCGAGCTCTTCGACATGGAGCTGCCCGCGTCCGTGGTGCTGGAGATCGTCGAGACCGAGCCCGGCGTGCAGGGCGACCGCGTGACCAACGCCAACAAGCCCGCCAAGATGGAAACCGGCATCATGGTCAACGTGCCGCTGTTCATCGCCCAGGGCGAGCGCATCAAAGTCGATACCCGGACCGGCGAGTACATCAGCCGCGACCGGGATTAGCAGTGAAGGCCTCCGGCCCGGGGTGCAAACGCTCCGGGCCGGGCGCATCCCAGGCCGCCGCGACGCCACGCCGCAGGGGCGCGAAAGTGGAGGGTAGGGCCACGGACAAGATAAAATTTCGCATGGAAATCAAGGGGCTGGTCTACGTCTTTGTGGCCGCCTTCCTGTTCTTGTGCATCTTTTCCTTCCATCCGGACGACCCCACCTTGAATCAGGCCGTGAGCGCCACCTGGAAGACCAGCAACATGGCTGGCACCGTGGGTTCGTACATCGCTGGTTTCCTTGTGGAGCTTTTCGGCATCGGGGCCATCGCCTGGCCTTTGCTGTTGGCCTACCTGGGCCTGGTCCAGTTCTCCGACCGTCTGCGCCTGCCCCTGTTCCGCTGGCTCGGGGTGACCACCTTCATCCTCTGCATCATGGCCTGGGTCAGCGCGCCCTGGGCCAAGCCCGCCTCGAACATAAAGCCCGCACTCACCGCTGGCGGCCTCCTCGGCAAATATCTTGCCGGCACGTCCCTGGCGCTGCTCAGCCCCTGGGGCTCGGTGCTGTTCTGGCTCTTTTTGACTGTCGCTTCCGTGCAGGTTGGTTTCCAGGTGAGCTGGGCCACGCTCTTTAAACGGCTCAAATCTTTCGCCTACGACCAATGGTGCAAGTACCGCGAGCGCAGCCTGCGCCACCGCAGCGCCGAGGCCAAGCCCGGCAACGCCGAGAAGTCGGCCAAGCCTGACAAGGCCGACACCTTTGGCAAGCCCGATGCAGACGCTGTCAAGGTCCCCCGCAAGGCCGAGGCCGCGCCCTATGTGGAGCCGGACCTGACTGGCGACAATCTGGTGCTCAAACCCTTTGAGACTCCCAACAACAAGAAGAAGGCTCCGGTCCAGGCGCACCCCACGTCCCACGCCGACCTGCCAAGCTCCGAGCTTTTGCGCGAGGCCCCGCAGCATCAGGCCGTGGCCGACCCGAAAATTCTCCAGGCAAAGGCCCGCCAGCTTACCGCCTGCCTGGCCGACTTCAACATCCAGGGCGAGATCCAGCAGGTGCTGCCCGGTCCTGTGGTCACCATGTTCGAGTTCAAGCCCGCGCCCGGCGTCAAGATCAGCACCATCGCCGCCCGCAACGACGACATCGCGCTGTCGCTCAAGGCTCTGGCAGTGCGCATCGAGGCGCCCATCCCGGGCAAGGATTCCATCGGCGTGGAGATTCCCAACGAGAAGCGCCAGACCGTGTCCCTGCGCGAGATCATCGAGTCTCCGGTGTTCGCCATGGCCCGCTCGCCCTTGGCCCTGGCCCTGGGCAAGGACATCCAGGGCGCGCCGCAGATCGCCGACCTGGCCACCATGCCGCACCTGCTCGTGGCGGGCGCCACCGGCGCGGGCAAGAGCGTGTGCCTCAACGGCTTTTTGGTCAGCATCCTGTTCAAGGCCACCCCCGAACAAGTCAAACTCCTGCTCATCGACCCCAAGCGCATCGAGCTGGCCATCTACTCCGATCTGCCGCACCTGGTGCACCCGGTGGTGACGGACATGAACCTGGCCAAGAGCGCGCTGGAGTGGGCCATGTGCGAGATGGATTCGCGCTACGAGACCCTGCAGCGGCTCGGCGTGCGCAACATCGAGGGCTACAACCAGAAGCTGGCCGAGATGGGCGACAAGCGCCCCGAAGAGTTCGCTGACCTTGCGCCCCTGCCGTATCTGGTCATCGTCATCGACGAGTTGGCCGACCTGATGATGACCTCGGCCAAGGACGTGGAGACCTGCATCGTGCGCCTGGCGCAGCTTGCCCGCGCGGCGGGCATCCACATGATCCTGGCCACCCAGCGGCCTAGCGTCGATGTGGTCACCGGACTCATCAAGGCCAACTTTCCCACGCGCATCTCCTTCCAGGTGACCAGCCGCCACGACTCGCGCACTATCCTGGATACTGTCGGCGCAGAACGTCTGCTGGGCAAGGGCGACATGCTCTACAAGTCCGGCGGAGCCAAGCTGCGGCGCCTGCACGGGGCTTATGTGGACGAGACCGAGATCGAGGCTGTGGTGGCCCACTGGAAGGCAAGACAACCCCAGCAGTTTGACCTGGATTTCTCCGAGTGGCGCAAGGACGGCGAGGCCGCCGGCCCGGGCGGCCAGGGCGGCGGGGAATCCGGCACGGCAGACGACCCCATGTATGCCGAGGCCGTGGAGTTCGTCACCAGCCAGGGCAGGGCGTCCATCTCGCTTATCCAGCGCCGCTTCCGCATCGGCTTCAACCGCGCGGCCCGCTACATCGAACAGATGGAAGCCGACGGCCTGCTCGGCTCAGCCGATGGCAGCAAGCCCAGAGTGGTCATGCGAGGACGCGAGTAGGCGATTTCAGGACCAGTACACCGGCCAATGAAAAGCCCCTTGCGGAAGTGTTCCGCAAGGGGCTTGTACTTTCTGGTCGGGATGAGAGGATTTGAACCTCCGGTCTCCGCGTCCCGAACGCGGCGCTCTACCAGTCTGAGCCACATCCCGTTGTGAGAGGAGGCATTTAGCCGAATCCAAAACAAAAGGCAAGCATCGGAACTGGAATTTCTCCCGCCGGGGCATTGGCTCGTGACAGCAGCAACGGCCCTTAGCGTTGGACAACAGACAAGATTTATGAGAGCATTACGAAGATTACGAACATAATGCGCGAAGAGCCAGCCACTGAAAGGAGCGCTGTGTGATCAAGGTTGTTGTCGTTGATGATTCGGCTTTCATGCGCAAGGCCATCAGCACCATGCTCTCCAAGGACCCGGAAATCGACGTTGTGGCCACCGCCCGCGACGGCGAGGAAGGCCTGGAGATGATCCGCAAATATAATCCCGACGTTGTGACCATGGACATTGAGATGCCCCGCATGGACGGGCTCACGGCGCTTCGGCACATCATGATGGAGATGCCCAGGCCCGTGCTCATGGTCAGTTCGCTCACCAACGAGGGCGCAGAGGCCACCCTGAAGGCGCTGGACCTCGGGGCCGTTGACTTCATCCCCAAGCAGCTGTCCAAGGTCTCGCTTGATATCGTCAAGATCGAGGCCAACCTCATCGCCAAGGTCAAGATCGTTGCCTCGCGCAAGCTGATGCACTCCCGCGCCAGGACTACGCCCATGGCCCGCGCGCCCCTGGCCACGCCGTCCGCACAGCCGTGTCCCGGCCCGACCCGGACCGCTCCCGCGCCCACCGTGCCCTGCGGCTCGGCCAAGCGCGACGTGGTGGCCATCGGCGTCTCCACGGGCGGCCCTCCTGCTGTGCAGAAGGTGCTTTCGGCCCTGCCAGCCGATTTTCCTGCCAGCATCGTCATCGCGCAGCATATGCCCCAGGCCTTCACCGGTCCCTTTGCCAAGCGGCTGGACGGGCTGTGCAAGATCAGCGTCAAGGAAGCCGAGCCAGGCGACCGCCTGAAGGCTGGCTGCGCGTACATCGCCCCTGGCGGACGGCACCTTGTCTTGAAGCAGATGATAAGCCGCGTGGACCTGGAGATAACCTCCGAACCGGCCAGCTCCCTGTACAAACCCTCGGCCAACGTGCTCATCGGATCAGTGGCCAATGCCGTGGGACGCCGCGCCCTGGGCGTGATCCTGACCGGCATGGGCAACGATGGCATGGAGGGAATTCGTGCCCTGAAGGAGAAGGGCGGCCGCGCCCTGGCGCAGAGCGATGCGACCTGTGTTGTGTATGGAATGCCAAAAGCCATAGTTGATGCTGGACTTTCGGACGAAATAGTTGATATTGATGACATGGCCCAGGCCATTATGAATAACCTTTACCTGTAATGGGCGCTACCGCAGCGGCTCGCCGCCGTTGCGTATGATACGAGAGCAAGATTCTGGAGGGGCGCGAGCAAATGACCGATTGCAAAGAAATCCTGCCGATGCTGACAAGTCCCGAGTCGGACGTGTTGCGCGAGGGAGCCTACCTGGCTGGGGAGGCCCATTGCGAAGACGCCGTCCCGCTGCTTGTCGAAATGCTCAAGAGCAGCAACATTGGCGTTCAAGAGGCCGCGGACAACGCGCTGCGCATGATCGGGGGCAAGGAGGCTGTCAGCGGCGTCATACCGCTCCTGCAGTCTGACGAGGCCCCGGTCCGCAACGGCGCAATGGACATCCTGCGCGCCCTGGGCGGCAATGAGTTGCAACTGCTCATTCCGCTTCTGAAGGACGAGGACGTCGACCTGCGCATCTTCGCCAGCGACATCCTGGGCTCGGCCGGCAACGTCATGGCCGTGGCTCCGTTGTGCGAGGCCCTGCTCAAGGATCCCGAGGTCAACGTGCGCTACCAGGCCGCCGTGAGCCTGGGCAACCTCGGCCTGCCCGAGGCCGCCAAGTGCCTGAACCAAGCCATGCGCGACGAGGAATGGGTCCAGTACTCGGTCATCGAGGCCCTGGCCAAGATTGGGCATGCGAGTTCCGTGGACGCCATGGTGAAGGCCATGAGCCATTCCTCGGAACTCGTGGTCTCCATGATCATCGACGCCCTGGGCGAGATGGGCAACGTCAAGGCCGTGACCCTGCTGCTGCACCGCATGGAGTCCTCGCCCACGGCCCTGCGCAACAAGATCGTCAAGGCCATCGTGAACATCCTGGGCGCCAAGCTGGTGAACCTGCTGCCCAAGGCCGAGCGGGAGAATTTCCGGGAATACCTGCTGGTGGCCCTGGAGGATGAGGAGACCGAGGTCCAGGACGCGGCCATCCTCGGTCTGGCCGCCATGGGCGGCGACGACGCCGCTGCCGGAGTCTTCTCCATCGCCAGCAAGCTCGACCCCGACAAGGACCAGGACCGCCTGGAACACATCCTGGAGAGCCTTTCGCACATGGGGCTGACCGAGGTGCTGCGCACCTCGCTTAAGGGTGAAGACCAGGCCCAGGCGCTTCTCGCCGTGGAGACCCTGGACCGCGTGTCCGATCCTGAGGTCGAGGAGCTGCTGACCAAGGCTTTCTGGGCCAATCAGGTTGTTGTGCAGCGCAGCATCATCGCTGTTCTGGCGCGCGTCGCCGGGCCTGGCGCCAGCGACTTCTTCATGGACATTCTGGCCAAGCACCAGGACGGCAAGGTGCTCAAGTCCGCCGCGAGTTTCCTGGGGCAGAACCTGCGCCATGCCCCGGCCGCAAATGCGCTCTTCGCCCTGCTGGACCATCAGTACGACGACGTCAAGGAGGCCGCGCTGGACGCCTGCGTTGCCATCGACGGCCCCGAGATGCAGGCGCGCTTCCAGAAGCTCTACCAGGGCATCGATCCGCTCAAACGGCTCATGGCCGTGTACGCACTGGGCAAGATGGACGCGGCGGGGAACCTCACCATTCTCAAGTCCGCCCTGGAGGACGAAAGCCCGGAGATCCGCAAGCACGCCCTTGAGGCTGTGGCCTCCCTGTGCCATGACTCCGAGGTTTGGCTTGATCTGCTGGCCTCGCGCCTGCTCGATGAGAACCGCGACGTGCGCCAGACCGTTGTCGAGATCATGGGGCAGTGCTTTTCCACCTCCGCCATCCCGCACCTTTTGCACGCCCTGCACGACGACGATGACTGGGTCAAGGTGCGCACCCTGGAGGTCCTCGGCCAGCACAGGGTCATGGACGCCATCCCAGAGGTAGTCGGACTGCTGGAGAATCCCAACAAGCTGGTGATCATCCGCACCATCGAGTGCCTGGGCAGCATCGGCGGCACTTCGGCCTTCCGTGCGCTGTTGGCCATCTCCGGCAGCGAGGACTACGAAATAATGGACGCCGCTGAGGCTGCCATCGCCAAGTTGCAAGGTGAGCAGGAGGAGGGAATCTAAATGTCAGCCCTCTTCTCCACATCGACGTCCGTTGGTGGCGATCTCAAGATAAGCGACGCCGAGTTTGTGCAGCTGCGTGATTTCATCTACGCCCAGTGCGGAATCTACGTTGCGGACAACCGCAAGTATCTGCTCGAGAACCGCTTGGCCAACAGGCTCAAGCTGCTCAATCTGAAGAACTTTGGCGAATACTACCATTACCTCCAGTACGACACGAACAAGAAGGCCGAGCTCACCAAGCTCTTTGAGGTCATCACCACCAACGAGACGAGTTTTTACCGCAACCCGCCGCAGCTCAAGGTCTTCCAGGAGAACATCCTGACCGAGGTCATCGGCGAGATGCGCAAAAAGGGCGACAAACGCCTGCGCATCTGGTCCGCAGGTTGCTCCACGGGCGAGGAACCCTACACGCTCGCCATCATCGTCTCCGAGGTGCTCAAGGGCGAGCTGGCCAGCTGGGACGTGAAGATCACCGCCAGCGACCTCTCTGAGCGCGTGCTCGAAGCCGCGCGCAAGGGCGTGTACAACGAGTATACCCTGCGCACCACGCCCAAGGAGCTTCTGCCGCGCTATTTCGACAAGGACGGCGAGAATTACCGGATCAAGCCGGAACTCAAGCGGCTGATCTCCTTCGGCCAGCTGAACCTCTCCGACCGCGTTGCGCTCAAGCGCGTGGAGCGTTCCCAGCTTGTCTTCTGCCGCAACGTCATCATCTACTTCGACGACGAGATGAAGAAGAAGGTCATCGGCGCGTTCTACGACAACCTGCAGCCGGGCGGCTACATGCTCATCGGCCATTCGGAGTCGCTGCACAACATAACGCGCTCATTCAAGCCCATCCACTACCCCGGGGCCATCATGTACAAGAAGGAAGCCTGATGCGGATGGGCATCAGGCAGGTTGCGGGAGCGGGGTAGGGCATTGGGCGCCAGGGTCCTCGCCATAGCGAATCAGAAGGGGGGCGTGGGCAAGACCACCACTGCCTTGACCCTCGGGGCGGCCCTGACGATTCTTGACAAGCGGGTGCTGGTCATGGACCTCGACCCGCACGCCAACGCCTCGGTGCACCTCTCCTATTTCCCGGAGACGCTTGAGGCAACGGTGTACGATCTTTTCCAGGAGGAGCAGGCCGGACGCGAGGTCTGGGAGCGCATCCTCAAGAAGGGAGTGGACGGCGGGTTCGACTTCGCGCCTGGTTCCATCAGGCTTTCCGAGCTTGAGGTGGACTTAAAGGAGCGCAAGAACAAGGGGCTGATCCTGAACGTCGCCCTAGAGGACCTGCGGGAGCGCTACGACTACGTCCTGCTGGACTGCCCGCCCCATGTGGGCATCCTGCTGGTGAACGCCCTGGTGGCGGCGGATCTGGTGCTCATCCCCATCCAGACGGACTTTCTGGCTCTGTACGGGATCAGGCTTTTGTTCGACACCATCAGGCTTCTCAACCGGGTTTTGCCCAGACCGGTGCGCTACATGGCCCTGCCCACCATGTATGACAAGCGCACGGCGGCTTGCAGGCGCATCCTGCGGATCATGCGCGACAAGCTGGGGGACAGGGTGCTTGAGACGGTGATCCATTTTGACACGAAATTTCGAGAGTCCAGCGCAGGCGGCAAGGTTATTTTTGATGTGGACCCCAAGGCGCGCGGCGCCGTTGAATACCTGAACCTGGCAAGAGAGATTGTGCGCAATGAAAACCCCTGAACAATACTTCGTCGATGATGTCCGTCTGCCCGACGTCACCGACCCTGACCGCAGCCTGACCGGCGCCGAGGAAGCATTTCTGGAGAAGTACCTGGGGGTGGACCGCGAAAAGGTCCTGGCCCAGGCCAGAAGGGTCGACCCGCGCGGCGATGATGCGCTGGCCGGGTTCTCGGATCCCTCCGAGGCCCGCTCGGAAGAGCATTCCGACGAGAACATGCGCAATCAGGAGAACATCCGCCTCGTGAGCTTCTCGCTCATGAACCGCGAGTACGCGCTGCCCATCACGGTGATCCAGGAGGTCATCCGCTACGTCAAACCGACCAAGCTGCCCGCAGCGCCATATTTCATTTCCGGGATCATAAACCTGCGCGGGCGGGTGACCCCGCTTGTGAGCCTGCGTATGCTCATGGGCATCCCTGGCGAGCAGGAGGACCGTTTCATCGTCATCTGCCGCCACCGGGGCTTGCAGATCGGACTCATGATCAACGCCGTATCCACCATGTATCTCGCCTCCGGCGACGAGCTTGAGTGGAACGTGGAAGGCAACATCGGCGTGTCCGCGCATCTTCTCATGGGGCTGTATAAATCCGGTGAGCGCTTGATCAGCATCCTTTCTATCGACAATCTGGTCCACGGAGTACTCCAGGGGGGAGGTTCATCTCATGCCTAAACATATTCTGATTGTGGACGATTCTAAGACTGTAAGGAATCTCGTGGCCTTCATCATGAAGAAGGAAGGGTTCCGCGTGACCACGGCCGAGGACGGCCTTGACGGATTGGAGAAACTCTACGCGGCGGACCTTGTAGATCTCATCGTCAGCGATGTGAACATGCCCCGCATGGACGGCTTCACCTTCATCAAGAACGTGCGCGAGCAGGAGGCCTACCGGGACATTCCCATCATCGTCCTGTCCACGGAAGGCCAGGACAAGGACATCCAGACCGGGCTGACACTTGGCGCCAACTTGTACATGGTCAAGCCGGCCCAGCCGGAAAAGATGGTCCGCAACGTAAAGATGCTCCTGGGCTGAAGCCCTTGAGCGAACGTTCCGCCCCGGTTCAGGACAGTGTGCCGGGCGGACACATGAGAGCAGGCAGGTATCTCGATGAGCCAAGAATACCTTGATCCAGAGATACTCTCTGACTTCTTCATAGAAGCCAAAGAGCACCTTGAGACCATCGAGCCGAACCTTCTCCAGTTGGAGAAGAATCCGGAGAACCTCGGCCTCTTGAACGAGATTTTCCGCCCAATGCACTCCCTCAAGGGCGCTTCGGGCTTTCTTGGTCTGCACAAAATCAACGGCCTGGCCCACAAGGCCGAGAACATCCTTGATGAACTGCGCCAGGGCGCCATGGCCGTTAATTCGGTCATCATGGACGTCATCCTTTCCGCCACCGACGCGCTCCGCCAGATCGTAGAAAACCTGGAGAACACAGGTCTTGAAGGCGATGTGGACACAGCGACCATCATCGCGCGCATCGAGAGCATCCTGGCGGGCGAGTTCTCCGCTCCCGCGGCCGAGGCGCTCCCTGACGCCACGGACCCCGCTGATGCCCCTGCCGACCCCGACGAACCAGCCATTTCCGAGGACTTGGCCGAGCCGGAGGAACTGGATCTCATGCCCGAGTCCGCTCCTACGGCTGATGACGTTCCGCTGAATATCCGCTGGCAGAACGTCCATCTTGAGCCCAGCCCGGGCTTTGACTCCACGCCGTACATTCTGACCACGGTTGGCGAGGGGCACCTCACCGACTTTCTTGAGGAGTCGCGCGACCTTGTGGGCAGCCTCAACGAGGGCCTGCTGGAACTTGAAAAGAACCCCGACGGCGGCGGCGAGCTCGTCAACGACATCTTCCGCTATTTCCACAACATCAAGGGCAACAGCGGCATCATCGGTTATCGCGAGCTCAATGCTCTGACCCATGAGGCCGAGACCCTGCTGAACCGCGTCCGCAAGGGCGAGATGCGCACCAGCCGTGCAGTCATCGACCTGCTGCTGGCCGTGGTGGACTTGATCGAGGAGCTCCTGGGCCGCATCGAGGTTGAAGGCATGAAGGCCACGCCCAAGGACATCACGGTCATGGCTGCGGTGCTCCAGGCCACAACCGAGGCCGGTGAGCTCGCCGTGCCGGAGCAGTACAGGGCCATGCTCGCGCCAGACTCCGTCGCAGCGGCGCCGGTATGGGAGGCCCCCGCGCCTGATGCCGAATCCGATTCCGATCCGGTTGTCGAACCGGTTGTAGAATCGGGAGTCGAGCCTGCGCCTGCGTCCGCAGCTTCTGACGACGAGCAGGCCGTGGCCCCGGCCACGACCACCTCGGCCAACGGCTTCGACGCCGAGGACGTGGACATCTTCGAGCAGACCGTGCTGCACCAGGTCAAAAGCCTGGAGATGGCATTGGATATGCTCAGACAAGACGCCTCGCAGCGTGACATCATCGACGGGCTGTACCGCAGCCTGACGACTTTGCAGAACTCCAGCGGCTACATGGGCCTGGCCGAGATCAAGGGCTATTCCGAGCGTACCGCCGGGATGGTGGACCAGGCACGCAAGGCTGACATGGATTTTGATCTCATGCTGGACATCCTGTCCCAGGAGATCGCCATCCTCACGGACATGGTCATCAAGGCCCTGGCAGAAATGAAGGGCGTTTCGCCGGAATCCCTGGTGCAGTCTGCCGCGTCCGGGTCTGAACCCGCTCCCGCCCCGGCTCCTGAACCCAAGTCTGCGCCCGAGCCCGAGCCCGAGCCCAAGCCCGAGCCGAAACCCGCGCCAAAGCCCGAGCCCAAGCCGGAACCCAAGCCGGAACCCAAGCCGGAACCCAAGTCCGAATCAAAGCCAGCGCCGAAGCCAGCAGCAACGGCCGCGCCAGCTCCCGCTCCCGTGGCTGCGAGACCTGCCGCCGCGCCCCCCACTGCCGCCCAGGCCGCCTTCGAGGCTGGCCAGCCCCAGCAGAAGGGCGCCACAACCATTCGCGTGGACCACGAGAAGCTTGACCATCTGATGAACCTCATCGGCGAGCTGATCATCAACCGCAACCGCTACTCCATGATCGCGCGCGCCCTGGCCGAAGGCCTGGAAGACGTCAACGACGTCGCCCAGCAGCTCACCGAGACGACGTACGCCATGGCCCGCATCTCCGACGACCTTCAGGACACCATCATGAAGGTGCGCATGGTGCCGGTGCATACGGTGTTCTCGCGCTTCCCGCGCCTGGTGCGCGACCTCTCGCGCAAGAGCGGCAAGCAGGTGGAGCTCATCACCGAGGGTGAGGAGACCGAACTCGACAAGAGCGTGGGCGAGGAGATCGGCGATCCGCTGGTGCACCTTATCCGCAATTCGCTGGACCACGGCCTGGAGTCGGAGGACGAGCGCATCGCTGCGGGCAAGAACCCCAAGGGCCATGTGTGGCTGCGCGCCTACCACAAGGGCAACTCCGTGGCCATTGAGGTCGAGGACGACGGTCGCGGCATCGATGCGGAAAAGATGCGCGCGGTGGGCGTCAAGAAGGGGTTGTGCACCGCTGAGGAAGCCAAGCTGCTGGACGACCGTCAGGCCGTGGACCTCATCTTCGCGCCTGGCTTCTCCTCGGCTGAGAAGATCACCGACGTGTCCGGCCGAGGCGTCGGCATGGACGTGGTCAAGACCAACATCAAGAACCTCAAGGGCAGCATCCAGATCAACACCGAGGTCGGCCGGGGCACGCGCTTCACCCTGACCTTGCCGCTGACCCTGGCCATCATCGATGCCCTCATGGTCCAGGTGGGCGACGGCACCTACGCCATCCCGCTCGACGCCGTGAGCGAAACCACCAAGATCGAAGTCGAACGGCTCTCCGAGGTCAACCACCGCAAGGCCCTGACCCTGCGCGGCGAGGTCCTGGGCATCATTGAGCTCTCGGAGCTCATGGGCCTGCCCGGCAACCCCGAAAATCGCGAGATCCTGCCCGTGGTCATCATCCACGACAATGACCGCAGGCTCGGCATCGTGGTGGACAAGCTCTTGGAACGCCAGGAGATCGTCATCAAGCCCCTTGGCCAGTACCTGAACACCTTCGAGATCAACGGCATCTCCGGCGCCACCATCATGGGTGACGGCTCCGTGGTGCTCATCCTCGACCCCCACGAGGTCTACCGCCTGGCCACGGCCACCACCAAGCAGTCCGGTCACGACTAGCGACCTGCCTCGCATGCGGCAACGCAATGGGACAGCCTTCGGGCTGTCCTTTTTTTGTGGAGTGGATCAGCCTGCGTAGAAGTGTATCAGCGCGGCGGACAGCGAGGTCGTGAGGCCCAGCCAGACCAGCAGGAGCGCGCCATGCACCAGCATGGGGCTTGAGCAGGGGCGTTTGCTGCGCGCCAGCAGGCCCCAGAGGATGCAGGCGGCAAGAATGCTCACGCCGCAGGCGATGAGCAACGCCATGACGGTCCTTGCATCATTGGGCGTGCCGGGCAAGTCGGTGAGGCGTCCCCAAAGCGCTGGCAGAAACGAGAGGGCCAGCAGGCCGGAGCGCAGGGACGAACGCGCCGCAAGACGCATGGCGTGGGCAAAGGCCTCGCGGCCAAAAGGCTCCCGGTCACGCCGCAGCAGCAGGTATTCCAGGCTCCAGGCTCCGGCGCACATGACACCGGCAAGGCTGCTGGCCAGCACCGCGGCAAAGAGCATCGGCGCAGTGGATGTGAGGGTGGGCGTCATGAGTGGCGCAAGGGCGATGCCTCCGGTGGACGCAGCGCCGAGCACGGCCTGGGCCTGGGCTGCCAGATCGCGCAGCAGGGAGAGGCAGAGCCAGAGGATGGCCAAGGACAGCATGGTCAGCGCGGCGGCTGGGGGCAGCGAGTTCACGCGCTGGGGGCGGTATGATCCGCGCGAGTGGCGCAGCACGGTCAGCGATACGCAGTAGGCCATGATGACCAGCACAAGCAGGGCCGGGACGAGCGGGGCCACAAGGAGCCAGTCTCTGAGCCAGGGCAGGCGGTACAGAGCAAGACCGCACACGGCGGACAGCACCACGCCGCTTAACAGCGCACAGGTCAGGGCCATGCGCAGGAGCCTGCGTGCATAGGCCTCGGGATGCTGGGTGCCGCGCACCTGGCCCACGGTCAGGCAGATGGACGCCAGCATGGGCGCTCCCAGGGCCGCCAGCCCGAAGAACAGGAAGAAGGCCGGTGCGGCCAGGGCTGCAGGGATGCGCAAAAGTTCGAAATTGAGCATGTTGGCCTTTGTTTAATTGATGTTGCACATCTTTTGCCGCATTTTTCCAGCGCAGGCAAGCCGCCCGGTCCCGGCAGCACCTGAGGATTCTTGCCAAAACTTCTTCTCTGGCCTAAGGAGTTGTGAACAGGAGAGGCGAATGCGTCACAAAGCTCTGATCGTTACTCTGCTCGCGGTGTCCCTTTGCGGCTGCGCTGGCAAGATGGACGCCAAGCGCGGACTCAGCGAAGAGTGGCGGTTGCGCAGCCTTGAGGAGAACTTCCTCAATTTCAAGGAAGGGCAGCGTGATCAAGAGGAGCGCGGTCGCGACCAGCAGCGCAAGTTGAATGATCGCCTGAAGGCTGTGGAGGACTCTGTTCAGCGCATACAGGAGCAGCTTGGCGCAGGCGGCGTACCCATGCCGAAGAAGCAGGCCATGGCTGAATCTGCCCCGCCCGCTGCGAGCGCTCCTGCAGCCCCAGCCGTGGTCAATGCGCAGCCTGACGCGCCCCAGACTGAGTATGCCCCAAGTCCGGCACCGGCCTCGGCCGAGCATGCTGCCCCTCCGGCCATGACCCAGCCCACCCCAAGTTCCACACCCAGTGCCACGCCCAGCGCGGCGAGCGGCTCCGCCCTGTACACCGAAGGCATGACCCTGGTGGCCGCAGAGCACTCGGAGGAAGGCCGCAAACTTCTGCAGGAATTCGTGTCCACCGAGCCGAACAGCCTGCTGATCCCCAACGCCCTGTACTGGATCGGCGAGAGCCACTACGCCGAGAAGAACTATCCCCAGGCCATCCTGGCCTTCAAGGAAGTGACCAGGCGCTACCCGAAGCACCACAAGTCCGCGGCCGCACTGCTCAAGATCGGCATGTCCTACGCCATGCTGGGCGAGAAGGACAACGCCTCCCTGTATTTGCGCGCTCTCTTGCAGGACTTCCCCAAGTCTGAGCCCGCGCCCCTGGCCCGCAAGAAGCTCGCGGAGCTGGGGCGTTGATCCTGGCGGCTCCGTCCGGGCCGCCGCAGGTTCGTCAATTCTCGGTAGGTCAAGTGGTGGTGCTGCCATGAGCCTGGACGCGGCCAAGGAATTCTTCTCCTGCCTGGCCTTGCGGCACACGCCGGGGCTTGGCCCGCGCTCCTGGAAGAGCGTGCTCGCAGGCTACGAGAGCGCCTACGATGCCGTGTCCGATGCCCGCAACTGGTCCAGCCGCAAGCTTTTGCCCAAAAATCGCGTAGAGGTCTTTCTCGCCGAGCCCTGGCGGCCCGGCGCCGAGGCCGAATACCGGGCCGCGCGCACCTTCGGGGCCCGGATCATCACCTGGTTTGACCCCAAGTATCCCAAGCGCCTGCGCGAAATACCCGATCCCCCGGTCCTCTTGTATGTCAGCGGCGATGTGAGCCTGCTGCGCAACCCGTCCGTGGCCGTTGTGGGCGCGCGCGAGTGCACCCTGCTTGGCCTGCAGTCCGTGCAGCGCATCAGCGCGGAACTGTCGCGCTTCGGCATAACCGTTGTCTCCGGCCTGGCTGCGGGCATCGACCGCCAGGCGCACATGGCCGGGCTTTCCGGCATCGGCAGCTCCATCGCCGTCCTTGGGGCGGGGCTTGATGTGCACTATCCGCCGGAGAACGAGGACGTGCGCCAGGCCTTGGAGCAACGCGGCCTGGTGGTCAGCGAGTTCGGCCCCGGCACCAGGCCCGAGGCCCGCAATTTCCCCTTCCGCAACCGCATCATCAGTGGCCTGTCCCTGGGCGTGCTGGTGGGCGAGGCCGCAGCCCGCTCCGGCAGTCTCATCACGGCGCGGCTGGCCACGGAGCATGGCCGCGAGGTCTTTGCCCTGCCTGGTCCGCTGGGTCAGCCGACCTTTGCCGGGTGCCACCGGCTCATCAAGCAGGGCGCTGCCCTGGTGGAAAGCGCCGAGGACATCGTGCGCACCCTGCGCTATCAGTTCAGCGCGGAGCTCCAAAGCGTGCCCAAGGCACTGCCTGCGGATGCCCAGACGGCCACGGCTCCCCAAGCGTCTCCCGCTGCCGCCACTGCCTATCCCAGGCCGCCTGCCGCGACCGCCCCGGTGCCTGCGCAGCTCAAGGCCCTGCCCGAGAACCTGACGGACGACGAGCGGACCTTGCTTACCGGCCTGACCCAGGAGGGCAAGGTCCACATCGATACGCTCATCCAGACCCTGGGCTGGGAGAGCCACATGGTGAGCCGGCGGCTGCTCGTGCTGGAGATGCAGGGGCTTGTACGCCAGTGGCCGGGCATGTACTATAGCTTGACGTGATGATACTCTCACCTTCCCGAGTTCAGGAGCCTCAATGCAGAAAATCCCACTCACTCTCGCCCAGCCGGGCATGAAGCTGGCCAAGGCCATCACCAAGGCCAACGGCATGGCCATCGTGGGCTCCGGTGTCGAGCTCACCGAGGCCCTCATCGACAGGCTCGACGGCATGGGCATCGACAAGATATTCGTGGTGGGCGACGCCGTGTCCGCGAGCCAGAACCCGTCCGAGCGCGCGCTGCGGCTGGATCATCTTTTTCGCCGCCTGGGCGACGATGCCTATATGGTCAAGGTCAAGGCCCACCTGCGCGAATATTTCACCATCAAGGCCGCCGCTGACGCAGCCGTGGCTGCGCAGGACAAGGGGTAGCCATGGAAGAGGACCTCAAGACCAGCGCCAAGGGCAAGATTCTCTCCATCCGCGATTTGCCCACCTTGCCCCGCGTCCTCGACGAGGTCTCGCGCCTCGTCCAGAACCCGAACACCACCATCGAGGCCATCGCCAAGGTCATCTCGCGCGACCAGGTGCTCTCGGCCAAGGTGCTCAAGATGGTCAACTCGCCGGTGTACGGATTTCCCGGCCGCATCAGCTCCATCCAGCATTCCCTGGTGCTCCTGGGCTTCAACGTCATCCGGGGCGTCATCATCTCCACCTCGGTCTTCGACATCATGGCCAAGGCCATGGAGGGCCTGTGGGAACACAGCATCGGCTGCGCCCTGGCCACGGGCCTCATCGCGCGCAAGGCCGGACTGAAAGACCCCGAGGAGTACAGCGTGTGCGGGCTGCTGCATGACCTGGGCAAGGTCGTGGCCGCCGTGCAACTGCCCGACCTGCACAAGGCCGTGGGCGAGACCGTGCGCAGCCAGGACCTGCGCTGGCTGGAGGCTGAGAAGGCCGTGCTGGGCTTCGGGCACGACCGCATCAACTCCTGGCTGGCCGAGCACTGGCACCTGCCCCCGAACATCAAGGAGGCCATGGGCTCGCACCACTTCCCGGAGCGCGCCCAGCTCTATCCGCTGCACGCCGCCGCCGTTCACGTGGGCGACTTCGTGGTCCGTGTCTTCGAGTATGGTTCCGGCGGCGACGACCAGGCCGTGCCGCTCAACCCGCAGGCCCTGAAAACCCTGAACATCAGCCTGTCGGACCTGGACAGCGTGCTGGACGGGTTCGCGGAAGACCTGTCCGAGGTCTCCGGCGTCAACTTCATGCCCGAGGATGGCCCCGCGTCGAGCGGCGCCGCCGCAGGCTGACGGAGCACATCGTGGCCCTCACGCTCTTCCCCCGCCAGCAGCACGGCATCCTGCTCTCCCCGGACCCGGAGCTCGCGGCGCTGTTCCGCAGCCTCTGGGATCTCTCGGAGGTGGAATGGCTGGTCATCGAGCGTGGGCGGCGAGCCATGGAGATCATCTTCAACGAGCCCCCGGACATCCTGGTGGTGGACAACCGCCTGACGGACATCAGGAGTACCGAGGTGGCGACCATCGTCAAAAGCGAGAATGTCTACCGCCAACTGCCGGTGATCCTTTGCCTGGACTCCGATGATTTTGAGCAACCCTGGAACTGGAACGAGATAGAGGCCGACGACTTTCTGGTGCGACCCTTCCTGCCCACCCAGGCCCGCGAGCGCGTGCACCTTACCCTGTGCCGCGCCTCTCGCGCCATGGATGCCAATCCGCTGACCAAGCTGCCTGGCAACACCTCCATCATCAGCCGCATCCAGGACTTGATCGACCGCCAGGACGACTTCGCGCTGGCCTATTGCGACCTGGATTACTTCAAGTCCTTCAACGACAAGTACGGCTTCTCGCGCGGGGACGAGGTGCTCATGATGACCGCTCGGGTCATCGTCAACACCATCCGCGGCTTCACCGGGGTGCGCAGCTTCGTGGGCCACGTCGGCGGCGACGACTACGTGTTCATCGTGCCTGCGGACATCGCCGAGGAGGCCTGCAAACGCGTTGTGGAGGCCTTTGACGGCATTGTGCCGCACTTCTACGACGAGGTTGACCGGGAACGCGAGAGCATTGTCTCCACCGACCGCCAGGGCGAGGTGCGAACCTTCCCGCTCATGGCCTTGTCCATCGCCGTGGTCTTCAACACCGGCGGGCGGCTCAAGCACTATGGCGAGGCCTCGGCCATCGCCATGGGCCTGAAGAAGAAGGCCAAGGAAAACGTGAAGAGCTGCTATGTCCTCGACAGGCGCTCCCCGTAAAGCTCCGGGCGGGCCGGGCGCAGCCCTGCCGGAGGTCTGCCAGGGCTTCCTCGCCTACCTGGAGATAGAGCGCGGCTATTCCCTGGCAACCGTGCGCGCCTACGCCGCCGACCTGGACCAGTTCGAGGAATTTCTCTCCCGCCGCGCGCGCAGCCTGAAGGACTACGAGAGCATCAGCCGCGAGGACGCTACGGCCTTCCTGGCCGAGCTGCACCGACTGCGCCTCAAGAAATCAAGCATGGCCCGCAAGCTCTCCAGCCTGCGCAGCCTGTTCACCTACCTTTTGAAGAACCAGCTGCTGCAGAAAAGCCCGCTCACCGGCTTGCGCAACCCCAGGCAGGAGCAGCGCCAGCCGCGAGCGCTCAACGTCGACCAGGCCGTGGCCGTCATGGAGGGCCAGGTGCCCCCCGGCGCGCAGGGCCTGCGCGATCTGGCCCTGGCGGAGGTGCTCTACGGCTCCGGCCTGCGCGTGAGCGAGGCCCTGTCGCTCAGCGTGGACGACGTGCGTACCGACCGGGGCTTTGTGCGCGTGCGCGGCAAGGGCAACAAGGAGCGCCTGGCGCCCTTGAGCGAGGCCGCCAAGGAGCGCCTTGTGGAGTACCTGCGCGTGCGCCACGAGATGGTTTTGGTTCCAGAGGCCGGGGGCGAAGAACAGGCGCTGTTCCTGGGCGCACGCGGCGGACCGCTGACAAGACGCGAGGCCCAGCGCATCATCGCGAGGCTGGCTACGGGCGCCGGCATCGGCCAGGACGTGCATCCGCACACCCTGCGCCACAGTTTCGCCACACACCTGCTCCAGGCCGGGGCCGACCTGCGCAGCGTGCAGGAGATGCTCGGTCATTCGCGGCTGTCGACCACGGAGCGCTACACGCACCTGGATCTGCGGCGCATCATGGAGATCTACGACAAGGCCCATCCCCATGCCGACAGGGGGCATGGCCCGGACGCGGGTGCGGAAGGCGGCGCGAAGAAGTCCGCCGGGCGCAAGCCGGAGTCGAAATGAGGGAGATGCTTTTGGGAGGTTTTGACTGCGCTTGAGGGGGGGCGGAGGAGTCTCTCCTCATCCGTGCCTATGCTGCAACGAAAACGGCGCGCCCAGATGGACGCGCCGTTGCTGTTTTGGGCGTATGCCCGCGCAGGCTTCGGGGCGATTACACTTCGAAGCGGCGGATGCTGATGATGGAGATGGGGTCCTGGGGCACGTCGCCGTGGCCCATGTAGTTCTTGGTGCGCACGGTGCTCATCTTGGTGGCCACATCCTGGCCCTCGGTGACCTTGCCGAACACGGCGTAGCCGTAGCCCTGCGGGTTGGGTGCGGTGAAGTTCAGGAAATCGTTGTCCTTCACGTTGACGAAGAACTGGCTGGTGGCGCTGTGCGGGTCCATGGTGCGGGCCATGGCCAGGGTGAAGGCCAGGTTGGGCAGGTCGGCGCTGGCCTCGTTCTTGATGGGCGCCTTGTTGGGCTTCTCGCGCATCATCATGTCCATGCCGCCGCCCTGGATCATGAAGTTCTTGATGACACGATGGAAGATCAGCCCGTCGTAGAACTCGTCGTCCACGTAGGACAGGAAGTTGGCGACGGTTTCCGGAGCCTTGTCGGCGTAGAGTTCCACGAGCATTTCACCCATGGAGGTCACGATGAGCACGTTGGGATTGGACATTCTTTCTCCTTAGGTCCGCCGCGCGTGTTTCGCCCGGCGGTGTGTAGTCTCTATTTGTTGGCGAGCAGGGCGTTCTTGCGTTCCCAGAACTCGGCAAATTCCTTCTTCAGGCTGTCGATGAGCTCCTTGACGCTGATGATCTTGTCAACGCGCCAGACGTTCTCGCCGCAGAAGGCGAAGCCGTTCTTCAGGGTGCCCCTCTTGGCGCTCACCAGGGCCTGGGAGATGCAGTACGGGGCGTTGTCCACATCACAGGTCTTGACGCAGTGGAACGGGCATTTGAAGGGCTTTTTGCGGCCCTCGCGCACGGCCTTGATGAAGTCGTTCAGGATGGCGCGGCCGGGCATGCCTACCGGGCTCTTGATTACGGTGACGTCTTCCTTCCGGGCCGCGATAAAGGCCTCCTTGAAGGCGATGTTGGCGTCGCATTCGTGGGTGGCCACGAAGCGGGTGCCCATCTGCACGCCGGAGGCGCCCAGCTCGAGGTACTTGGCGATGTCCGCGCCGGTGTAGATTCCGCCAGCGGCGATGACCGGAATGCGGCGTCCGCTCTCGGCCTCAAAGGGCTTCACGGCTTCCACGACCTCGGGCAGGATCTTTTCCAGGGCGAAGTTGGGGTCGTTCAGTTCCTCGGGCTTGAAGCCCAGGTGCCCGCCAGCCATGGGGCCTTCCACCACGAAGCCGTCGGGCAGGTAGTCATACTTGGCCAGCCACTTCTTGCAGAGGACGGCGGCTGCGCGACCGGAGGAGACGATGGGCACGAGCTTGGTGCGCACCGTGGAACGCAGCTCCTCGGTCAGGTCTTCCTTGAGGTACTTGGGCAGATCGAGTGGCAGCCCGGCGCCGGAGAAGATGATGTCCGCGCCTTCGCGAATGGACGTGCGCACGAGGTCCGCGAAGTTGGTGAGAGCGACCATGATGTTCACGCCCAGAAGGCCCTGGGTCATTATTTCCTTGGCTTTGCGAATCTCGTCGCGCAGGGCGCGGATATTGGCCTCGGTGGGGTTGCGGCCCACATCCGGCTCGCCCATGCCGATCATTGCGGCGGCGATGATGCCTACACCGCCTTCGTTGGCCACGGCCGAGGCGAGTCCCGAAAGGGAAATGCCGACGCCCATGCCGCCCTGGACAATGGGAATCTGTGCGATACTATCGCCAAAGTGCAGTTCAGGTAGCTTGATCATGGTCATGGTCCTCACTTGTGTTGAGGGCTTGTTCCGTGTTTTTCGATTCTTGTCAAGGCGTCAGAAACTGTTAGGGCTCTAGAGCTTCGAGAGCCTTGGCATTACGTATTTGTCAAGCAGCATGCCGGAGAAGAAAAGCGAGCTGGTGAAGGCCGGGGAGATCGAGTTGAGCACATGCACGCTTGATTCCGTGCCCTCGATAACAAAGTCCATTACCAGTTCATTCTTCTTCACGTCAACCAGCTGTGGCCGGATGCCCGCCTTGGGCGAGTTCTCGATGTCGTCGGCGGACAGTTCCTTCACCAGCTTGCGGGCATCGTTGAAAAAGTACTTGAAGGAATACTTGCGTGGTTCTTCAAGGGCCACCTCGCGGAATTTCTTGTTGCGCAGGAAGAGCAGGGCATCGCGCAGCAGAATCGCCGGTGCCTCGGAGTCGATGCCTGACAGGATGCCGTAGTTTTCGCGGCCGAGCGCCGGGATGGCCGTGGGGCCGAGATACACGTCGCCGTGCGCCCCGCGCGTGAAGTGCACGCCAAGAAAGGGGTTCTTGATGTTCGGCACCGGGTAGATGCTGCCACGGATGGTGTGGGCCTTCTCAGCCTTGAGCTTCTTGTAGATGCCCTTGAAGGGGATGAGCTGGTAGTCCTTTCCCAATCCGAAGGCATGAGCCACAATATCGCCGTAGGCACCGGCGGCGTTGAGGAAAAAGGCGCAGGAGATGTCGCCGTTGGTGGTGCGGATGCGCAGGCGTTTGCCCTCGTCCGGGGCCTGGCTGAGAAAGCGGGTGTCGAAGCGGATGCGCACCTTGCCGGACTCCAGCAGCTCCTTCTGGATGCTCTTCAGGATGGCCTTGGGATCCACCACGGCGGTATAGTGAGAGAACAGTGCCTGCCCGGCGCTCTTGGCATTGGGCTCGATCTCGGCCAGTTGCGCGTCGTCGATGAGGTCCACCTTGGCCCCGTTCTGGGTGGCGCGGGCGTAAAGCTCGCGCAGGGTGGGCAGCTCGGATTCGTCGCGCGCCACGATGACCTTGCCGGTTTTGAGCAGGGGCAGGCCGCGCTCCTCGCAGTACTGCTTCATGCGGAAGTTGCCCTGCAGGCAGGACTGCGCGCGCAGGGAGCCGGGGGCGTAGTAGATTCCGGCGTGCAGCACGCCGCTGTTGCGGCCCGAGGCATGTCGTCCCGCCTCAGGCTCCTTGTCGATGATCAGGATGTCGTCGTGCCCGGCTGCCACCAGGTCGCGGGCCACGGTGAGGCCGACGATGCCCGCACCGCAGATGAGGATGCTCGCAGTGATCATGTAACCTGTTCCTTGGGTTCAAGAATCGCAGAGAAGTTCAAAGCCGGTGGCCGGATCGCGCCTACGCGTCATGTCCAGGCCCAGCAGCTCTATAATCATGAATTCGCCGATGGTCCAGACATCGATTCCAGGGCGGATGCAGCCCACCCGCGCCTCCTCGCCCCGGCCAAAGGCCCCGTGCATGTGCAGCCTGGGCCGCCCCTCGGCGTCCGGGAACAGGGTGCCCACGGCCATGACCTCCTGGGCTCCGGTCAGGGCGGTGAGCACGGCCACGGGGGGCTTTGCCGCGCCATCCTCCGGCCCGGTGACGATGGTGGCTCCGTCAACACCGCCCACCAGGGCGCAGAAGGCCCGGCTCACGCCGCGCTCGGTGGCGAAGGCCTCCACGCAATCCGGCAGGCGCTCCCCGTCTTCCAAGCGCAGCACAAAGACCCGGCCCAGGGTTCCCTCGGCAACTTTCATCAGGTGTACTCCAATTGATTTATGCGATTATCCGTTGCACGGCCCCTGGTAGTCGCACCAGTCGCAATGCTTGCCGCTGCGCGCCGGGAACTCCGGCGTTGCCAACAGGTGCCCCAGCAGGAAGCCCACCAGGGCCGGAACGCGCTCCTGGATGACGCGGGCGCGCTCGCCTGCGTCGGCTTCTTCCGGAAAAAACGCTCGCTCCTGACCATCGCTCTTGAGGGCAACCCAGGCGGCGTTCACTGGCCGCCAGCTTCCGCTGGCGCCGAGCAGGTGCAGGTACAGCGGCAACTGCACGTCCAGCCCGGCATCGGCCAGTTCGCTCAGCAGCGCAGCTGCCTCGGACGAGCCCGGCTGGCAGGCGGCCATGCGTTCAAATATTTCGGCGTCCAGCCAGGGCGCGCCGCCGCCAGCCTTCACTGTGCCGGTTTTGTAGTCCAGCACCACATGCCCGTCCTCGTGCCCGTCCTTGTGCCCGCCCTCATGTCCGTCCTCTGCACGGGGTTCACGCAGGTCCACCCGGTCGATCTGCCCATGCAGGCGTATGTCCAGGCCCGCAACGCCAAGCTGCGTCTCCACGACATGCTCCAGGGCGACAACCGTCGTGGCGGGCGTTGCTGCTAGGAAGCGGCGCAGGCGCTCGCGCGCGGCGGCCAGCAGAGCCACGCGCCCGTCGTAGGGCAGGTTCAGGGCCTCGGCATCCGCAGCCAGGGCCTCTTCCAGCAGGGCAAAGAGCGCCGCCTCGTCAAGGCGTTGCGGGGTAAGCATTTGCCCTTGCAGCGGGGTGAAGAAATCGCGCAGCACGCGGTGTACCATGTCGCCGAACAGGGCTCGGTCGCCGTCTTCGGCCACCTCCTGCATGGGCCGCAGGTTCAACACGCGGCGGAAAAACGCCTTCTTGGGGCAGTTGAGCCAATCCTCCAGGGCAGACGGGGTCACGCCCTTGTCGAGCAGCCGGGCAGACAGCCGCTGACGCATGGCTTCGGTGACGCGGATGGCCGGACGTTCCGGCAGGATGGCCGCCACCGGAAAGCTCACGGCCATCAGGGGGGCGTCGGCCATGCACTCCGGCTGGGGCTTGACCAGCTCGCCCGTGGCCCGCTCCAGCTCCCAGAGCATCTGCTCCACGTAACGGCTGCGCACGCTCTTGCCTTCCAGCGCGCCGGGGCGGACACCGGCCTGGTACAGCACGCAGACCTCCTGCGCGCCCATGAGCAGCCGGTAGAAGTTGTGCGCGGCCACGTTGTCGCGCTCGCGCGCGCCGGGCAGACCCAGGGCCAGCCGGAGCGGGTCGGGCAAGAGCGGGTCCGGGGCGTTTGCGCCGGGCAGGTTCTCCTCGGTGGCGTCCAGGATGAACAGGCGCCGGAAGCGCAGCAGGCGCGTTTCGAGCATCCCCAGCACCTGCATGCCAGCAAGCGGCTCGGGCTCGAAGGATACGCGCTCGGCGTCCAGCAGGTGCCGCAGGATGAGGAACAAAAGGCCCTGGTCGTATTCCTCGTCGGCCAGGATGCTGCCGGTGAGTTCCGGCACCACGGACTGCCACAGGCGCAGCAGGCATTCGGCGTCGATGAGCAGGTGCTGCCAAGCCTCGCCGCCCCGGCGGCGCAGCAGTTCGCAGAGTCCGGCCACGGCCTGGCCGGTCTGGCGCAGGGTGGTCAGGTTGGCGAAGCGGGTGAAGCAGGCATCCAGCACCTCCTGGTGCAGCTGGCGCAGTTCCTCTTCCGCCACCTTGGTTTCGTCGGGATCAAAGGCCAGGGCCCATTCAAAGGGCGATTGCAGCGCGCTGGACGAGCGGATGTGGCGTTCCCAGGACTGGTAGGCGCTGCGCAGCGGGGATTCCTCGCCAATGCGCAGCATGCGCAGAAGCGGCTGGCGGGACAGCGCAATGAGGTCGCGCCAGAGGAAGCGGCCCGCGCCGTCGCCATTCTCGTGCAGCCCCCGGTTTTCGTGCAAGACGAGGATGGCCTCCAGCAGCTGGGCCAGGGCCGAGCGCGCCAGCGGGTAGCCCATGCTGATGTTGACATCAACGGCCGGCAGGTGGTGCATCACCGGGATCAGCGCGCCAGGATCAGGCAGCACTATGGCTGTGGACTGCGTGTCGTCGAGCTGGGCCAGTTCTCGCTCCAGGGCGTAGAGCTGCGAGTGCAGGTCAAAGCCTTCGTAGAAGCGGCGCACCTGGGGCGCTGAAGTAGCTGGGACCTCGACTTCCAGCACGGCCTGGGCGTGCCAGGAGCGCAGAACCTTGGCGTGCTCGCGCGCGGGCCAGGAAATTTCACCGCCAAGAGCCAGGGCCGGGTCCGAATGCCAGAGCACGAGCGCCCCGGAGCGTTCCCAGAGCCTGCGCAGCACGGCCTCCTCGGTGGGGGAGAGGGCGTGGAATCCGGCGAAGATCAAGCGCTCGCCTTCAAGGCTGGACTCGACCTCGTCCAGACGCTCGGAGAGCCACAAGGCGTCCAGGCCCGAGGTGGTCCAGCCGCGTTCGAGCATCCCGGCCTTGTACGCCGCGTCGATGCCGCCAAGCTGGCCAAGCAGGGCCTCGGCCCAGGGCAGCACAGAGCCTTCAAGGTGGCCCAGGTCCTGCGGGGTGATGGCATGGCGCGAGAGCTCCTCCAACAGCGAGGCCAGCCGAGCGCCCCAGGGGAAGAAGGCTCGCGCCGTGTCGTCGAGCTTGGCAAAGGAGCCGTTGCCCTGGTTGTCCGTCAGGCCTAGCCTTCGCACCACGTCGTGCAACAGGCCGATGCGGTCGAGCTTTCCGGCGCGGCGCGGCGGGTCGGGGCATCGGTCCTGGCCCAAGTCCTGGCGTAATCCGCGCAGGAACTCATCCAGCGCCTGCATGCGTGGCAGCAGCACAGGCCTGGGCAGGTCGGCGCGAGCGGCCAGGGCGGCACGCAAGTGCCGGGCCGGGCGGTTGTGCGGAAAGACGATGCGCGTGCGCGACAGGTCCAGGCGTGGGGCTTCGGCCACGAGCCGGTCCGCCAGGGCGGTGATGAAGTCCGCAGACCAGGGAACGACATGGACGGGGTTGGGGCGCACTGGGTTCATGGCTTCACCTCAGACTTCAAGGCGACAGGCTCCATGACCCGGCGGTCCAGGTACACCAGCAGCCCGCGCGGATCCTTGCCCAGCGCCTGCGGAAGCTGACGCGCGAGCCTGAGGTAGGCCCGCAGCTGCATCGCGTGCTCCGCTTTGGCCTGGCCGGTCTTGAATTCCAGCACCACCGGGCCGCTTGGGGTGAAGTGCAGCAGGTCGGGCCGCTGGAACGCGTCGTCGTCGGTAAGGATCGTCAGCTCGCCCTGGCCCTGGCCCAGGTGGGGCCGCGCCTCGGGTCGAGTGAGCAGCCAGCGCAGCATGTCCGCGACCTCAAGCCGAAGAGTCTGGCGGTCTTCGTTCGACAAGGCGCGCAACTCAGGAAATTCCTCCAGGGCCAGCGTGGCGGCGCGGTGGGCGTTGGCCTCGTCGTCGACCTCGGTCGTGCCTGAAATATCCCCAGGCCTACGCAGCAGCTCCACGGCCTTGTGCGCCACCTTGCCGCGCGCGCGACCGTCAAAGGCGGCGTCCTCCACGGCGTGGCGGAACACGCGCAGGCGCGGCAGCCAGGACTGGAACTCCGGTGGGGCTTCCCGTGGCAGGATGACCTCGACAGGGGCGGCTACAGGCAATGAAGCTAGCTCAAGGCTGGCCACGCATTCATCCGCGATCTTGCTCGCCGGGGGTTTGCCCAGGGTCAGTCCGGCCTCTTCCGGCGGGATGTTCAGCAGGGTCTTGAGGATTGCCGGGACGGGCCCGGCGTTGCTGCGGCCGCCAGTGCTGCGCCCGGCGATGCTGTGACCACCGATGCCGGGCACGAAAACGTACAGTTCCTCTTCGGCGCGGGTCCAGGCCACGTAGAGCAGGTTCATCTGCTCCAGCAGCAGCGCGGCATTGCGCTGGTGGTAGGGCCGCCCCAGGGCCTTGGTGAGGCGCGTCAGCACGCGGTGGCCGTGCAGGTCCAGGGGCCGGTACTCGGCCATGCGCCCGGCGGACCAGTTGTGCAGCGGGATGATGGTCACCGGGAACTGCAGGCCCTTGGCCTTGTGGATGGTCAGGATGCGGATGGCGTCCGCCGCCTCGGGCAGGGGGACTTTCTCCTCTACGCCCGCCTCGGCCCAGAACTCCAGGAACCGGGCCAGCGAGCCCAGGCCCTTGCTCTCGGCCAGGTGGATGACCTCCAGGAACCGGCGGACGTAGAGTTCCGCGCCGGGGTGGCGCCTGAGCACCTGGAAAGTGCTTAGCGCCGCCTGGGCCAGATCATAGGGCCGCATGAGCGCAGCGCGCTTCATGAATGGGGCGATGAGCAGCGCGTGTACCTCCGGGAAGTCCTTGCGGAAGCGTGAGAGCAGACCGGGCTTGGTATCGGCGCAGGCCCAGTCCAGGATGTCCGGCAGAGTGAGGCCGCTCTCGGGCAGGAACAGTTCGCGCCCGCTGATGAGCTCGAAGAAGGCGGTGTCGTCGCCGGGGCAGTCGAGCACGCGCAAAAGCGCGGTCAGCTGGCGCACAAGCGGGTGCCGGGACAGGAGCAGGCTGTTCTCGGTGATGATGGGCAGGCCCTCGCGCACCAGGCGTTCGCAGACCAGGTCCGCGTGCTTGCCCGTGCGCACCAGCACGGCGATGTCGCCCAGCCTGCGGCGCGGCAAAAGCTCCTCGCGCAGGGTCTGCACGAGGGCGTCCATGCTCTGGGCCTCCACCTCGGCGGCCTTGCCCGGCGGCAGCAGACGCACCTGAACGAGGCCTGGTTCGGGCCCCTGCTCTTGCGCGGGCTTGCCTGGCTTTGGCGGCGGCACCTGCTGGGCCGACCCGGCAAAGGCCGCG
>JAHIUD010000022.1 GCA_018817515.1 Pseudomonadota bacterium
AAGCCCCAGTCGATGAGCTTGCCGGTGTATGCCTGGATGGCGAAGCGGTCGGGCTCCTGGGGAGCGCCGTCCTCGCCCTGGGCCGCGAGGGTGATGTCCACGGCACCGGCCAGGTGCAGCCGGTTCTCGTCGACCACGGCGGCCATGCGGGCCTGGTTCCAGTCCGCCGCGCAGGCGGCCAGGGCCTTGTCCTCGCTCATGCCCGCGTCGCGCTTCTCGCGCGCGCAGCGGCCGAGCCAGTCCTGTTTGCTCTCGCCCTTCTTAGGAGGCATTGGCGTTCTCCTCGTTTTGGTTGGTAGGTTTGGTGGCCGGGGCCGGGTCGCCGTAGAGTTCCTGCTCCTCGGATCGCTCGGCCTCGACCTCGTCCAGGTCGTCTCCACGGGATGCGGCAAGCCGACGGCGGGAGGTTATTTTCAGCTTGTTGAGCAGCGCGTCTCCGGCGTTGGCGTCCTTGAGCGGATCGACCCATTCCCAGCCAGGGGTCTGCCAGGTGACGGGGATGTCGAGTCCGCTGGCCAGGCCCATGCCCTCGGCCAGCCCGGAAAGCGCCAGGAACTGCAGCCAGGTGTTCCACACGGGCGTGCAGAACTGGCGCACCAGGAAGGCCTGCTGCTTTTTGAAGCCACGGCGCTCCTCCAGGGAGGCTGTCCGCGTTGACGAATAGGAGGCGTCGGACTGGTCGTTGGCAAAATTCTGGTAGCTCAAGCTGAGTGCAGTGGACGCGCCCCGGAGCTGCTGCTTGCTGTACGGCTCGTAGTTAGAGCCAGGGCGGCTAAAGCCGTCGCCGTGGATTTTGGTGCCGTGGGGCAGTACGTTGATGCTGCCGGTCTCCACGTGGGTGGGGATCTTGGCGCCGGGGATCTCCGGAGCCGGGGTGCCGTTGGGTAGGCCAGCGCCGCCAAGCAGTCCAGCGGCGTTTACATCCGGGTTGTTCGTCTCGATGAAGAAGCCGAAGGCGGAGGAAAGCCGGGCCAGGATGCGCTCCGAGTCCTGGTACTCGTCGTAGTCGTGCATCTCCATGATGACGGACGCCAGCCAGGAAATGCCGCGCGACTGCGAGGCGCGGGTGCGCTCAAAGGGGTGGATGATGCGCGAGGCATCGACGCGGACGCTTTTGCCCAGCGAGATGCTGCGCAGGCCGGTCATGCTCGCGCCGGGGTGCTCGGTGAACAGGTGGTAGGCCACGGGGAAGCCCTCGGCGTCGAACTCGATGCCGCGCATGGCCATGAAGCCGCTCTGCTGCACGCCGTTGACGCTGCTGTCCAGGTGGTCGGCCTCGAGCAGCTCCAGGCCCAGGGGCACGATGCCCGCGCGGTACAGCGTGGGGGACTCGTACAGGTGCAGAATGCACTCGCCGTCGATCCAGTTGTGGCGGAGGGTAAGCTCCTGCTTCTCGTAAAAGCGCACGCGCGGGTGCTCGGCCCATTTGCGGAAGATGGCCTCCATGGCGCGGTTGCGCTCGCGGTCCAGCTTCTTGTCCTGTTTGCGCAGCTGCACCTGGGGGCGGATGCCGGTGTCGCTGACCACGTTGTTGCAGATCTTGCGGATGGCGCCGGACACGTGGCCGGAGTTGCGCTCCAGGTCGCGGGCGCGGGCGGTGACAAAGGCCCAGTCCTTGCGGATCAGGTCGTCGGCTGTGGTGTTCTTGGGCCGCCAGTTGCGGTTGGGGCCGCGCTTGCTGCCAGCGGTGTAGGAGAGCAGGGCCTGGCGGCCACGAATGAAGGCCATGGCGGCCTGGGGATTGTGCAAGCCGATGATCTGCGCCTGGACGCTGGTGCAGAGATCAAAGACCCTGCGGCCCAGGGTGCGGGGGGCCGCGGCGGTGGGAGTGGCTTCGTACTCGTTCATCTGCGCCCCGCGAACACGGCCTGGCCGTTGCGGTTGCCCCGGAGGGTGGCGATGCGCAGCTCCAGGTCGCGGATGGCGGTGCGGATCTCGGCGAGGTTGGCCTTGGTGACCTTGCGCCCGGCGATCTCGTAGGACTGCGCGCCCAGGACGATGGCGTCCTCGGCGTTTTGGTAGGTCACTAGCTTGGCTTGCAGTTCCGTGAGTGTGGCCACGCAAATCCTCCGTAAGATTTGCGTCCGTTTTACTTCCGCACGGAAACGGAATGGAAGGGGGAGCGTGCTACGGGTAGCATTTTGCTACGCCGGGAATGAAACAGCGCGCCGAAATCGTTGGACTTCGGCACGCTGCGGCGGTGTGTTTTGGGGCGGAAAGTCTAGCTTACGGTCGTTGACATCCTTTTGAACCCGAGGGTGGGGAGTCCTGGGTCTTTCGTTATCCTCGGGAATCCAAGCGCGGCCTCCTCAAGCGCCCGTCCAACACGCCTGAATCCCTCCGCAAGCTGCCGAGTGAACATGTCCGACCATTCGCGCAACAGCTCAACGTCCTCGTCCGTGGCCCCCATGCCCCGGAGCTTATCTAAGTCCACGAGGCCGTGCTTCATGTATCGGTCCAAAAGATAAACGATGCGGGCAGTCTGCTCCGGCGTGAAAGACTTCCGTTCTGTCTGCATGACCTCACCCCTCTAGCTCAAGCGGATATTGATGCCTGCTTTCGCCTTATCGGCGCAGTCCTCACACAGCCAGACCTTTTCGCCGCCCAGCCGAAAGGCGATGCAGTTGATCTCTCGACGGCCGCCACCATGGACCCGGTCGACCGCGAACCTGAACAACCCCGGCTCAAGGGTGACAGCGTTGAACTCGCAATCCAAGTTGGCGCAGGCCTTCCGTGGATGGCTGGCCTCTTGCGTTGGCATCGGCACCATGCGGCCTTGCTTCTTGTCCCAGTACATCATGGTCCCGGCGGGGGTTGATGTTTCGGCCTCAAAAGACCAGAGCTTGATCGATCCGGTGACGGAGTATCCTGTTGAATTTTCCCAGGTCCGCAAACGGCTCATGAGCTCGAGGTCTTCACCCGTGGCACCGATCTCTTGCAACGTCTTTCCAGAATCTCTGCACCGGTTAAACAGCTCTTTGATGCGCGCAATTTCCTCTGGTGTGAATATGCTCTCCATGCTCTCCCCCTCTCGTTACTGTTCGTTCATATCCCTGATTCACGCCCTGGCGCAAGCCCCACCGGCATTGGCCTGCGGCTCCGGCTCGCGGTCCATCTCCACGCTCTTGATGCCCTGCTTGAGCACGGCCAGCAGGCAGCTTGGCGTGGTGCACAGGTGGAAGCGGATGCGCATGTTGCCCGACCATGCCAGGGTATTCCGCACGCGCAGGTTTTCCGCCTTGCAGCAGGGACACGTGGCCCCGGTCTTGGGCGAGTAGTCCACACCGGCCTGGGCCAGGATGATGGCGGCGGCGATGGCTTTCTTGCTGCTCATGGGCGGTGCTCCTCTCCGGTGTAGGGGTTCGGGGTCTGCGGGGCCGGGGCCTGGGCCCCGGACTTGGAAGCCTGGGCGGCGGCCTGCTTGCGCTGTTCCTCAATCTGGCAGAGCAGCTGCAAGCTGGGCGACCAACTGGCGTGGGCGGCGGCGAAATTCAGGCAGGCGCAGTCCAGGTAGTGGTTGTCCTTGCGCAGGCGCTCCCAGAACACCTGGCCATTGCGGCTACGCACCTGGCGCTCGGCGGCGAGCTGCTGCGCGAAGCTCTCCTCGCAGTCGCGGTGCAAGCGCAGCGGCTGCTTGGCGTCGGCCTGGAGGCGCGCATGCACCAGGGACTTGAAATAGTTTGGGTCCAGCGAGTAGAGCGTGAGCCCGCCGGGGATGGGCGCGCGGGAGCGGGGCATCTTGTCCAGCACGTTCCAGGTCACCGGGGTGAGCATCTGGCGGGATGCGCCCTTGGTGGCGAAGATGCGGTTCGGCGGCTGGCGGCGGATGAAGGCATAGGCCTCCTCCGTGCGGGTGAGCATGTCCTCGTCCGTCTTGCCGCCGCCGGTGTCGAGTGCGGCACGCCAGATGGGCAGGGCCGGGCCGCCGGACTCCTGGGGGTAGTAGGTCTCCCACGCCAGGCGGGTCACGTCCTCCCAGTCGCGCAGGCGGCCGTAGTCGATGACCGCGCACTCAAGCCCCGGCGTCCAGGCGGCCACCACGAACCAGAAGCCGTGCTTCTGCATGTCGATGCCAGCGGTCAAGGCCACGTAGCCACGCGGGATGGTGCGTGGCGCAAGGCCCGTGTCGCGCAGGGACAGGATGGCGCTCTCCTTGGTCTCCATCACCACAGGCTTGTACGGCTCGGCCCACATGCCGTTGGCGTAGGCCTGCTTGACGTCCGGGCTGTCGGTTGCCTCTGCTGCCAGCTTGGCGGCAAGGATCTCGGACAGGCTGACCGCGCGGGAGAGGATGGCCGGGAGGTGGAAGCCCACGCTGCGCGGACGAGCAACGGGCTCGATGCTGCGCCAGCGGCCAGCGGCCACGGCCACGTCGCGCATGTGGTCGGTCCAGAGATAGGCGCAGCACTGGCACTTGTAGCGCCCCAGGCCCTCGCGCTTGATGCGCTGGGGGTCTGTGGACTCGGTGAGGCAGGCCATGCCTTCCTCGGCCATGGGCTGGAACTCGGAGCAGGCCGGGCAGCGCACCTCGTAGCGGCGCAGCTCGTCCGCCGCGTGGGCGGCTGTCCAGATGCTCGACTCCTCGCCGCCCACGGGCTTGCTGACGCGCAGGATCTTGCGCTTGTGGCGGTATTGGCGCGTGCGCTCGATGAGGTCGACCACCGGCACGCCCGCCCCGGCGAACTGCTTGTACAGATCCTCCTCGTCCATGAACAGGTCCTGGATGGAGATGGAGGCGCGCTGGCTGGGCGACTGCGCGGATGCCAGGTGCAGGGCGGTGCCGTCGCGGAACAGGATGGCCCCGGAGCGGAACTTGCGCAGCAGGCGGGCCACGGGCCGGGTGCGGCGGAACAGGGGCTTGAGCTTGGCCTCCAGCACCTTGGCCAGGGCCGGATCGTCCGGCATGGAGAGCATGCGCGGGCCGGGCCGCCGGGCAACGCAGTAGCCCAGGCAGGCGTACATGATGAGCGTCTTGCCGCTTTGCGGGGTGCCGCAGACGAGCACCTCCTCCACGCTGGGCTCGGCCCAGGTGTCCATGATGCCCACGGCGTAGGGGGCGACGTCGCGCCGCCAGCGGCCGCCCGCGCCGGGGCCGTCGGGCACGATGAGATGCTCGGCTGCCCAGTCGGACGGCCTCTGGGGTGGCAGGCGGCGGTATATGTGCCGCTCGGGCGCGGTGAAGCGGAAGCGCATGGCTACCTCACTCACACAGGCCGCCAGCCAGAACGCACGTCGGGCTGGGCATGTGGGCCATCAGGTCAAAGGTTTTGCCGCCTCGTCTGGTCATGGACCATCGGGCCACGCCATCGATCTGCTGGGGCGTGGTGGCCGATGTATGTGACTGGTGGAAGAAGGTTGCCAGCTGGCCCTTACTGGCTTTGCGCACCAGCACCTCCCATTCGCGAATTTTGTCGATGGCCCAGGTGTGCTCACGAGCTATCAGGCGTAGTTCGGCCTTGTTGGCGTTGATGCAGGGGAAGCATCCGACACGCCCGAATCCCTGCGAGTAAAGCGGGTTGAGCGGGATGCCATGCCTGTGATGCATCGCAACCACATCCTGCACCGTCCAGGTGAGAAGCGGCCGGTAATCGGTCAGACCTTCAAGCTCTGGCGACGGTGCGCTCTCGGCATACTTCGAGCGGTTCAGGCTCTCGTCGGCGCGCACCCCCTGCCAAGACCAGACTTCGTGTCCGGCCAGGATAAGTGGCTCCTGAACTTCGGTGAGGATGGGCGCGCGCTTGAGAAATTCCGTGCAGAACTGCCTCTTGCGAGATGGAAACAGGCCCTTCCACAGGCAGGCGTCCAGGAACGGTGTTCCGCTGGGGTGCAGGGCATCCAATGCGCGCGCGATCTGCTCCGGCTTCCACCCGCGCCGCTCGGCGGCATCGCTTTGCAGCCAGGCCCGGCGCTTCTCGATGCGCCCGGAGAAGTCAGCGCGCACCGTGCGAATCTCCGGGCCGCCCGTGCGGCGCGGAAGCTCGGCCAGGTACTCGTAGACCGCCGGATGCTCGTTGCCGGTGTCCGCGAACACGGCCAGGAAGTCGCCCCCGGTACGCTCAAGGCACTCCAGGTAGGCAGCCGTGGAATCCTTGCCGCCAGAGGTGGAAACGACATCGATGCGGCTCACTCCTCCGCCCCCATATCCTCGGCCAGCTCCTCGCCGCCGGGTTCGTCGCCCTGGATCTCCGGCTCGTCGCCGGTGGTGAATTCGCGGTCCTGGGCCCAGGCGTCCATGAGATCGGCCGCAGTCTCGGCCCACCACTCCAGGGCCTCGGGCAGCTTGGCCTCGTCCCCGCCCACCAGCTGGATCAGGGCCGGGATAGCCCGCAGGCCGAAGGCCTCCAGCTCGTTGCGGAAGAACATGGCCCGCGCGGCCAGTTGGGCCTCGTGCTCGCTCACCCTCATGAGCTGGCCCTGCTCCTTCATGAATTTGAGCTCCAGGCGATTGGCCTGCACGTCCTTGAGCCGGGTGTCCGCCGTGATTTTCATGGTGGCGGCGGCGCTGCTCTTGGCGTCCTCGGCCCTGGCCAGGGGGGGCAGGTGCACCTGGGCATAAGCCAGCAGGGCGGAGGCCTCGAAGTGGCCGTCCGTGTTGGTGGCGATCTTCGGCCCGCCCCGCTTGCTGCCCTTCACGTCCTCGTTGAACTTGGACTTCTTGATCTTGAAGCCCTGGGCCGTGAGCCAGTCCACGGCGGCCAGCTGGGTCTTGAAGGTGAGGCCGGGGGCGGCGGGCTGGATCCTGGCGGCCTCGGCCTCCACGGCGTCCTTGGCAGTGTTGAAGGCCCGGACGTTCTCGGGTGATGCGTTGTCACTCATGCGGCGCTTCGCTTCCTCCTTGGCCTTGATCAGAAAGGCCAGGTCATTCTTCCCGCTCTGCGCCGCCAGGGCGAGGAGGTCTTGCTCACTGTGCATGAGCGGCCTCCTGATGCATGGCGGGCAGGGCCTCCGGGTGAGCGGCCAGGATGGCCGTCTGCCCGGTGTAGTCCTCCCACCGTTGCTTGATGACGTCGGCGAAGCGCGGGTCGAGTTCCATGGTGTTGCAGCGCCGCCCCATGCGCTCGGCGGCCATGAGCGTGGTGCCGGATCCCCCGCAGGGGTCGAACACCAGGCCGCCGCGCGGGCTGCTATTGGCCAGCATGCGCTCCACCAGGGCCACGGGCTTCATGGTGGGGTGCAATGCGCTGACGGCGGGCTTGGGAACGGAGAGGACGCTGGTGGCCAGCTCCTGCACGGTGACGCCCTGTCCCTGAATGAGCAGCACGGCGTCTCCGGTGGCAATCTGCCACTGTCCGGGCGCGCTCTCGAGCACGGTGGCCCCGGCGAAGTGCTCCAGGAGCGTGGTCTGCTTGCGGTCCGCATGCCAGGTGTGCCGGGCCGTGGGCTTCCAGCCGTAGAGGATGGGCTCGTGCTGCCAGTGGTAGTCGCCCCGGCCCAGGACCATCTGGTGCTTGCGCCAGATGAGGCAGGAAGCCAGCTTGAAGCGTGCGCGGGCGAAGGCCTGCCGGAAGGCCAGGCCGCCACCGGCCTCGGAGTGGGCCACGTAGATGGCGCCGCCATCGGCCAGGGCTGCCCAGGCCTGGGCAAAGAGCCCGTCCAGGAAGGCGTCGAACTCGGCGGGCGTCATCTTGTCGTTTTTGATCTTGCCCGCCTTGCCCTTGTAGTCCACGTTGTAGGGCGGGTCGGTCCAGACCATGTCCGCCGCCTCGCTGTCCATGAGCCGGGCCACGTCGGCCGGGCTGGTGCTGTCGCCGCAGAGCAAGCGATGGCGGCCCAGGAGCCACAGGTCGCCCTCTTTGCTCACTGGCTCGGCCGGGGGATCGGGCACGGCGTCTGGGTCGGCCTTGCCCGGCAGGGTGGCGCCCAGGATCAGCGCGTCCAGCTCGCGGGCGTCGAACCCGGT
>JAHIUD010000023.1 GCA_018817515.1 Pseudomonadota bacterium
GCGTGGCCCGCGATGTGCCCGCGCGCGATGTTTACGCCGCCGGTGGTGATGGTCCGCGCGATGACCTCGCAGCGGGTCTCCGGCGCGTTCATGATGACGCGGCTGCCGGTGTCCACATGCGAGCCCTTGGGCGTCACGATGACCGAGTTGAACCGGGCGATGGCCCCGCGCCCGTTGAGGTAGATGGCCGGGTACATCTGCAGGGTGCCCACCGCGTTCATGAGCACGTAGTTGCTCTGGAACACGCCGCCCTCCTCCACCACGCCCACCGAGCGCGGGCGCACCGTGGCGTTCTCGCCCCAGTTGTGGACCATGGTGAAGGTCAGCTTGCCGCCCTTCTTGACGTAGAATTCCGTGATGCCCAGGTGCGCGGCGTGGGTGCTGCCGTGGGCCGTGGAGCAGCCGGTCATAATGTGCACCTCGCTGCCCTCTTCCACCACCACGATATTGTGCACGTTCTGGCCCGCGTTGTCGGCCTTGAGGAACAGGCAGGACTGCACGGGCTTTTCGATCTTCGCGCCCGGCTTGGTGCGGATGAAGTAGCCGCCGTGGGTGTTCTCGGCCACGTTCCTGGTGAACTCGTCCTTGCCTGGGTCAACGAGCTTCCAGGCGTACTCCGGGAGGTTGTCGTAGCGCTTCATGGCCACGTTGAAGTCGAGCAGCTCCAGGCCCGGGTCGCGGCTCTTGCAGTGCACGGTGCTCTGGTCCATGTGCATGAACACGGCGCTGGCGGAATCGGAATCGACATCCACGCCCGCGTGCAGGATGCGGTGCTTGTCGCTGGCGTCCAGGGTGCGCAGGTCGGCTATCTCGCCGCGCTCGATGCCGGTGAAGGCGAAGTCGTTCAGGTTGACGTCTTTCATGATGGGGTCCTTGTGAGGTCAAGGGGCTTAAGCCCCGAGGGCTCGTTCAGGCACTTGATGCACTCCTGGTAGCCGAAGCTGCGGATGTGCTCCAGAATGTCGCGCGGCCGCGCCTCGCAGCAAAGGTGGCCCTCGTAGAGCACCTGGCCTCGGTCGGCGTTGATGTAGTCGAGGATGTAGCCGGTGTGGGTGATGATGAGCCCGCTGGTGCGCAGCTTGCATTTGAGCGGCTTGACGCAAGCGCCGGGCGGCAGGTCCACCTCGCCGTCCAGCAGGCGGCGCACCACTTTCCCGATGAGCTGCATGTTCTCCAGGTCAACGCCGCTTTCCGGCTCGTCAAAGAGCACGAAGCTGGGCTTCTGGGCCATGAGCTGCAACAACTCCGAGCGTTTGATCTCGCCGCCGGAGAAACCGGAGTTGATGTCGCGCTCCAGGAAATCCACGAAGTTGACCTTGGCGGCCATGGCCTCGGGGTCGATGTCGCGGCCGCGGGCGCACATCTGCACCAGGTGCCGGGTCTTGAGTCCGTGGATGGTGGGCGGGCGCTGGAAGCTCATGCCGATCCCCAAGCGCGCGCGCTCGTACATGGGCATGTGGGTGATGTCCTGGCCGCGGAAGGTGATCTTGCCGCCGGTGACGGTATAGCCCGAGAAGCCCATGAGGGTCATGAGCAGGGACGTCTTGCCCGAGCCGTTGGGCCCGAAAAGGATGAAGGTCTCGCCTTCCTTGATATGCAGGTCGATGCCGCGCAGCACCTCGCGGTTGCCGATGCTGACGCGCAGATCCTCAATCTTGAGCATGGGAGCCTCGTCTTTCGCCGCCTGGTTTCGGCCCGGTTACAGACCGGCGGTCGCGGGCTGTTTCCTACCGATTTTGGCGGGCGAAGTCCAGTTGCCGCGCCAAAGCCTTCGCCTGCCCTGCCCCCGGCGCGCTTTGCTCCCGGCGGGCTTTGATGTACACTGCCGCAAGCGAGGCACATCATGGCGAAGAAGCTCAACTCTCTGGACGACCTGAAGGACCTGAAGCTGCCGGGCGGCAAGGCCAGGACCACCCCGCTGGACCTGGCACGCATCGCCATGAAGGGCGGCCACGTCCCTCCGAAATCATCCCCCCAGGCCAACCAGCCCAAGACCTCGACAAAGTCCGCGCAGACGGCCCCCGAACAGGACAGCGCCGACGACTCCCTGTTCTTCCGGGCCATGCAGGGCGTCGCACCGGTGGCCGGCAGCGGCCGCCAGATCCAGCCGCCCCCACCGCTCCCGCCAGCCAGCGAGCCCGAGGACGGCGACGACACGGACGCCAGGCTCATGCAGCAGGCGGTGCAAGGCGCCATAGAGTTCGACCTGGAGCTGTCGGACGAGTACATGCGCGGGTTCGTGCGCGGACTGGACTCCAAGATCTTCCAGCAGCTCAAGGCCGGGAGCCTGTCCGTGGAGGGGCACCTGGACCTGCACGGACAGAACGCGGACCAGGCGCGCGACGCGCTGATGTTCTTCATGCGCGAAAGCTATCTGGCAGGCCGGCGCGTGGTGCTGGTAATCCCCGGTCGGGGCAAGAACTCGCCGGGGGGCCTGAGCATCCTGCGCGCGGAGATCCAAAGCTGGCTTACGCGCGAGCCGCTGCGGCGCATCGTGCTGGCCTTTTGCACGGCCCAGCCGCGCGACGGCGGCACAGGCGCGCTGTACGTGCTGCTGCGGAAAATCCGCAAGAGCGTGGGCAAGGTGGCCTGGGACAAGCAGATGAACTGGGAGGATCTTGACCGCTGACGCCGCCCCTGACTGGCCCTTGCCAGCGGCCCCTGCTCAATGTATATCCCCCCTCTCGAAACGGCATCACACCCGCCTTTCAAGTGCGGAGAGGTAGCGAAGTGGCCGTAACGCGCCCGACTCGAAATCGGGTTACGGACTAATAATCCGTACGTGGGTTCAAATCCCACCCTCTCCGCCATTTTTATCCAACAATTCAAGCGGTTAAGACAAGCGGACCCCCCGAAAAGCGTTTGGCACATGTTTGGCACTACCCCAGGGGGGAGGATGTTTTCCTCCCCCCTTTTGCGTGTGCGGCCGCAGCTCGGCACCGGCGTGGGCACAGTCCCTCCCTGGCCGGGTGGATGATCCCCCCCTGACCGAGCCCAGGCACGCGCGCATCACGTGCGCATGCGCCTGCGCGTGCGTGGGCAAAGTTCCAGCGGGTGGGGGGCATCGGAATGGGGTGACTTTGGTTACAAGCTTTTCGAGACGCCCGCGACCTATTGAGAGACAAGGCTTGCCGGGCTTCAATAATAAGTAACTTTTTTAGTAACTAAAGGTGACATTGTTACTGTAAGCTGTGCACCTTGACGGCGTTTTTGGGGGTGCTATAATGCCCTTAAATCATTGAGTGTAACTTTTTAGGTTACTCTTTGTTACCCCTGCCTGTTACAAGATTTGCCCTCGAAAATCCCTGCAAAACGCCACTTTTCAGGCATTGCATCCGGCTTGTCACAAATGTCACCCCGTTCCGATGCCCCCTCTCCTACAGCCTCACCCTCCCCCCGAAAACGCCCTGTGCTGGACGCTTCCGGCGTATCTGCTATAGGCAGTTGCCAATACCTTCGTCATAGGGCAAATAGCCCTATGACACAAAAAAATGAGGGGGGGCAATATGGCGTTGATCCAGTGCCCGGAGTGCAAGAAGTCCATATCCAGCGAGGCCTCGACGTGCCCGAAATGCGGAGCGCCGATCACAGCCGAGCATGTCGCGTCCGCCGTCCAACAACGGAAAACTATGCGGCTTGGCTGCCTGGCCTTTGTCGCCATCTTCCTGATCGGCGGGCTCTGGATGGGCATGAAGGACTCAAAGGACATGCCCACCAGGTCAGCCGTTGAAAAGAGCCTCCGCACCGGCGGCACGATGGGGCCGACCGATGTCGCAGACCTCTACGGCGGCAAGGCCGTGCTCTCCGGCAACGGTGCCGCGTGGTGGGTCAAGGATGGAAATGTGTACTCGGCAAACGGCAATGCCCTGGGCATTTCAAACGCGCCAGCATCGCCGCCTTCCGTCGATTACGCGGCCATCAATCGTGCAATCGGGGGCGAAAAGATGCCGCTCCCGCCGCACCTGGGGATGACCACGACCGCCTTCATCGGCAAGGTCAACGAGGCCCTGGCCGCCGCAAAGCTCCAGCCTCTGGCAAAAGAAACATTCTTCAGCTACTCGGCCACGGTGGGCAAGGAGAGAACCGGGGCGCTGCGCTTTGAGGAGGTCGGCGGAATGCTCACAGCTGTCTACGCCGAAATGCCCCTTGAGGCCGACCGTGATAGCCCGCGCCGCAAGGCCCAGCTCGGCATGGTCATGGCCGTCATCTCCGCCTTGGTTCCAGAGGGCGAGGCAGGTACGGACAAAGCTGTTGCTGGGCTGTTCAGGAAAGGGGAGGCTACCGGGAGCTATGATGCGGGGGGCCTTGTCCTGACCTCCGAAAAGAAGGCCAGCAGCTTCTCCGTCACCGCCAAACCAAAACGTTGAGAGCGCTGACAAAAAATGGGGGGGGGACCAAATTGATCCCCCTTGACACATGTTCCGTCCTAGGGCAGACAGCCCTACAGGAGTTCGTAACTCCTTTAGCAACAGGCGGCCCCACACCCGTCAGACCTTGTGGGATTTTTGCTTTCCAGCCCCCTGGAAAGTCCTCGGCTATCAGCCGGGTGTTGGGGAAATACAAGACCCGCGAGGGGAAATACCCAACCGGCCTGTTGCGGTTACGAGCACCCGGCCCTTGCCTATCGTAGGGCATGGGGTCAATCGTAAATTCAACAGGAGCCCTTCATGTCTGAACTTCTGCCCTTCGCATTTGAGGATTCCCTGGTGCGCGTGCGCGCGGACGCCGACGGCGAGCCGTGGTTCGTGGCCAAGGACGTGTGCAACGTGCTCGGTCTGGAGAATCCAAGAACGAGCACCGCCCTCTTGGATGATGACGAAAAGGGGGTCCATACTATGGACACCCTTGGCGGCCCCCAGGAGATGTCCACCGTCTCCGAGTCCGGCCTCTACAGCCTGGTCTTCCGCTCCCGCAAGCCGGAGGCCAAGCGCTTCCGCAAGTGGGTCACGGCAGAGGTACTGCCCAGCCTGCGCAAGACAGGCAGCTACGCGGCAGGCCCGGCCTCGGCCAGCATGGAGCAACTGCGCGAGCTGGTGGCCGTGTGGGCCATGCTGACGGAAATGCCGCGCGCCGCGCTGCTGTCCCAGGTGCTCTTGCGCTTCGGCCTCGCAGGGGAGGAAGAGCCCGCTGGTGCGGTGCTGGCCGCCGTGCGCTTCGTGCTGGAGCAAAACGACGTCCTGCTGTGCAAGGGCCGCCGGGTAAGCCAGAAGTCCGTGCGGCTGTACGAGGCCTTCACCAACGGCGAGCTGTTCGAGCCGGAGCTGGTCTCCGCCTTCTGGAAGCAGTTCGACCTGCTCAACACCGAGCCCGGCCCGGACGGGGACGCGCCCGGCTGGCTCAACCACTCCCGCTCGCCGGGCCTGCTGGCCGTGAACCTGCCGCAGTTCCTGCGCGCCTCGCAGACCTTCGGGCTGTTCGCCTTCAACGGTGCGGAGCTACGGCGGCTTCTGCGGCGCAGCTACCCGCGCAAGCTGGCCGCCGTCAACAAGACCATGCGCAGCCCTCACGCTGGCAAACCGGTAAAATGCTGGGTGTTCTACCTTAACACGAGCCCGATATCGGACGATTGGGGAGACAGTCCCACCGCGCGCGGCACGCGTCCGGAAACCGAACCCAACGGGGAGGGGCGGGCATGAGCACCGACACCGTATACCCGGATGCCTTTGCCGTGGTCGCCGGTTTGGATCGGACCGCCAACGATCTGTATGAGCTGGCGCAAGAGTGCTGGACAGCCGCAGAAATTGTTCGCACTGCTGTCCGTTCCGGCGAACCAAAGGCCGAAGCACTCGACCACCTGCACAAGCAGCTCGCCTGGCTGACCGGCGATATGGAGCGCATGCGCGCCGCGCTCCGTAGGGAGGAGCCCTCCCATGCACGTTGAAACAGAACCCCTCGCCAGGCTGTTCGCCCACGTCGAGGCCCTGCGCACTACTGCGGAAGGCCTGCCGGACGAACAGGGTGGGCTTGCCCTGCTGCTGACCCTCCAGGCCGAAGACATTGAGGCCATAGCCAACAGGATGGATGGAGAAGGCTGGCGGCCTCGCGAGATGAAACAGGCCGACGCGCCCAACTAGCCCACGGTGCAAGCTCCGGAGTCGGCAACGGCTCCGGAGCTTTTTTGTGTATAAAATACACAAAATACTTGACCGCTACACAAGAAGTGTGTAGTTTTCTTTTCAGGCGAACGGAGGGAACGTGGAAAGCAGACAGGTCATCAAAAAGCTGGAGGAAGACGGCTGGGAACATGTGGGGACGCGCGGCGACCACTGGTACTTCAAGCACCCCGCCAAGCCCGGCAAGGTCACAGTCCAGCACCCGGTAAAGGATTTGTGGATCAAGAACATCAAAAGCATCGAAAAGGCGTCCGGGGTGAAGCTGCGCTAGGCGGCTTCACCCCTCGGTCGAGCGTCTCGACGGGATCGCGTACTCACTATCTGACTGAACCTACTGCCACATTGAGGCGATACCATGTACTACATCGCTGTATTTCACCCCATAGAAGAACACCCCGGCGGCTATGTCGCGACCTTCCCGGACCTGCCGGGTTGCGTCACCCAGGGAGAGAACTTCGCCCAGGCGTTCGCCATGGCCCAGGAGGCTCTGGAAGGATTCCTGGACGTGCTGCGCCAGGACGGTGATCCCATCCCGGCTCCGTCCGACTTCAAGGCGGCCAGGGCCAAGGCGGAGGCCGAGGCCATGGAGGATGGCGAGGCCCTGCACCAGGCCGCCATTCTGCAGGCCGTGCCCGCGCCGCCACAGGGCGCCCCGGTCCGGATCAACGTGTCTCTGGCCCCGAACGTCCTGGCGCGCATCGACAGGGTCGCCAAGGTCGAGGGGCTGACCCGCTCTGGCTTCCTTGCGGCGGCCGCGCGGCACTACATGAACCAGATAGCGGCCGAGGAGCCCGGCGGAGAGGCTCGGGGCTAGCCCGCGGCTGCGCCGCCCAGTACGCCCTGCGCCTGGGCCTGGGTGGCGCAACCGCGCAGAGCCTCGCGCATCGCCTCCGGGAGGTCGAGAGCTGACGGGGACAACGTGTGCGAGAAGCTCAAGTCCACCACGAAGGTGTGCCCGCACAGGGGATTCGTGCAGGAGCAATAGAGGTGGCTGAAGGTGGGCGTTATCTCACGCGTGGTCGCGATGCGGGCTTTGCTGCGGCAGCGGTCGCATTTGATGCGCATGGTGTCCAACCTCCAAAAAGAACACTATCCGATATGTCGGATTTTGTCAAATAACTGTAGCCAAATCACCTGTTTCTTTGTCAACATGCTTACGCCCCCACTTTCTCGATGACCGGCCACGACACCGTGAGCCCAGGCCGAAGGCAGCTGTTCACCTCCAGCAGAATCTCGCGGATGGGCTGCACCTCGTTGCGCGCGTAGACGGCGTCCGTCTTGGTGATGTCGCCGAAGCCCGCCGTGTTGGTCGGGATGATGCTGGCCATGGCCGGGGGAATGCGGTGGGCCGCGATTATGTCATCACGCGAAATGTTCTTGATGCGCTCCAGCTCGTCCTTGGTGGAGAAGTCGCCAACCGGCAGAATCTGGATGTCCTTCTCGCGGCCATTGGGGATGTGCAGGAACATGTTGCGGAAGTTGCCCAGCCCCTTGGAGCCCTCGATGGACGCCTTGATCTTGTTCCGCGAGTCTTCATCAAGCCCGGAGGACGCGGAGTAGAAGATGTAGCCCACGTGCGCGCCATTGCGGTAGTAGCGCCGCCGGAAGAGCGTCGCATCCTCGTTGAGCAGCATGGACTGCACGGCGCCCAGGTAATAGGGCATGCCGTATATTTCCTGGCTCACGTCGTAGTTGCGCAGGTGCAACACCTCACCCGGCTGGAAGGACACCAACTGCCCGGTGCACGTCAACATGCCGTACTGCCCGGCCTCCTTCATCCGCCGCATGTTGATGGCCGGGAGGTGCCGGAGCGCGATCACCTCGCCGTAGAAGTTGTAAATCTTCTGCAGGTAGGTGTTGGCGAACACGTGGTAGTCGGTGGCCGCCGCGTGCATGGCCCAGCGCGAAACCGCCGTGGAGGGGATGAATCCGCGCATGATCATGTTGGTCTTGAACTCGACGATGGGGCCGTGGTAGGCGTTCGCGCGCAGCAGCCTGGCCAGGCCGCGCCAGGGCACCGGCGTCTGGAAGTATTGCCCGTTGTCCAAAAGCCAAACGCCAAGGCCGTCCAGCATCTGCCCTGCCAGGGCCGGTTCCGGGTCGCCGAAGGTGAAGTAGGCTACGTTATCCATGTCCCCTCCCGAGGGTGTTATGCGCCGATGGCGACAGTGCAGCCGCTGTTGCCTGTCTGGCGCGCGAGCGGCTCGGCGGCCAGGCCGTGCATGATCGCCCAGGCCACGTCGGCGTGGCCGGTGCTTGCCGTCCGGTTGGCCGCATAGGTGATCTGGCCGTTGCCGGTCACAACCTGCCGAATGGTCATGAAGGCGTGTCCGATTTCTGTTTCAGCCGCGTTCCATTCCAGCCGCCTCTCCTCCATGACCTCCAGCGCCTTGAGCACCAGGGCGGTCTTGGTCTGGACGGAATAGACTATGGGCGTGGCCGTTGGGCAGAACTGCCGCACCTGCTCATACACGCCGATGCCCGGCCCCGTGGTGTCGATGCCGAGGTGCGCGAAGCGGTATTTGTCATTCAGCTCCTTGATGCGCCCGGCCTGCCACAGGTAGGACTTGCCCACCCACTTGTGCCGCTCGATGACCTTGGCCTTGTCGCCCGGCTTGAGCGGCGGCAGGATCACGGCGAAGCTGGCGTCGTCGCGCGTCCGGCTGGGGTCGTATCCGCCCCACACCGGCCGGTTCCCCACGGGGTGGGTGTCGCCAAGCGCAACTTCATCCCAATCGGCCGGGTCCGCCATGCAGCTCTCAAGCAGCGCCAGGCCGAAGACGGACAGCGCGTCGTCGACGAACTCGCAGCTGAAGAGCTGCCGGAACTCTTCCGGCGAGTATTCGAGCTTGAGCTGGGCGGCGTCGAACAAGTCGCAGCCTCCGGCCTCCGCGTCGGCCAGGGTCACGATCTGCCGCCACCAGGTGTCCGGGCACAGGGTTCCGGCCCGGTGCGCCGCGGCGTCCGGCCACGGCTTGGGCCTGGGGAAGCGGGCCTGATAGTCCGCGCCGGACCACAGCCCATTGGCCTCGTGCGTCACTGCCGAGGGAGTCGAGAACAGGGTGCGCCGCCACTTCCGGTGCGCGGCCATGCCGGTGGCCACCTTGAACAGCTCGCGGAATTTGGTGATCCAGAAGAACTCGTCGATGTAGACGTGGCCGTGGTAGGACTGCGCGCTCTTGGAATTGTTCGAGAGGAAGTGCAGCTCGGCCGGGCCGTTCGCCGTGTGCAGGATGAGCGGGTTGCCGGAGAGCGTGATGTCGAAGGCCTCGCCCACGAGCTGCATGATGTAGGTTCGGAACACGTTCGACTGCGCGCGCGTGGCCGAAAGGAAGATCTGATTGTCGCCGGTCAAGGCCGCGTTCTCAAAGGCCTCCTGCGCGAAGTACCACGTCGCGCCGATCTGGCGGCTCTTGAGGATCGCCCGGTTGCGCTGGGCTTGGGCCGCACGCCAGACCCGCTGGTAGTCGTAGAACCGGGTGTGGAATTTTTCCTGGAACAGCGCTGGCGTCAGGCGGGACACGTCGTTCTTGACCTTGGGGCCGCGCTTGCGGGCGGCGCCGTCCTGGGGGCGCCTCTCTCCGCCTCCGTGCGCCTCCGTGCGGGCCTCGTCTCCGCCGCCGTCCCCGCTCTTCCGTGACAGCTCGCGCACGCGCATGGCCTGCAGGCGCTCCATGGAGCCGATGAGCAGCTCCACTTCCTTCAACTCCTGCGGCGATTTCTGGTCACGCTCGACGAGAATGGCGAGCCGCCGCGCCATGGCCTGCTCTGGGGTCTCGTGCGTCAGCAGGGCGTCCCAATCTTCGGTGGCGGCCCAGTGGTACAGCGTCCGCCGAGGCACGTTCAGGGCGTCGGCGGTCTCCGCCACCGTGTACCGGCGCAGATAGAGGCCCCTTGCGGCCGTCTTGATCTCTTCCGGGTAGTGCCGGGCGCGGGCCTGTCCGTGCGTGTCGTCGTGCTCCATGCTGCCGCCATAGCACCATCGGGGCTCGGGCTCGCGCCCGGCGTGTCCGAACCGCCCGAAATCGGAAGCCATGTCTTTGACCTGCGCCCGCGAGATGTGCCTACATGGCGGGCATGACAAAGCTCACCACAGACCTCGTGCGCTTCGGGCGTGCATCTTCTGACCATGGGGAGAGGGACATGTAATGACAAAACTCACCACAGACTTCGTGCGCATTGGGCGTTCCGGCAAGGCCATCGATGGCCGCGACATCGACCCGCAGTGGTTGAGGGACATGGCCGAGGGCTATGACCCGTCGGTGTACACCGCCATGATTTGGCCGGAACACCTCCGCGTGACGAACTTCGGCAAAGTCCTGGAGCTGGCGACGGAAGAGGCAAACGGCGTCGTGACGCTGCTGGCCCGTCTCCAGCCCAACGCCAACTACGTGTTGGACAACCGCTACGGCCAGCACCTGTTCTTCAGCATGGAGCTGGCCCAGAACTTCGCTGGGACGGGCAAGACCTATCTCGTGGGCTTGGGCGTGACGGACTCCCCGGCATCCCTGGGCACCGACGAACTCAAGTTCTCCGCGCGGCACACGCATCCGGGGAGCATCTTCCTGCCCGGAGAGGCCTTCTCTTTGCCCAGGCCGGAGGAGGTGCCCGGCTGGTTCACCCGCTTCATGGAGAAGTTCATCCCTTCCAACCCCAACGAGGAACACGAGGAAACCATGGACAAGGCACAGTACGAGGCCCTGACCGGCAAGCTCGACACCATGACCGCCGACGTTGCGGCCCTGAAAGAAAAGTTCGAGGCGCTCTCGGTCAATCCCGAAAAAGACGCCGCCAAGCCCGAGAAGGACGCCGCGCAGGGCGGCCAGTCCGCCGAAGGCGATGGCGCCCCCGACCGCTTCGCCTCCATCGAGGCCGGTATGACCAAGCTTGGCGAGCAGCTCGCCGAGATCAAGACGCGGTTCGAGACTGCCAACCCCGGCACCAAGGTTCCGCCCACCCAGGGCGCGGCCGCCGACGCCGACGTCAACATCCTGTAAGGAGCGCGCCATGAGAACGACGACCCGCCAGCTTTTCAGCGCCCTGTGCGCCACCCTCGCCGCAAACTACGGCGTCCCCTCGGTCATGATTGCCTTCACCGTGGCTCCTGCTGTGGCCCAGGCTCTTCTGGACAAGATCGTTGAGCAGGCCTCCTTCCTGCCCAAGATCAACATCCTCTCGGTGGACGAACTCGTGGGCGAGAACCTGCTCGGCTACGCCAACGCCACCGTCACCAGCCGCACCGACACCTCCCAGGCCGACAAGGAGCGCACCCCGCGCAACGTCCTGGGCCTGGGGAAGTACGGCTACACCCTCTTGCAAACCAACGCCGACGTGGCTCTGCGCTACGCGCTCATGGACGCCTGGGCCAAGTTCCCAGACTTCCAGGCACGCTACGCCCGTTACGTGCAGCAGCGCATGGCCAACGACATGGAGCTGATCGGCTGGCACGGCACCTCCGCCGCCGCCACCACGGACCCCGCAGTCAACACGCTGCTGCAGGACGTGAACAAGGGCTGGATGCAGTACATGCGCGACAACCTGCCCGCGAACATCCTGGCCGAAGGCGAGGCCGCCGGGCTCATCAAGATCGGCGAGGGCGGCGACTGGCCGAACCTGGACGTGGCCGTCAACGACCTGCTGCAGGGCATCCCGGAGTACATGCGCCGGGGTCTGGTGGCGTTCATCGGCTCCGACCTCATCGCGCGCGAGAAGGCCACCCTGTTCGCCGCCGTGGGAAGCAAACCCACCGAGAAGGCCGCCATGTCCGCCTCCCTGACCACCTTCGGCGGCCTGCCCTGGGAGACCCCCAGCAACTTCCCCGGCCGCGGCCTGGTCATCACCTCCTACGACAACATCTCGATCTACCGGCAGTCCAACTCCCTGCGCCGCCAGATCGTCGACAACCCCAAGAAGGACCAGGTCGAGGACTACTCCAGCCGCAACGAGGGCTACGTCGTGGAGACCCCGGAGAAGTTCGTGGCCGTGGAGTTCGCCAACGTCCGCCTGCCCGACGGCGCGGCTGGCTGGGAGTAGGCCATGAGCCTCATGCGCACGCACCAGAAGCGCCTCGCGGCGTCCGGAGGCCCTGACGCGGAGTCCCTCTCCGCCGGGGCGCGGGTGCTCGGCATCATGCCCCAGGGCCTCATGGGCGGCAGCAAGCTCGCCGCCATGCTCGCCGCTTCGCTGGAGGAAGACCTCAAGGCCCTGCACGAGGTCGCGTCCGTGGAGCGCAAGGCCGCTCTCAAGCGCGACACCCTGCTGCCCAAGTACCGCGACTATGTCGCGCGGCTCATGGGGGAGGGTAAGGGCCACGAGCTGATCGGCTACTACGTGGTCTGGGCCTTCGACGCCGGGGCCATCGAAGAGGCCCTACAGGTCGCCTTCTGGTGCCTGGAGCACGGGCAGGATCTGCCCGAACGCTTCAAGTCGCCCATGGCCCTCTTCGTGGCCATGCAGACCCTCGCCTGGGCCGAGGCCGAGTACAACGCCGGGCGCGGCTTCGAGCCGTACCTGGGAACCGTGCTGGCCTCCATGGTGGCCGAGGGCGGCGATGCCGAAGCCTGGGACGTGCCCGACAGGATCAAGGCTGGCTACTACCGCCTTGTGGGCCTGCAGGCCGAGAAGACCGGAGACCTCGACGGCGCCGCCTCGAACCTCGAACGGGCCATGGCCCTTGGGGGCAAGGTCAAGACCGCGCTCGATGCCGTGCGCAAGCGGCAGGAGCGCGGCGATAAGCAGCTCAACTCCGCCGACGGGACCGGGGGCGCAAGCACCTCCGGCGCTCCCGGTTCCGAAGCGGAGACCACGGGGAGCTAGATACTCCTCTCGCCACCGGGGCTGTCCGGGCATAGGCGCTGCGCGGGTGCGCAGAGACGACCGAAGGCTACGGACAGCCCCAACCTGGAGGGCACTCGGACATGAGCTTCAACGCGCTGCCCCGCACCACGGCGACCACGGTGTTACAAGGTGACGGCTGGTACCCGGACATCCCCGTCGCCGAATTCGTCGACAGCTACAGGCTGCCCGCTGAATTCGGCGAGCCGCTCTTGTCCGACCATCTGTCCCTGGCCGTGCTGTGGACCCGCAGGCAGCTCTTGGCCTGGCGCGCGGAGCGCGAGACCGAAGGCGTCGCCAAGCTCGCGGACATTTCACTCTCCGGCGTCGCAGACGGTGCGGCCCTGCTCTACAAGCGCGCCGTGTTCTGCCACGCAAAGGCCCTGCTGCTCGGCCAGTTCGCCACGGTGGACCGGCGCGAGGCGGCGCGCAACGAGGCCAAGGAAGGGGCCGACACAGCCGCCACGTTCTACGCCTGGGCGCAGAACGCCATCACGGACTTGCTCGGCCAGGGTCGCACGGACGTAGCGCTCATCTAGGGGGACGGCATGAGAAAGATTTCCGCGCTCGTCGCCCACCTCCGGGGCGCAACCGGCCTCCCGCTGGAGAACTTCCACGCATACGCGGACAAGGGCGACGTGACTCCGTCCGGCCGCCACCTCGGCTCGGTCCTCTCGGAAAATGACGGCCCGGCGCGCGAACAGGTCGAGATCGGCGTCTGGAAGTACGACGCCGTGATCCAGATCGAACGCTACCCCGGCGACGGCCCGGCGCTGCTGGCCATCGTGCTCGCATGGCTGGCCGACGTGGATCTGGACCGGGACGGCCTGGCCGATCCCGAAGTCGATGCCGAAATCAACGACCTCCTCACGGCGGACCTTGAAATCGCCGTGGAGTTCGAGGAGCGCATCGTCATCATCGAAGACCCGGCCGGGGGCATTTCCTTTCGCGGTCGGCCCTGGAGCGTGCTGCCCACGCCGGACATCGCGGAAGCGCGTTCCGTCGCCCTGGGGAACGGCCATGCAGATTAAGCTCACGGCAGAGGTCGATCATCGCAGAGCTGCTCGCCTCGACAAGCAGCTTGATGCCCTGGGCGGCGAGATCAAGGACCGCATGAAGCAGGCGCGGAAGCTCGGGGGCTATGTCCGCACCCAGAGCAGGCGCAATATCCGCCGCCAGGAAACGGTCGAGGGCGCGCCCTTTGCCCCGCGCAAAAGGCAGCGCGCCGACCGGGCCATGCTCTCCGGCCTCGCCAAGACTGTGGAGGTCGTATCCCGGCCTGATCTGGGCGGGGTCGCAGTGACCTGGAAGAACGCCCTCACCGCAAAGATCGCCTACCGGCACCAGCAGGGCGTCGGCGAAGACTGGACCCCGGAGAAGGCCGCCAAGGTCTACGGCCGCCCGGACTACAAGGCAGCCTGCACCAGGAGCCAGGCCACGGCTCTCCTGCGGGTGGGCTACCGGCTCATGGTCCCCATGAAGGGCGGCGGAAGGCGGCCCATGCGGGTGACTGTGGGCTGGCTCGAATCTCGTTTGAGCCTTGGGCAGGCGGGAATCATCCTGCGGCTCATGCGCACGAAGAAGTCCCAGGGTGCGCAGTCGTGGCGCGACACAGTACCGGAACGGCCCTTCCTTGGAGTGACTCCGGGCGAGGCTGAAAAGATGTGCGAGAAGCTCGCCAAAACCGTGTTGGGCAAGGTGCCCAGATAAGGAGACCCCATGCTTGGACGCATACAGGTCAACAATCTCAACCTGATCCAGGGAGAGCTGCCCTCCGTCGAGAACTACTTCCTCTTCGTGGGGCGCGGCGCAGGCACCAACGAGGGCAAGCTCGTGACCATGAGCCAGGAAACCAACCTCGACGCCGTCCTGGGCGCGGCCGACTCCAACCTCAAAACCCAGATCCAGGCCGCCCGCCTGAACGCCGGGCAGAACTGGTTCGCCTGCGTTATCCCCCTGGCCGTGGACGCCACCTGGGAAGACGCCGTCGACTTCGCCATGGAGCGCACCTCCGTGGAGGCCATCGTGGTGACCGACCCGGTGACCGCCTCCACGGACGTGGAAGACATGCAGGCCAAGGCCGAGGCCATCATGGCCACGTACATGCGGCCCGTGTTCATCGTGGGCTGCTCGCGCAAGCCCCTGGTCACCGAGACCTGGGCGGAGTTCCAGGACGTCCTGCGGGCCATCACCGCCAATGTGGCGGCCGATCAGGTCTCTCTCGTGGCCACCCTGTGGGGTCCGGAGGTCGGCGCGTACGCCGGGCGGCTCGCCAACCGTTCCGTCACCGTGGCCGACTCGCCCATGCGCGTGGCCACCGGCCCGCTCGTCGGCGAGTGGTCCGACCGCCCCGAGGACAAGGACGGCCTCATCCTGGACATGTCCGTGCTCGATGCCCTGGACAAGGCCCGCTGGTCGGTGCCGCAGTGGTACCCCGACTACCCCGGCGTCTATTGGGGCGACGGCAACGTGCTGGACGTGCCCGGCGGCGACTACCAGGTCATCGAGAACCTCCGCGTGGTGCAGAAGGCCATGCGCAGGGTCTACCCGCTGGCCGTGGCCAGGATCGCCGACAGGCGCCTGAACTCTAGCCCGGCCAGCATCGCCGCCGCGAAGACCTACTTCATGCGCCCCCTGCGGGGCATGAGCCGGAGCCGCAAGATTCTCGGCCTGGTGTTCCCCGGCGAGATCGAACCCCCCAAGGACGCGGACATCGCCATCGTCTGGATGTCCAAGTACAGCGTGGAAATTTGGCTGACGGCCCGGCCTTACAACAGCCCCAAGGCCATCACCAACAACATCCTCCTTGATCTGACCAACTACGGGTAGGTGAACCATGGCCCAGCGCATCAGCGGAAAAAACTTCGACATTCGTCTCGGCGACCTCGCCATGAACATCAACAAGGCCACCCTTTCCATCGAGGACGGCACCGAGGTCGCGCTCGACAACGGCGTGCCGAACGGGTGGGTGGCTGGCGACACGAAGGCCTCCGGCGAGCTTGAGCTCGACGCGCAGGCCGTGTCCCTGGTCATGGAGGCGGCCAAGGCTGCCGGGAGCTTCCGCGAACTCGAAACCTTCGACATGCTCTTCTACGCCAAGACCGGCAGCGAAGAGGAGATGAAGGTCGAGGCCTTCGGCTGCAAGCTCTCCATCGACTCGCTGCTCGACGTGGACAAGAAGGGCGGGGAAAAGCACCTCACCAAGGTCAAGTACGTGGTGACCTCCCCCGACTTCGTGCGCATCAACGGCGTGCCCTACCTCTCCGCCGAGGAGACCGAGGGCCTGGTGCGCAGCGACGACGACGAGGGCGCCGACGGCACCAAGAACACCCAGGCCAACGGGTAGACCGTGGACTCCGCGGACATCGCATCCGAGCGCGAGGCGATCCACCGCGAGGAGTCTTTGGCGCGCGTGCGAAAGACGCAGGCCAGCGGCCCCAGCCGCGAAACATGCGAGAACTGCGGAGACCGCATACCCGAGGCCAGGAGACAGGCTGTGCCAGGCTGCCGCCTGTGCATACGCTGCCAGAAGGAGCGTGAGGAATGAGCGATCATCGTCTTGCCGGGAAGGGCGGCATGTCAAACCGCGAAGCCTGCTTCGCCTTCACAGTCATGAGGCCGGATACGGAGGGGGGCGCGAAGTACACCTGTCGGGCCGCCGCAGACGACCCCGGCGGCCCGACCAAGTACGGCGTGACCCTTGCGACCCTGCGCCGCTACCGGAGCGACCCCACACTGACCGCCGACGACGTGAAGGCGCTGACCGAGGAAGAGGCCCGCGCCATTTTCGAACAAGGCTACTACGACCACATCAACGCCGACCTGCTGCCCGCTCCGCTGGCCTTGATGGCCGTGGATTGGGTGTTTAACGGCGGCCCGGCTGTGAGACGGCTTCAGGAGCGCCTGGGGGTCAACCCTGACGGCGTGATCGGACCGCACACCGCTGCCGTGGCCAACTCGCTGTCGCCCGACCTCATGGGCGCGGTGATCAGCGCCTACGGTGCGGCCCGCCTTGAATACATGCAGGCGCTCCGCAACTGGGAAGCGAACAAGAACGGCTGGAGCACCCGCGTTCATGTCTGCATGGACGAAGCGCGCAAGCTCATCAACGAGGAGGGGTAGGCCATGGGATTCGACTGGAAAGCAACCCTTGCCGCCGTGGCCCCGGCCATTGGCACGGCCATCGGCGGTCCGTTCGGCGCTCTGGCCGGGACAGCGGTCAAGGCCGTGCTCGGGCTCGGTGAGGACTCCACGGAGGAGGCCACGGCCCAGGCGCTTGCCAAGGCCACGCCGGAGCAGCTCCTTGCCCTCAAGCAGGCCGACAACGAATTCAAGCTCAACATGCAGAAGCTCGGCATCGACCTGGCCAAGATCGACGCCGAAGACCGGGCGAGCGCCAGGCAGCGGGAAATGGAGGTCCGGGACTGGACTCCCAGAGCCCTTGCCGTCGGCCTCACCCTCGGCTTCTTCGGCCTTCTCGGGTGGCTCGTGGCTCACGAACCGCCCGCCGGATCGCGGGACATCCTGAACATCATGCTCGGCTCGCTCGGCACTGGCTGGATCACGATGCTGGCCTACTACTTCGGCTCCAGCAAGAGCGGCGACAGCGCCATCAAGACGCTCGGCGCGCAGGCGGGAAAATGACCACGCCGGTCGAGGCCTCGGACGCGCTCATGAGGGCCGGGTCGTATGTCGCTGGCGCTCTGCCCCTGCTGCTCCTGGCTGCTCTGGGCGGCGTCGTGCGCTCCATGCAGGCTGGCCGGTGCGGTCTCAAGGCCGTGGCCTACGCCGCCATCAGCGCCGGTTTTGCCGGAGTACTGGTGCATCTGCTCCTGCAGTCCTCCGGCCTGCCCATGGGGCTCCAGGCAGCCATGGTGGGCATCAGCGGCTACGCCTCCGGAGAGCTGCTCAAGATCATGGCCGTGCGCCTGTGCAGGTGGGCCGACAGCGCGTTGCCCTGCAAGGATCATGGCGACCACCAGGGCTAACGGCACCACAAAACCGAAACACGAGAGGAAGGACCAAATGACCAAGACCATCAAGCTCAAGATCGACGGCAAGCTCATCGCGTTCAACGTGGATGCCGCGGCCTACGACAAGTACCTGAACGAGCTGATGCCCAGCAACAAGATCGCCCCCGCGCGCAACTTCCTGCTGCGCACCGTGGCGGCGGAAGACCGCGAGGCCCTCAAGTCCGCACTGGAGAAGCCGAGCATGGGCCTGCAGATCGCAGGCAAGCTCGTCGAGGAGTTCACCCCGGACATCGAGATCGAGCTGGGGGAGTAGAGGCGCGGGCCGCGGCCATCGGCGAGAGCGGGCTGTCACAACTGCTGACCCTGTCCCGCCGGTGGTTTCCGGGCCGCGAGCCGGACGGCGAGGCCATGGCCGAGGCGCTGTTCCTGGAACAGGATTATTGGGAGAAGATGGCCACCGCCGTGGCCAACGGCATAGCAAGAGCGTTCAGGGGGTAGGGAATGGCGACGCGACTGGAACGGCTCATGTTCGCCATCGGCATGCGCGACGAGGCTTCCAGCAAGATGGGCAAGCTGCGCAAGGCCATCACCGGCATGACCGAGACTGTGCATGACCAGTTTCTGCGCGTCGGCACCGGGGCTATGGGGGCCTATTCGCAGGCCCAGGGCATCCACCAGCTGGTGGCCCCGGCCATCGACCTCAACCGGGCCATGGGTGAAGTGTCCAGCCTGGACGTGGACAATTCCTCGCTGGCCAGCCTGCAGGCGTCGGCGAAGCAGTTCGCCATGGACTACGGCGGCTCCGCGGCCGACGTGGTGCGCGCCTCCTACGACATTCAATCGGCCATCGCCGGGTTGAAGGGCAACGAGCTGGGTACATTCTCCGTGGCCTCCGGCGTGCTCGCCCGCGCCACGAAGGCCGACGTCGGCGTCATCACCAGCTACATGGGCACCATGTACGGCATCTTCAAGGACCAGGCCGACCGCATGGGTAAGGCGCAATGGGTCGAACAACTCACCGGCCAGACGGCGCTCGCCGTGCAGATGTTCAAGACCAAAGGCCCGGAGATGAGCGCCGCCTTCACGGCCTTGGGCGCCAACGCCAAGGCAGCGGGCATCGCCGCCTCCGAGCAAATCGCCATCCTGGGCACGCTGCAGTCCACCATGGGCGGCAGCGAGGCCGGCACGAAGTACAAAGCCTTCCTGGCCGGTGTGGGCAACGCACAGAAGGAGCTGGGGCTCAAGTTCACCGACAAGGGCGGCAACATGCTGGGCATGGTGGCCATCCTCGACAAGCTGAAGGGCAAGTTCGGAGACACCCTCAACGTCGCCGAATCGGACGCGCTCAAGAAGGCCTTCGGTTCGGACGAAGCCGTCAGCCTCATCAAACAGCTCATGACGGACAGCACGGGCCTGGCCAAGAGCATAGACTCCCTCGGCAAGGTCCAAGGAATGGACAAGGCGCGGGAGATGGCCTCCAAAATGACCGACGTTTGGCATAAGGGGTCCGGGGCCATCGGCGTGCTCGCCGCGTCCTTCGGGCAGCAGCTCCTGCCGCCGCTTGAGAAGCTCGTGGGCAAGGGGGTCGACGTCATGAAGACCATGGTGCGCTGGATCGACATCGCCCCGAATCTGGCCCGCTGGATCGGGTACGGGGCCATCACCGTCATGGCCCTGGCCGCCGTCATGGGGGTGCTCTCCGCGGCCATAGCGATCAACAAGATCGCCTGGCTGGCCCTGGGCGGGCCGGTCCGGCTCGCCGTCTCGCTCTTCGGCCTGCTGCGCAAGCTGACCTTCCTGCAAACGGCGGCGACGTGGCTGCTCAATACCTCCCTGTACGGCTGCCCCATGATCTGGGTCGTCATCGGCGTCGTGGCGCTGATCGCCGCCGTTGGCGCGCTGATCTACTGGTGGGACGACCTCAAGGCGGCATTCCTGGACACGTCCTGGGGCAAGGCCATTATGGCGACCATCGACTCCCTCATGGCCCCGTTTAAACTTCTGGGCGAGACGTGGGATTGGATCTCCCAGAAGTTTGGCTTCAGCAGCTCTACCGAGGTGACAGCCAAGGCCCAGGCTGCAGCACGGTCGGCGGAAATCCCGAAGGCCCCGGCCATGCTTTCCTCCATCAACGCGCCGCGCTCCTCGGAGATCCCCGTGGGCGGCGTCCTGGCCAACAACTCCACACTAAACCGTTCCAACTCGCGGCAAACGACCATCGGCAGCGTGACCATCCACAGCGAGCAGCCCATGACCTCGGGCCAGCTTGACGAGTGGGCGGCCCTGCAAGCGGGGTAAGGCATGGCGGACTACATCGACCTGCGCATCACCAAGGACGATCTGACCCTGGACGCCGGGGGCAACCCCGTGCTGCTGGATGGCCGGGCGTCCATCGCCCAGGACATCATGCACATGATCCGGGAGTCGGGCCTGCTGGTGGAGATCATCGCCAACCGCGACGCGCGGAAGCGCCGCGCGAACATCGTCAAGATCACCATCGCAGTGGACGACGACGAGCGGATCGTGCCCGGCACCGCCGTCATCAAGGAGTCCTCCCCGGGCGAGTACTGGCTCACGGCCCGAACGGTCAAATATGGCGACATGAGCCTGCAACTGGAGGCTTAGATGGCCAGCACCCAAGACATCGCCAAAGAGCTGTTCACCACGATGCTGCGCGAGTCCGGCATGCCGGTCACGCAAGACGAGATGCAGGCCGAGTGGGACGTCATCAACACGGCCCAGGGCAGCCTCATCACCAACAGCAGCGCCTGGAGCCCGTTCTGGCGGCTCATCTCGGCCATCGTCACGGCGCCCGCCCTATGGCTCGTCTCGTTGCTGGTGGGCACGGCCCTGCCGAACACCTTCCTGCGCTTCGCCTCCGGCGCCTGGCTCGACATCTTTGCCTGGGGCGTCGACGTGCTGCGCAAGCAGGCCACCAGCGCCCAGGGAGCGTTGCGGTTCACGCGCTCATCCGCCGCGGGCACCATCACCATCCCGGCCGGGACCGTCGTGGAATCGCCGGAGCTTTCCGGCATGACCTACGCCGTGGCCACCATCGCCGAGGCGGTCATCCCGGAGGGGCAGCTCTCCCTCGACGTACCCGTGCAGGCCGAGCAGCCGGGCGTGGCCTACAACCTCGGGCCGGGGTACTACTCCATCATGGCCAAGCCGGTGCCAGGCATCGTCTCCGTGACCAACCTGGCCGACTGGCTGACCTCTCCCGGCGCCGACGTGGAGGACGACGAGGCCCTGCGCCTGCGCGCGCGGAATCAGTTCGCCGCCGTCGGGCAATACCACCACGACGCGGCCTACAAGGCCCTGATCGCGAAATACGCTGGCATCCGCATTGACTACCTCTTCTTCGAGAAGGACGGCCCGCGCGGCCCCGGCACGGCGAATTGCCACATCATGATCGAGAGCGGCATCCCCTCGCAGGAACTCATCGAGGCCATTAACGCCCACATCCTGGACTCCGGGAACCATGGGCACGGCGATGACATGCTCTGCATGCCCATCGGCGCCCTGCCCGTCGACCTCGCGGTCGCGGTGTTCCCCGTCACGTCCGCGAGCGAGGAACGGGTGACGGCGCTGCTGCAGGCGGTCGAAGACCGCATCCGGTGCGCCTTCCGCGAGAATACCGCCTTCACGGTGACGCGCACCCTGCCCCTGTCCAGGTTCAGCTTCTCGCGCCTGTCCGAGGAACTGCACGCGGGCCTGCCCGATCTGCGCAGCGTGGAGTTCGGGCGTGAGGACATCGTCGCCTATCTGCAACTCCCCACCCTGGGCGACCTGTCCATGACGCTCGGAGTCGAGTCGTGAGCGACGCCCCCACCCCCAAGCTCCCCTTCTGGATGGAAGGCGCGGAGACCGGGGCCTTGGCTGCGGCCGCGCGGGAATGGTTCTCCAGGCTCGGCCAGGCGGCCACGCTGCCAGCCCGCCAGCTCGACCCGCTCACCTGCACCGGCGCCATCCTGGACCTGCTGGCGTGGCAGCGCAACGTCACACGCTACAAGGGCGAGCCCGAGCGCGCCTACCGGCTGCGCGTGGCCCACGCCTACGCCAACGCCAAGGACGCCGGAGGCGTGGCTGGGTGGGGCCGCATCTTCCAGCGCCTGGAGGTGGGCGGCGTCTCCCTGGAAGAGCGCATGGCCGGGCAGGATTGGGACGTGGTCGGCGTCGTGCTCTCCGATGATGACCTTGCCGCTAATCAGCGCCTGGTCGAGATCATCATCGAGGAATACGGCCGGACCTGCCGCCGCTACCGGCTCGTCTCCAGGCAGCGGGCGGACATCGCCGCCAGAATTTTCGCCTTCGACAATGACCACATGACGGTCTGCGCGGTCATGCCCCCCCTGTCCCTGGGGGTGCGCCTCGCGGCCTTTGACGACAACCACAGCACCGTGGAGGCCCGCCAATGAGCATCTGCATCACCCAGGCCGGAGAGGCCCTCATCGCCAGCCTGCAGGCCCAGGGCCTGCCCCTGGTCATCGACACCATGATCTTCGCCAACGTGCCCGGCCTGGACCCGGCCCAGGCCGCCGACAGAGCGCAGGCCGTGCCCGCCGCGCATGTGGTGCATAACGCGGACATCCCCGCGGAGTACCGGGCCTTCGTGAACCCCAACCAGGTCGTCTACTCCGTGCTGCTCGGGTCGGACGTGGGCGACTTCACCTTCAATTGGCAGGGCCTGTACTGCTCGGCCCACCAGACGCTCATCGCCGTGGCCGAGCTGCCCGCCATCGAGAAGCGGGCCAACGACGAGGGAACGAACACGCCGGGCAACAACCTGACCCGCAACTTCCTGCTCCAGTTCACCGGCGCGCAGGTGCTCACCGGCCTGACCGTGGAGGCGGAGGTCTGGCAGCTCGACTTCACCGTGCGGCTCAAGGGCATCGACGAGCGCGAGCGCCTCTCCAACCGGGACATTTACGGCCGGGACGCGTTCCTGGGCGACGGCTGGCTCCTGGTGCACGCCGCTGGCGCCTACCACTTCGAGCCCGGCACGGGCTACGTGGAGGGCATCCGCGCGGCCCTGGCCGGCCAGCTCCCCGCCGTTCCCGCGCCCCTGCCCTGCGACGTGTACCTGGACGTCTGCCTGGCCCCCCAGGGGTCCGACGTCGTCACCCTCGGGACCCCGCGCTTCGTGGCCCAGGGAGCGGGCCTGCCGGACTACGCGGAAGGCGCGCCCTTCCACACCCCGCACTACTGCGCCCAGATCGCCCACGTGGCGGCCGACGGCACGGTCACGGACCTGCGGCCGAAGACGGTGCCTGTGGTGGAACAGCCCATCGATGCCCACAACACCGACCCGGAGGCCCACCCGAACCTTCTGGCCACCACCGCTGCACCGGGGCTTGCCCGCATCGCCACCAGGGCGGATGTCTTGGCCGGGGTGGGCAACAACACCATAGTCACGCCGGAAGACCTGGCGGCGGCACTTACCGCCGCTCCCACCGTAGAGGAGGGGTACTTCGACGGCGGCTCTGTCATTCCGGCCATTACCGACGGCGCGGCCTTGGCCGTGGTCGAGGATGGCGCGAACAAGCTGACGCGCAATGTCCTGTCGTTCCCCGGCGCGGTCAAGGACACACACGGCTTCTTCAACTTCCGCGCGCCCAGCAACTGGGACGGCGAGATGGTCCGGGCCAAGGTTCTCTGCAAAGGCACCGCAGGATGCTCGGCCGGAGACGACATCCGCTTCTACTTGGCCTGCGCGGCCGTGGCCCCCGGCGAAAATTTGGACGTTGCGCTGGGCGTTGCCGTCACCATGGATGGCGACGTGGTCGACGCGGACAAGCTCATCGAATCCTCGACCAGCGCGGTGCTGAACCCCTCGGGCACCCCGGCCGCCGGGGACTTGCTGCGCTTTCGCCTGTCGCGCGATCACGACTACGGCGCACAACCTATGGCCGAGCCCGCCGAACTCGTCGGCATCGTGCTGCAGTTTGGCATCATCGGAAACATCGCCGCCTGGGCGTAGGGGAGGGGCTATTATGTTCTTGTGCCATAGTTCCGGTGCTGCCGCGCGCGGCCTACCGGTGTTCCTTCCTGTCACCGAAGACAAGGCGACCCCCGAAACGTTCGTGCTCAATGTCAAAGGCGTGGCTGGAGCCAATGAGATCGGAGCTGGGGGAGGCGTCCCCGGAGCGGATCAGGTGTTGACGCAATTCGGCGGCCTGGCTGGCGTGGTTGACGGTTTTCGCCAGGTGGCTGCGGGCAGAGGCCTGGCCTGCACGGCAGCCTTGTTGGCGGCGCTTTTGAACGGCGAAGAATGGACCATGATGTTTTATTTGAGGGGACTCGCCTTCGGTGCCAACATCAACCGCCTCAATTATTTACAGGGTACCGCCATTCTCGATTTTGACATGGAAGGGACCGGGCACTGGTGCCCGCAGATTGCTGGTTATACCAACGCTTTTATCTCGAACATGACGACTCTGCCCATTGCAACGCCCTCAAGCAACTTATGGGCTGCATTGTGGCGTAAAGCCGGGAATACGCACTTCGGGTTCACAACCGCAGGTTCTGCCATTGTCCCACCCACCGGTTGGGACTCTATCCCCGAGCTTCAGCGCTCTGTTGCCGTCAACTGCGGGAACTACTCCGGTGAGACCTGGGGCACACTCCGAGACCTGATCGGCTATTCAACCACGAACACCACATACGGGATCGGCTCCATCGTTATCAGCAAGATCGGCCTCCAGGCCGCGCCCGTGTAGGGAGGGGAGATGCAATACACAGAGTTCGACTTGACAGACCTCGGCTATGTGGACGGCGAGGGCAAGCCCCTGGCCAGCATCGCCGGGCGCGACAACCAGACCGACCCCTTCCGCCACCTCGGATATGAGGGCTACCCTGCCGCCGCTGTGCGCTGCATTGATGTGCCCGGCGACATCAAGACAAAGACCCTGGCCATCCTTCCTGATGGTGAGCCGCTGCCCGAGGATGGGACCGTGGTCCTGGTCGACGACGTGGTCGACCTGCTGGTGGCCGAGTACGGCTGGCCCGAGGGCACCACGCTGGCAGAAGGCATTCCGGTTGAGCCAGAGCGGAGGCTGTAGGCCATGGGCGGCTTCTACGAAGACTCCCATCAGGCGGCCTAGCGCATGCAGTTCTGGCAGGGCATTACCTTCACCCCACCGGCCGCGGTAAGCGACATCGCCGCCGGGCTTGCCGGGCATCTCACGGATGCCCAGGAGGCGCTTGCGCAGGGCGCGCAGGCGCTCCAGGGGCTGTCCCTGCCGGAGCCTCCCCCGTTCATCGGGAGCGCGGACGAGCTGCGCGAAAGCGCAGGCGCGCTGCTCTCCTCGCAGGCGCGCTACCTCGCGGTCACGCCGTACCTGCAGGGCATCGGCACCATGCGTGGCGACCAAGCCTTCCTCACGCCGCAAAAGGCCATCGAGGTCATTGGCTCGCGCATGCTCGAGGACGCGATCAGCGCGGCCACCGACGGCGTCATTCCGTCGTTTGACACCGGGCTGGTCATGCTGGTCATGGCCGCGCAAGAGCCGGGGCAGCTTGCGAATGCGCTGAACGGCTTCAACACGGTGTTCCCCATCCCGGAGCTGCGCCAGGCGGAGCGCAGGGCAAAGGCCTTGGCCACCATTGAGCTGGACAAATTCAAGATTCCGGAGCTGCCAAAGTTCCCCCCATGGGGGAACGCCGCCCCGGAGCGGAGCGCGACCGGCCTGGCTGTGGCCCGCGCCCTGGGCGGGCAGCTCGCCATGGCGGAAGGGCTGGAGGCGGCCAAGGTCTCGCCGACAGCGAGGCTCGCGGAATTCACCTCCAAGCTGTCCACGGCCGCGGCGCAGCGGCAGCAAGACCTGCAAGACCTGGCCGAAGGCATGACCGGGGCGAGCGACGCCTGGCGCGGCATCTACCTTGAGGGGGCGGTGGCCACCCTGGCTCCGCTGCTCGCGAAATTCGCGCCACCCATGGACGATTCCTTCAAGTGTTGCGTGAGTGTTTGCTGGTACGGGACCAAGAGCCAGGTGGCCTACTTCAAGGAGGCCTTCGGCCTGACGAACCCCCTGGAGGGAATCCTGTGAGCTTCCTGCTACTCGATGACTTCACCGTGCCCGGCTATGGCCTGCAGGCGTCTCTCTCGAACAAGTTCAAGGACGAGGACGCCTCCGGCGAGACCTCGTCGACCTCCACGGCCAAGAAGGGCACCAAGGGCAAGCGGCTGGAGTGCAAGATTTACATCCGCTTCAAGGACGAGGCGGACCTTCGCGCCCTGACGCGGGTGGCCGAGCAGACGAGCGGCGGCGACAACAAAGTCTACGCCATCACCAACCGCACGGCCAACGCGGCCGGGATGCGCCAGGGGCGCTTCAGCGGCGACTTCAAGGCCGACGAGCAGGAGGGGAAACGCTGCTGGCTCGTGTCCTTCACCATCGCCGAGCACATCTCCGTGCCGGAGCGGGCGGAATCCCGCGAGACGCCGAAGACGGCGGAGGCACAGCAAAGCGAAGGCGAGACCGTCGCTTCGTCGACCACGAGCGGGGCGAAGCCGGAGCTGTCCTGGTTCGAGAAGAAGCTCAAGGCCGTCAATGACGCGCTAGGCGACTATGACGCGGGGGGCAAGTAGTGCGCCTACTCAAGCGCCTTGAGATCGACGGGGCCGAAGTCCCCCTCGTCTCCGAGGAAATCCGGCTCGACCTCGACAGGCCCGGCCGGGCCATCTTCCAGGTGCGTGCGGAGGCGGAGCTGTCCGGGCGGGTCACGTTCGCCCTGGGCTGGCATTTCGCGGACACCCTGACGCTCTTCTTCACCGGCGAGGTGGAGAGGAGCACGGCCGTGGACGCCACACAGCAGCGGCTGTTCTGCCGGGAGCTTTCGGGCCGGCTCGACGCGCAACACCCCCTTTCGCTGCGCCACCCCACCCTGCGCGAGGTGCTCGCGGCCTATGCGGAGCGCACGGGCCTGCGCTTCATCCTGCCGGACAAGCCTTACGCCTCGAAGCGCGTACCCGCGTTCTACGGCCTCGGCTCCGGCTATCACGGCATGGCCAGCATCGGCGACGTGTTCGGCATCGAGGACTTCATCTGGCAGGCCCAAGGCGACGGGGCCGTGTTCGTCGGCTCATGGGCCGATTCGCGCTGGCCAGCCACGCCCGTGAGCCTGCCCCAGGAATTCTTCACCCGCGTGACGTCCGGGATGCAGACCGTGACCTGCGTTCCGGGCCTGCGCCCGGGCGCGGTGCTCAACGAGCGCCGGGTGACGTCCGTGCGCCTGGCCGGGCACCAAATGGAGGTGGCATGCAAGACGCCATAAAGGCCGCGGTGCTTAAGCTCTTCCCCGAGCTGTCCGGCGGCCTGCACCTGGACCGCTATGCCCGCGTGGTGGCCCTGGCCGACCAACCGGGCGAGGGCGTGAGCTGCGAGCGGTTCCGGCCCCGCTACGCCGTGGACGTGCAGATACTCACGCCGGACATGGAGCCGGACCCGGCCTTCCCGCTCTATACGGCCGTGCCTCTTCCCGTGCCCGCCGGGGCTGGCCAGGAGTGCGGCGCGTTCGCCTTCCCGGAGCCGGGCGCCCTGGTGGTCGTCGGCTTCGCCTACGGCCGCCCGGACCATCCTATCATCCGGCAGGTCTACCCCATGGGCGTCTCGCTCCCGGCCGTGGCGCCGAAGGAGTTCCTGCTGCAGCAGTCCCCGACCGTGCTCCAGCGCGCGGACGCCGAGGGCAACTGGACACGGCTGACCGACGCGGCCATCACGGACGATTCCATGTCCCGGCTGGTGCGCACCGTGTCCAGCGTGAGCGAGATCGCGCGCGAGCTGGTGAAGGTTTCCGAGCACTCGACCCTGGAAGTCGGCGGCATGTACACCGTTGAGGTCGGCACGGTCATGTCCCTGCTGGCCGGGCTGCGCGCCGACCTCGGGACGCTCGGGGAGCTCAACCTCACCGCGGGAGGCGACTCGACGCACTCCACGGCTGGGAACGCGGCCGAGACCGTCGGCAAGGATCAAAGCTGCATCGTGAAGGGCTCGCGCACCGTCAATGTGACCGGTGCGCAGGCCACCACGACGGGCGGCGACCTGTCCGAGACGGTCGGAGGAGAGAGCACCGAGCAGGCCCAGGGGGACAAGAGCATCACGGCGCAGGATATCTTCCTGCAGGCGCGCGGCAAGCTCACCTGTACGGCGGCCATGGGCGGCATCAGCCTCTTCGGCGAGATCATGGCCGCCCTGGGGGATATCCGCGAGGCGCTGGTGATCCTTTCGTCCCACACACACCCGCAGGCTGGCGTCATAGACCAGGGCGGGGCCGTGGCCGACGAGGCCACCTCCCTGGGCGGGCACATCGGCAACCTCGGGAGCGCGGCGAACTAGACTAGTTGCGCCCCACCCCTTGACATCCGAACCGACCTAGGGCAGACAGCCCTACAGGTGCTAGTAACACCTTCAGCCCAGGACGGTCCACACCCGTCAGTCTTTGTGGATTTTTTGTTTTCAGGCCAGAATGGCCCCTCGGTCATCAGCCGGGTGTGGGACGAATACAAGACCCGCAAGGGGAACACTCCCGCCGCTCCTGGGCGGTTACTAGCACCCGGTTCTCGCCGATAGTACGGCGTGGGCCACTAGTTAACCCCAGGAGACCCACCATGACCACGCCCAGCACGACCACGCCCAGCACCACGCCCGCCCCCATGACCAGCATTCCCGCCGACGTTTCCGAGCACGCGTGCAGCCTCGCCCGCGAACTGGACGCCCTGCTCGAAAGCGTCGAGTTCGTTTCCCGCTACATGCCCCGCTGCCCGGAGCATGCGTGGCTGCGGGAGGTTTACGAGTACGTGGAAGAGTACCACGAGAGCCTGGAGGCGGCCATCACGGACTACCCCACGCAGTCCGTCCTGCCGCTCATCCTGGGGCAGATCAGCAGCACGTTCGCGCCCGTCCCGAGCCTGCTCACCGCCATGGCCCCGTTCCACCCGCAGGAGACCGGGGTGGCCCTGGGCTATCTGGCCACCCGCTTCGATGACATCATCACCAAGGCGCTGCGCCTGGGCGCGTTCCTGCTCAACGCCCCCCGGCCCTGCCCCGTGCCGCACGAGGAAACCACGGGCGACGCCGCATAAGCAACAGCCTATCCGGGCCGACAAGGGCCACGATACAGGGCGACCGTGACACACATCATGGTCGCCCTTTTTTGTCGCCCTGCGGCCTGCCAGGAGACCGGCAGGGACTGCATCGGCATCGAGCTGTCCGAGGAGTACTTCGAGGTCGCGCGGCGTCGCCTGGAGGTGGCGTAGCGCTCTAGCCTTGCGCTGCCTCGCGCAGCCTTCTGGCGCCCCTGCCCCCTGTGGCCGACGGTACAACCGTCGGCCACTTCCGTTTTTCGCCCCGGCCCAGGCCATTCCGGCCGCCTTCCACCTCGCCCTGCCCCAGGCGCCGCCTCTGCGAGCAAAAGAACGCGGCCTCCGGGAAAAAATCACTCCTCCGCACCAAACCTTCGGGGTTTTCGAGGTCGTTTTTGCAACCCCAGGCCCCGGCGCAAGGGGGGACGGAGCGCCTAGCCCGTAGCGCCGGGAAGCGCCCCCGGCACGTTGCGCAGGAAGCGAGGAAACGCAAGGGCTGGCAAGCTCATCGCGCTGACGAGCGGAGCCAGACTGCGCGCAACCCCCTAAATGCCAAAGCCTTTTAAAGTAGGGGCGGCACCGTCGGGGGTCGAACTCGCAGCACGGGACAAAACGCCCCACACTAGGCCGACAAACCGGGGCGTTACGCCCTAGGCAGGCAGCATCCCGCGGGCCTTCGCCTCCTGCACCATATTCCACAGCATGGTCGGAAAGTCCGTGCCCAGGACGTCGGCCATGCGGTAGGCCTCGTCGAGCGTCAGCTTGCGCTTGCGCTTCTCGAAGTCTCGGCAACTGCGCCACAGACGAATGCCCGACGCAGCTCCGAAGACCCGCCTGCCGAACTCCGAATGCGACAACGGCGATGCATCAACCCGTTCCGCCATGAGGGTGATGAACACCCGCTCAAAACTATCGGTGTTTTCCATAGCTTACCTATACAGGATAAAATGCCCTAGAAAAATCTGACAAAATGCCCTTGACACCCTAGGGCATTTTGCCCCATGTAGGCACCATGAAAAACGCACTCGCAATCCATCTCCATCGGCTGGCCCGGCAGCACGGCTCATGGAGCCGAGTCGCCGAGGCCCTGGGGCTCGACCCGCGCAACCTGCGCAGAAACCGGAACAAACTCATGAACCAGCCCACAAGGCGGGTGCTGATCCTCGCCGGAAAGCACCTCGCGCTGCGCCTGCTGCTGCGCGAACTGCGCTCCTCCGGGGCCGTCACCCCAGGGCAAATCAAGGCGGCCTGCAGGCGTGTGTCCATGACGAATCCCCCTAGCGAGTAGCGACGGGAAGCACCACGTAGGTGTCCAAAACGAGGAGCGGACAGCATGATCGAAACAGAAGCCAGACCCCTGCATCACCTTGACGCCATCGACGCCTTCAAGCTGGCCATCGAAAAGAGCAACAAGCCTCTCCCCGAGATCGCAAAGGAGATGGGCTGGAAGCCGTTCTTCGTGAAGCGCGTGTTCAGCGCCGAGAAGTTCTTCCCCTCCGTGGAAGACATCCCGCGCTTTTGCGCAGTTCTCGGCAATCAGGTCATCATCCACTGGCAGCTTTCCCGCGCCACCTTCTACGGCCTGGACGAAGCGCACCAGGACGTGGACTGCAACGCGCTCCTGCGCCGCGTGAACGATTTGTTCGCAGAGGTCGGCGACGTCGCGGCCGAGGCCCGCACGAGCACCGCCGACAACAAGCTGGAGCCCATCGAATGCCGCCGCCTCATCAAGGAACTCTCCGACGTGCTCGACCGTGGCATGTCCCTCGTGGCTGACCTGCGGGCACTGGAGCGGGCGAATGCCTAGCCCAGGGCGGATCGACATCACCCCGGACGAGATCATCCGGGCCTTGCTGACGGACTCGCGCTACGAGTTCAGCCAGGCCGGGGACTACCTCCGCAAGGGGGTCTGCCCAGGCTGCGGGAAGCGCACCCTCTACGTCGGCAAGCAACACCCCTGGGTGCTACGCTGCGAGCGGCTCAACAAGTGCGGCTTCGAGGCCTCCGTGCGGGAACAACTGCCCGCCGTCTTCGCCGACTTCGCCAACCGCTACCCCCCGACCGAGAGCAACCGCGACGCCACGGCGGAAGCCTACCTCGGCCTTGACCGCGGCTTCGACCTCTCGCGCATTCGCGGCTGGTACGAGCAGGCGGCCTGGGCCGTGCCTGGCACGACAGACCACGTGCCCACGGTGCGCTTCTACCTGGACGCCGCCCGCACCCGGTATTGGGAGCGGCTCATCGGGCGGACCAAGAAGGACGGCCAGAAGGCCCACTTCGGGGGCAAGCGCAAGGAAGACGGCACGCTCTTCCAGGGCAACGTGTGGACGCCGCCGGGGCAGAAGCTCGCCAAGGGCGACCGCTGCTTCATGGTGGAGGGCATCTTCCACGCCATAGCCCTGCACCATGCGGGCCATAAGGCTGCTGCGCAGTTCTCGTGCAACCACTTCCCCGAGGCCTTCGTCGCGGAGAACAAGGGCAAGGGCGTCCACTGGGTCGTCGCCCTGGACTCGGACCCGGCCGGGAAGAAGTACGCCCGCACCCACCACAAGCGGCTCAAGGAGCTGGGCGAGCTGGCCACCGTGCTGCTTCTGCCCGAGGCCAAGGATTGGGATGACCTCTGGCGCGAGGGGCGCATCGAGCCCGCCTTCATCTCCGAGCGCCTCTACCACGGCCGCCTCTTCATGGCCGAGACGGTCGAGGAAAAGGCCTACCACTACTACGTGCGCAACCGGCGCATGTCCTTCATCCTGGACTTCCGCAACGCCCTGTACTCCATCACCATGCCCGCGGCCTTCGAGAAGGAGCTGGCGGCGGAGAGCATGGGGATCGAGGTGACGGCCGCAGCGCGCAAGGAGCAGGCGACAAGCGAGAACCCCATCGAGGAGTTCCTGAACTCGGTCGCAGGCCGCCAGCTCTTCAGCCGCCACTGCCAGGTCGAACAAATCTCGAACGTGCAGCCGCGCTTCCTCTACATGGAGCGCGACGTGGTGATGGAGGAACAGCGCTACGTCTTCGGCATCTCCTACGCCAACGGCCAGCCCGACGACCTCATCGCGCTCGAAGGCACGGCCATCACCAGCCCAGACGCCTTCCACAAGGCCCTGCTCAACCGCTCGCGCGGCGGCACCTTCGACGGCGACATGCGCCAGCTCAAGATCCTGCGCGACCGCTGGCTGAACAAGCGCATGACCACGGTGCAGGCCCTGCCCTTCGTGGGGTACGACCGGGACGCCGGGGCCTACATCTTCCAGAAGCACGCGTGGCACAACGGCCGCAAGATTCCGGTGAACGACAACGGCTACTTCGACATCAACCGCGTGGGCATCAAGACCGTGCTCAACGGCGTGTACATCCACACCGACGGCAAGTTCGACCCGAGCTGGATCAAGCCCTTTGCCAAGGCCTTCCACTGGCAGGGGCTGGCCACGCTGGCCTTCTGGCTGGGCTCCCTCTTCGTCCAGCAAATCCGGGCGCGGCACAAGACCTTCCCCTTCCTGGAGCTGACCGGCGAGCCCGGCGCGGGCAAGTCGACCATCCTGGAGTTCCTGTGGAAATGCGTCGGCCGCGAGGACTACGAGGGCTTCGACCTGCTCAAGTCCACCCCGGCCGGGCGCCGCCGCGCGTTCTCCCAGGCGTCCAACCTGCCCGTGGTCATCATTGAGTCCGACCGCGACAACGGCGACAAGGACTCCAAGCAGAAGCAATTCGGTTTCGACGAGGTGAAGCCGTTCTACAACGGGCGCGGCACAGGCACCCTGGGCGTGGCCCGGCGCAGCAACGACGTGGAGGAGCATCTGTTCCAGGCCTCGCTCTTGATCTCGCAGAATGCGGAGGTCGACGGCTCCGAGGCGCTCCTGCAGCGCATCGTGCATTGCCACGCGGACAAGGCGCACCACAAGGCGGGCACGCGCGATGTCGCCCGCTGGTTCGAGCGCCAGACCGCGGCGGACGTGGGGGGCTTCCTGGGCGCGGCCCTGGCCAGCGAGAGGAAGATCCTGGAGGCCTACACCGAGGCCTTCGAGCGCATGGAGGCCAACTATGCCGCAGCCGAGGGGCTCCGGATGGAGCGCATCATCAAGAACCATGCACAGATTGCGGCCTGCGGCGAAGCCCTTGCCGTCCTGTTCCCGGACATGCAGGGCCACCTGCAGGAGGGGCTGACCGAGTATCTCTACCTGCGCGCCAAGTCCAGGGAACAGCGCCTGGCGGCAGACCATCCCTTGGTCGAGCAGTTCTGGGAGGTCTTCGAGTACATGTCCAACGCACGGCACAAGGGCGATGGCAGCATCCTTGACCACTCGACCAACCCCGACATCCTTGCCATCAACCTGAACCACTTCCGCGAACTGGCCCAATCCGCTGGCCAGCCCATCATCGACCTGCAGCAGGTGAAGAAGCTGCTGCCCCACACCCGGCGCTTCAAATTCATCGAGGCCAACCGGACCGTCCGTTCTTGCATCCTGGACAAGCCAATCAAGTGCTGGGTCTTCCAGCGCAAATAGGGAGGAGAAACACATGGCAAAGGTCAAGATCGAACTCACCCCCGAACGTGTGGCCGCCTACGAGGCCGCCATGGCCCGCATCGTGGGAGTCACCGGCGCAACCACCCAGGTGCGGCTGGCCGAGGTAATCGAAGTCCGGCAGTCCTCGATCTCCGACGCCAAGCGCCGGGCGAGCATTCCGCCGGAGTGGCTGCTCAAGCTCATGCGCTCGCACCAGGTCATGCCCGACTGGGCTCTCACCGGCCAGGGTCCAAAGTTCATCGGCGAGGCCGCGCCCGCCGCGGTTGCCCGCGTGGAGAGCAGGCTCAACGACATGACCGTCGTGCTGCAGGACACCGTCGACGCGATCACCGACGCGCTGCGCATGGCGCGCATGACCGCAGACGAATTCGCCCTGGCCAAGTCCGCCAGCATGACCGAGCTGGCCAAGTCGCGCGAGACCATCAAGAACCTGCAGGGCCAGCTCCGCGACATGAGCGCGGATCTGTCCGCCAGTAACTTCACCATGTAGGCCGGGGGGGGCATCATGAGCGAGATCATCTACCAGCACTTCATCGGCAGGGGTCCGGAGGCCGAGGCCATCATAGCGGTGGCCAACGAGAAGTACACTACGTTCTTGGAGGCGTCGAACGCCTTCAAGGAAGAGCGCGGATACGAGAACGTCTGGCAGACCCACCACTTCACCGGGCCTCCCAGCGTCAGTGGCCCGGTGTTCAAGGAACGCCTGGACGACAAGGCGGCAAGAGCGAAGGGCCTGAAGTTGGATTGCCTCGTTGACGAGGGGCACGCCTACGCCCCGCGCCTGGGGACCAAGCTGGGCAAAGAACTCCAGGCGGCCCTGGACGTGCTGAACAAGAGCAGCATCCACCGGGTCAAGTTCGCCGTGGCGCAATGCGGCATGGAGCACGATGTCTTCGTCGGGAGACGCTTCGCCCGCACCGCTGGCGGCTTCAAGGACGGCGTCATCGTCGTCAAGGTGCCCACCGGCAACGGCGACTCCCAGAACGGGAGCATGCCGACGCCACCGCCCTGGCTGATGCCCTGCAAAGAGTCAGAGGCCTTGGCGGCGCTGGGACAGTAGAACGCAACAGCGCCCCTGGACACCGGGGGCGCTTCAACGAGGAGGCATCGCGCCATGTGCAACTGCATCGACGAAATGACCAAGAGGCTGCGCGAACACTACGACGGGAAGTTCAAGAAGCCCGTCGAGAGCATCCAGCTCCAGACCTGCCTCAATTTAAGCAGGGGCGGCGAGGACACCTACACCGAGGTCAAGATCGCATTGGTCGGCCAGAAGAAGGAAGAGACGGCAATCCTGGCCCACACCTACTGTCCGTTCTGCGGCGAGAAGCTGCGCGAGAAGGGGGCGTAGACCATGGCAACCACACGAATCGAATGGGCCGACCGCGTCTGGAACCCCGTAACCGGGTGCAGCAAATGCAGCGACGCCTGCGACAACTGCTACGCCGAGCGCATGAGCAAGCGTCTGGCCGGGCGCTGCGGCTACCCGACGCTCGACCCCTTCAAAGTGACCTGGCACCAGGACAGGCTCTTTGAGCCCATCAGTTGGAACAAGCCTTCGCGCGTGTTCGTCTGCTCTATGGCCGACCTGTTCCACAGCGATGTGCGCGATGAGTGGATCCTCTGCATCTTCGCCGTCATGGCCTTGAGCCCACGACAGACCTTCCTGCTGCTCACCAAGCGCCCGGAGCGGGCTCACGAGTTCCTGTGCCTCGAGAACCTCCAGGACAGCATCATCGAAGTGGCGGGGTCCCGCTTTGGCGTGGACGGCGCGAACCGTGTCCGTGCTGCATTCAATGGCGGCAGCGCGCTCCCCAACGTCTGGCTGGGGACCACCATCTGGGACCAGGCCAGCGCCGACCGCTCCGTGCCCTTCCTGCTCTCCACACCGGCGGCCAAGCGCTTCGTCTCCATCGAGCCCATGCTCGGGCCGGTGGACCTGCGCGATGGTTTAGGCCTCATGTGTTCGCCCGGCGACCTCGACTGGATCATCTGCGGCGGCGAGACCGGCCCCGGCGCGCGGCCCATGCACCCGGACTGGCCGCGGCGACTGCGCGACGACTCCGTGGCATCTGGCGTGCCGTTCTTCTTCAAGCAGCACGGGGCCTGGGTCGGACTGGAAGCGGATGATGGGGAGTGGCCCACGGACGGGGAAACCTGCATCCGACTCACCCAGGAAGGCCGCAGGGCTGACGATGGCTACCCCATGCAGCGTGTCGGCAAGACGTTCGCTGGCCGCGAGTTGGACGGCCGGACCTGGGAGGAGATGCCCGCATGAAGCGCGACCCCATGCTCATCGTCATCATCGGCAACGTGCGCCGGGCCGGGCCGGAAGGCTGCACCATCGGCTGGCTCTGCAATCGGATCAACTACGGGCAACTGGCCATCGAGAAGGCCCTCGGGCTCCAGATTCAGGCAGGGCTCATGACCGAGGAGAACGGGGTGTACCGCATCGTGGGAGGAGCGACCGCATGAGCCGCTACAACTACGGCGACCGCATCTTCTCACGCCGCCACAAGAGCGGTGAGATCCACGTCGACGTCGCCGGGAGCAAGGTTCTCCTCGGCCGCGTGATCCGCAAGGACGGCAAGCCTGGGCGCGAAGTCGTCGTGTCGACCGGGGACGTTTCCTACCGCTGGCCGTTCCTGCCGGGCCTGAAGTAAGCCCCGACGGGATCGGAGAAGGACGTTTTGCCCCAGGCCCGTTTACACCGCCGCGATGGCCGTGCTACCTCCCGCACCCAGGAGGGCATGGTCATGAAGGGCAACATCTATTGCCAGCAGCGGTGCCCGCTCTGCGGCGGCGGCCTGGTCTACGACGGGCGGGCCGGGGTCTGCGCTTGCGAGGCGCACCCGGATCAAGTCGGGACGACGAAGTTCAAGGTGGTCTACGGCCGCTCCATCGAGCGGCGGTTTCCCAACATCCGGCAGGCGGAACGGTTCCTGACCGGCATCCGCTTCAAGGATGACGAAGGCACTCTCGACCCCAGGGACTACCAGTTTGACCAGCCCCTGGCCTTCGACAAGCTCGCCGACTCCTGGCTTGAGGCCAAGGCGAAAACAGTCGCACCAGGGACGATGAAACCCTACAAGGCCACCATGAACAGGGCGAAGGCCGCCTGGGGAGACCGTAACGCCAAGACCATCTCCTTCGGCGACCTCGAAGACCTGTTCCTGGAAACCGGCGAAACCCACTCCGAGAAGACCGTCTACAACGATAAGACCTGCCTGGAGACGTTCTGGAAGTGGGCGAGCAAGCGCGAGGGCGTGCCCATCCCGGAGTTCCCGGACGTGAAGTTCACCCTCGGCTGGCGCGAGATCATCACCCTCGACATCCAGGTCCAGATCCTCGACAAGCTCGACGAGATCGCGCCCTTCCGCGTGGCCCTGGCCATCCGCTGGCTGGCGACCTACATCGCCATCCGGCCGGTCGAAATGCGCAACCTGCGCGAAGAGGACGTGAACGTGGGCGGGCTCCTCGTGGTGCGCCCGGCCACGGCGAAGGAGCGCAAGCCGAAGTTGATCCCCCTGTTGGAGGAAGACATCGCGCTCGTGTGCTCCCTGCCCAAGGTGCTGAACAAGAAGCTCCCCTTCTTCCGCCACGAGAAGAAGTCCGGGACGGCCGAGTCCGGGGACATGATGAGCCACAACGTTCTGTGGCGCTGGTGGCGCCGGGCCTGCGCCGAGCTCAATATCGAAGGCGTCGACCTCTACGGCGGCACCCGGCACTCGTCGGCCACCGCCCTGGGCGAGCACTTCGGCAAGGACGAGCTGCGCCAGAACGGCACCATGCACGGCACGAACAAGGCCTTCGAGCGGTACGTCCGCGGCGAGGCCAAGCCCCAGCGCGCCATTACCGAAAAGCTCAACGAGATGCGCGCTGGCAAGGTGGTCAGTATGGCGCCGGTTGGGCACAAGGCTTGTAAGTAGCTGAAATTATAAGTACGTACGTGGGTTCAAATCCCACCCTCTCCGCCAGTCTTAAAATCCACAGTCCTCCATATTTGTCTATTCTTTAAGGAAATACGCTAGTTTAACCAACAAACCAGCCCAGGTTTGTCTAGGTTTACCTATTGACATCTAGCCCCATTTGGGGGCATCGGTGGGGGCATTGGAGCAAAATTCTTCCACAGCAACCGGAGGATGCCCCCGTGCCCAGCAAGCTTACTGATGTCGCCATTCGCAACGCCAAGGCCGGCCCCAAAGCGAAAAGGCTGTTTGACGGTGGTGGCCTCTACCTTGAGGTCTCACCAACCGGGAGCAAGCTGTGGCGACTCAAATATCGCTTCGGCGGCAAAGAGAAACGCCTCTCCCTGGGCATTTACCCCACCATCACACTTGCAGAAGCACGTGAGCGCCGGGACGATGCGCGCAAACTGTTGGCGCATGGCGAAGACCCGTCTGCGGCAAAGAAAGCGGTGCAGGCAGAGATTGTTGCCAACTCCGAAACCTTTTTGGTTGTCGCCAACGAGTGGTTTGGGAAGTACAAGGGCAAGCTGTCTCAAAGCTCCGCCGATGATATCCTACGCCGTCTTGAACTCAACATTTACCCATTCATCGGCAACCGGCCAATCAGGGAAATCACAACCCGCGAGCTCAACATGGTGATTGAGCGGATGGTAAAGCGTGGTGCGATTGAAACAGCACGCCGCCAAATCCAAAAGTGCAACCAAATATACCGCTACGCTATTGCCACAGGGAGGCTCACCACCAACCCCGCCGAAGTCCTCCGAGGCTCAGTCCCGCCGGCCCGAGAGAATCACTTTGCCAGCATCCACGACCCGCAAGGAATTGGCGCACTTCTCCGCGATATTGACAACTATCACGGTACATTTGTCGTTTGTTGCGCGCTCAAACTCGCACCCCTGACCTTTGTACGGCCCGGAGAACTCCGGCGCATGGAGTGGTCAGAGGTCAACTTTGATAAAGCGCTTTGGACCATCCCTGCGAGTAAGATGAAAATGGAGGCGACGCACCTTGTCCCTTTGTCTCGGCAGGCACTTGCAATTCTCCTCGAGCTACACAAGCTGACCGGACAATGGAGCTATGCCTTCCCCGGTGCCCGCACAAAAAGCCGGTGCATGTCAGAGAACACCGTAAACGCTGCCCTGCGTCGCCTCGGCTACACGGCCGACGAGATGACAGGACACGGCTTCCGGTCGCAAGCCTTCACGAATCTTGCCCTTCAAGGCTGGGACAAAGACCACATTGACGTGCAACTCGCCCACGCAAAGGGGAGCAAGGTTCGGCGCGCATACGACTTCGCCAAATACCTCCCGCAGCGAAAAGTGCTCATGCAGGCTTGGGCTGACCACCTCGACGAATTGAGGGATGGCAACGTCAATGCCGACTGCACCCCACCGGCGGCATTCCGCCACGCTTGACGTTTACCCGGTGCGCAGGTAGCCAAATTGTAGACGACCTGTTAGGCATATTCATTCACAACGCATTGGGCAAAAGTCCAATCACTCTCACCCCACTTACGAAAATACCCTCTTTTGAGGAACTCTCAAAGGGGGTATTTCATTTCTAGCACAATACTATTGAAAGAGATTATGTCCGTCAGCCGTGGATGCGACTGACCACGCAACCACGAAACAAACCTATACAGAATAGGCCAGCAAGGAATGCTGGGCCGCTTCCTTGACCGGACTGTACTGGTCGCCGATTGTGTCAATATTATCAAAATACCACAATATCCTTTCTGCCAACGCTCTTGCAAGCAATGGTGGAACCGCATTCCCGATTTGTTGGTATTGCGAAAGATGCTTTTCCCAAGACATTGTTGTTCGCTTACCCTTAAAGATATATGTGTCAGGGAATGACTGGATTCTGGCTCCTTCTCTGGCTGTGAAATTTCTATTGTGGAATGGATGGATAAAATTACTCTGAAAGCTTGCCGCAACTGTTGGACATGGCTTGTCAGGGTAAGGGCGCATGTTATTTTGAGAAAAAACCTTCCCACTAATCGAATTCGCATCACCGCGTTTTCTTTGTGAATGCTCTTCAGAAGCGTGTTTAACAGACTGACCAAACCCAATAGTCGAAAACCTGTCAACAAGTCTTTGCGTGTGGCGCATAGCAACATGATTATGAACCAGAAGAGAATCTGCTCTCACCATAGACTGGTATTCATTCTGCGGCGGCATCGGATACTGCTGTGTTTCTAAGCCGCAACCAGCTTCAATCACAGGCAAGTCGCTAATAGCGTCTGCAAGTGAGACATACTGCTGAGCTGCACGCTTGATGGGCGGGGTGAGAAGCCTCGGGTTAAGTGGATAGTTCGCCTTTACACCGACAAAAAAGACCCTCTGCCGTGATTGTGGCACACCGTAGTCACAAGCGTTCAGGATGATAGTGCAGACCTTATACCCAGCATTACAGAACTCATCAGAGACGATATCTTTCACGCATTGGCGACTTTTTGTTTTCATTGATAATAGGCCAAGCACGTTTTCCATGACGAAAAACTTGGGAGAGAGATACTTTACAAAACGAACAAACTCGACAAAAAGGCTATTCCTCGGGTCTTTGGAGTCCCTATTGCCTGACAGCGAAAACCCTTGACACGGTGGCCCACCTATAATCCCATCGACATCGGAAATACTGATGGGCAAATCACTCGCATTAAGTGTCGTTATGTCTTGGGTTACGACATGAACAGAGGGATTGTTGAAGGCGTAAGTTTCCGAAGCCCAAAGGTCTTTTTCAACAGCAAGAATTGAATTGAATCCCGCCAGTTTAAAGCCATGACTGAAGCCACCACAACCGGCAAACAAATCTACTATGTTCATCACTTGAAAACCCCATTGAGCGATTCCAGCAAGTAGCCAACCGCCGTTTCGAGATGTTCCACTTTAAGCGGCTTGAAAAAATCTGGTTTATTTATTGGGCGGTCGACCTTCCTTTCCCCCTCTAGAAGAGTAACGATATTGAGGTCAACATTCTGGAAATACGACATGATTGTGTGGGTTGGAAAACTACCGAGCGGATACCTTCCAGCCGTAGAGTAGTCTCCACCTAGCTGGCTTTCGAGTTGGAATAAAAAACAATGAAGATTGGGGAATCGAGTCTTTAACAAATAGAAATCAACTAAAATTCTTTTTATCATGGCATTTTCAGTGTATGCCTTACACTCAATTCCGAGGAAAAATTTCCTGTCAATAAAAACATGCTTATCAACAGATAGGCCGTAAGTGTGCCTTGTCATGTTCGCCGTAATATACTTTTTTAGTCTACTGTCTTTGATGGCGTCAATATATGATTTTTGTATTGGTATCTTAATCTTTTCTGAATTGACTATCAATCGTGATGGGTCTGCCGCCATTTCGACGTCCCAAGCAACTCTAATAAGACTCTCTGTAATGAACTCCTGCATCTTCCCTTTTGCCGCACGCACGAACCCACCATAGGCTCTATTGTCATCTCTCATTGACTTTGCAGCATTATGCTCCATAACTTCCATGACGCTGTCATACTGTGCAACGAGTTTTTGCAATTCAGCAGTAGTTTTCGTTTTCATTTTATCCTCTTTCTTGAACTATGCCCCAAAGCCCACCACGTGTCAATTCCATGACATTCCTGCTGGTTACCTAACCTCTTCCGCCTCTACCTATTTTGGTAACGAGGTTTTGTTATGATATCCCCTTTCTCATGAGCGACGATGATAAATGAGACATGGGAGACACGCCGTAGGCCGTAAAATTTATGGAAGTAGGCGGGTAGCCGCCGCCAAGAATAGCCTTCACTCCGCAGGAGCCTCACTACCGGCCACAATTCGCGAATCCTATCCCGCACCGTCTGACGGCGCACCTGACGGGCACGTCTGAAGGTTCTTGCGCGGTCGCGTTCTTCGGCCTCTGGCAGTGCGTTTGTTTTCATCTTGTCACCGGAAGTACGTTGCGAGTTCACTCTCGCGATGATGTCCCACGCGCTCCATCGCCTCGCGCTGAATCCCGCGCATCGAGAGGTTGCCTGTTTCTGCCGCCGACAAAACGAATGCTTGAATGTAGTTATGCCTCAGGCCATGGGAGCCGGAGTATGCCTCACCCATCTCATGGCAGGCCGAGCGCAGTGAGCGAAGGTACGAGCCATAACCGAAGCGCAGGGCGTTCGCGTCCTTCGCCAGCGCCTCTTGCAAGGCGTGGTATGTTGCGAGGGGCACGAACTGGACACGCTCAAAGCCCCCCTTCCCATTTACGTGAACGCGCCCCGCGAGAGCCCCAGTGACAGGGTCACGCACCACACCGAGCAGGTCTGCTCTCGTGATGCCCTGCACTTCTGAAATCCGAAAACCGGCCTTGAATTGAAGTTCTGCAGCGAGACGGTGAGCGGACAACTTGACTGTCTCCACCAGGCGCGCAGGGCCTGCGTAGGCGCGTCGCGTGGTATCAAGGCGAGGAGCCGTCGCGTTGAAGTCCCGACGCGCTACTTCGATGCCATCCTTGAGGCGGGCTTCGGCGGGTATGTGCATCTTCTTCGGGCACCGCGCCAACGCGGCATCAAGCTTGCCAAGCGCGGCGGCAACCGTCCGGAGGGTGTTGCATGATGCCCCCAAGGTCATCTTGGTTCGCAGGAACGCTTCCGCGTGCGCTGGGCGGATGTCGGCGACCTGCTTGACGCCGCTGGCCGCAAGGAAGCGTGCGAAGTCGATGCTAACGCCCTTGTACAGGTCATAGGCGCGGTAGCTCGTTATCCGCGTTCGTTCTGCCATCCTCGCCGAAGTCGCACCTTTGCCATGGTCAGCAAGTTGCGCGCGCGCTTCCCGCTTCTCTTCAAACCGGCTGGCACCCACCGCCAGAATCTGCGATGCGCTCCAGACGCTCTTCATTTGAGAGACGAGATTTCTGGCCATCTTGCACTTCCTTTCCTAAAAGTTAAATCTTGGCAGGTTCGCAATCTGCCACATTCCGGCCTTCCGTCTCGTGGAAGGTGAGGCCACGCGTGAAGTCGCATGGCCTTGAACGGTGGAAAGTCGTTCGACGCCTGCAAGAGCAGGTACTGTGGGGGGGGTGGCTAGGCGAGGGCTCGTCAAGCAAGCTTTTCAGTTTCATGCGAGGTGGGAAGACTGCCGCGCCGCGTCAACACCTCAAAACTCCGCCATCATTGCCACAAGGAAAAAGGAAACGTGCATATGCGCTTCAGCGTAGCACCTGGAAAAAGTTAAATGCAAGAGCCCCGGTGACCTGCCTGCCCCTTTTCGGACCAGCTGAAACTTGAGAGAGTGACCCCCAGAGAAGAAGGGGGAGCCATGAGGAAGGGAAGATTTTCCGAGGAGCAGATGGTGGGCATCCTGCGCGAGGCTGACCGCGATCCGGTGACC